>NZ_SJPX01000002.1:600000-1200000 GCF_007860175.1 Rubripirellula reticaptiva | reverse complement strand
TCAAAGCGGAAGTGACCGGCGCTAGACTTCACGATCTCGAAAAAGATTGGGTCCCAAGCGATTCGCCATGCTCGTGACGAGCGAGCGTCCTGGGGCAAGCTGTAGCTGAAAAAACTGAAGCTAACGCGTCGATGCTCAGAACGATTCGGATCGTAAAAGTTGTCGCTCATGTAGTTGACGACTGACAGACGACGCAGTGCTTCACCAAATGCTTTGTACTGCCTTCCGCCACGTTTACTTCCCTGGTTGATGATTCCTAGTTGCCTGAGAATCCAGTGGGGCGTCGCCACTAGCTCCGACTCTGGTTCGGCGGGTAAAAGGCTAAGAGCCAGCAAACCCCAAAGGTAAAGCTCGTCAGCGGCTGAGAGACCAAGTGGGCAGAACACGCGTGCTTTCGCATAACCTCGCTGTCCGGACTTGTTCACGAAAGAATGTTTCGCGGCATGCACCAAATTCTCTTTCAGTGATGTCCGTGAATCGAGGGGACATAGAGCGTGTTCGACAATTGACAGTTGCCCCATGCCAGTGACTCGTTTGGATTTTTCGTTTTGTTTCTTCATGTGCCTCCGTTGCTTTAACCTGCTTAAAGCACGTAGCACGTTGGACGTCACTCGGAAACCAAAAACACTCTCGCCCCCTCGACCTAGCTCAGCCCGAAAATGAAACAATTTCGGGCAGCTACCGAGAATTGCATTATGCAATCGAAATGACGGGTTGCATGAGGTGCGTTCTGGGGCACCGAAAGATGTGACGCAAACGACACGTACATACGCCCCACCAAACCGCGTGTATTTCCCTTGACGACCCTCAGCAACCCATGAGAGTTTATCAAGCGTGAAATCGGCAACTTATCGCGAATTGCATTGTGCAATTCGCGGCGTGCCGCTAGCCAAGGAAGCGTATGGCAGGAGTGACCCTGTGTTTGATCAATCAGAAAGGTGGGTGCGGAAAGAGTTCGACCTGTTTTCATCTCGCCGGTGCATTTGCTGGTCTGGGCTATTCTGTTTTGGCAGTCGATGCCGATCCTCAAGGCTCATTGAGCCAAGGATTCTTTGGAAGCGATGAAATCGAGAACCTTCCGCCCGAGGAGACGCTTGCGGCAATTTTTGATGAGTCGACGTTCTTTATTGATCGAAAACAGTTAATTCGCGAGACGGACTTTGAAAACATCTCCGTGCTTCCTACCAACCAGCATCTGGCGGCCTTCAACGCACCAACACCTGAGTCATCGGGCATGATTCAGTATTCACTTCGAGACGCCTTGGAAGAAGTTGGCGACTACGACATCACGTTGATCGATTGCCCACCGAATCTGTATCAGTGCAGTTGGAACGCAATGATTGCGGCGGACTTTGTTGTTATCCCCGTGCCACCGGAAGACTTCGGCACTCAAGGACTTCGAGCGGTTCATCAGTGCATTGACAATGCTCGCAGACTTAACCCAAACCTGCGGCGTCTTGGTCATCTGATTACACGATACGACAAACGACTGCTGGTCCATCGTTCTTACGAGGCAAGGTTGAGAACGCTGTACGAAGAAATGGCGTTAAACACAGTGATGCCCGAAGTCTCAGCCTTCAAGGTGGCTTTGGCTTGCCGGCAACCCGTCGAAGTCTACGCTCCAAAGTCAAAAGCGGCTTTAAGTATGCGAAGGCTCGTCGATGAATTGATGACGCGGATCGCGAGTCGCAAGAACCAAAAAACGATGGCGTAGAACAGAATGACTAATACTAGAAACACTCTTCAACGCATTCAGGGGAATTTGGACGAGTCGATGGGCGTGCGAGACCACGAATCCCGTCCAACACTTAGTCCCGTCGCAAAGACCAAGGATGTCGGGCGCCGAGCTCTGCGATCGTTTGGGACGCTCGACATCGACAAACTCATTCCTGATCCAGAACAACCTCGTGTCGATTTCAGTGATGACGAGATTGAGCAACTCGCCAATAGCATCAAGGAGAAGGGGCAGCTTCAGCCGATTAGAGTCCGTTGGTCCGAGGAACTGTCAACTTGGATTATCATTTCTGGGGAACGTCGGTATCGTGCATCGAAACAAGCCGGGTTGAAACTCGTCAATTGTCAGTTTGTCGAGGACTCACTATCGAAGAGTGAAGTGCTCCAGCAACAGTTGATAGAGAATCTGCTTCGTGAAAACCTGAAACCGATCGAAGAAGCCAAAGCCTTTGAACAGCTCCGAGAGATGACCGGATGGAACAGTAAGCAACTCGCCGAATCGATCCGAGTGACTCCGTCGAAGGTAACACGTTCTCTGGCCCTGTTGCGACTCCCCGAAGAAGTCCGCCAGCGCGTTGAAGAAGGCAAGCTTTCCGCGCTCGCGGCTTACGAGCTTTCCAAACTATCGTCGGATGATCAAATTCTTGCGGCTTTATACAGCGGCGGTGATAGCGTTACGTTTACAGCAGCCAAGGCGCAAAGCCAAGTTAAGCAACGTCGAGGAAAGAGCAGTCCCACGCGAAAGGGAGCGAGACTGACTTTCGCAAGTGAGGAGGGCGTCAAGGTCGTCGTCTCGACTCCGAAGGACTGCAACTACGAGCAGGTCGAGGAAGCATTAACGACAGCGCTCGCCGAAGTCCGACTGCGAATGGACAACAATGTGCAACTGTAACCGCCCTAACCCCCTGAAATCACTCAATATTTGCCGATAAGTCTTCTTATCAGGCGATTTGTTGATTCACAAGCATATGTAATCCAAGACCGAGCCGAAATGGAACTAAGAATCGTCAACACCATTCCACTGTCGGGATGACTTTACGTGTACGTCTGCCCTGCCCACTACGTACTCAGCAATGTACTCAGCCCAAGACTGTATTGCGACGAACCGTCGAGTAAGTGATTTACTCTCAAACTGCCTAAGATACGATGCACTACTGTCGCTCACCTGACTGTCGGATTTTGGCCGTCGGAGAAGACATCCAATGTTGGCGTGCAGCCGATCCAACATCGCAAGTTGCTTAATTCCATCTCGACTCGAATCGAAAGGATTTCTATTTGAACCATCCTGGCCGCATCGCCGCATCGTAATCGCTCTGATATTGGGTGATTTGAAGCCAAGTCGGTGTAATTCCTTGTCCTGGAAAAATCTTGGCTCGATCGTCTCCTCACGTCCCTCAATGTGCTTTTGTAGAAAGACAAGATGCAATAGTAAGTCGTCGGACAAGCGATTTCCCATCGCCAATATGGCCGCATCAACGAAATCAAACTTGCCGTAATCCTCATTTCTGCCCGCTAGCAGCTTTTCAAACATCAAGAGCTCAGGTGGAAGGAGCTGTAAACCATCAACCTCAGTTTTGCGAGAGCGACTTGAGACGAAATCGTCGACAAAGAACTCGAAAGTAAAAGGACTGCCGGTCGGCTGTATTCGACTGACAGAAACGCAATCAAGTTCAACCCCGCGATACTCGCTACAAAATTTGCGAGAATGAAAAAGCTTCTCATCCCAGTTTTCGGAAAACTCAAGCAGATCGTCACCACGCACAAGACTCCGAACGCAACGTCGGTGATCTTGTTCGGCTTCGACTTCTGGCATCCAGTCGATGTCGAGAGAAACCGGCCTGCTCACTTCCCTATGCAGCGAGGGGAGTTCGCTGAGTATGCCATTGGCATCGGTATTCAGGTGTGTTCGCGTACTGTTTGCATACAGAGAAACCGCAACCCCTCCCTTTAGGTAAAGACTGACACCTTGCTGCTTCGCCGTTTCTCCAAGGCATCCAAGCACCTCTGTTACAGCGATCGGCATATCACTAGTGGACGTTACTATTCGAGGCGTAGATATGTCAGTCGACATCATGTCGGCGGCGACAACTGCTTTTGCAACAACGGATTTGCCGAACTCGACTATCGCTGCTTTCGATATGGCTCTCGCGGGAGCATCGATCAAGATGGCCTCGGTATTTGAAATATTGTGGATGTAGCTGATGTCCACAAATCGCTTCAGCAACTCCTGCTGTGGCATTTCGTAAGACTCAAGATCGCGATTATCGAGAACCCTCTCGTCAAGTGATTCTCCGTAGCCAAACCTTGTTAAAAGTCGGGCAGCGATTAGATCAATTGGCACGCTCAGTCGAAGTAGGCCAATCGGGATACCCGGTGCCTCACGTGAGATTGCATATTTCAGCGACAAGAGCTTATCCAAATCTCCAGCAATGACGGCAAGCGTTAGTCGAGATCTTACCATATTCGGGATTGCGAATCCGTATCGCGTGCCGTACTTCTCGTAGAACCAAGAGCACTCACCAACTAGACGTTTTAAAGTTGCAGAGATTTGAGAAGAGTTGTCGTCTGGACGGAGCGGACGAGTGAGGTATCGTGAACCCTCACTGCTTACAACGTGGGCATCTTTCAGGGTTTGGATCAAGAAGCTTTGCCCCGATCCGCTCATGCCACTCACTAAGACGATTGCGGGTTTCATTGTATCGTTCACCTAACTCAATGTCGTTGACCAAGGGCATCTGTGCAAAACTCAACACGCTGAAAGCGCTCACGCAGCTGCAGCATTCTTTCTCGTATGTCGTCTAGTGAAACGCGAGACAGCAGGGCGTCGGCGATTGCTTCAGCGATCAAGCCCATTTCGTCAGGGCCCATCCCGAGCCTGGCAACTTCTGTTGTTCCAAGGCGAAGACCCTTAGCCCCAGCACCAGATTCTCCGCCGGTCGGCAGATACAAAGTGTTTACAATCAGTCCTACCGAATGTAGCGTCTGTACCGCTTCGATAGCAGTTAGTTTCGTGCATTTCTCGACGTCGATCCAAACATGTTGGGTGCTAGTGAACTCACCATTGAAACGACCATAGACGGTGATTCCGTTGCGATCAAGCTGGTGCGACAGCGCCCTCGCGCAGTGGAGCAGCATGGCTCCATACTCGAATCCAAACAGCTCAAATTCGGAAAAGCAAATCCCCAGGGCGGCCACGCTGGCTGGGTGATTATTTGAAATGTGGATATCCACCGTCTCTTGGAGATTTCTAAACACTGCGTCATTCCGCGTAACGGCAATCGCTTTCTGCGGACCATTCATTGACTTGTGAGTACTCCCGAAGATCAGGTCCGCTCCGCTGTCCAGTGGATTTGGGAAATCGCCACTGGCGACGAGAGCCATTACTTGGGAAATATCAACAGCGAGGATCGCGTCTGGATACTGATCTGCCAGTTCTACGTAGTCATGTGATCGCAGAACGTTTGAATGGTCGACAAGGACCAAGGCAGGGTCTTCCTCGGGATCCAGACTCTCTGTCGCGATCTGATGTTTTTCAGGATCGAATGGAAGCGAAGCACTTTGCCGACCGAGGTCTTTGACTATCGACGCCGTCGAAGCATGTCCGCCGTGCTCCTCGGATATTGAAAGAACGAGATCCCCAGGCGTACTGAACGATGCGACTACCAACTGCATGGCCTGCAGACCGGACAGGAAATCGGGACAGACATAGTTGCCTTTTAAAACACGTGCGATTACCTCGCATGTTTCCGAAAAGACAGACTGTAGGTGGTGAATATCTGGGTAAGCAATTGCCTTGTCTAGATTCTCTGGTGGGGCATGAAGATATCGACCACACTGAACCGACAAGTACATTTCCCTCTGTAGTTTGCTCATCAGTCCCTCAGTGGGGATCAGTCGGATTGCCATAGACGACTCCTGATCGTAGCAACGCACCGAGTCTAGTATGCGCTCCAGTGAAGCCGAATTACTTCCCGTCGCGGTAGGGGGCGACGTTCTGAAGGCCGTTGATGATCTGATCATTCTTTTGTCCGTTTCGCGTGTGTTCATCGTCGGCGACTTCTATTGCGTTCCGCCGGTTGTTGGCCGTGCTGTTCCGCTTAATCTGCACTGGTGTAGGGTTGCGTTTACAATCAGAGGATATGTTTCAGCTCGTCCAGCACGAAACGGAATTCCCAAGTCATCCCAGGTCATCGAGAATCGAATGAGCAAGCCTCGCAAGGACAGGAGATCTGCCTACGCAGACCATTTGCTTGACAGTCTCATCGAAGAGGTTGGAGAGGCGAAGTTCTTTCACCGTTGCTCGCATCTAATCGGAGACAAGGCTTCCGTGAAGAATGAGTCGGAGATCTCACGAAAGACCTTTGTGAACGGCCGATCGTCTCAACGAATGCGCGAGTCTGTTTTGCGCGGAATTGAGATCGAGTTCGATTTAGGCTCCAACTACTTCGCACCTCCAGCTGCCGGTGTTGAGCGGCTGTCGACTCACTTCCAAGACTTGCAATCGCTGCAGGGCTGGCTCGGGAACGACACTTATGGGCTGAACTACACAGGGCTTTCAAACCATGGGGTTATCAACCCAACGGATTTTGTTGAAGTGCAAGAGCTGCTTGAAAAACACCTGCGTTTCGTAGGTACGAATGAATTTACACCGTTCGATTCTTTCTCACTCGTCGAGATGGCAATTGAATTCTCAACGCACAGGCTCGTCACCTCTCCTGTGGACGATTTCGCGGAGCAGAGCAACCGGCTCATCGAACTTGCGAGAGGTGGAGTCGATCGAATGATGACACGTAGGCGTGCCAACACCGAGTGGATTGCCAAATTGATTCTTCTTCGCGGTCAGCTCACACGTCGATTGATACCAGGTAGTGAGCCTGTTTGGAGCAAGGATCATCCGAACGCTTCAAACGCGCTGGCAAAGGCGCGATTTCATCGGCTTGCGGCCCTCAATTTTGAAGCGGGGCACAGTCTAGCCATTGAGGATCTCGAAGACGAATCCTTGGCACTTCAGATTTTTGAGATGATTGTTCATGAACGAATGGGGATGGCGAGAATCGCCTCGAAATCCGCAAGTCAAGATGGAATGAAAATTGCGGCCAAGCAGTTTGCTTGGTTTCATGAGCAGCGAGAGTCGCTGGAACAAGTTAAGAACACGAATCGATTCCTGATCGATGTGAGATGGGATTTAGTTCGCGCAATTTGGGAATTTCGCAGGGGCGAGAAGTTGGTCGCGATGCGCATTCTCACGAGATGTTTTGAGAATTTCGAATCGTCTTCGATGACACAAAGGCATGACCTCTATCAGGTGCTGGTGCTGCTTCAGTTCAGCTTCGGTTGCCAGCCTTTTGCCAGGTCAGGAGTCGATGTAGTGTCGCGGACTGATAGTCGACTGGAGGTGGCTCGAGTGCATTTCGATAAGAGCCCGCTACGGTCCCATTGCTTCGTCGAGCTGCCGCTCATCCGACAAATGATCGAAAATGGACGATAGGGTGTTGGCTCTCGATCTGGACGTCGGCACGCTGCGGCTTTCGAGGGATCGCCTCCATACCGCGTAGGTGACACCTGTTTGCGCCATTGGCAAAGACCGCCTAGTCTTTCCGCGTGAACAATCTAACCGACAAAAACTTCGGCCTTGTCATTGCTTACCTCGTACCGGGGTTCATCGCGATCTGCGGTGCAAGTTTTCAGTCCCCCACTATCAAATCGTGGATCGCCGGTGACGGCGGAGTTTCAGTTGGCGGCTTTTTGTATTCGTCGTTGGCCGCAATTTTTGTTGGTTTGCTCAGCAGCACGGTTCGCTGGTTGGTGCTTGATCGAATCAACGAATGGACCGGGATAATTCGACCAAACTGGGACTTCTCCCGGCTGCAAGCCAACTCAGAAGCGTTCACCTTGCTGAACGAAAACCAGTATCGCTACTACCAGTTCTACGGAAATAGTCTTTTCGCTTGGCTATTCGCGTATGGGTGCTGGAGAACGGCTTACCTAGTCTCTTGGCCTGCCTGGCCAGACGTGGGAGCTTTGGCAATCAGCAGCCTGCTTTTTTTGGGCTCACGCGACACGCTTCGTAAATACTACGAGCGACTCGACCTGCTACTAAACCAAAAGCTAACCGGATTGGTTATCGCGTCGCCTTTCAATCTCCCGAAATAGCTTACTCAGCGGAACGTCCAGCGCAATGGCGAGCTTTTCGGCGACGCCGATACCGACCTGGACTTTCCCAAGCTCAATCGAGCTGATGTAAGTTCGATGCAGACCGGCAACATCGGCGAACCCCTCTTGTGAGTGGCCAGCCTTTTCGCGGTATTTGCGTACAACTTTTCCGAATTCGAGTTCAATTTGATCCATTTAGATAAGATCACCCCTTGAACTCGATAGCTCTACAGACGATGTTTATACAGACGATCGTCTGCATCGTCGTTTTTGCTTCTCACTCTCGAGGAATTTGCTATGACGAATGGTTCCGGTAGCCACGAGCCGAAGGGCTCGTCGAACGACAGCGACAAGAAGACCACCCAGTCGCAACCGAAAGAGAAACCAGCCAAGTAGTGCTGGAAAATGCCGCGAAAGTCCCTGCTTGCCTGGGGCTTTCGTTCTGTACGGACGATCTGATCTCGCTTCACCGTCAGCAGGACAGTTAGCACCTAAACGCGGATTGGAACTTCGATTAGCGGCGTCATCGGCTCAATCTGAGTTTGGAACCGTTGGACAATTTTATCGTACAGGTCCGGCATTTTGGGAGCGTTGATGGTAACGATCATTGCATACCGGATCTTGTCGCTCGCTCTCGTTGTGCGGCCCGATTCACGAACTTGGTAGTGGACGTCGAACATTGGGTCTTTCAAGGATTTTGGCTGAAAGCTCCGTTGCCGATGCAAAGTTGTTTCCCATTTGTGGGCGTTTCGTCGTAGCGACCCCTCAGTGTCGTAGTCGGAACTGCGGAAGAACGAGCTCGATTTTGGATGGGCAGCATCTACAGCATACTTGTCCGCGTTTGGCCGGAATGTCACGTCCAATCCGCCTCGCGTGTAGTTCCCCGGATCATTCGGGTCCGTTTCGCTGGCGAAGCAGAACGTGGCTGAGATCGAGACCATTCCTGTTAGCTTGCCAGCCGGCATGGGAACCGGGGCGCGCAGGTATTGTCCTGGTGTCAACTCACCTTGGAACACGACGCGCGCGACGCCATCACCGCAAACGACAAGCTGTTCCACGTCGCCGGGCACTCTCCCCCAACCTATCTCATCCGACGATTGTGTCTCGTGCGGTTCGCAGCAGTGGACCAGCAACGCCTTGATGGCGAGCGCTGAAAAGTCTGCGCCGAAGTGAGCACGCACTCCCATGCCAAGACGCAGCGTTGCGGGCGAAGCGAGACTTGTCCCCGCCTCCGGGATCGCAATTGTTAGTGACGAATCCATGACGAAGAACGGTTCTGCTGAGCAACCACCGAAGGACACGACCTCGGGTTTGATGACGCCGGGACTTCGCCCAGGACCATAGCAACTGTATTTTGCACGCGCCCATTTTTCATTCGATCTGTCTGTTGCTCCGACAGCCAACGCATTGACGCTGTCCGATGGCACTTGAACACGTGCGTTCCCAGAAGGCCGGTCTTTTTCGCCGGCGTTGCCGATCGCAACCGTCGCCAAAGTCTCGCCGCTTGAGAGAAGCGAATCCAAGACGGCGGTCCAGGCGTGAACGTCATCGTCTTCGATTGGTAGCGACGGGCCAATGCTCAGGTTGACGAACCCGTACTTCCGAACTTGCAGGACATCACGAATGCGGGCAAGGGTGTCGTAAAGATCGTAGGGATCTTTGGCAGAATGATCGTCGAGGACTCGATAGTGGTCGACTTGACCGTAAGGTTGCCGAACCGTATCGCCTTTTCGGAGCGGACCGTACAGAAGCGCCGACGTAACCGATGTGCCATGATCGACGAATGTCTCGACCGGCGCTCCGATACCAACGGGTTCGTGTCCATGCACGAACGAACCAAAGCTTGCTTCGTCAGTCAAACCACCATCGAAGACCGCAGCCTTTACCTGCGGATCGAGCGGAGGATCCTTGGGCAACTTTACTGCAAAGGGCTTGGACTTACCTGATGTTCGGATGATTGGTTTCATCGGTCGCAATTCAGGCATTTGCCGGATGGTTCGCAGAAAAGCGAACTGCCCAAGCTTATCAATGTCAGTATTTGCCGCTCGAACTGGTAAGAAACAAAGCGACCCAACTTCAAATCGGCGATCAAAATCAGGACGCAGGTTGAGCGTGTCTGCGTATTCCTCAAACGCCTCAACAATGCGGCCAGCGCGAGGAACGCCCGATGTATGCAACACGACTTCGAGCAACGGGTCTTTCGCTGTTCGGTCAACTCTTTGCGTTCGGTCATTGACATCCAGTGCCTTGAAAACCTCAATTTCAAAGAGTTGCTTCGTGCTCGTGTCAGATTCGGACAGGCCTGGTAGTTGGTTGGCGAAGCTTGCGAAATTGCGACGGCTTGCGGCAACGTATAGCTGGGTTGTCGGTGCCTCTTCCGGGCTAGCTTTTTTGTTCCAGGCTTGAGGTTTAACCCGAGCTGGTCGTGAGCCAATTGCCTCCATGCGAGCCTCGCGCAAAAGTTCGCCAGGGAAATAACTCTTTG
This sequence comes from Rubripirellula reticaptiva, assembly GCF_007860175.1. NCBI lineage: Bacteria > Pseudomonadati > Planctomycetota > Planctomycetia > Pirellulales > Pirellulaceae > Rubripirellula > Rubripirellula reticaptiva. Next base: position 1,189,628 of record NZ_SJPX01000002.1, on the reverse strand, counting down.
CTGTGTATTCAGGATGAAGTGTTAGCAAGGCGACCGCGTAGTCGTCCGGGCAAGCGGCGTCTGGGATCTCCGCTAGCGACTTGGCAGTGGACGAAAATTGAGGAGCGAGTCTCGCCTTGGCCGTCTTGATGTCGTAGGGCGGCGGCTTTGGCTCCAAGATTTTGGTGACCTTCACGCGGCTCGTTAGGTTATGCCCGTTTCCCAGCAGGAATCTTGGTTGGTCCGCCATGTTTCAGTTTTCCCTCACAGCTCAATCTTGCGAATGGTGTCGCGGCTGAGTCCCGTTAATTCGTTGATCGCACGCTGCGACATTCCAGCTTCGACCAGTGCCGCAGCCACCTGCTTTTTCCCAGCCTTCGTTTGCGAGGCGATTCGCTGATGCACAAAATCAATCAATCGTTCTTCCAGCGTGCTTGATTCCAGCACGGCCTGTCGCTTCAGTTCTGTCGCCTCGCATTCAATGTCACTAAAAGACATGCCCGCAAACAAAAATGCCAACGCGGATTGCCAAGCGTTGGACATCTCTTCATGCCCGCCAAGAAACACATTCACAGCCAATTGAATCGCATCGCGTCCAGGACACTCGAACTCCACCTTCTTTTCAAAGCGTCGCCAAACCGCCGGATCAAGTAATTCGGCGTGATTACTCGCAGCAACAAGTAAGCCTCCTTCGGGCCAATCATCCACCTCCTGCAGAAGAACCGTCACCAGCCGCTTGAGTTCGCCAACTTCCTGGTCATCATCGCGTCGTTTTGCGATGGCATCAAGTTCGTCTAGTAAGAGTACGCAAGGTACACCCTTCGCGTAGTCGAGAACGTGCCGGACATTGTTTCCGGTTCGTCCAAGAAAGCTGCTCATTACCGCCGATAGATCAAGCGTCAGCAACGGGCGTTGGAGCGACTGAGCCAACCATCGCGCCGCCATTGTCTTGCCAACGCCTGGAGGTCCGGTGAAAATTGCCGTTCGTGTCGGCGCCAAGCCAGCGTCAAGTAACTCTTGCTGGCGTTCGTGCTCCATTACGATTCGCTTGAGCGACGCTTCGACTGATCCAGTCCAAATGGGTGCATGGTCAAGAGATGGCGAAAGTTCGTGTCGCAGAAGCTGCAAGCGGCTATCCCGGTCAACGGGAATGGCCGCGACAGTCTCACTTCGCAAGGGCGACTGGCGAGTTGGAGCCTGTTTTACGATCTCGTTGAGCTGCTCACCTAGCTCTGGGAGCCGCTTCTTGTAGCGGCGTGCCATGCGAACCACATACGTCTGTACGTCCTGAACGCGGCCAGCCAAAGCCAGCCGCGAAAGGTGGACTAAATCTTTCGACTGTTCTTGGGAATGGTCCATGTACACGCTCTGTTCCATATGGGTTGCTCTTAACTGTATCGCAAGATGGACTATTTTTCAATGCTCTTCTCTTGTTTTCGTCCATTGAGTGCGTTAGCTTTAGCGGGTAAGTATCAATTAGCGGACTGTTTTGGAGCCAGCGAATCGGGAATTCGTCCGCACAGCAGTCTGGCAGCAGCACGAGGGTTCAGTGGAAAATTTCATCCGAGAGTATTTGCGTGACGGGCTTATTGAGGTCGGTGACAGCGAGGACCACCTAAAAACGCTAAACGAGTCCGCAGAGAGCCTTTCAAGCGTTTTTGCCAATGACCTGCCTGCGTTAGTCCGCTTCATCAGGGCAACATTGGTGCCGTCGGTGGATGGCGAATCGCCTGCCCTTGTCAATATTTCCGAAAAGGTCGAGGTCAGTTGGCCGACATTCGTGGGCGTTGGCCCTGAGCGAAAAATCCCAATGTTGGTCGCTGTTGGCTGGCAAGCCGTATTTGAAGGCATCAACGAAGACGCAGATATTTTGGCGTTGGTCTGGTATGCGTCGGTAAATGCGATTACGCGGGGCGAGATTGACGAGCGAGTCCGACCAGTGGTCGGTCATGTGCAGGAGCTAGGAAAACGAGTCGAGCAGCGTGCGTGCGATGAATGGCGATCGACGATTGAAAAGCCGAGGAAGTACGTTTCTTCGATCGCAGTACCGGAGGTCAAGAACACCATCAACAAAGCCCTGCTCTGTGCGACGACTGGAACCGGAACGGATGGCAATGCGCTCGAGAACGGGAACACCAATACGATGGATAATTCTGGCCCATGGGGTCAACATTTTGCCAAGCAAGCCTCTTCCGCAATCACAGCGGCTATTAGTTCTCAACAGTCAGCGGTGATCACAAGCGTTGAGAAAGTGACCGGAGACCTTTCCAAGAAGTTCAACGTGATTCGTGAAGAAGCAGTGCGTAGCCACCAGGCCCAGAATGCGCGAACCGAGTTGCTTTGGCTCGCAGAATCGGCCTACTCCCCTCGGTTCGGTTGTGGTTACAGTGAACTCAAAGGTAAAGAAGCTGCCGCAGCGTTGGCGGTTGACATCGCGGAGGTCGCAATGGGCGCCGCTCCACTCAGCGTGGAGCATTTCCTTGCCGTTCAAACACAGAAGTTTGTGTCCGGTGCGGAGGTCAAGGTCGAGACCTTTGTCAAGGAACTAGCCAAGGCCGAGTTCTTTGCTTTGCTGCCCGAATCGCTGACGACGCCGCTAGATACGACCTCTCCCCTGGGACTCTTTGAAGCCGCCGGGGAATTGCAACGGCAGACGCTTAAGGCACCCCAAGTTTCAAAACGAATTGGCTACGCAAAAGCGACGACCATGCCGGTAGGCGAGCTTGCACGGATCATGTTTCGTGAAATCAAGTGCGCTGAATTCATGGGGGCGGAATTATGGGCGTAGACTCACACTGCTCGCAGACTGAATGCAATGAGACCGGAGAGTGCTTGTACGGAAACCATGATCGCTACACTTGCGAACATTGGCAGACCACAGAAATTGCTGCTGAGGAATCCTCGACAGAGCATGACACCCAAGTTGCACCGTGGCACAGTGATGCCCTATCCAAATTGGACATCAATTTAGTTTCAGTCCAGCGTCGGCCTCACGTGATCGCGTTAGTTGGCCCACACAATGCCGGAAAGACAACGTATTTGGCGGCAATTCATCTGCTTTGCCTGCGAGAACCGGTTCTCAAGGATTTCAGTTTTGCTGGCTCGCTGACGCTTCGCGGCTGGCAACGGATTATCGAGTCGATGCAGTACCCACGCGACAAGAATTTGCCGCCGAGTTACCCGCCGCACACTCCAAACTCAAATGAGCGTGTCCCCGGCCTCCTTCACTACACACTTCGCACAAATGAGGATGAAGGTCTGCAAGAAATACTGTTAACAGACGCTCCCGGCGAGTGGTTCACGTCTTGGGCATGCAACCCGGATGAGTCCATGTATCCCGGTGCGGTTTGGACCATCCGCAACGCCGATGCGTACCTGTTCTTCGTTGACTCCGACGCACTGGCCGGCGACGAACCGGGTGTGGCCAGAAGCACAATTGAGTCTATGGCGATGCGTTTGGCAGAGGAACGCAATGAAAAGCCCGTGGGTATCGTTTGGTCCAAGAGCGACGTGAAAATTGACGGCGTGATTGAGCAACAAGTCGAAACGATTTTGTCCCGCGAACTTCCAGATGCGACGTCGTTCCGAATGTCAGTGAGACCGCAAAAGGGCAACGATCCAGAGATGATGGTTGAATCGCTAAAAGACACGCTTGAATTTGCGACAACTAAGCAGCCGGTTGCGATTGATTTTCAAACGGATTGTCCAACTGGAAACCCGGAAGACCGATTCCTTAGTTATCGAGGTAACGGTCATGTCTAGTTCTACTGCTGGAAAGTCGATCATCATGGTTGGTGGCCCGAATGTCGGGAAATCCCATTACACCTTTCAACTTTACGGTCGCCTGAGTTCTAAAACATGCGGGCTCAAACTGAGGGCGATGCCAAATCAAGAACTGTTTCAGGAAGGTCTGGATCGGCTAAATCGCGGGCTAGCCGCCAAGCACACCAGCACTGCGCAGTACGACAACGCAGACTTGTTATTGACTGATGACGAAGGCAACGATTTCGATTTACTCTGGCCCGACTACGGTGGCGAACAGATTTCGCAGATGCTTGCGACGCGGGGCGTTGATGAAGCTTGGCAATCGAGGCTGATGTCCGCTCATGGAATTCTCTTGTTCATCCGCCCAGACACCATCTTAGATTTCAAGAACATTGTCGATCAGCCGATTGAATTGGAGTTGAAGTCAAGAGACGAGAAAAAGAGTGAATCAACCGATTGTCGATTGACGCTTGAAACTCAGGTTGGGCTTGTCGAACTTTTGCAGATACTGCTTTTTGCAGGGCAACTCAACCGAGTCACGCGGCTCTCATCACCTAAGCTGACCATTCTGATGACATGCTGGGATGAGATCATCAACCCCTCTGGAACTCCAGCCAAAGTCCTTCAGGGGCGTCTTCCATTGTTGCACCAGTTTATCACTTCAAACTGGCGTGAAGACAGCGTCAACGTGTACGGACTTTCCGCACTCGGACGATCCTTGGATAAGAAAAAGCCAGACCCCGAATTCGCCAAGCTTGGGCCGTCGAGCCAAGGCTACGTCGTGGGAACCGAAGGAAAGCAAACGGAAGACTTGACCGTCGTCCTGTCTCAACTCCTAAAGCCTAGCGATGCGAATTAGTTTCGACGTCGCGATCTTCGGCGAAAAAGGCACTGAGCACGGAATGCTATGGTCCACCAGCGAATCCGTGCCAAAGGGGCTCGTGGTCCACACCGACCTTCCGATTGATCTGCCTGAATCGGAAGGGTTCGAGCCGATGCTTGCGGGCTTCGCCCTGGATGGCAACTACGTTTTCCTTAGCACCATACGCGACACGACAGCGAAGCGTGCAGGGATGGCCAGAACAGTAGCTCTGTTTGCCCCAGCCGAAAGTGTCACGCAACTCGATGACCTTGGAGTGGTGGTTTCGGAACTTGGCCGCTTACAAGTAACATCCGGCAAAGTCAGTCCAGTAACACTCTCAACGGAAGTGGTCGACCAAGAGACCGCCGAACCAGACAAACCCGTTGCTGCCATTTTCGGTGCTCTCGCGGCAGAAGATGTGAAGCTGCCCGTTGTGTGGGAAGGCTTGCTTGGCTTCAGTTCTGTTCTCATCGGGCTTTGGAAAATGCTTCCCGAAGTGGCCCGTCCCGATTTTCAGTTTCGCATTGCCTGCCGGCCCAGTGACGGGGCGAGTCAAGGCTACGACTTGGTCTGTTCACCGACGGAACGAATCGCTCGCTGGAATGCCCATCAGATTGTCCGCCTGTCTTCGGAGAACAATGAGACATCCGTGGCGGTGAACCCGTTGGTAAGTCATGCGACGCGCCAACAAGTTTACTCGTTTGCAAAAGAACTTGGTCTGAATCTAGGTAGTCTTCGGAGCCTGCCAGCATTGATGCGATGCTACCTGAAATACACAGATCTGCCTGACAAGACAGATTTGCAGGTGACTACACTCTTCCGAACCGTCGGGAGGCTGTCACCAAAACCCACTGAAGGTCTGGCGATTAAGAAGAAGGTTTGCGAGGAACTGGCATCCCGTGTAAAGGGCGGCCCCGCTGAGACCCTGATGTTCCTTCGCAATCTAACTGTTGATGCGTACCCAAATGGGCGGAAGCGAATTTCGCAGGCCTGTGACGCAAGGTTCTATGATTTGCTTGTCGACGCAGACGAAGCCCCTACCCTATTCGTTCAAGAGGCCATCTCAGCGTCAAGTCTACCTTGGTCCCAAGGAGTTTTGCGGGCAACAAAACGGGCCGTTGAAAACTGTATTCCTGGTGCCGCGAAACTCGTTGCTGAATTATTTTGTCAAATGAAGCAACCAGCGGTGGCGGATTGGATCGAAAATTCCGTAGAGATGGCACCTTCGTTCGAGGACTGCCTAATCCTCCACGCAGCGGAGAGAGTCTGCGAGAACGCTTCGACGCAGCTTCTGAATCTGTGCAAGCAGCAAAATTGGATTCGCCTGCACGTTCGCGTCGGGAGCAAATTGCTTTCGCCTGCGGAATTGATGAGACAGCAAGCAGCGCTCAAGTCTGATTTGACACTCGGAGCCGCAGAGCTATCAGCACAGCTTGGCGATAAACGCTTTGCTTTGGAGGCGTCTAAGTCTGACGTTGTAGCCTATTGGGTGCAGGTCGCAATAGATTGTGAGCACGACGGTGCTTTGATGGCTTCGTTTGATTACCTCTCGCCATGCTGGAGGCATGTGTTCTGTCATTTTGCCGAACACTCTCTTCCACTGCCGAGATCAGTTGACGAAATGGATCAGAATATCCAGCTAAGTTGGCAGGCAATTGCGGGCGGCGAACTGACTGATTCACGGTATGTGCATGCGCTTTCGCAATCGCATTTTGCCAATGTGTTGGAAGTCCCTGATCGGGCATTGGTATGGGCACGACTTGAGTCAATTGATCGTGAAACCGTATTGGAGGCCACGGCTGAAGCTTGGTTTCAGGCCGCTGGTGATTCTTCAGTGAAGGCAACGGTACTTGAACCCGTGCTGCGAGCTGAAGTTCTCGCCGAGAGGTATCGAGCCGAGCTGTTGCCCGCCAATGAGGAAAGTGACCTTCGAGCCGCCATTCAAACATTTGAGAATTTTGACGAACTGGGCGAGGAAGACTTTGCCCAGTTTCGCGTACGCTACCTGTCGGCCAATTTGAACTTGTCGGAAGTAAACGCATCGAAGCTTGGGGAGTTCATTCAGCAACGTGACTGGTGGCGTTTGGCGAAGGCATTGCTGAATGATTACAAAAACTTGGGACGCATTGATCTATTTCCGGCCCTACAAGCCTGTCGAAAACAGTTCGGCATGTTCACTCGATACATCCACGGAATCAATGAAGGCCCGATGCCCGACGATGCATGGTGGGCTGAGGCAGTCGATGTACTTTCAGTGAGCTATCCGTCCGGCCCATCGCACAACTCGCTTTGGAGTCGTGCTGGTGGTGAGCTTTGCGAAATACCGCTCGAAGGCAGTGGCAAGGACCGCTGGGCTCAAACGGTCGCGATGCTGCGACGCGGTCGCGATCCGAAGCAAATGCACATTGGGAATCTACTCTGGCAGGTTCGCCAAGACGGCGCGGCAGACCATGATGTCAACGCACTGATTGACCATTGCCCTATTGAACTCGACCTAAGTTGTCATGAACCCTTCGTCGATTAGACGCTGACGGACCAACGCGATCGGAATGCCAGCGTTGCGGAAAAACATTCGACGTGACTTAGCCGAATGCTCAATCACAAATCCGCCGTTCTTGTGAATACCGATCACTTCCCAGTCGAGGTTGAAAACCGGAGCGCCGGACGATCCCCCGCTCGTTTCCGCGAGGTAGTGAATCGAATGCGTATCCGCGTAGGCAATTCGATTGTTCGCCAACGCAATGTGTTTCGGACCTCCACCTGGATGTTGGATGATTGTGGCTCGCGAATGCATCTCGGCTGGTTCCAACGCCAGCTTCAACGCCCCGAATTGCTCGCTGGGTGCTCCTTTTACAGCAACCACAGTCCAATCGTCTTCCTTCTCATCTGACGTTATGAATGTAGCCGAAGGATCAAGTTCGAGAGAAACGCCTTCGGACTGCGAACCATCTGGACGACTTTGAAAGTCAAACGTAATCTTCGCTTGGCTGGCTCGTCGTTCATTGCTAATCACATGATTGCTGGTAACGAGTAGATTTCCGCCAATGAGAAACCCAGTCCCCGATCCAAAGCCAGGAACGAAGACTTTGGCAACGCTTCGGCTGGCATGGACCCCGCATTCAAGGAACTGAATGGGCAGCAGTTCTGACTGGCTCGACAATTGACGTTCGAGTTCCGTACCCGAAAGGCTGCCTTTCCAGAGATCATCTCGAAGCGAAAGCAGCTGCTCGTTTGGTCGGCGATCCAATAAACAATTGTCGTAGAGATCCCAAGGCAGCTTGCCGTATTCGCGTTTCAGGACCGCGACAATAGCCTCATACGTGATTTGTCTCACCAGTTCTCGAAGAATTCCATCCCATCGAGCCTTCGCTGGACCGTCAAACGAAATAAGGTCCGCCGATGCTCCAAGGTCGAGTATGAAAGTCCGCGACTCGCTAGGAAAGGGAAAGAGGTCAGCAAGCAGTTGCACGAGATTGGGTGGAGGAGGTTCTTTCATCCGATTCAGATCCAGGTCACTACGCCGTCAGGGCATCGAAGATTCGCTTCGCAACCACTTTGTCGGAAAGGTAGCCAGCGATGCCATGCCGGTTGTCAGTAAAATTGTCGACGTCAGTCTTGTTTTCGATTGCTGGATCGACGGAGAAATGGTGTCCATTCAGCGCATAGAGCGCAACCACATCCCGCTCGTCCATTGCGTTGAACCACTTGCTGACGCAGGAAGGATGCTTGACCGGGGCAAGCAACTCTTTGATAGCCGTCACCGCCAGCGGCGATCCGAGTGTGACATAGAGCGGAACTTTCCATCCAAGATCTTTCCCGTCACGAGCTAGTAAATTATATGAAACGACAGATCCTAATGAGTGTCCGACAACAACCGTTTCCACGCCGGGCGTGATCGCCGCCCCCACTCCCCTATCGATGGCTGCCTTAAAACCTGGATTATTCAAATACGCGTATACGTCTTTCGTGATCCACGCAACGGTTGCCTTACTCATTCCAGGAACATGGCGATCGAGGGCTTCGAGAATGTTTTGCACCCATTCCCAGTTAGCGATACCTCGTTCAAGGGTTGCCGAATCGGCCTCTGCCCTCACTTGAGCGTCAGTAACGCCGAAGTGATCCTTCATCTCATCGAGCATCTTCTTGGCAAACTCAACTTCAGGTGAAGAATCGGCTTCCCCTCTGACAATAACATCAGCAATCTCGTCATCGTCTACGCCGCTGACTAGGTCAAACAACGTTTGACCATAATAAGGGAAGCGAATATCCGATTCCGCGATCGGTAGATCGAGGCCACTCTTTTCCAGGCCCTTCTTGAAGGCATCAATCCACGATGCTTTTAGTTCTCCTGAGTCCTTACCTTCTTGCGATCGTCCATGCACAAAAACCAACTGGCGTGTCATTGAATCTCTCCCTTTTGAATGCTCTGACGAATTAGGTCCACTCCTTCCGGAGCGTAAACGGTCCAGAGCGAAGTCTTGATGGTGTGTTGCTCAATGCCTCGTAACCGCGCAGGCGGATCATGCTTTCGCACTTGCAGAATCGGCCAGCTCTGCGACATCAAGGGCGCGAACGGAGCCAACCGCCGCATCTCGGAATGCGGAAACTTCTTTTCAGGTGTTGAAGAAAGCAATGCGACGTCAAACAGATCGACCTTCAGGTCGCGCCTAAGGAACCCTGCCATCTCATTGAGCCAGCGTTCGTTTCCTTGTTCACGATAGGCATGTGCGGCATACAATGCCAAACCTGGGTCGACGCTTTTTCCCAACTGCATCCGACGAGCAAGTTCCTCGTCGCCTTTGCCTAGCCGAAATCTTCCGCGACGTGACGAAGCCGCAATGACAGTGCGCAGGCCATGAATCTCCTTCTGACGCCGTTCGTATGCGTGATAGCGGTCTGAAGCTTCGTCTGGGACGAATGACAAGTCAGTCATAACTTCCTGGTCGAAAGTTAACCCTGCGAGGTATCCTTGCAGCCCTGGGATCACGACCCCGTGTCCTGATTCGACTACCACAAGCACGTTGGCGATGGTGGGACCGCGAGTTGAGAATTCGACGACCGAGCCAGATTCGGACACTTTCGTTTCGACGCCGGCGGCAACAGCGTCGACAACCTTAGCTCCCCGGACTTTCAAGCCTCGCTGATTGGGCAACGTTTTCGGTCCAAAGTCTTTGAAAGTTTCCCGGACCTCATCAGCGAACCGAATTTTCTCGGCCTTGATTGGCTCTAAACCCTCTGGCCAAGGACTCGTTGTTCGAGTGATATCGTCATGAATCGAAACAATATCAACTGTACGTGCATCGTCGATCACTCTTTGCGTTGCATCCGAAGCAAAAGCCATTTCCTTCAACAGAACATCGGCAAACTCTGTCGCTTCCTCCGAGCGTCCATCTGACTCAAGCGTCGATTTTTGGCGATCCACCGGCAGCGCTGACAAGTAGGCATCATCTCTCGAACTGATAATCGCATCAGGCGTTTGGTACTTGTCCTTGATTCCAAGGTCGTACAGACTGCCTGCCACATGACGCTTCAAGAATTCGTGTAGTGGCCACGGGCAGACCAAATCGGTTTTGTTGTCCTCGGATCGTTTGAGAATGTCAGCGTAATGTCCCTTGAGAGCGAATACCAAAGCGTCTGTGTACACAGCTCGGTATCCAGCAACTGCCTCGTCAATATCTTCAACCTCGTAGCTTGGGTCTCCGATTGCCGTTCCATAGAACACGTCAATAAAGCGTGCCCCAGTTGGAGAACTCTTCACTGGGAAGATACTCTGACCAATAACGGACTGTGCTTGAATACCCGAAGCAGCCGTTCGGCAAGCATCGGAGATAAAGACGACATGAGGAATGACGCCGTATCGAGCTAAGTCCATGCTGCCTGAAAGATTGACGGCGGCGTTCGGATTCTCCACAGCATCTGAAAGCAACCAGAACTCGGACCGAGCGCTGTTGACGCCGTGGCCGCTAAAGTAGACGACCAACTGATCGATCGTACCAAGGTCACAAAGTGAGCTAATCGCTTGGTAAATGCGATCCGCTGTGACGGGTGTTTCCTCATCAGTAATCGCGATCACGTCACGCGCTTTAGCACCTTGGCTCTCCGCCCACTCTCGCATTTCCGCAACATTTTCCCAAACAGCCTGCAGTTCAGGAAGCGTCTTGGCCTTCTTCACACCAATTAGTACATACGCTCGCTTAAGACCTGGCATTTCGCAGCTGTCCCCATCTATTTCGTTCGTGTTTCGGCACCGACCTCATCGAATTCAGCGAGATTTTAGCACATTTGTCGTTGTAGCCAATGTTCGTCGGAGTGCTCACTCATAACGTGACATCACCACCTCCTCGTGCTACGCCCCAAAGGAGGCTCTTAAAGGTTCAAACACACGAGGTTTTTCATGGCAGCAAAGTTTCCATTGGGACGTCTCACGATCACGCCCGCTGCACAACATCTGCTGAGCGAAGAAGAGGTGTTAACGGCGTTCAGGCGTCACGTTCAAGGCGATTGGGGCGATGTAGACGAACACGATGCTCAGCAAAACGAATGGGCTCTACTCAACGACGCACGCATCATGTCAGTGTATAGGACCGTTACCGGTGCTTCGTTTTGGGTAATCACTGAAGCGGATCGTTCGTCAACCACCATTTTGCTGCCAAAGGATTATTGAAAACTTCAGTACCATTAGCAGGTTGCCGCAAAGGGTGAGGTTCTCCTCACCCTTCCTCTCGTCTTCTCGCTGGCAAATTTGCTTTCTAAGCCCATTCGTGATATCCAAAAAAAAGACCTGTGCTGTTAAACACAGGTCAGGAAAACTTAAGTCGTCGACAAAATGGCCGCGTAGGTCATTATGACTGCGTAGAGAATCAAGAACAAAATTGCATTGGCATTCTGTTCTCGTCTTCTTGCATCTACATATGAACGACTCACTTTTTCCGTCGTTTTCCGTTTCGTCTTCATGGTGTCTCCGTTGTTTTGGGTTCATTCGATTCAGCAGTACTGGTGGACTGCTGAAACCAACAAGCAAAACAAAGGTTTGAAGCGATGGCGGAAAGCGACTCCTTCCTTATTTTTCACAAGCCAGAAGGGGCTGGGTTCCGATTTGGGTAGAGGGGGAACGGGGCTCTTATTACGGGAAACGAACATGGCGAGAAATCAGATCGACACCGTTCATGCTCCAAGCGTACCCATGGATCTGCTGCGATCAAGTTCGTTCTGACCCAAACTTTTTCTGAATAGTCTTGCGAGCGACGGAAGACGCTCGTGCACGAAAAGACCCACGCGCAAACGTGGGTCAGAGAGATCTACAGAAAGTACACGGCAAACCCGAAGACCACGGTGACGAACACGAGGTTCGCGATACTGTGGAAAACAAAAAGCCGGAGCAACAAATCAACATCCGCTGGGTTGAGCTGAATGGTGAAGTTGATCTGCTGTCTCTCGTTCCTTCGGTGTTTGCGTCGATTATTGCGATCGTACATGGTGTCATCCTTGTTCTGGTTCATTCGATTCACACCCCGCAACGGAGCATGAACGGAACACACCGAACTCAGAAGACGCATGCGGCACCCACCGAAGTCAGTCGCTTCCATATTTTTCACAAGCCAGAAGCTGGGCTGGGTTCCGATTTGGGTTGAGGGGGAACGGGTCTCTTTTGCGGGGAATGTGAACCGTCGCGGGACGCGATGCTAAAAGCCTAGCGAGCGATTCCTACCGATCAAGTTCGATGCCATATCCGTTCAACCTCTGCTTTGGTTTGACTAACTGCATTTTCCGCGTCGATACTTGGCCAACTGGAGTTCAGATCCAGTTCGAAAAATCAGTGGCAAATCAGTGGCAGGACTGCCCATTTAGGCCCAACTTGCTTACAATTCAGACTCAACGTGAGTTTCGATACTCGTCCGGCGATTCGCTGGGATAGCGTTGGTTTGTCAGCCCAAATCCAAGACTGATTGAGTGGATTCAAAATCCTGTGAGGGCAACCTCGTGTGGGTTCGACTCCCACCTTCGGTACTACTTGCGGACAAAGGACTTACGGCTTTCGAGCCGTGAGTCCTTTTTTATTGCCCTGTCCTAACACTCGGCAAGAAAGGCGATCGCCGCTCTGCGATCAAGCGTCTGGCGCGGATAGCGATTCCCCGTCTCCTTGCTCCATCAGTCGATCAACTCGTCGACGCCCATTCTTGAACAATCGCTGGCAAGCAACCGGCACGCGAGCGAGTATCGGAATAGAGGCTAACGTTCTGGGGGACGTCTTTACGCTTTCAACGCCGTTAGTGTGCCAGAGCCTAGTACGCTGATGCCGCTGGTTGTCGTAATCCGACAGTTTGGTTGCGGTGTCTTTGCTAGATACGAGGCTCGGGTTTCGGGGTCGTCCATTAAGTGACTCCGAGCGAAGCTCTCCCAAACAGGGCGGGTCTCTTTGGTCCGTTGTGCTTCACCGGATAGGCCTGACCCACTTTGATCTGTGTTTGGATCTTCGATCGAATCATGTGCACGTCGTCGTAGCTGCACCGGGCTACGAACCGGACGTTGGTCGTGATCCATTGAAGGCGTGGATCAGTCAGAAACTGAAAACGTCGCATCCGTATCGCGGGCGATCCTCGTCTGAAGGAGCGTGTTGCCGTTTCATCAACACCGACGGAGAACTCGGAGCAGCAATTCAATACGCCAGCAAAGCTCTGGGCTAAAAGGCTTTGGAATCGATACACGCACGGCAATCCAGCGGAAGCTTTTTGCCTATGATGTTTGGGCCCGTGCTTTGCCCCCGTTCCATGGATTTCGACGATGAGTCTTGATGTGACAAAACCGTTAGTGATTCTTCGCTTTGCCGCAATTCTATTTGCTGCGGTGGTCTTCCAGCATTCCGCTGCCATCGCCAAACCAACTACGAAGCCGAATATCGTCGTCATCTTTGCGGACGACTTGGGATATGGAGACGTCAGCTGTTATGGGGCGACTCAGATCAGCACACCCAACATCGATCGTCTGGCAAGCGAAGGAATGAAATTCACAGATGCCCATTCAGCCGCTTCGCTATGTTCGCCTTCGCGGTACGGACTGCTTACCGGACAATCTCCCTGGCGGCTGCACAAAAAGGGAAATGGTTATCGGCTTAGCTCCGGTCGACCAACGATCGCGTCTTTCTTGCGAGGCCACGGGTACACTTCGGCGGCGATTGGCAAGTGGCACTTGGGTTACAGCAAAGACTGGAACAAGCTGCCCATCACGGGCCCATTGGAAGTTGGCTTTGACTACCACTTCGGCGTACCAACGAACCACAACGATTCAACACGAGTGTTTATTGAAGATCACGATCTCGTGGGCAGAATACCGGGCCAAGAATATCGTATTGTCAACGGAACGGACTTCCCCGAAGGGCTCGCTCAACCGCGTGTCGACGACCAAGTCGACAGCACACTGACCGAGAAAGCGATCGCGTTCATTCGCAAGAATGCTGACGATCCATTCTTTTTGTACTTCACTCCGTGCGCCCCGCACACTCACGTCACTCCGGCAGCGGAGTTTCGTGGCACTAGTGACGCGGGACTGTTTGGCGACCACGTTCAAGAATTAGATTCGCATGTCGGATCGATTCTGCGCACGCTTGAGGAACTGAATCTGGTCGAGAATACGATCGTCATTTTTACTAGCGACAATGGCTCCACGCCCAAGGATTTCAAAGGGACAAACGGCGTACGACTGAACCTCGCCGACGATTCGGGTGACATACGCACCCGTTTCAAGACCGCCAAAGAAGACGCTAAGAAACTGGGGCATGCCACCAATGGCTCTTGGCGAGACGGCAAAGGCTATGCGTACGAGGGCGGGCATCGCATCCCGTTCATTGCACGCTGGCCCGGACACATTGGTGCAGGCAGTTCGTCAAACTGCACTGTGAATATGACTGACTTGTTCGCCACAGCAGCAGAAGTCGTGGGCAGTGAGTTGCCAAAGGATGCGGCAGAGGACTCCTTCAGCCTGCTGCCGGTGCTGTTAGGGAAAGAAGATCGCATCGCTGGACGGGAAGCGGTCTTCATTCAGGGAAACGGAAAGGACAGCTCGGTCGCTGTTTGCTCGGGTCAGTGGAAGTTGATTGTGCGATACGGCAGCGACAGCGACCAAGGCCACGAACTCTACGACTTGTCAAACGATCGTGGTGAAACGTCAAACCTTGTTGATCAGCACCCCGACGTTGCAAAACGACTGCTGTCCAATTTCGAAAGCGCCGAAGCAAACGGAAGAACGCGTCACTAAAATTTCATCACAGCAAAAGTTCCAGGTCGAATTGGCAGCGACAGTCGTCAACGTCTTATCGATTAAGTCCCCAATCCAAGACAATGGGTGATGATTCGCGCGACAGCGAAACGGCTAATGCGTTTGGACATGCTGCGAATTACGATAACATCCGCCCGACAGGGGCGTTGTGTAGTTAGCCACTATCTAAGTTCTCCTTTCCTCCCAAGGTCATTCATGTTCATTCGCACAATCCTGATCAGCAGCATCGCTTGCATGGCAACGGGTGCCGGCACCCCAAACGTGATTGCTCGAGATGCTGCAGTAAAAACCGAAAAGGAAACACAACCTGCGGATCGCCCCAAGTCCTTGGACGCGATCAAGGAAGCTGTCAAAGATCTGACGGACGAGCAAAAAGAAAAACTGGAGTCACTTCAGAAGAAAGCCGTCGCGCAGCAAAAGGCTCTCTTCGAAACCGCAAGCATCACCTGGAGCATGTCCAAGCAACGCCGCGAAGCCTACGAGGCGTTGAAGGCCAAGGGCATCAAGGGCAAGGAACTTTCTGCCCAAGCCAGCAAGGAAGCCGACTACACCGAAGAGCAAGTTGCGGCCCAATCCAAGGTCGGCAGAGTCTGGAATGACTATCGATACGCGATCATCAACGTCTTGACTGCCGAACAACAAAAGCAACTACCAAAGTGGCTAGTCAGCGGCCACGCCGCCCGTGTGAAAGCCGAGAAAGAAAAAGCCGCTGCGGAGAAGCAGTAGTGGTTTGGGGGCAACGCCTGCGTGGATGCAGAAACATAGCAAAATAAACGCCCAAGACACGGCCGGCCGACCGTAAAATCGATCCCGTTGGCGTACGGGTGCTTGATGGGCGACGTGGACGCGTCCGCGTTGCCTTGGCGGAGCCAAGCCTGATGTTTCTATTCAAATAAGATGCATTAGACTTCCGGTCTGGAAGGATCCGGTGCGGCAGTCATGATTCAACCCCCGAGCAGGCCTGATTCAATGCACGTTTTGAACGCAGTTTCGAGCACGATTCTGTTTTGCTTACTAAGCGTTTCCATCACTAATATCACGATGGCTCAGACGCTGAGTCCCATTCGCGTTTCTGACGATGGAGATCACTTTGTTCTCGCAGAAACTCAGCAACGATTTCGTGTTTGGGGTGTGAATTATGACCACAACGGCTCCGGTGAATTGATTGATGAATACTGGATCGAGCGTTGGGACGAAGTGGTGGAAGACTTCGCTGAAATCAAATCGCTCGGTGCAAATTGTGTTCGCATTCATTTGCAAGTCGGTAAGTTTCTTGACGCTGCCGACAAGGTGAATCAATCGGCAGTGGATCAACTGAAAAAGCTGCTGAAGCTGGCCGAGCATCAAGGGCTTTATCTGGATATCACAGGACTGGCCTGCTACCACAAAGTTAACGTTCCTGAGTGGTACGACCGTTTGGACGAACAGGATCGCTGGCAGACGCAAGCTTTCTTCTGGAGATCGATTGCAAAAGTCTGCCGCGATAGTCCTGCTGTGTTTTGCTATGACCTGATGAACGAGCCGATTTTTCCCGCGGAAAAGCAAGTGGTCGATAGTTCTGACCGTGACTGGTTAACCGGTGAGCTCGGCGGCAAGTTCTTTGTGCAGCGATTGACGCTCGATCTGAATGGTCGCACTCGCCAGGAAATCGCTAAGGCGTGGGTCAATCAAATGGTTGATGCGATTCGAGAACACGACGATCAACACCTGGTCACCGTCGGCGTGATCCCTTGGGTGTTCGCGTTTGGAGGCGGAAAGCCGTTGTTCTATTCACCAGAAGTGAGTGAGCGTCTGGATTTCGCATCGGTGCATTTCTATCCTCAGAAAGACAAGGTCGACGAAGCGATCACTGCCTTAAAGGCTTACGATATTGGCAAACCGTTGATCGTCGAAGAGATGTTCCCGCTGAAGTGTTCTGCGGCGGAACTTGCTGATTTTATTGATCGATCGGCCAAGTTTACCGACGGCTGGATTAGTTTCTACTGGGGAGAAACTTCCGAGCAACTCAAGCAGAAGTCCGATGCCACGATCGCGCACGCCATCACCGCAGCTTGGCTGGAGAAATTTCAGGCTATGTCTGAACAGGTCCCCGTGCTGCCGTCGCGATAAATGCGAGTCAGAAGAAATTAGGTCGAGGTGTGTCCGGGAAAACCAGTTTTGGATAGCCGGCGAAGGTCTCTTCGGATGAACAACTGACTATCGAATTCGGTCTCCCGCTGAAATGCCTGGCACTGCAAATAGGTGTTGGTTGCCGATGCTCCTTCGGTGCCCGCAGACAAACCGGATTGCGAGGCAGCTTCGTTGCGTCCTGAACCCACCGACAGACTTCATGCAGGACATCTGTGTCCGGCATCACTCGGCAGAAGTGGTACCATTGAGGCTTGATCTTGGTCCTCGGTTCATGATGTATTGGACGGTTTTGTTGTATGTCGAAAAGCACGAATGTCAGCTACTGGATTGATTTGGTGAAGGCTGGTGATTCGGCCGCGGCGAATCAGATTTGGCAGCACTACTTTGACCGTCTCGTGCGTGCGGTTCGCGCCCGACTGTATGGACAAAATCGAGCAGTCTCGGACGAGGAAGACATTGTGCTGAGTGTCTTCGACAGCTTTTACGTCGCGGCTGAAAATGGGCGGTTTCCGGACTTGTCCGATCGCGACGATCTTTGGCGTCTGTTGCTGCGAATGTCGGCACGAAAGGTGGTCGACAAGCGAAGGCACGACAAACGCCAGCGACGTGGTGGCGACGTTCAGGTTCAATCGTTGGATCAAACTGGCGATGATGGCAAACTGATCGAAGCGATCGGGGACGAGCCGTCGCCTGAAATGGTGTTAATGATGCAGGAATCGGTTGCGGAGTTTTTTTCTCATCTGGGTGTCGGGCAACTCAGCGATTTAGCGGGTGCCAAGTTAGAGGGTTATTCAAATGCGGAACTCGCCGAGCGTTTTGGCTGCTCCGAGCGGACAATCGAGCGACGTCTGCACCTGATCCGAGAAAAATGTCACCAGGAAGTCTTCGAACATCATGAAAATCCGCATGAAAAAACTACCGATCGCAGCCCTCGAGCGGATCGATGACCTCTGCGCCGATTTCGAACAAAAATGGCAATCCGGACAACCGCCATCGATTGAGTCGCTGATCGAATCGTTTGTCGAATCACTGGGCGACACCGAAGACTCGCCGAACCAACGTGACGCGCTGTTGGCCGAACTGATCGCGTTGGAAGTCGATTACCGGCGTCGTCGTGGGGAGACACCATCCGCGCAGGAATACATCGACCGGTTCCCCGCCGATGCCAAAGTCATCCATGATGCGATCAGCCAGGACGCTAAGCCAACCGGCGCGTTTGCACCGATGAGTGTCGAGCGGTTGGCCGAGTTGTTTCCGGCGCTGCAGATCATTGAACTGATCGGGGCCGGAGGGATGGGGGCGGTCTACAAGGCTCGCCAAGAAGGACTCGACCGCGTGGTCGCGATCAAGATCCTGCCCGAGGAGTTCGGTCACGACGTCAAATTCGCACTGCGTTTCACTCGTGAAGCACGCACGCTGGCGAAACTGAATCATCCCAACATCGTCGCCCTGTACGAGTTCGGTCACGTCGCCGACACGTATTACTTCTTGATGGAGTACGTCGAAGGCTCGACGCTGCGGGACGTCGTGAAGGCTGGCGAGTTGTCGCCCAAACACGCGCTCGCGATCGTCCCGCATCTTTGCGATGCGCTGCAGTATGCCCATGACAAAGGCGTTGTGCATCGCGACATCAAACCCGAGAACATTCTGATGTCCGTCGATGGCGCAGTGAAGGTAGCTGATTTCGGACTCTCGCGAATCCTTGGTAGCGAAAATCAGCAATCTCTGCTGACTGGAACTCACCAAGTCATGGGCACGCCAAGGTACATGGCGCCCGAGCAGCTGGAAGGCACGCACAACGTCGACCACCGAGCCGACATCTATTCGCTAGGGGTTGTCATTTACGAGATGCTAACGGGCGAGCTTCCGATTGGCCGGTTTGCAGCGCCGTCGACGAAAGTTGAGATCGACGTCCGGCTTGATGACATCGTGCTTCGTACTCTCGAAAAAGAACCACAGCGGCGCTACCAGCGCGCTAGCCAGATCAAATCGGACATGCAGTCAATCACGTCTGCCAACGAATCGGCACTCGCGCCCACGCTGATCCACGACGCTGCTTCCGTCGCCACTTCCGACGCAGTGGTAATGCCTACCAATTCCGCGAACTTGGCGCAACAGGAACTCGCCGGGCGATTGTTGCTGACGCGTCGCCAGTTGATGGATCGCGTCGAAGCATCCCTGCGACCGTTGTTCCGTTGGCAAGTGTTACAGGCACTATTTGGCGTGGCTTTGATTCTGGTCGGCGTGCAGTGCTGGGCACGAAACACGCAGATTTCACACCGGCTTGCCAGCGGTATCATGGTGCACGTTTACGGCGTGATTGTAATTTCACAAGCGGCACTCGTGTGCACCCGAATCCGACGAATCGATTACTCGAAATCCGTTGATGATATTCGCGGCAATCTCGATAGTGTGCGATCCGCGTATTTGCGTGCCGGCGTTATCATCGGGTTTGTGTGGTGGTTGATGTGGATTCCCGTTTGCGTTGCCGTTGGCTTCGACCAGGTGGTGCTGTATCGGAATGCACTAGTCCCTTCGTTGGTTGTCGGAGTGATCGGATTTGCCGTCTCGGTATGGCTGTATTGCCGTACTCTGAATTCAAACAGTAAAACCAGCGAATTATGGCGACGAAAATTTGCCGGCGAGAGCATTGCCACGGCCTATCTTGCACTCGACGAAATTGAAAACGCTCAGATTCGCTGACCAGGAAATTTCGTCGAGGTGCTGTGGTGAATCTCGGCCAACTTAGCGTGCCGATCGACTTGAACCTTGGTCACCAAATGGCCGCTTTTGTGAGATCTGGATAGTCATGGGGTATAGTTCAGCGTAGCAACCGTGGAAAACGCATGGTTCTTGCGAAGCAGTGAGAAAGACGTTTCCACTTGCCTTGTCGAAACACTGCCGCGTGACGCGACACACGCGTGCTGTCATGCGAAACTATCGCACCGGTGGAATGCCTTGGGGTAGATCATCGACAAGAAGGAGCAAGTTGTTTTCAATGACTTCTAGGTTCATGCCGACGCAGCAATGAGTGGCGTCAATGGACTGTGCAAACAAAATTTTGATTTCGTCTTAACGAGCGAGAAAGGTAATGATCCGATGACAGAGCGAGCTGTATTGGCGGGTGGATGTTTCTGGGGAATGGAAGATTTGTTCCGAAAGCTGCCCGGAGTCATTTCGACTCGGGTTGGCTACACTGGCGGCGACGTGCCGAATGCAACCTATCGAAATCATGGGACTCACGCAGAAGCGATCGAAGTGGTCTATGACCCCACCAAGACTGACTTTCGCAAGATGCTAGCGTTCTTCTTTCAAATCCATGACCCGACAACCAAGAACCGTCAAGGTAATGATCGCGGCACGTCGTACCGGTCGGCGATCTACTACACCAGTGAAGATCAAAAAGCAGTCGCCTTGGACACGATCCAGGATGTGAACGCGTCGGGTCTGTGGCCAGGAAAGGTTGTCACCGAAGTCGAGCCGGTCAGCGATTTTTGGGAAGCTGAAGCCGAGCATCAAGATTATTTGTTGCGAACGCCGGGCGGTTACACCTGTCACTTCCCTCGCAAAGATTGGGTGCTACCTAAACGAACCGAATCGACAAAGTAAGGGCGATCAAGATCGGCGCGGCAACGCATCCACTGAATCGCCGGGCGATTTTAGCGAGAACCATTGGCAACCATGAAACTGAATTTAGACGACCATTTCAATGTCGAACTACCTGCCGACACGGATTCATCGAACCGCCGCCGGCAAGTGCATGATGCTGCGTTCTCATCGGTAACGCCGCGGGTTCCAACCGCACCTCGCTTGTTGCATGTGGCGCCGGATGTTGCAGAGCTGATTGGTTTGTCAGCGGATGACGTGGACTCGAAAGAGTTTCTTGAAACATTCAGCGGTGCACGAGTGCCCGATGGTGCGAGGCCATACGCGATGTGCTATGGCGGTCACCAGTTCGGCAATTGGGCTGGTCAGCTTGGTGATGGTCGTGCGATCAATTTGGCCGAAGTTTCGCACGCGGGAAAACGCTGGACCTTGCAATTGAAGGGAGCCGGCGAAACACCCTATTCGCGTACCGCCGATGGACTAGCGGTGCTTCGTTCGTCGCTGCGCGAACACTTGTGCAGCGAGGCGATGCATCATCTGGGCGTGCCCACGACGCGGTCGCTGTCCCTGATCACGACGGGTGACAGTGTGACGCGCGACGTGATGTATGACGGGAATCCTGCGAACGAACCTGGGGCAGTCGTGTGCCGTGTTGCGGCCAGTTTTATCCGCTTCGGCAACTTCCAGATCTTCGCTTCACGCGGTGATCTCGATTCGCTGCGTCGACTGACCGATTATACGATCAAACACTACTTTCCAACGATCGAGGCTGGCGATGATCGTTACAGCCGGTTCTTTGCGGAAGTCGCTCGCCGCACGATCGACATGGTCATTGACTGGCAACGCGTCGGGTTCGTGCACGGTGTCATGAACACCGACAACATGTCGATCCACGGCGAGACGATTGACTATGGACCCTACGGTTGGCTGGAAGGCTACGACCAAGACTGGACCCCAAACACGACTGACGCCGGGCAAGGTCGTTATCGTTTTGGGAACCAACCACAAATCGTGTTCTGGAATCTGGTGCAATTGGCAAATGCCATCTATCCACTGACCGAGGACGCCGAACCGTTGCAAGACGCACTCAACCAAGCTGTCCAGCAGTACGAGCACTCCTATGACGTGATGCTTGGTTCGAAGATTGGCTTGGACAACGTTGGCGAAGGCGACTCTGCGATGTTGGCCGAGTTGGAGTCCACGCTGCAATTGACCGAGACCGACATGACGATCTTTTTCCGGTGTCTGGCCCGTGTGCCAGCCAATCATTCGCTTGATGGGGGAAGCGAGTTCTTAGCTCCGGTGATGGGCGCGTTCTACCAACCCGAAGAGCTTGTCGGCGAGACACTGCAGCGGTGGCGAAGTTGGTTTGAACGTTATCTGCATCGCCTCAGTCAAACGACGGTCACTGACGAAGAACGTGCGAAACGCATGAACTTGGTCAATCCCAAGTATGTGCTGCGTAACTACATGGCGCAACTTGCGATCGACAAAGCGGGCAGCGGAGACCCATCATTGATCGGCGAATTGTACGAGATGCTGCGTCATCCCTATGATGAACAGACCGACAACGAACAGTGGTTTGCAAAACGTCCGGACTGGGCTCGGCACAAGGTCGGCTGCTCGATGCTGTCGTGCAGTTCTTAGCTGGAAACGTCCGGCACACAAATTCGATCACACGTTTTTTTCTTGATTCAGCTTGTTTTACCGTGAACAGTCGTTCGCGTCGGAGTTGTCGATTACCCGAAACCAAACAGATTGCGTTTGAGTTATTCACCGTACGTTTGGATCAGCGTGTTTAGGAAGTCTTCGACCTGAATATGCACATCTTTCGTTGTTGAAATGATCAAGACATGATCAAGTGCGGTCGCGGTCGACGGTCCACCTAAAACGGCCCAAGTGTCGGGAACGATGGTTGATTGCAACACCACCAATACCTTGTCCGATTTCTTGATTAAGCTGGCGGGCAAACGGTACATCCGTGTGCCGAGATTCATTTCGACACGTTCAATGGTTGTGATTTGCATGACTTCGTCTTCGATCATATAGGTCAAATTATTGGCACGAAGCAGCAATCGAAGGAAGCTGTGCAGTGAAACATTCTTAAGCGAGAGATTGATTGGCACGTCTGACGCAATGCCGATCTCCTCGAGCGCAAGTTGGTCGATCACAATGGGAATGTCGTGGGCTTGTGATAACACTCGCATCGCCTCGTTCAGCGGCGTATCGATAAATGACTGTGTCGTCTCAGACTTCAGCGCCGCAAGAATCCGTTTTTCCGTTTCACTGTCATTGACAATCGCAACATAGATGCCAGGTTGACCGCTGGCGTGCGTGTTGATGTTGTGGCCGGCAGTGATGGTTTTAATCGCATCGGTTGATCGCGTTTGACGGGGGCTCCGTTGTTTGGGTTGGGGCGTTTGTTGCGGCGCGACAGTCGAACTACCGAACGGATCGGCTGCCGGGTCTCCAAACGGATCAAATTGTGCCCAAGCCGTTGGCACCACCGTTGCACTGGCGAAGGTAGCCACAGCCAACAGCAGAGTTGTCATTCGAACTTGCATGGAACCACACTTAACAGAGAAGAGAAATCGGAAGGTGTTTTCCTTCACAACTTAATCGTCTCCGATCAGCGAAACGGATGCAAGTTTTTCATCCTCAGTACTTATCTCTGCGCTCCATCCTTACGTTTTGGCTCGATGTGATCGGAGTTTTGAGCTTGAGCTTTCCGTCGTCCAAATACGAACGCTTTAGCTACAAAGACAAATGCAAACGATGAGGGCTTCGATACTGCGGTTGCAAAGAGTCGGATATCGTCGAAGTCAGCTTCAAGAGTGGCGGTTGTCAAGAGAGGGCCGACTTCGCTTTGGTTGACCCAATGAAATGATGAACGGAAACAAGTCGCCGTCGGCAAAAGCGATGTTTCGGCGTAGCTCGAATCACTTTTGCCCTGCGACTTCGGTTTCTCGAGCGGAAGAGTATTTGGGATTGGCGGTCGGAAATTGGGCCCCCACGGATTTTTGCCACTGATGCAACTTGGTTTGCAGTTGCTGGGCTTTTTCTGGCAGTGATGCAGCCAGGTCATGTCGTTCGCTAATGTCGGCGGGGAGGTTGTAAAGTTCGATTCGGTTGTCTTCGTGAAATTCAATGAGCCGGAACTCTCCCGAGCGAATTGCGCTGTAAGGACTGTCACCGCCCGCATGGTAATGGGGATAGTGCCAAAACATGTCTCGATCGATATTGGTCGCAGGTGTGCGCAGCAGCGTGACCAAACTTGTGCCGTCTGATACCGCCTGAGAATCCGGTTGGACACCGGCCATTTCTTGAAAGGTAGGAAACAAATCCATCGTGATGATCGGAGTGTCACAGACGGTGCTGGGACTCGTGACGCCTGGCCAATGTACGACCGCCGGAACGCGCACGCCACCTTCGTAAGCGGAGCCCTTGCCGCGTCGCAAAGGCGTGTTGTCAGTGAAGCCAGTTGCTTGCCCATTCCTTTGGGTTAGTCCGCCGTTGTCGCTGTAGAACACGATCACCGTGTTTTCGGTAAGGCCGTTTTTGTCCAACTGGGCAACGATACGACCAGCACTTTGGTCGAGGCTGGCGACCATGGCGGCGTAACTGGGGTTGTTGTGCTTCGCCTTCGTATCAAGCTTGTCATTGAACTGCTTGACCAGATCGCGGCGTCCATCGATTGGCGTATGGGGAACGTTGTAGGCGAAGTACAGGAAGAACGGATCGGATTTCGATTCGTCGATGAACTCACAAGCTTGGTCAGTCAACAAATCGGTCAGGTAACTCGATTGGGATTCCCCTGTCGAAGGCTGTTTTAGCAAGTAGCCTTTCGATCCAGGCGGTCGTTCAAATGAGACGTCGAAGCCTTGGTCCGTGGGCATCGTGCCGTCCGCTTCGGCGCCGCGCCCATTCAAATGCCATTTGCCGATGTGCCCCGTCCGGTAGCCTGCGTTTTTTAGAACTTCGGCAATCGTGATGTGCTCGGATCCGAGCCGCTTTGTCCAGTCAGGAATGAGGAGTTTAGCGTGAGGTCGAAACTGGCCGGCGATGAAGTCGGTTAAATGCAGTCGCGCAGGATACTGGCCCGTCATGATCGACGCGCGTGTTGGCGAGCAAACGGTACAAGCGGCGTAAGCATTGGTGAATTTGACGCCTCGCTGGGCTAAAGCATCCAGATTAGGTGTCTCGTAAAAATCGCTACCGTAGCAACCCAGTCCGGTCCAACCAAGGTCGTCGGCTAGTAGCAACACAATGTTGGGCCGCTCGGCTGCGATTGCAAGCGATCCGGTGCTTGAGATGATTCCCAGCAACAATGCCGCGGCGAACCTAGACGCGGTGCAAAACAGCGGAGTGAGCGAACGACGCGTCATACGGATTTTACCAAATGGGAGTGGAAGGGTTTTCGCTGATTGGGTTATCGAAAAGATTACTGTCCGGATGTTTGGTTGAGTGTATCTGGCGATGCGAAGCCGAACGCGTCCGAATTTTCGACCAGCAGCCAAGACGTTGCCGAATCTGAACAGTCGAATGGTTGCCGTTTGCCATTCGGCCATGTCACGAAAACCGTAATCGGGGCTTCGTCAATCGTTGTTTCGCTGGGCAAAGTAAAGCGGATCACATTTTCGTTTTGGCACAGAAATCCGTCGCCAGCCACCAGCGATTTTCGTTCGCGATGATCACCGGATTCAAGTTCGACAATCGACCCAACCGCATCGCGACAGCCAACCGTCCCTCGCAATTCGAAACTGACGGATTTGTGGATCGGTTCAGTGTGGTTGATCAGAACCGCGACCGGTTCAGTTTGGTGGGTGATCACCAAATCAACTCGGTCGTCTCTGTTGACATCCGTCGTCCACAGTGCACGCCCAACATGGTTTTGCGACAAGTATCCATCGTCGTTGGGCACATCTTTATTTCGGATTGGCGGTTGTGCGTAAGTCGATAGTTCGGACCTTTGGTAAATCTGCATCGGCTGTGCATAAAAAGCGTCCGCGGGATTGGCCGAATAGAAATCGACATGCCCGTTGGTCACGACGATTTCTTCCCAGCCGTCATTGTCCAAGTCAACGAATTGAGTCCCAAAGCCGACCAACGGACGCGTCACGTTCAGCAATCCAGATGCGAACGTGTTGTCGATCCAAGCCCGCGATGAATCCTGAAGATGAAGCGTATTCGATTCAAAAGCGAAGTTGGTGACATAGAAGTCAAGGTCGCCGTCACGATCAAGATCGCCCGCCGCGATCCCCATGGATCCAAGGGCTGATTGTTGCGAATCGCCTGCCAGGCCCCGCGATATTGCTGCGTCCATGATGGGGAGCTCACGTTTGCGATCTGTTCGGGCCGGGATTGGAAAAAAGTGATTCAAGCTCATATCGTTGGCGACAAAAACTTCCAGCCCGGCTTGGTCGTCAAGCTGGCCGATCACCAAGCCGAGTCCTCGGTCAGCAACGGCAAGATCCCCGCGTTCTGATTCGCCGATCGGTTGTAATCGGCCGTCCGGTTGTCCAAGCAGGACTTCGTCGGGCTGTCCGCTGAAAGCGGCGGGTGAGCATGCTCGATGCGAGGGGATCGATGTGGTTTCGTCGTTCTGCGTTCTGCCACCGCAAACCCGGTCGATAGGATCCGTTCCGGCGCAGTAGTTGACCACAAAAACATCTGGAATCCCGTCGAGATCAAGGTCGGCGATCGCGCCACTCGTTGACCAGCACCATGAGGAATCGGGAAGCCATCGCCGTGATTGGTCCGTGAAGGTACCGTCGCCGTTATTAACGAGGATACGGTTTTTGCCGTAGTTGAGCAGTAGCAGGTCGGGGAACCCGTCGCTGTTGATGTCACCGACCGAGACACCCTGGCCAAAACCCATATCGCCGGTTCCGGTCGACGTCGTGGCTGATTGATAGGTGCCGTCAAGGTTCCGAAACATTGCATTCGCAACCGAATCGTCTTGGCCCGGTCGGCCTCCCGCAGCCATCAAGTACAGGTCTTGCCATCCATCAAGATCAAAGTCGATCGTGCCTCCTCCGCATCCGAGCGTCGCGTAAAACGCGATGCCAGGCTCGTCTAAATGTTCTGCGGTTCGGCCCTGAAAGTGTATTCCTCGCTGACCGGCTTCATCGCGTAGATCGACCAACAATTCAGCGTTTGGCTTCGCGATCTTTGCTGGGGCCCGTTTGGCTGCGGCGTTGGTTGCCCTTGTGTTTTCTGCCATCGCAGCACCCATTGATAGCGGATCGCTCTCTGTATCAAGATCGAGCGACAACATCAGCGGCGTCGTTTGCCATGGCGTGTTCTTGCGTAAATCGCTGACCAAAGACTGACGCAGCGTCACGACTTTTTCGTGCCATGCGTTGTATTCATCGAGAGAGCTTTTTTCCGCATTGGTTGTCAGCAGTTCGGGTGGTGGCCGTAGCGTCTGCGCCTTGGCCGCCCATGCTTCGGCGAGCCAGAGTCGACAGTCTTGTTTCAAAATTTCGGCGATTGAAATCACGTGGCGTAGAGTGTCGGTCGTTGCTGTCGCTTGATCACCTCTGGCAAACTCGCTGTACGATTGTCGAAGCTTGAAAAGCAACCGAGCTTTTTCCACCACCGCCGATTCGTTTGGTAACACCTCGGCGAGCTTCGCCCAAACCAGAGCGTTGTCGCTGGATATCTTTGCCGCTTCCCAGAAAGCACGCCTGGCACGTGGGGCGTCGCCGTTTTGCCGATGCAAATCGCCTAGCGTTAACCAATCGGACCAAGACTTTTCAACCGAATTGTCTTGCGAGACGATGTTGGTCTTTAGCCATCGTGCAAGCGGTTTCCATTGTTTCGAATTCGCCAGCGATCGACCGTATAGGTCTCGCGCGGGCACGAAGTCCGGATACGTCGCAAGAATCAACTCGCAGCTCTCGGCGGACTTCAAGTAGTCCGAGTCGTCAAACTCCGTTCGTGCCGTTCCAATCAAAACTCGCCGATCATCCGCACTCCGTTTGAAGATGATCTTCATCGGGCCATTGTCCTCCATCCGGCGATGATGGTTGTCGAGTGAAAGCAACAGCGGAAAGTCAAAGGCGCGCTGTGTCACCAGAACGCGTCCATGCCGAGCCGCGCGGTCACGATATTCGGCACCCACCAGCAGATCAAAAAGCAATCGTCGCAACACAGGACGCTCGGGATACTTTTCTACGGCTAGCTCAAGCAAATCGATCGCGCGAAACATGTCGCCAGCATCGATCATTGCGATCACTGCGCGATTGACCAGCGATTGGTCGGCGTACTGGTCGATCTTCGTCGCGTCCAACAGCAGGTCGACTGCAAAGTTTTTGTGGTCAGTTCTGTAGGCGACTTGGGCGACTTCGACCATGACAGCCACTTCGCCCGGATGGCTGACCAGCACCGGACGTGCCAAATCCCAAGCCGTGGGCCAATCGTTTGCCGCAACGGCTAAACGCAACTGAACAAGTGGATCCGCCGCCGGTGAATCTTTGGACGCAGCAACGCTCGCGTGTCCCTGTTCAGCGATTGGAGCAGGCGATTTTGACTCGCATCCCAGCAAGACGCAAAGCATACATCCGATGATTGCAATGCAGCGTTCCAAATATCTTTGCTTCATCAATCAACCAAATTCATATCGCTGTCAGGAATGTCCCGGATCACCGGTGATCGTCGGGGTGCAGGAAGACTGGTGAAATGCGAGAAAAACGGTCTCGGCATCACAACGGATCTCTCCCGGCATTTAAGATCATCAGGTGCGTGACTCACGCCTATCGTATGCGATGTGTCGTTGGAAATGCTCTCGGATACCCGACTCAGAAATAGGTAAGTCGAGAGCTCATTTCATCGCTTGGGGGTGCGTCGCATACACACTGTTCTTTAATCCTTTGACCTAGAAAGAGTACCCGTGAATCGTTTCACATTCATCGCCGTCCTATTGACGTGTTTTGGCTCGACGCTTGTGCGGGCCGCCGAAACGGCGGCCACCAAGCCGAATATTTTGTTCATTTTTGCCGATGACTGGGGTTGGGGCGATCTGAGTTGTCACGGACATCCTTATGTAAAAACACCGAATATCGATCGATTGGCTCGCGAGGGTACTGACTTTCATCGGTTCACGGTCGCTAGCGGAGTTTGTTCGCCGAGCCGAACCGCGGTCATGACGGGACATTTTCCGGCACGGTTCAATATCGATGGGCACTTTGCCTGGGTGCCCAGCAATGCAAAACGGAACATGCCTGACTGGCTGGACACGAATGCGATAACCATGCCGAGGCTATTGCAATCGGCGGGATATGCGACAGGCCATTTTGGAAAGTGGCATTTGTCCAACGACATGATTCCCGATTCGCCGACGCCTTCGGTTTACGGTTACGACGCGTATGGTGCCTTTAATTGTTCGGGCGAACAAATGCCGGTTCACGAAGATGCGACGAACGCTGTGTCGTTTATCGAAAACAGTCAAAAAGCTGGCAAGCCATTCTTTGTCAACCTGTGGATTCACGAACCTCACACACCGTTTCACGTCGTTCCAAAGTATCGATGGCGATTCCGTGACAGCGGGCTCGGCGAAAATGACGAAATCTATGCATCGGTGTTGTCGCACGCAGACGATCGAATCGGCGAAGTTTTGCAGGCGCTTGAACGTTTGGACTTGGTCGACAATACGCTCGTCATTTTCAGCTCAGACAATGGGCCGGCGCGAGCAAAGTCGTCGGCGGCTCTCGACCTAACATACGATTCGGCAACCGGTGCCGGTTTCGGTATCGCAGCGTCCAAAGGCATCACGGCAGGACGAAAAGGCTACAAGGCTTCCTTGTTCGAAGGCGGCATCAATGTGCCGTTCATCGCTCGTTGGCCAGGTAAAATTGCTGCAGGCAAAGTTGACAACGATTTAATGATTTCGGCGGTCGACCTGTTGCCAACTTTTTGTGATATCGCCGATGTTGAACTTCCCGGCGGATATCAGCCCGATGGTATCGGCCAGCTTGCTGAGTTGACGGGGAAATCTAGCTTGGGACGCAGTAAACCGCTATTTTGGAAAATGTCCGGACATGGGAAGCCGGGGCAAGTTGAGTCTTACCACTGGGTTGCGTTCTGTGTCGTTAGTAAGAACTGGAAGCTGTTGGCGAGCCAAGATTCTTCTTACGTTGAACTCTATGACATTGTCGCTGATCCCTATGAAGCGACCGATCTTAGCGACAGCAAACCGGCGGTTGTCAAAGAGCTCGTAGGCGAGCTGAAAAAATGGAAAGCCACTTTGCCAGCTCACCCTGATGCGAAGAATTTTTCGTCACTGCGTCAGCAGTAGACTTGAATTCTGGACTGAATCAAGATGCTGATTGCAGGCGTGTTCATTGATAGACACGAACGAAATCAATCAGCATCTGTTGTGGGAACGATGTGGAGTCGTCGGGGGCGCCGACAAATCCGCCGCCGACGGCCAAGTTCAGCAACAGGTGGAACCGTTGGTCAAAGGGGGCTGGGAATTCGCCGCCTGCGGACGTCCAACTGGTCTGGGTTTGGTAAGGTTTTCCATCGACGGACCACGTGATTTTTCCTTCTTGCCAATCCATAGCAAAGGTATGGAAGTCGTCCGAAAAGTTGCCTTGGTCTAGCTTCATGCTCGCGCCGGTGTGCGTATTGTTGGGCCACACGCCGCCATAGTGCAAAGTTCCCAGAACTTCGTTGGGCGTTTGCCCGCGGTATTCCATGATGTCAATTTCACCGCTCGATGCCCAGGTACCGTACTTGTTGTCAGTCGGCAGCATCCAGATCGCCGGCCAGATTCCCTGTCCAATGGGTAGTTTTGCACGGACTTCGATGCGTCCGTATTTCCAATCGCCACGGTTCTTCGTGCGAACTCGGCCGGCTGAGTATTCGCGAGTCGTTCCGCTGATGCCAGCGTTATCGTGGCGAGCTTCTAAGACTAGGTTGCCGCCTTCGACTCGGACGTTTTCGCTTCGGTCGGTATAGATTTGCAGTTCTTGGTTGCCGCCACCAAACGCGTTCTCCTCGATGCCCCATTTGCTGTAGTCAAGGGAGGTGCCGTTAAACTCGTCGCTCCAAACCAGTTTTCTCGCCTTGTCATTTGCTTGATTGGCCGGCGAGATCGTCGAAGCGGCCTTGTCTTGGGCTGTCGCCGATGAAATCACAAACGCAAGGGCAAAGACGCCGGTGGAAACCGTTTTGGAAAGGTGTTTCGTGTTTTTCAAGATGACTCGCTTTAAAGTTAGCGGAGGGAATGGTTCGAACGAAGAAGGTGTTTGTAAGTCTCAGGTAGGGCAGAATCGGACTTCAATCAAAGTGATTTCGCCGCGGCGAGCGAATAGCGATTCGCTCTCCGGTGTGGTCAGCGCTAGATCGTCGCGAACCACTTGTGGTTGGTCTAAGCGATGGACGGTGATGCCAGGTTGATCGCTTTGGCAATAGACGATCGGAACTTGGCAAAGCGTCATGGCAAAGCATCCAGTCGGAACTGGCAGCGAGCTTCGGTTTCCCCCGACATCAACGAAGTCAAGCGACGAATCGTGTTGCATGAGTTCTGTGATGTCAAAAAAGATTGGATCAAAACGCAGTTGCCCATGCTTGATTCGGATCCCAATTTCGGACCATCGCGAGAGAATGTCTTCCTTCACTTGCCCGGTCATTCCAGGTTGCTGGACACCGGCGCCGGCGGGAGAATGTGAGTAGGGGTCGGATGGGAATGCGCCGTACTGGGACGGCGTCTTCGTCGATCCGATGCCACGACAAATGTCGCGATAGTGTTGCAGCAAGCCCGGCAGAGCCTGGGATCTGCCTCCGCGATTTGCTTCACGCTCTTCCACGCACAAGTTCATAACAGCTAACGCTAGTTTTGAAACCATGTGCCAATAAATCGACCCAAGTCCTTCGTAGCCAAAGAACGTGCCCGAGCGACCTGTAAAACTGCGATGCTGGAATGTGTCTTCGTAGATATCGACTAACAAGTCGCGTTCCGATGATGCTAGGTCGCGATACGTGGGCGTCGTTCGCAAGGTGTCTAGCGCATCTATCAAATCCGCAGAGTTGCAAAAACTGCGGTTGAAGTGAACGTTGCCCAGCACATCCCGTCGAACCAAAGTTGTATTTCCATCGGCCAGCATTTGCTGCACAAGCTTCGATCGCAACACCGATTCGGGACTGACATGGTTCTTGTCCAGGAATCGCGGCAACTCGCGGTCGGGGTAAAGCATGTAGCTTTGTTGATCGGCGCGGTACATCCGACTGCCGCGAAGCGAGTCAAGGACTGAGAGCGACTCGGCCGCTGTCAGCAGTCCGCTACTGAGTACCGCAACTTGACCTTCGAGCATTTCATAGAGGTGAATGACCGCAGCGCTATCGGAACTCAGATGCATTAGGTTGTACGCGTGGTACATGCCATCGTCGCGTCGATTTGACGCGATCGTGTGGTCGATCATGATTCTTGATCGTTGCAGCAGTTTGACCAAGGACTCGATCGGGACTGCCGTCTTTTCGCCAGACATTCCGGCAGCGTACAAGTTCGCTCGGTAATCCGATCCTGCATTCGCCAGCTGATTCAAAATTTGACGTCGTGTGACATCGTTGATCGGTCCTGTGAAACTGCTAGCGTGAGTCGTCACAATCTCGTTGATTCGATCGGCCAAGTCTGCAACTTCACGCGATAGGTTTGCAGACTCCGGGATAGATTCTTTGTCGCTTTCAAACCAATCGATCAGAAAGCTAAGGTACTGACGTAGGTAGCAAGCGGTTACTACCGATAGGCCATTACCGACCAAAGCGTTGTTGGCGTCGTTCCATTCGGGGCGCTGAGTGTTCAGCCACACGCCTCCGCCAGGCACAAAGTTAGTGAGCTTGGCCAGCACGGGAACGAGTAGTTTTTCGATCAGTTCGACGTGATAGGGTTCTTGGCCGTTTCGCCACAGTAGCGTTCCGTCGCTACCAATCGCTTCCACTCGGCGATCGATCTCCGCCGCTCGTGCCAAGTCGAAATCGATCGTTGTTTGAGGGTCTTGGAACAGAGATTCTGCCGAACGAATTCGATACGGAATGTCGGCGTACGTGCAAGTTGGCTGTGACAAACAATCGTTCAGACGAGACGGTGTCATTGCACGCCCGCGCTTTAGCAGTTCCAGCAAATAGATGATCTGGTGGTCGCCCCAGTATCCAATGTTCGCCCAGGGGTCATTGGTATCAGGGACTTCCCAGTCGAAACCATTTTTCGAGATTCGGTACGGATTGTGGCCGTCAGCCGTCGACGCGTTGACGAAGCGAAAGATCATGCTGACAGCGAATTGAGGGTACGAGACCGCCAGTGCTTCCCAGTTTTGAAAAATGTCTCGCCAATTGCCTTGGTAAGTCAAATTCGGTTTGCCCTCCTTGGTCCAAACGTCGATCGAGAATTCGTTCCACGGACGTGTGGGGTCGCCGTGCCGACGGCTGAACGTCAGCGGCAAGTACTCCGACGCGATTCGAATCAAATCCAGGTCGCCGGTTTGGAAGATTTCCGATTGCAGTCTGTCGATCCGTATCGTTTCCGGCAGATTTGCGAGAAACGTTTCGCATCGTTGGGCGACTGTACGATTGAGTTGCCGAGCATGATTTCGGAAATCTGCTGTGTCGACTTCATAGCCCCGCGCTGGGAATCCGCCCCGCATCACGTTGAACAGCACGCTGGACTGGTGCCGGTGGATGCGTGAACGATTCTCGCCCATTTGCCGTCCGTCTGTCGCCGACAATATCTCTAACAACTGGGCTTCATTCTCAGAAATATCGTCGGCAATTTGCTTGCCGATGTCCGTGCCGTGATCGGCAGCTTGGTTTGTCTGTTCGAGCAGTTTTTCTCGCAAATTGGTCACGTCGGTGTGGTCATAATTTACGTCCGCAACGATGGACCACCGAATCGTCTGGTGCGGCTCAGTTTCCAACTGCTTGGAAATGAAATAAGCGCCACGGCGTCCACGGACATCTCGTTCGGTTTTCAATTGATCACCACGGCGGATATTTTCCCACTGATCGTTGCTGATTGCGATCGCCGGGGTGTCGAGTCCGTGTTGCCAAGCCACCGATGTTGTTAGTCCTTCGTTGGGTTCGGCGCGGTCGGTCGGGATGGAACTGAGGTAGTACAGGCCAAGCCCGCATTCGCTTTCGAGTTCATTCTTTTTGTAGGCGTCTGCCAGGTTGCTGAATCGAAGTTGAAAGTCTTTTCCGAGGCCGCTCGGCAATAGGTTTTGCAGTCCATCGGTGACGGTTGTCTGGATTGTTTCGTTGGTCGTGTTAAGCAACTCACACTGTCGTATGAAGCCGAACTGATGCCCAGATGCCCACGTGTACCGAAAAACCAATCCCAGTTCGTGGTGGACTTCTTCGAATCGGATTTGATTTCCAATCGCATTCTTGTACAAGTTTTGCACACGAGTTTCGTCGCGAATGGGGGCAGCTGAAAATGGTTCCCAAAGCACTTCGTCTCCGTTTTGCTTGCTGATTCGCAGCAGAGTTTTGGGACCTGTGCTGGCTGAGGTGTCGACAATCTTGTCGGCGCTATAATAGGGAAACATCGCCGAGTCTGCGTTCTGGCGTCCGGCGGTCAGTGCCCCCTTGCTAGAGATGAACATCCAGTGATCGCTTGAACTGACGATGCTCATGAAGAATTCAGGCATCAAATGGCTGTTGGTGATGCGGTACCATGCTGCGTCCTCGATCGTTACGAACTCGCCCATGACGGGATTGTCCGATTCGGTGTTTGCGATGGCATTGTGTTGCATTGCGCTGTGTTGCATTGCGTTAGGGAATGGTTGGTTCGGGGCGATCGTGGCAGGCAATCGGAGGTCCAAGTGATTCATGAGTCAGCGCTTGGTAGGTTGCGATTCAAGTTGGGTGCGGACGGAGGCTAAGCGACAGTCGGTTCAGTTGCCTTGCGTGCTTGCAGGTCCGCCTCAATTTGCTGTTCAAGGCTGTGGCTGATGTTGTAAAACAGCATGCAAGCCGCCGCTGCCAACAGAAAGCCCGCAGGGATCACGCTCATCATCATGCAGAGGCCATTCAGGGTTGTGTCGGATTGCAGCTGGTCGACTCCGTCGATTGGTTGCGAATAGCTGTAAAAGTCCAGCGCGAATCCGGTCATTGCGGCGCCCACTGCACAGCCCATTTTTTGCGAGAACGTCGCAGCCGCGAAAACTAAACCCGTCGCGCGGCGATGAGTCCGCCATTCGGAATAGTCAGCCGTGTCGGCATACATCGCCCATAACAAAACGGGGATTGGGCCGCCGATAAACGATCCAGCGACTTGAAGTGCAAGCATTGCGTTGACTTGGTCTGGCTTTAGGAAAATAAAGCAACCGCATAGGATGCCGACACCGGCATTCAATCCGATCATCAGTGCCTTTTTGCCGAAGATTCGCGTGAGCGGTTTGGTCAGCAGCATGCCTGCGATCGCAGCAAAACTGCCGATCACCCAGAAATTCGGCGCTAGGCCTGCATCGCCACAGTAGTACTTGAAGTAGTACAGAATCGCGCCTCCGCGAACGAACAAGCCCGATAGTTGCAGTAGCCCGAATCCAAACAATACCATCCAAGGGCGGTTGTGAAGCAAGTCTATGAAATCGGATTCAAAGGTCGACGCTTCGGTGGAGTCTGCAAAACGATGAATCGCATATTTTCGAACACCCAGCATTAGCAAGTTGAGGGTCACGTAGCTGGCCAGGATCGGAATCAACGTCGATGCCGAGAACGCAGTTGCCAGGCAAGCAAGAAATGCGATGCCGCCGAGCATCAGTTGGTGCAGCAAGTTGTTGGTGAGCACAAACTTTAAATCGGCGCGGAACGTTGACTTCACGTCTGTTGCTGGCTGGACTCGTTCGGTGGTCGTTGCAAACGTGATCAAAAACAGAATCACAGCGGCGACCGAGAACACCAGCATGGTCCAGAAGAATCCCATCTGCTCGTTGATCACAATCTCTTTCTCGACACCGTCGACTAAGATTGTTTCGCTGCCGCCAAAGTAACGCACCATCCCCAGGGTGCAGTACTGGACCACAATGCCGCCGCAAAACGCAGCGATGAACCGGTACGTTGACACGCTGGTTCGTTCAATCGAACTGGAAGTGATCACGCCCATCAGCGCGCCGTACGGGATGTTGATCGCCGTGTACATCATCATCACCAATGTGTACGTGACGTAGGCGTAGATCAGTTTGCCGGTCGGCCCCAGGTCGGGCGTGAAGAACGTCAGCGTTCCAGTGATCGCAAACGGTAAAGCCATCCAAACCAAGTACGGGCGAAATCGACCCCAGGTCGTACGAGTACGGTCCGACAAGTAACCCACGAACGGGTCGTTGATCGCGTCCCAGATCCGCGTCACCAACATCAGCGTGCCCGCCGACTTGGCCGTC
Source organism: Rubripirellula reticaptiva (assembly GCF_007860175.1). Classification (NCBI taxonomy): domain Bacteria; kingdom Pseudomonadati; phylum Planctomycetota; class Planctomycetia; order Pirellulales; family Pirellulaceae; genus Rubripirellula; species Rubripirellula reticaptiva. Next base: position 1,153,637 of record NZ_SJPX01000002.1, on the reverse strand, counting down.
AAGCCGAAGACGTCGGTATAGAAGTACACCAGAAAGAACTCGAAAGTCTTCCAGTACAAATTCGAAGCGGTGTCGCCCAGGCCGTAGCCCACCTTTTCCCCAACGCTTAATTGACCGTTGGACACCGTTTTCGCAGCCGCAGTGGCACCGTTGGGCTCGGAATATGGCACTTCGGCGGTGCTCCGGTCAGTCGAATGAAGAGAAATTTGACACAAAGCTGCAAGCAGTTGCAGCGTAGCGGTGCTTAACGGCACCGTTATCGACATCGAAAGTACATTCGTTTGCAACCGGTTGCAACTTCATGGGGGTTGTTTTTGGTTGAAATGAAGTTTTTTTGTGAATTTTAAGAAACCGGTTGCATAATTGCGGGGTTGGGTGTACAGTCGAGCACAGGTGACTTGGTTTCCGCCTGTTCGGAACCTTCCCCGCTCTTTTCGCAAGCCGGTTTGATGAAGCTCAATAACACGACAATCAGTGACATTGCTGAGCGAGCAAACGTTTCGAAGAGTACCGTTTCGCGCGTGCTCAACGACAAGTCGATCGTCAACCAGCGGACTCGCACGACTGTGCTAGAAGCGATGGAGTCGCTCGGGTACGAGCCGAATATTTTCGCTCGCAGCCTCGCTAGCGGCCGGTCGATGACTGTCGGGGTGGTGACTCAGAAAATTGGTAGCCCGTTCTACGACACAATCATGCAGGGTGTGATTCAAGGTTTTTCCGGCACTGGCTACTCTCCATTGTTTGTCGATGGACAGTGGGAAGAAGGAACCGAGTTGCAGGTCATTCAGACCGTACTCGGTCGCAAAGTCGACGGGCTGCTTTTGCTTGGCGGTGACGTCTCGCTGTCGGATCTCGATCAGTTGCGGAAGCGATTGCCGACGATCGTCATCGGCAAGGAGCTTCCCGGCTGGGAAGGTCAGTGCGTTTACGTTGACAATCGGGCGGCGGCATATGAGGCAACCAAGCACCTAATTGACTTCGGGCATCGCGACATCGCGTTGGTCCGCGGAATCAAACATCACCAGGATGCGATTCGTCGATACGAAGGCTACGCCGACGCTTTGGCGGATTCGGGGATTGAATTGGATCCTGATTTGGTGATCGAAGGGAACTTTTCGGCCCAGTCGGGAATCTTGGCGGTTAGTTCTTTGTTGATGCGAGGCAAGGTGTTCACGGCGATTTTTTGTGCTAACGACATGGTTGCCTATGGCGCGCGTTTGGCGTTACAGCGAAGCGGAATTCGAGTCCCTGAGGATGTCTCGATCATTGGTTTTGACGATCAGGCTGAGTCCGCATTTGTGACTCCCCCGCTTACGACGGTGCGTCAGCCAGGGCACGAAATTGGCGTTGCCGCTGCGGCTGGTTTGTTGAGCTTGATGCGAGACGAACCCTGCGAACTTCCTGTCATGAAGGCAGAGTTGCAAAGGAGAGAATCGGTTGCCCGAATCTAGTTGGATCTGCCAGCGTGGGTTTGTTGGCCCATTCGGGACCATTCTGTTGAATCGCTTGAACGAGATCTTGTTGACTTGCGATCGAGTTGTCTGTCTGTCCCCTTAAGCAGTTGTTTCTTTACGTTTCCCTTATCTGAAGGTAGTGTTTCATGAGTCGTCCTAAGTCTCTTCGTTCGGGCTTCACGCTCGTCGAACTGTTGGTGGTCATTGCCATCATCGGTGTGTTGGTAGGCCTATTGTTGCCTGCCGTTCAAGCTGCCCGCGAAGCGGCTCGCCGCATGAGCTGCAGCAACAACTTCAAGCAAATCGGCCTTGGGGTCCACAACTATCACTCTGCGTTCAACCAGTTGCCCAAGCAGAAGAGCGGCACTGGCCTGTCGATGGGCGCCGGCAATTGGTGGGATGGTTCGTCCGTCACTAGTCAAAGTCAATTGAGCTGGCTGGTTGGTCTGACACCATTCATCGAGCAGCAAGCCCTTTGGGAGCAAATTGCTAACCCGAACGGATTCGAGTTGGTTGGCGGTGCCAAGCAAACTCGGACTCCACCGTGGAACGCGATGGGTCCTAAACCTGAAACGACGACCTACATTCCAGCGATGACTGAAGTTCCGTCGTTCCGCTGCCCTTCGGACCCAGGTCGTGGCTTGCCATCGATGGGACGCACGAACTACGCAGCCTGCCTTGGCGACTCGTTCTCGAAAGCAGAATCAGGCCCAGTCAACGCTCAGTTGGTCGTCAACTCGGGTGACGCAGAATGGTCTCGTGCCGGCCAACGCGGTGCGTTTGTTGTTCACACGAAGATGGCATTCCGCGACATTCTTGACGGTCTGTCGAACACGATCATCGCCGGTGAAATGAACACCGACCTTGGTGATCGCGACATCACTACAACGGCCGCTTACAACAAGAACGATCCATCAACCGGTGTCAAGGCGAAGCCTTCGGTGTGTCAAACCGACGGTTCGGTTGATCCACTTCGGCCTCGATTCTGGGCCTCGACGACACCGACCTTCGCGGTTGATCGCGGTGCGGATACCGGTCGCGGGTATCGCTGGATGTCGGGCGAGCACATGTACACCGGCATGATGACGATCCTGCCACCGAACTCGACTTTGTGTTACCAAGGCGACTGGGTTGGACAGGAAGGTATTGTTCCGCCAAGTAGTCGTCACCAAGGTGGGTGTCACGTGCTGATGGGTGACGGAGCCATTAAGTTTGTGACCGACTCGATCGAGTCTGGCAGCCTAACTACCAAAATGGTTGAGTACGGAAACGTTGCTCCGAATCCAGTTCCAGGTGCTCAGAGCCCGTACGGTCTCTGGGGATCATTAGGGACTCGTGCATCGAAAGAAACGATCGAAGAAGAGCTGTAAGATCTTCGACTTATTCAATGGCCTCATGCAGTATCAATCTGCATGAGGCCTCTTTTTATCAAGGCACAATTTATGAAAACATCAACCCCCAAACTGATCTTCGCCGCTTTGATGCTCGCGATGTCCGCAATCACTGGATGTGGTGGCGGCAACGAAGCAACTCTGGTCGAAGGCGACAACACGCAAATCGAACAGCAACGCATCGAACGGCAACAATCATACGCCGAAGCGATGAAGTCGGCAGATAAAGCCGGCCCCGGAAACTAAGTGTGACGCGGTGGTTTCGTCCGCAGTCAAAGAAGCGTCATTGAGCCGATTCGCAAATTGCGAGTCGGCTTGATTCGTTCGCGGAGGCTCTGTTTTGTGTTAACGCAGAAGTCCGTTCAGTGACGTCGCGAACGCGACTGTCTAATGTCGTGGCAGGGCGAACGGTTCTGCATCGCCTTCGACTAGCAGCATGCTCTGGTCGGCAGGCAAAGTGTTGAAGGTCTGAATCTTTCCGCTTGGCCAAGTTACCGTCGCTTGGTCGAGTCGCGCTTCGGCTCCGATTCCGAAATGGACCACTGATTCGTTTTTGCAAAGGAATCCGTCGCCTGCCGTCACCCAAGCCGACCATTGCTGATCACCCGCTGTGATCTCGACGTGTGCCCCAATTGCATCTCGCTCGCTAGTGGTGCCGACGAGATGAAAAGAAACCCAGTGATGATTGGTCGGCGACTGATTGATCAGCAGCGAAGCGGGGCCCAGCAAATCTGTCATCGCAAAGTCCATTCTTCCATCGCGATTAAAATCAAGTCGAGCCATCGCTCGTCCCAAGCGAGGCGTCGACCAGTACTCTGAATCGCGTGGCTGGGTGATTTCGAAACGGTCACCTAAGTTTGCGAACAATTGCAACGGTTGCTGGAACGGTTGATTGCCTCGCCGTCGCAGGTCTTCAATGTGTCCGTTGGTGACGACGAGGTCCGGCCATCCGTCGTTGGAATAGTCGATCGCTTGCGTGCCGAATCCGACCATCTCCGTGCTCTCGCGATCGACCCCGAACTTGACATTCATGTCGCGGAACAGGCCATTTCGGTTTAGGAAAAGACTTACCGGTTCGTTCATGTAATTGGTAACATGCAAATCGACCGATCCACTGCGATCAAGATCGGCAGAAGCGATTCCCATCGCGCCAGTAGCTGATCCAATCGATCCGTACGCGCATCCGCTGGCAATTGCCAAGTCGGTCAGTTTGTGTCCTTCGCCTTGTGCCCAAAGTTGATTGTTTCGCACGTCATTTGCGATGTAAGCTTCATTGCCATCGTGATCTGATAGCAAGTCGGTCAGGATAATTCCGAGCCCCGTACAAGCGTTGGATACATCGTCGCCAACCACCGATGCCTTCCATCGACCGTCGCCGGTGTTTGCGTAAAGAATGTCTCGAGTCGGGGCGACGCTTAGCGGCGCGATCGCGTCCACAACGTCACCGGCGGAGTCAACGGTGGGGAGTTTGGCGATGTTTTCATCGCGCAGGTAATTGAGTGAAAATAAATCGGGCAAGTGGTCGCCGGTCATGTCGCCCATCGCAAGCGACGTGCTTAAATTCGTCAGGTCCGATATCTCGTCCAGCGGCTCGGGTCGATAGGTTCCATCGCCTTGGTTGATCATGATTTGGTTGGCACCGATGTTCGCGATTGCCAAGTCTGCGAACCCGTCTTGATTCCAATCGCCTGACGTGACACCGACGGTATAGCTTCGTTCGTTCAACCCAGACGGCGTCGTCACGTCCACGAGGTGTTGGTCGTTTGATTGCACGTCATTCGTGCGATTCTTATCGGTACGTTCCACCGTCCGATAGAGTCGGTCTGAATCGATGGCGACAAAATTATCGGGATCGGCGGCGCCTTGGCAAAAATAGAGATCTGGCCGGCCGTCAAGGTCGAAGTCAGTGACTGCAACGCCGCCGCCCAGCGACTGGTAGATTGCGAAGCCTTTTGCGATCGGTTCTTTGGCAATTCGGTAGCTATGCTTCAGGCCAACTTCGTTGGAAATGTTAACGAAGTCGGCCGGATCGGGCACTGTTGGTTTCGCGAAACCCTTTGAGGCTGAATCGTTCTTGTCGCCGATCGCCGCGATTCGCGAAGGGAATGGGGGCAGTGGCCGATCGGCCAAGTTCATGTCGCACCAAATTTCGGACGGTTCGGGAAAGGCGGTTCCATCGGCGAGTGTTTGCTGCAGGTCTGTTTTGAAACCCGCCAAGTTGTCCTGCGAGTCGCCGCTGCGGGTGACTAAGACCACTTGCCATAATAGGGCTTCGAGTCGGCGTCCAATGGAGTCCAGATCCTTGGCCAAAGCTTGAAACGATTCCGTGGCCGGTGCGTTCGAGGCGGCGATCGCGTTGCTTTCGTTCAAGATTTGATTCAGCAAGGCGTAGCGGTCGATCCATGTCTGGGCTTTTTCAGTTTCGTTCATCGAACGCAGCCCTTGGAAAATTCGCCGCGTTGACCGCAGGTCGGTCGGGTCCAATCGCACCGCTTCGGCCAGCGCCCGAACCGCGTCGGCGTATTCCGCTTCGGCAATCAACTGGGTTCCGATCGCCGCCCAGTATTCGGGGAATTGTTTCACCGACTCGTTCAAGTGGCCGTACCACCACGCCACCATTTCGTCGTCTTGCGCCTCGACAGCAGCTCGGCCGTAGAAAGCGATCATCGAATCGGCGGCTTCGCCCAACTCGATCACAGGACGCACAAGCTCAGCGGCTTCGCGGTACTTTTTCTCCGTGAACAAATGCCGAGCTTGCCCACCCGGTCCGATCGGCCAGTACGGGCGAGTCCCGTCGGCGGGCGGCGTTCCCGGTGCGTCGTAAATCGCGTCGGCTTCGACGATCAACGCGTGCAATTCGTCTTGCATCACGTCACCAGATCGGCACAGTTCGCGGATCAACAGGTTCGCCTCGTGCCGTCGCCCTTGCCGGTTCAGTAGATACGCTAGCGATCGTCGTACCAAGTTGATCGTCGGATCGATTTCAAGCATTTTACGATAACGATTTTCTGCTTCACGGTACCGACCGACGTTCAGGCACCAGCCTGCCGAAACACCCAGCGCCGGCAATCCGGCGTCCGGATGATCCGTTGGAATCTCGCTTAGTAGTTCAATTCCTTGGTCATATTTACCTTGAAGGGCGAGCGTATTGGCTAAGTGAAACAGGACCTCATAGTCTTGAGGATTGCGAACCAGCAGGTCGCGTAAAAGTCGGACAGCTTGGTCAGTCTCGCCCGCACCTTGCGCCGCAACTGCGTTATCAACTTGCTGCTGGCGAGCAAGCATCGGCGCCGGTGCTTCGGGCACCTGGGGGGGCGTTGGCACCATCGGTGGGGCTTCAGCTGTGTTGTCAGCATCCGTTGTCGTATTCGCGGAAGCGTTTGATTTCGTAGCAGGCTTTTGAGAGCACCCGGCCAGCAAGGCCGCTGCAACCCACGCACTCAAAAAAACAAGCTGGCGAATGCGATTCGATGATGACTTAACTCTCTCAACTTGGTCGTGCATGTTCCGTCGCAACTGGCGTAGGGCTATCATGAAATCACTCAAATCGCTCGTGGAGATGCGACGATGGATTGTAGACTGAGGGAACATCAATGCGGTCAGTTTTTCAACGACATTCTCCCAGTATCGCGTTTGCATTTTCATGCGTTTTTCTTTTCGCTGGATGTAAGCCATCGCCTCCGATTACGAAGCAGGTTACGCAAACCGAGCCTGGTAAAATTCAGGACTCCACGCCATCGTTTGGATCCGACGCATCGGTTGTCGATTCGCCATCCTTGGCAATCTCAAGATCGCGGCGTCTCCAAAACGCATCGCAATTGGTCCAGAACGGTGCGATGGATCAGGCATTCGATGCGGTGCGAAATCTGTTGATCGAGGATCCCGATAGCGTAGCGGCCAACGCGCTGATGTTGCGAGTGATGATTCATCGCAAAGATGCCGGTGCCGCCGTAAACATTCTTGATCGATTAAAATTGCTTGATCCTTCACGCCGGGATGACTACGACGCACACGCCGCAAGTATTCAGTACCAAGACGGTGAAGCACTGGCAGCGACAGCGAGGCTTGAAGCACTGCTAAAGGTGTCGCCCGAATTCGACGAAGCTCGCCGGCTGCTGGTCAAGATCTTAGACCAACAAGGTCTCTCGCATGATGCTAACCAACACGTTCGATCGATGATGGGGCACACGGGACTGAGTCTTGAAGAACTCGTTGGTTTGGTGTTCCCGACGCGATCGAGGAATGGGGCGCCGGATCCTGTAACGGCGACTGTCGATACCGGCACCCTGGACCCGTATGTGATCCGTGTGGCGTCGGCATTGCGGATTAACGGAAATCCCCGCGAGGCGCTCGCATGTTTGGACGCTAGCGGTTGGTTGGTCGACCATCGCAGTCTGGCGGCCGTTTCGCTTTATGGTCGGACGCTCGCTGATGCGCAGTTGTTTGACGAATTGGAGGCCTGGGCGGCTACGACGCCACAGTCATGCCAGCGGTATCCCGATTACTGGATCGCATGTGGAACGCTGGCTCGGCGTCAAGACAAAGAAGTCGCGATCGAGTGCTTCATCAGGGCAATCCAGCGAGAGCCTGGTAGTATTGACGCGTTCTATGGCATCGTTCAGTCACTCGAGGAAGAAGGAAAACTAGAATTGGCGAAGCCGTTTCGAAATCGGTTGACCGAACTGGATAGCATCGCACGCGATGTCAGGGAACTGCGTGGATCTGCTTCTCCCACGCCACGGGCCTTCGTGGACATTGCAACTCAGCTCGCCAACATCGGGCGCCCGCTTGAAGCCGTTGCGTGGCAAGAGTTGGCCATTTCGAGTTTTTCGCCTGATTCAGAGCAACTGCGTTTGATCCCACAATACAAGGCACAAGTGCTCAGCCGCTTTCCAATGGGTTACGACGAAACTGAAATCCAGTGCGGATGGGTAAGCCCAATTGAGGATGTGGCGTCGATGTGGTTAGCCGAAATTCGTTCGAAGGATCCAACCCAGCTCAACAGCAAGCACTGGACCAAGCAGTCGTCGATCCCGTCCGGCCTTTCGGTGACAACGCCCAATTTTAAGAACGTCGCTGAGCAGAAGCGATTGACGTTTCGGTACCTCAACGCGGCCGAGCCTGTCGAACGCGAGTTTCAGATCTTTCAAGCGTTCGGCGGTGGCGTCGCCTGCTTAGATTTTGATTGCGATGGTGCCGTCGATTTTTATTTCGCGCAAGCAGGCACGACACCGCCCGATGGCCGATCTGATCATCCGAACGAATTGTTTCGTAATCTTGGAGATGAATTTGTCGGTGTAGTTTCAAGTTCTTATTCGGACGATCGCGGATACACCGTAGGCGTCTCGGCAGGCGATTGGAACCAAGACGGCTTCGCCGATTTGTTGATCGGTAGTGTTGGACACAATAGGCTGCTGATCAACCAAGGTGATGGGACATTTCGTACCGACCAGAATTCAGCACTTCGCGACCAAGTTGCCTACACCAGCAGCTTGGCAATCGCTGATTTAACGGGCGACGGTTTGCCGGACATTATCGAGATCAACTATCTTGATGATCCCGCTATCTTCGAACCGATCCGATACGGGGCCGATGGAAAACCAAAATCGTTACCCGGGCCATTGCAGTTCAAACCAGCGATGGATCGCCTGTTGGTTTCGGTCGGTGACGGTTCGATGCTTGCATCGCCGCTTGGCAACCAAACTGATGACGCTTTTCGTCCCGGGCTTGCCCTGTTGGTCACGGACCTGGACGGCCAGCCTGGTAACGAAGTTTTTGTTGCCAACGACCTGCGTGCCAACCAAATGTGGTTTCGCGGTAAATCAAGCGACGGAGTTTCTCGGTGGGATGATGGTGCGGTCGGGCTTGGCGTTGCTTATGGGGCCGGTGGAAAGCCAATGGCTTGCATGGGAGTCGCTGCGGCAGATTTTGACCAAAACGGCCGCCTTGATTTGCATGTCTCGAATTTTGAGGACGAATGGTCCAATCAATACATGCAGACGACTTCGGGAACATTCGAAGATTGTGTGGTGTCGTACAAGCTAGACGTCGTGACACGAAAGATGCTCGGCTTTGGCACGCAAGCGATTGACTATGACAACGACACGGTGTGGGATTTGATTGTCGGCAATGGTCACATCGAAGATCAAACTGACAAAGGCAGCATGTTCGCGATGCCGACTCAAGTGCTTGCAGGTCGGTCGGATGGTTTTCTGTTGCAACAGTGCGCTGGCGACGATGACTACTGGAATTCGGCGCACTTTACTCGTGGAATGGCTAAGTGCGATTTCAATCGCGATGGTCTTGTCGATGTCGTCGCGACCGACTTGAAAAAAGATGTCGTCCTGCTGCAGAACCAAACTGTCACCGACAATCACTGGTTGCAACTTGAATTGGTTGGGACGTCGTCGGAGCGTGATGCTGTGGGAGCACGTGTGACGATTGAATTTAAATCAAAAGCTCTCGTGCAGGCGGTCCAAACCGGAGACGGTTATCTTTCGAAAAACGAGTCGGCCTTGTTCGTCGGACTTGGAAAAGCCGATTCAATCGATCAGGTTCGGGTGCTGTGGCCCAGCGGAATTCAGAGTGTTTATCGCGATCTTGCTTGCGATCACCGTTGGCTCTTGGTGGAAGACCAAGCCGACGCTTGTCTAGCATGGTGAGAACAGGCTAGTCTTGCACCCGTCGCATCTGATTGACCTGTCTGTTTCCCTATGCACTCGCAGATTAGCTGAGGCCGCCTTTGCAATCGACGGCGTGTGTGTCGATGGATCGGCTGTAGAGTCGTCTTGTCGAAGCCGATACGTTCACGGGAAACATGAAGTGTTCGCGAGGGATCAAGCGATAGGCGTCGCCCGGGCGCCGGATTTCGACAGCGTCATTGCCGAATGCTGCCGTCATCAACGTACGGATGACGCCAAACTCTCGCATCCCCGACATTGGCATTCACGGGCGAGGCAAGAAATATGCCTAACGCTGCAGACCGCTTGGCCGCGACTATGATTTCGCAAGCGGAAACAAGCCAAGCGATCGCCGACCGAGACAGCCCAAGCCAGGCACACCCTTCGACGATGCAGCGATCCCACGACAGCATTGATGAAGCTGTTCTTTCCGTGCCGCTTGATCAATGCGAACTTGAGGATGCCTAACTAAGAGCCCGGACCACCGCATCATTTTCAAAGATGTATGCTAGCGCAGTTCGATGAACCGCGTCTGCGCGTGGTCCAGCGGAATGAAGGTTAGGTTTTGATTGGGCGCGCCGCTAGTTGCGAATTGGGGATTCCATGGGATCGCGTACGCACAAACACGGCCCGAGGTTTCCTCTGAAACGTAGATCACGCCACTGGCCATTCGATCGTTACTTTTGAATCCGCGAAAATCGGCCAATCCCGCTGCCATCAAGTACGCGCCTTGATGCTGTGGAAAGTCTTGCGTCAAGTTGTATCGGTAGCGGATAAAAAACTGGCCATTGGTTCGGTTGAGCACATAGCCAGTCATGTCGCCGGTGATGTGATCCAGCGTGACAACAGCCTCCATGCCTGCCTCCAGCGGAACGGTCAACATTGTCTTTTTGTCAGTCCCGTGCACCGTCATCGCTTGAGCTGTCGTCGGCACTCGATCGACCAGCACGATGACCAGTGCCGCTGCAACGAGAGCAGCGTGCATCCCATAAACAATTTTTTTGAACATCATTTTTCGGCGATGACTGCGACGATTGGATTCGAAAAAGCGAACGGACCGATTGTCGATCGAATGATTTACTTCGAGCTGACGCCCCGTTCACCATTGCCCGTACTATAGGACTTTCAAGCAATCGCGAGCTATTCGTTTTTCATCGGCTGCGATCGGTTTTATCAATGGTTCAAGATTGACGACGGGGCGTAAAGTTTCCCGTCAGCGAATGTTAGTCGGCCAAAGCAGGCCAATCGCTGGCGTGCCTGCCTGTTCCAGCCAACCTTCGGAGTCTGTTGATGTTGATGTTACCTACCACAGCGAACTCGCCCTTAGCCAACCCAGCTTATGACCGGGGCGCTGTCTCGCTGATTCCGCTCGACGAGCCAACCGCTTATAAGCAGCTTGATGCGTACTTCGAACGAGAATCCTGCAAACGCTCGCTTTGCGAGGCCGCAGGCATTGATGACGGTGATCTGATTGATCGACTTGCCGACGCAGGTTTCACGTCTGATACCCTGTCTGCGTTACAGCTTGCCCCGATCGCGCTAGTTGCCTGGGCGAGCGATTCCGTCTCGGACGAAGAATCGCAGGCTGCGGTTCGGTCGATCTATAAAAACCGACTCTTCGCGCAACCGGCGGCCGCGTCGCGGGTGCAATCGTGGCTCGATGTGCGACCCGACGAATCGCTTCGGGATTTGTGGGTGGACTACACCGAATGCCGGCTGCAAAGTTCGCCGTTCGTTGTTCGTCTCTATTTATGGGCCAACGTCACCACAGCTCAAAATCGAAAAGTGTGTCCCGGCCAGCATCATGACATTCAAGACCGCGTGGTTCACCGAACAGAACAGGTCGCGCTCGCTTCGGGGGGCTGCTTTGGATTCGGAATGATTTGCATGGGTGAGCAATCGGTCATCGATCGTGTGCGCGAGATTGTTCAACACTCGCCGAGGTAGTGCTCGTGCTTAGCGATCTCGTTTAACTACCGTCAGTGAATAGGTTGTCGCGAGCCGATTGGGAGATTGCGACAACTGCTGGGTGCTTCAATCTTCGTTCCACCGAGATCGCATAGAACCTTTCGATGATTTCAGGAATGCGACCGACTTGCTTGAGCGAGTAGTGAGAAGCGACGTCGTTTGCGACTGCGGTTGGGACGAAGATCATTCCTTCGCCTGCTTGACCAAAAACTTTTAGGACCGCACTATCCTCGAATTCATGCGCCACCTCTGGGCGAATGTCTTGGTCGTCGAACCATTGTTCAAGTGAGCGACGCAGCGTTGTGTTTTGTGTCGGTAAAAGCATCGGTGCACCGTCGAGTGACTTTGGAAAGCCTTTCGCATACTTCTTTGCCATTGCCGCGGTTCCGAATACAGTCACATCGCACTGTCCCAAAAGGTGATTGAATGCGCGCACATTCAATTCTGGCGTGAGTGGCGAATCTGCGAGCACGACATCCAAGCGGTGCATCGCAAGGTCCGCGAGCAGGTCCTTCAGCTTGCCTTCGGTACAGACCAGTTTCACACGCTCATCTAAAGCGAGTACTGGTTTCAAAATTCGATAAGTGACTAGCTTGGGAAGCACGTCGGGAACCCCGACGAGCAAACGAATCGAATTCTCGGTGGGCCGTCCGCGGATCGCATCTGCAAGTTCATTGCCGAGACCGAATATCTCATCCGCGTACCGAAACACCATCTGACCACTGTCGGTCAGGAGCATCGCTCGTCCTTTGCGTTCAAATAACTTGACGCCCATCGATTTTTCTAGCTTTTGGATTTGCGTGCTGAGCGTCGGCTGGGACAAGTGCAGCAGTTCCGCAGCGGGCGTGATTCCACCCTCTTTAGCGACCATCCAAAAGTACATCAGGTGGTGGTAGTTGAGCCAATCAACCATCGTCAATCTCGATTAGTTTTTATCTATGATTCGTGCGTTGGAATTCTAATTGTCTAACTGTACGAATCTGCCGTAGAGTTAAACAGTAGTTGAACAGTATCAGCCATGGATTTTTTCTCTGATGGCACAATCGTTGAATCACGGAATGTTTAGGAGTAACCGAAGTGTCAATCAACATCACTGACCGTAGCAATCTTCTTGACACCGAGGCACGCCAATTGGCGCAGCGGCGTCTGCTGTTTGCGCTATCGAGATTTGATTCGCGAATCAAGCAGATTGACCTGGTGGTTGAAGACGAGAATGGCCCCCGAGGTGGAATCGACAAGTCGTGTCGCATTTCAGTGTCGTTAGATCATGCATCCGACGTGGTGGTCTCGGGCAAAGATTCTGACGTCTGCCGATGTATATCCAGAGCCGCCGAGCGAGCCGGACGTGCGGTAGCGAGGACCATCGAGAAATCGAACGATTTTGCACGTCTTCGTCGAACTTTCATCGATCCAAAAGCAATCACGCAGACCTAGCTTGCCCCCTTTTTTCCGGAGAACCGCTCGATGATTCATTCCACCGCACTGAAGGTCTCTCTTCAGCATCAGCAGTCGCTTCAGCATCACGGAGGCGGCAAATCCACGGAACTTCGTACGTATGGTGATCAAGAAGGCGACTTCTTTTTCTTGAGCATCTTTCGCAGCGAATCTGCGAGCGAGATGTTGTTGGGGCCGATGCCGGCAACCGAGAAGACACCCCCATCGAAGCCGCCGCGAGGGTTGCCTGCCTACCTTGCTCATCTATGGACGGTGCCGCTGTTGACGGCGGAGCAAGAGCAGCACCTTTTTCGAAAGCTGAACTTCTTGAAGTACCGCAGGTCATGTTTGGAGTCCAGGCTTCGTTCCTGCAGCGGATATGCTGCGATGGTTGACGATCTGAAGCAGCTCGGTGATCGTACGGTTGAAGTCCGAAATTCAATCGTCGAGTCAAATCTTCGGCTAGTCGTTTCAATGGCCAAGCGATATGCAGGTTGGAACTCGAACGAATTTGATGAAATCGTCGGCGTCGGAAATGCGGCTTTGGTTCGCGCTGTTGATCTGTTCGATTTCCGCCGCGGAGTCCGATTGAGTACCTATGCCTACCAAGCGATTCAGACATCCATATTCAGCAACTACCGAAAGGAAGGGCGGATGAATCGCGGGTTCATCGCCAGCGGAACCGAGGCCGTTGAGTCGGCAATCGCGGATGCTGGCGAGAGCGACCTCGCAGAATTAGAGTCGGTCGAAGCACGCGAGCAAGTGATCGAGTTGATGAAGACACTTGACGAGCGTGCACGAAAGATCGTAATGGCTCGGTTCGGGATCAATCAAGAACGCAACGGTGTTGCGTTCCATGTCATTGCGAAAGAAATTGGGCTCAGCACAACTCGGACGGCGCAATTATTTCATCGCAGCATCGCAAAGATGCGTGGACTATTAACTAAACGGTACAGTGTTAGCCTGTAACGGCAACAGTGTTTCTATTCGTGAGTCGCAGTACCATTCATGCCTGATTTCAACGACCAGACTACTCCCAGCGAGGGCACTCTTTTTCGCGTTTTAACGCGGGTTGGCATTTCGCTGGGAACTACGATTCAGCGTGCCGATTGGTGGGCTGCAGAGACGTCCGCAGGCGACCGAGGATACGATCCGCTCGATTCGCTCATTGCCAGCGCCAAGCACGCAGGTATCTTGCTAAACGAGACAACGTTCGAATCAGCCAGCGAAGTGTTTGGTTTTCTGCGTGAAGAAATTCCGATACTGATTTGCAATGCAGATGGCAGTTTCAGTGTCCTCGAGAAATTGTCGGGGCGACGAATCCAGGCTAGCTTGGTCGGCGATCGTACGGAATCTCGAACCTACACCAATCGTCAGCTTCGTAAGCTACTGATCGCGACGCCGGGGCCGCGGTGCTTTTCTTGCAAGCGAGAGCTGCAGTGCGATTCGATTTCGGCTGCGGATGGTCATCATGCCCATGACGGCCATCACCACCACGCGCATCCATCCCCGCTTCGTCGATTTATCGGCTTGTTAAATCTTGATCGCCGCGATATCTGGTCCGTCGTTCTGTTCGCATTTGTCGCTGGCCTGCTGTCGCTGGCGTCACCGCTGGCGATTGAGTCATTGGTCAATGTCGTCAGCTGGGGGACGTATCTGCAACCGCTGATCGTACTAGGTTTGATGCTGCTGGCGTGCTTGGGTTTGGCCGGCGTCTTGAAGGTCTTGCAAACCGTCGTCGTTGAAATGATTCAGCGTCGCCAGTTTGTTCGGATCGTAAGCGATCTGGCGCATCGGTTCCCGCGAGCCAATCAAGCGTCTTTGGTTGGCGAGTATCCACGTGAATTGGCAAATCGCGTGTTTGACATCATGACGATTCAGAAAGCGACGGCCGTGCTGCTGCTCGACGGGGTCACGATCGTTTTGACGACTCTGCTCGGGATGATTCTGCTGGCGTTTTATCATCCATTTTTACTTGGGTTCGACATCGTGTTGTTGATCTCGATGATCTCAATCACTTGGGTGCTAGGCCGCGGGGGGATCCGCACTTCGATCGAGGAATCGATCACCAAGTATCGCGTGGTGCATTGGCTACAGGACGTGATCGCGTCGCCTTCGATTTTCAAAACCGGCGGTGGTGAAACGTTAGCGATCCAGCGAGCCAACCAATTGTCGGCAGATTACATCAGGGCTCGGCAGGGACAGTTCCGAGTCGTCATTCGTCAGGTCACGTTTGCGGTTGCGTTGCAAGTGTTAGCGTCAACGGCAGTGCTGGCTCTAGGCGGTTGGCTCGTTATCTCGGGGCAATTGACCCTCGGTCAACTTGTCGCCAGCGAATTGGTGGTTACGGTCGTGGTTGGGGCGTTTGCAAAGGCCGGCAAGTCGCTCGAAAAGTTTTATGACTTGATGGCAGGTATCGACAAAGTTGGTCACTTGATCGATATACAAGTTGATCCTCGTCACGAACTTACCGACTTAGCGGTTGGCCCCGCCGAAGTCAGTTGGACAGACCTAGTGTTTTCCGAGAATTCCTCGAAGTCCAAAGTACCATCGTCCGCGATCGAAGCGGGGACGCGAGTCGCCCTCGTCGGCGACGATGTTACCGGGCGTCAGAGGCTCTCGCGTACTCTTGCTGGATTGCTGGAACCCACCAGCGGAACGGCGCAGATTGCCGGATTGGATGCTGCCAGTTTTGCGACAGGCGACGCTTCACGGCTGATCGGTTATGCCGGACGCAACGATATCTTTCATGGCACGCTGCGAGAAAACGTCGACCTGGGACACAGTGGGATTGGACAGAGCCGAATCCTAGAGGCTTTGAAGCAAGTAGGACTCGACAAAGCGGTTCTGCAACTTCCAGACGGCATTCAAACGCGACTGCAGACCGGCGGATATCCGCTGACGGAGATCCATGCCAAGCAGTTGTCGCTCGTCCGTGCGATCGTCGCAGCACCAAAGTTGCTGATCGTTGACGGTTTGCTGGACGAACTGTCGAGCGAAGACAGGCAACTGGTCTGGCAAGCGATTGCCGCGACGGATGTTCCGTGGACGCTGATTATCAATACAAACCGAGACGACGTGGCTAAACTCTGCGACGTTCAAATCGCAGTACGTCGTTAATTGAACACGCGACCGGACCGAAATAACGCAAGCCGCAGCCACGATCGCCAAGATGTATCCATGATAGAAGAACCTGAAAATCAAGAAGACTTTTCGACCTTGCAGTTGGTTCGGACGGGTAATCTCGTTCGCGTTTTCAGCCGCCTGACTTTCATCGTCCTGGTCCTGACGTTCATCGGGCTAGTCTTCGTTCCATGGCGGCAAACCGCGCGCGGCATCGGTACCGTCGTGGCACTTGATCCACAACAGCGGCCGCAACCCGTTCTTAGTCCTTCCAAGGGTGTGGTTAGCTACGTCAAAGACGGTTTGCGAGAGGGAACCTACGTCGAGCAAGGTGAACTGCTGCTGCGGCTAACTCCGTTTGCTGCCGATGGTGTATTACAAATCGACACACAGATCATCGCGACTGAATCGAAAGAAGCGTCGGCCATTTCGAGTCTCGAAGTTGCAAAGCAAGCTGCGGTATTGCAACAAAGCAGCGGCGACAGCCTGGCGCTGTCACTTAAGCAAGACCTGCTGGCGGCGAAACAAAAGTGGGAGCAAGCCAAAAACGAAGTTGCTTCGATCCAAGCCGAATTGACCGACAAACGAAATCAGCTTCGAATCGCCGAGCAGGTCGCCAGCCGTGGTTTGGTTTCCAAAGAAGAGCTGTTCTCCAAGCAACAGGCTGTTGAATCACAATCCGCCAAACTCAGTAAAGCCGAAAACGCAGTTCACGAAGTGTCGGCGATGCTGCTGTCTAAGGAAGAAGAGATTGAATCGAAGATGCAAGAAATTGACATCAAGAATCGTGAAGCGAGCCAAAAGGTTCTCGAGTCGATGCAGAAGATCAACACGATCGAAAAGGAATTGCTCGACTTGCGAAACAAACGCAACGAATTCGATCGCCTCGAAGTGACCGCTCCGCGATCGGGCTATATCCAACAATGGTTTGGCTTAACCGGCAGCGACACGATCAAAGAAGGCGATCAGTTGTTTGTCATCGTTCCCGACACGGACGAACTGGCTGTGGAGATGAAAGTGAGTGGCAATGACATGCCGCTATTGCATGAGGGTGACCGAGTTCGCTTGCAATTCGAGGGTTGGCCTGCGGTTCAATTTGTCGGCTGGCCGTCCGTTGCTGTCGGCACGTTTGGCGGTAAAGTCAACCGAGTCTTCCCAACCGACGATGGAAAGGGGAACTTTCGGGTGGTTGTGACCCCGGATAATCATTTTGACCGGGAGGACGGATGGCCGGATGACCGATACTTACGGCAGGGTGTCCGCGCCAACGGTTGGGTGCTGCTTAAACAAGTTCCTCTCGGTTATGAGATATGGCGTCAACTAAACGGATTTCCGCCTGTGGTCGCAGTCGACGAGCCTGGCAAAGACAAGGACAAAGGCAGCAAAGTCAAATTGCCAAAAATATAACGATTGCGTGTTTTTTGATCTTTGTTTGCGTTTTTGTTGCGTCCCGCAACGCGGCTGCCCAGGACAAACAGCTTGCGTCTGAAAAATCGTTTGCCCAGTTTTTGATGCTGGTCGACGAGGAGGTCAGCGAAGAGCTTGAAGCGCAGTCAGGCGAGGAAATACTCGCTGAGGAAAACTCCGTCGACCCGCTCTCGCTCGCCGACGTCGTTGCCAGTCTGTATCGTTCGTATCCCGACATCGCCCGCGCTCGCCAGCAGCCAGGCATCGCGAGCGGGCAATTGCTTGCGGCATACGGGGCATTTGACACCAAGCTGCAAGCCCACTCGCTTTCCGAGCCGACTGGTTTTTACAGGAATTATCGCAACGGATTGGGCGTCGCTCGGCAGACTTGGTGGGGCGGATACGTTGCTGCGGGGTATCGCATTGGTCGCGGCTTCTATCAGCCTTGGTACAAAGAACGTCAAACCGACGATGCCGGTGAATTCAAAGTTGCGTTCACACAGCCACTGCTTCAAGGTCGCGCGATTGATCCGCAGCGTGTCGCTGTTTTTCAAGCTTCTCTTGCCCAGCAAGCTGCCGGCCCAATCATCCAGCAAACGATCTTGGACATTTCACGTGATGCAGCCGCCGTCTATTGGGAATGGGTTGCGATGGGCGGCGTCTTAGAAGCACAACGCGAAATGCTAAAACTTGCGGAGGAACGAGGTGAGCAATTCGAAGTTGGAGTTAAAGCAGGGAAGTTTGCTGAAATTGACCTGATCTTGAATCAACAGTTGGTCGCTGAACGACAAGCAAAAGTCTTCGAGACCGAGCAGAAGTTCCGTGCAACGTCATTCAAGTTGGCGTTGTTTCTGCGAGACCCAAATGGCCAGCCGATGGTACCGGAGGATACGTGGTTGCCAGAACGTTTTCCCGTCATTGAGCCGCCACCGCTCAGCGATTTTCAATCGGACTTGGCTGCGGCCCTGAGTCGCCGTCCCGAGCCTAAATTGCTTCAGCTTGACATCCGGCACGTCCAATATGACCGTCAATTGGCTTGCAATGAAATGTTGCCGCGATTTGATTTCGTCACCGAAGCGTCGCAGGACATGGGCGATCCAGCTACAAAATCGGACGACAAGGGCGACTTTGAACTAGTGATCGGATTCACTAGCGAGGTTCCGGTTCAGCGTCGTAAAGCACGCGGCAAGATTCAAGAAACCAACGGTAAGATTGTCCAGATCAACGAGAAGCTTCGTATGGTTCGTGACAAAATCGGGATTGAGCTGCAAACCGCTTACAACGCTCTGTTGCTTTCCGAGCAAGTCGTCGAGCAAACAGAGGTCTCGCTTCGCGCGGCGTTGGAAACGCTCGATCGATATCGTTTTGCGTTCGAGCAGGGAAAAATTGATTTGATCTATTTGAATCTGTTGGAAACCAAGGCCAACGAAACAGAGATCAAACTTGTCGAAGCTCAGCGAAACTGGTTCGCTGCGTTGTCGCAAATGCAAATTACTCTTGGGCTCGACCCACTTGATCAAGCGATGGCTGTGTCGTCGCTGCCCGATAGCGACATGCCAGGCCCAGGTAACCTTCCCCAAACCAGTCGATGGAAGCCGGCACCGCCAAAGCCTGCTGTGCCGAAACCCGAATGATCGACTGCGGGATCTCGACTTTGTGACAGTCGCTCGGCTCGCCAGTGGTTATCCTTTTAAACAAGGAATCAGACCACCACGCTAAGTCGCCATCGCGGAGTCCCGAATGAAGCCCTCCCTTGTTCTGCTCGCACTTGTTCTGACTGCGTCAGGGATCCATAAGTCCGCGGCCGCAGGTCCAGACCGTCCCAACATTCTTTACTTCTACGTTGACGACATGGGTTGGGGCTCCATCGGTCCCAATGGACAGGCGGAACGGAACGCCAGAGGTCTGCCCTATGTGCGAACGCCCAATTTGGATCGGCTCGCGGCGCAAGGTCTCAACTTCACTCGTGGGTACGGTTGCCACGTTTGTTCGCCGGCGCGTTCTTCACAGCAAACGGGTTTTCATCAGGGGCACACCTTTGCCGACCGTAACGACCCTGACAATGCCAAGAAGGCGATCCGCGCGGCTGATATCACGATGGGTGACGCGTTAGCTGCTGCTGATTACTTGACCGGCTATTGGGGGAAATGGGGTTACGGCGGATCCAAAGACATACAGAATCCGAAACTGGAAAATCTGCAAACGCTACCTACCTCGCATGGTTACCAGCACGTTGTCGCGGAACTGCATCACGTCCGAGCCCACACGTTTTTCCAACCGACGCTTTGGACGGCTCCGGCGCCCGAGGGCTCGCAGGGCGGGCTGTTTCTGGCGTCCAACTCAATGGCAAAGTATCGCAACAATAAGGCGTATCCCAACACACCGGCGCTTCAAAATCATCCCGCCTATCCCGAGACAGCTTACTGTGATGATGTCTACGCGTTCGCGGCGCTGGATTTTGTTTACCAGGGCGGTCAGAACTACAACAAGACCGGGCAGCCGTTCTTTGGCCTACTCGCCGTGCAGATTCCGCACGCACCGTTCGGTGAGATCACCCAACTTCCGGATTGGGACAAGGGCTATTCCGGTGACCCGGATTTTGCGTCGCTATCGGATCAGTCCAAACAGTGGGCCGCGATGGTCACGCGAATCGACGCGCACTTCGGTAACATTCTGGCCGCCCTCGAAGACCCAAACCATGATGGCGATAAATCCGACTCCGTCGCTGATAATACGCTGGTGGTTTTTCAGTCTGACAACGGAGGCCCCGCCGGCAACAACGTTCGTGAGCTTGGTGTCAACGGCGGCTTGAAAGGTTACAAGGGCAGTATCTGGGAGGGCGGTATTCGTGTCCCCTTGGTGATGCGTTGGCCAGCCAAGATCAACGAGACTTCGAGGCTTAAGGCAGGTGCCCAAACTGACATGGTGGTGGACGTTTCCGACTTGTTGCCAACGTTTTGTGAGCTTGCCGGTCAGCCCGTGCCGCTGGGTGTGGATGGCGTGTCCATTGCCCCAACACTTCGTGGTCTGGGGCAACAACGACGCCGCGACTTTCTCATCCACGAAGCCGGCGACGGTCAGTCCATCATCCGAGGGAATTTCAAGCTCGTCAGTGCTGGTTCCTCAAGTGCGAGAATTTCTGCAAAGCGAAAAAGCAAGAGAAACGACGAGCCTGCTTTAAGTCTTTTTAACCTAGAGGTCGATCGTGGTGAGACGAACAATATTGCCACCAAACATCTCGGACTTGTCAAAGAACTGTCTGACCTGTTGAAGGGCGAACGAGTCTACGAACCCAAAGGGTTTGCTAACACTTATCACCGCTGGACCGGCGACGACGGCGCCAGCGCGTCGGACGCCAATCATTGGTCCGATTACGTTTACGAGAACGCAGGGATCACCTACACGACGGATCGTGGGGCTCCCCAACTTTCATGGATTTCACAAGTCGTTAACGAAGGCCGACGATCCAATACGGTTCGAGTCGATGTAGATGTTGAATTCCTGGGACTCGAGATTCGAGGTAACTCAGCGACGAGCGCCAAGCAGTCCGTTGTCCTGGGGCCTGGTGTCAGCCTAACCGGGCGAAACGAAATCCATCTCGCTGCCCAAAGCGATCTGACCGTCAATGGTGGAACGGTTAGTTCGCTGCGCTGGATTGACATCGACGCAGATGCCAACCTAAACGGTTCAGGCACGGTCGACGCGACTGTTTACAATAATGGGGCTGTCTCGGTAGCGGGATCTAAGCAACCAGGCCTAAAGATCACACGTGATTATCATCAATCAACTGATGGCACGTTGAATCTTGTGTTGAGTAGCAGGAACAGTCCTGCCTTCGTCGTCGGCGGTCTTGCCGAGCTTGGCGGCGTTCTAGCGATCAGGATCGAGAACGGAGTATCACCATCTTCCGGTGATGCGTACACCGTTTTGGCGGCTGGCCGAGTCGAAGGCCAGTTTGCAAATTTTCGCGGCAAAGTTGTCGCCACTGATGGCTCAAGCTTTCGCATCCACTATTCAAAGACTGCCGTGACGGTGGTTGCTGATTAGCTCATCACTGGCCCCCTTAAGATACGTTTGCGAGCACGAACGGGTGGATCGGATAAAACGTTTCCGAGCACCTTTGCTAAGGCTATATTGGTTCTTTATCGATCCCGTTGTCCCAATCGCCCTCAACCATTGCCGCGCCTTGAAAATTATATCCGATAGTCTTTCAAGACACTGGATCGCTATTAAGAACGTCGTGTGTTGAGTTTAAATTTAGGGCAGCAATTGCCTGGAATTCGTCACTGGATTTTCACTTGTTCACGTTAGACGCATGCACAACCCAACCAAAAATACAAACGAGATAACGATGAAAATTCTGATGCTATTTTGCTTTGCGATGTTTGCGTTTTCAGTTTCCAGCCTGCATGCCGACGACAGCAAACCCAACGTCATCCTACTGATGGCAGACGACCTTGGCTGGGGCGACACTGGATTCAACGGAAACGAGGTTATCAAGACTCCGCATTTAGACCAAATGGCAGCGGAAGGACTTCTGCTCGACCGTTTCTATTCTGCATCGAGTGTATGCTCACCCACGCGTGCGAGTGTATTGACGGGACGTAATCCCTACCGCACCGGCATACCAACAGCCAACGCTGGCTTTTTGCGTCCCGAGGAAATCACGCTTCCTGAAGTACTACGTGAACAAGGTTACGCGACGGGACATTTCGGGAAATGGCACCTGGGAACGTTGACGCATATCGAAAAAGACGCCAACCGTGGCAAGCCGGGCAATACTCGTGATTACAATCCGCCGAAAGTTCACGGCTATGATGCGGCGTTTGTAACGGAATCCAAAGTGCCAACTTACGATCCGATGGATAAACCGATGAGCTTTGAAAAGGGCGAGTCCTTGCAACTTGGTTGGTCGTATCTGCTCGATGGCGAAGCGAGAGCGTCCTATGGCACAAGTTACTGGGATATCGAAGGCAACAAGGTTGCCGACAATCTTAACGGTGACGACAGCCGAGTCATCATGGATCGCGTCATCCCATTCGTTGACGAAGCTCTTGCCAATGACAAACCTTTTCTTTCGGTGGTCTGGTTTCATGCTCCCCATTTGCCCTGCGTCGCCGGGCCGAAGCATCAGGAAATGTATAAGGACCACCCGCCCCACCTTCGTAATTACGCCGGTTGCATCACGGCGTTGGACGAGCAAATCGGTCGGCTCCGAAAACACCTCGCCGACCGCGATATCGCCGAAAACACAATGATCTGGTTCTGTTCTGACAACGGACCAGAAAACCAAGCACGCAAAGACAATGGTACGGCAGGTCACTTCCGAGGACGAAAACGTGATCTCTATGAAGGCGGCGTACGAGTCCCGGCCGTGATGGTCTGGCCCGCAAAGATCAAATCGCCTCGCAAGGTGACGACGCCCTGCATCACTTCGGACTACCTTCCGACCGTATTGGATGCCCTGGGTGTTGAACATCCAGAACCGAGCTATGCACAAGACGGTCGTTCGCTGATGCCAATCATCAACGGCGGAAATATCGATCGTGTAAATGGGATCGGTCTGATGTACGACGCTAGGGCCGCATGGCACAAGCAAGATTTGAAGCTGATTTCGTATGACGGTGCAGCTACATTTCAGCTCTACAATCTGACCAAGGATCCTTCCGAGACAACTGACTTGGCTGCTCAGTCGCCCGAAATCGTCGAACAGATGACCAAGGAACTGATAGCTTGGAATCTTTCCGTGCAGAGCAGCTTTGAGGGCGCCGAATATGGAACGGAGTCATTTGAACGATCTGGAAAGAAGTGGAGCTCGGCAATCAAGGCGGCAGCGAATCAGCCGAAAGCAAACAACGATACTGAGAGACAACCGAAAAGAAAAAATAGCAAGAAGTAGAAGTGTTTGCCGATACGGTCAGCTGTATTGAATCGGGAAAACCGTCGGGCTAGGTCGTTCAACGCCTTCGTCTGAGGTAATGCTCTGTTAGTTAGAAATGAACAGCTTTCAAAGAATCGGTTTTTAATATCACAAGATTGCAGCCTGCCGACGCTTCTTGATCAACTGCGCCTTCCCATTGTCAGCAGAGTGCTCAATGAAACTTCTATTGCCGTTCCGTTGATCGTGTGGATGTTGCCTGGGCTTTCTTTCCCAACATGGCCGCCTCTGATAAAAAGCAACCGCTGCGGAACGTCTATACATTGTCTTTGTTCTGACCGATGACCATGCTGGGACAGTTGCCGTTCCGCTGGCAACCATCACACTCGGCTCCCCAGTCTCGATTGGATTGCGTTGCGTGGCACGCTTGTTCCAACGCCAATGCGACATTGGCGATCTGTTCGCCCAGTTGAGTAGCTGGCCTGACCGGATAGCAAGGCAGCGCCAACGGTGATGTCGGTTGGAACGACTCGGTTGGACGAATGTGACTCGACTTTTTTACAGCATTTCGCAAGTCCGGGTACACGACAGCCGCGACTGAAAAACGGCATCTCAAACCACGCCGCAAGAATGCGGATTTGACTTTGCTTTCAACCTGTTGATCCAACGGCACTTGGTGCGGCCGCGAGTTTGCGGTCGCCGGTGAAAAGAAGATCATGTCGGGCTTCGTCGACGACGTAAAGGCTGACGAGTCGATTTTCTTTATTGACCAATCCGCAAATGCAGACACTCCGTTTGTGCGTGAAAGTGTACATGGTTGCCTTACGTGGATGACGAACTCACTTGGCCAGCAAGAGCAAAAGTTTTCGCGTGATTCACGACAGGAGAGTTTTCACACTGTTTCGTATCCGTCCGAATACGTGACCGAGAAAGTGATTCCGCTGTGCGGAAAGGCACACGCCGTGCGGTAATAGAGACGAAGGTTCGTGATTTCGTGAAGATCGAGCGGAAAACGCTTGTGATCGCGAGTTCGGGTCCAATTGCGGTAGTAGCCGCCAATCACTTTCAAGATGTCACATCGACTTAGGATGCCTAGCAAATATTTGCCACACCGGACCGATTTCGCACGATGGGTGTGGACTGCATTGCGAATTGTCGGCGTATGCTCAGTCACGATCTTTCAGGCTGGGGTGCAGTTCCGACCAACGGCGTCCCTGCTGACGCAGAAGTAGCAAAGTGTTGAGAAGACTCTGCTGTTGATCCGCTGATTGAGTACCCAAATGACTCAGCAACGAACCGCAAGCGGCTGCATGGTCGAGGCCGTGTTGGAGTTGCTCTTGCCACTGCTTGACGCGTCTCTTGGTCGGCTTTGCATCATCAGAAAGCGATTGCAGTTCGACGACCGCTCTGAGTATCTCAGCGTGCTCGTCGTAGAGCCTCGCTGTGTACGTCTCTCCGCGACTTTCCTCAACTTCGGGGTACAGACAAGTCTCCTCAAACTCAATATGAGGCCCGGCAACTTTGTCGAGATCCGAGGCGAGCCGAGATGCGGATTCAAAATCGCCAGACTGCACCGCTTCGAGTAGATCCCGATATCCATGCGTCATCGCAATGTGATCGTTTACAAATGCGGTTTGCAGTTCGTTCCATGCAGTATTCATTAATTGTTGTACTCCCTGCCCAAAGGTCTCATGTTTTGCTGGCAGGAGACACTTGCAAAACCTATTCCATTTGATTTGGAACGTGACTTGCATCTCTAATTGACATCGTTGCTTATCTCAAAACGGAGGTGTGTCCAATGTGTCGCCTTTATGGTTTCCGAGCCAATGAGCCCACGAAGGTCGAGTGCACGCTTGTGCACGCCCAGAATGCACTGTTGTTGCAGAGCCAATCTGACGAGCTTGGACGGGCCCATCCGGATGGTTGGGGCATTGGTTACTTCGAACACAATCTTCCCATGCTCGAAAAGCACGCCAGCGCTGCATTCCATGGACTTCATTTCAGCAACACTGCCGAACGCGTCTATTCAGAGTCTGTCGTTTCACATGTGCGGCTCGCGACAGTCGGTACAACGTCGATCGTGAATTGCCATCCGTTTCAGTGGGGCGGCTGGATTTGTGCTCATAACGGAACCGTAACCGCGATCAAGCAGCTCCGCGACGAAATGTTGTCGGAGCTCTCGGACTCTCTCCGCTGCTGCATTCAGGGCGAAACGGACAGTGAGTTGCTTTTCCATTGGCTAATGGATCGTTTTCTTCGATCGGGAGCCGTCGATGCGACCGCGTGCGTGTCGCTATCGCAATTGACGGACGAGCTGGCTAAAGGGGTCCTTGAAATTGACCGCCGTTGTCAACTCGCACTTCCGGCAAAGCCAGCAAAACTGAACGTCGTTTTGACGGACGGACGAGTGATGGTTGCATCGCGTTTTCGCAACTCGCTTTGTTGGGTTCATCGCGATGGCATTCGAGATTGTGAAATTTGTGGTATCCCCCACGTTGCTCACACGCCAGGCAAACGATACCACGCCGTCGTAATTGCTTCGGAGCCCGTCTCGCATGAGGCATGGGAGATCGTTCCAGACGGGACTGTCATTTCAGTTGACCAGGATGTTCAGACAGCGACTTTGAAAATCTCTCAGGTAACTGCTTTTGGCGAGGCCTAGAAGATATGAGCCATCTTATTCCCGTCGTGCCTCATCAGTGTTGTAGCCTCTCGCCGTCCGAACTTGACTCGGCGAAACTCACGGCGGAGAGGCTGCGACGTGAAAAGCCAGAACTGGGTGTTGATCCGTTGTTCCGAAACCTAGTGCCTCATGAGATCGTTGACGCACCGGCGTTGCATATCGACGACTTGACATCGATCCAGAATCCTGACTCAAGCATCATTCTGTTTCAGGAGCGGGCTCGCCTGCGCGCAATGGATGGTGATGTGCTGGCGACGAGCTTGACACCAGTCGAGGGTTACGAGTCGTACTGCCGCGATTCTTTGGGAATGGGGTGTGTCGTTTGGGTCACCCCAAAGCCGCTGAATGATCCTCTAGAACTTGCGGGAGCGTGTTGGGAAGATCGTCGCGTCCGCCGCGAACTCGTTCGTCGAGTACGCCAAGACGGGTTGCGCTACATCCATCCGCACATGGGTTCCAAAGCCGCTTGGGAGTTAGCCTTATTGCTTAGCCAGGCAAGTCACCGGTCTGTCGAAGTAATCGGTCCTCCTCCGTCGGTCACTCAGTTCGCTAACGACAAAGGCGAATTCTCGAAATTGGTGACGGCCATGTTTGGTTCCGGTGCAATACCTGCCAGCGCTGTCGTGTGGAATAAGGCGACTGCTGCCAAGCGGCTCAAAGAACTCGATTCGTTTGCGCAATTCATCGCAGTCAAACTGCCAAGCGCGGCAGGCGGAACCGGAAACGTGTTGATTTCAACTTCTGAAATTCGTGACCGAACGTTGCAGCGGATCGAGGAGATACTCGATGACCGACTCCGGCATTTGAAATATGAAGTCGGCGATGAACTTTTGGTTACTCAGTGGGTCGATAATTTGATTGGCTCGCCGTCCGCACAAATCTGGATTCCGACGCGATCACAAGGGCTTCCGATCCTGGAAGGACTGTTCATGCAAAATGTCAGCCCAGGGCAAGGTTGTTTTTTAGGATTTGGGCCCGCTCAACTTACTGACGAGTTAAAAGAAACCATCACGCGAAGATGCCTGCAACTAGCGAGAGTGTATCAGTTGCTCGGATACGTCGGTCGCTGTTCGCTGGACATGCTATTGGTCGGCCCGAATCTACAAGAAGCCAAAATGGAATTCATTGAATGTAATGGGCGCTGGGGCGGGACGTCACTGCCCATGACGGCGATGAACCGAATGTTTTCTGATTGGCGATCCCGTCCCTTTTCTGCTCGTACATTAAAGGTCGACGGTCTCTGTCAGATGACATTCCCAAATTTGTTGCGACTACTTGAGGGCCAGCTCTATCAGAAAAAATTGAACTCAGGAAAGTTTGTGTTGTTTAACCCTCGGCGTACACTCGTGCACAGCGAGGTGTCGGTGATCGCGTTACACCAGCACTGGAACTCCGATGACAACGCGTTCGAGAACTTAGAACAAACCATTCTCGCGGCCCTCGAAAGCTCCGACGGAGTCATCTCACGTGCATAGTGTCAGAGCGAGCGGTGGTGCGGTGCTCTTCAATCGCTCGGCAGCCGAAGGTTCACTAATAGGGTCGCGGATTTCGGATTTTCGGAGCAGCGTTTAACTACGACTGCAACTATTTCCAAAACACGTCCAGGACCCATCAATTTCGGATAACCGTCATTTGCAGGTGCTTCCCCGTCCGTGCGCATGCGGCATTGACGACTCAATAATTCTTCTTCTAACCCTAGCAGATCTGACATGGTTTTTGAAATTTCCACGGCCTTCCCGAGTTCGAAGTTTTCGATCTTCAATCCAGCAAAATAGATCGCGACGTGGAAGTAGGTTCGGTTTCGGTAACGCGAACGGTTTTGTTAAGCCAGTGACAACGGAATGGATTTGGATTCCAGGATAGGAAGATTGCGAACCACCGCTTGCTTTTCAAAGGTGCTCTTCGGAATCGTCGACCGGAACGTTGGCGACGGGGTCGATCAGTGCATTTAATAAATTGCGAGTGTTGCCCGAACTGCTGTATCCCCATTTGACCGGAATGACATCTCGATCAATCTATTGGGCGATTGGATCCGCATTCTTGCGTGCGATTTCTAGTTCGGATCGCGTTAACTAGCATTCATCGAGTTCACAAGTCTCGGCGAGAAGTTGCGATCCTCGATTGTCATACGGGAATTTGCACTCGAGCAATTTCGGTTGGTGACGGAGTCTGTTGATGACGTCGGATCAAAATAACTCGGTTCCGGAGAGGTGCTCAACCATCGTGGCCACTTTTGTTGTCGTGATTGATGGTTGTTGCGGAGGTTCCAGCCGTAGCAGAATGCGCGCCGCAGCCGTGGTGCTAAACGTGAGTCTCGCGAGATATTGCGTTAGCCTTGTTGTCAAAATGAATGTTGAGACTAACATTGACGTGCCGATAGTTTACGTGTAAGGTAATTGCGGCTCAGCCTACATTATGGAGAGAATCCACGGCATGGCCGGACAATTGCAGCGAGAACTAAAGAAACGTAAACCGTTTGAATCGGCGGAAGCAGAGGCACTGTTGAATTTGCTTCGTACGGCGGATCAGTTTCAGAATCGCATCGGCCGTTTTTTTCGTGAGTTTGGTTTGACCAATTCGCAGTACAACGTTTTGCGAATCTTACGTGGCGAAGGCAGGCCCTTGCCCTCGTTGGAAATCGCTAGCCGAATGGTGCAGGTCGTCCCCGGAATCACGGGGTTAATCGACCGGCTAGAAAACCAGGGGTTCGTTAAACGCGAGCGTTGCACCAAGGATAGGCGGGTGGTTTACGTCGAAATCACCAAAAAAGCCGCCAATTTGCTCGCGGAAATCGATGGACCTGACAAGGAGCTTCATCGCGAACTGATCGGGCATCTGACTGGGAAGGAATTAAAGGAATTGAGCCGTTTGCTTGAGAAATCGCGTAAATCATTGCCTTCGGACAACAATGCACCGTAGTTTTTTTGCCTGATGCTTGACGTGTTAAATTTTTACATGTGTGGTTTCTAGTCTGCGCCGTCGGGTTCGGATCAGGGTTAGCTATTTGGAATCAACAGAAGAAACAAATTCGATGCAGAGACGCAAAATGATTGAGAACATTACCCGGAACACGTCCGCTGCGGCGCCGATGGATCTGGGGCGTTTGGTAGATGTCCAAGCTTATTCGCTCCCGATGGACGCCTCGAGATGTGTGCCGGCACTGTTTTGGCAACACGGCAACTCGGTTTGCGATGTTTCCGAGAACGGGTTCTTGAAACCCACTGCAGAGTTCGAAAGGTCGATTCTGTCGCCGTAAAGATTCAGCCATTGTCTTGAGTGCTGAGGGAGCCTGCCCGAAAAGCGAGCATCCTGATTGGGAACCACCATTTCAATGGAAGCCCGCTCGATGAAAAATAGCTCTTCGGCAAATTGATCGATCTCGTCATCCGACGAACACTTAAATCGCTTTGTAACCGCGAATCACCACCTACTTCTATGGAAAACCGAATGAATCTTTTGAAATCGATCGCAATCGCGATGCTTGCGATCACGGCCTTGACGGTAACAAGGCCAGCGTCTGCGGCCGACTATGTGTTGGATGACCAACACACTTCGGTCGTGTTTGCCGCCAACCACTTTGGTTACAGCTACACGTATGGGATGTTCGGCAAATACAAGGGTGACTTCTCGATCGACATGGAGAACCCGGCTACGGGGAAATTCCAATTTTCGATTGATGCGGCCAGCATTGATACGAAGTCTGAAAAACGTGATGAGCACCTTCGCGGGCCGGACTTCTTCAACGCGAAACAGTTTCCGGAGATTTCGTTTCAAAGCACCAGTATTGTTGCAGACGGGAAGAAACTCAGCATCACTGGTAACCTAACGATGCATGGTGTGGAGAAACCGATCGTGCTACCGCTGACCTATCTTGGTGCAGGCAAGGGGCCATATGGGAAGGAACGCATCGGATTTGCGGGCAGTTTTAAAGTGAATCGGTCTGACTTTGGAATCAAGGCATTTGTTCCAAACGTCAGCGACGAAATTTCGTTGATCATTAGCTTCGAAGGTCTTTTGCAATGACCCCATCGTCTATTGCAATCGCGATGTCAGTGACGTTGTTGACGGGGCTGCTTGGCGGATGGCTCGCGAGTGAGCGTGCGACTGCCAGGAACTGGTCGCTTGCGATGTCGGTGGCGATTGGTTTGTTCCTATTTCGGGTATCCAACTTTGGCGATCTCTTTGATGAATTGATCCCGACGTCTGGGATCGGTTGGCTTCCCTGGATTGCTTTGGCGGTCGTCAGTGTCCAGACGATCGCACACACGCAGTTGCGCATCATTAGTGCTGTGGTTCTGGGCTTTGCCATTTCGCTTCGACTACTTTGGGGCAGTGTCTACTTAGGTGCAGCAAGTCCAAGTGTTGGGGTTCTGTTTGCGATTGCCGCGTGGTCGTTATCCATTGGAGCTGCAATCGTGATCAATCAACCGGCCGCCCAAGGGCGATTGAGTACCAATGTGATTAGCTGGGCAATCTTGGTTGCTTCGTCCGTTGGCGTGATCGTCACCACGGGCAGCGTAACGTACGCCGTTGCGGCTGGAGTGGTCGGCATCGCAGTCCTTGCCAACTTGCTCGGTGCGTCCCGGTTGCCAGTCCAGGGCACAGCAATTTTGGTTTGTCTGATTGGATTGAGCGTCGCATTCTCGGAGACGTCTGTGTGGATCGGCATCGTGTTGGTCGCTGCCGCGCTGGCGATCTCGTACTTGAGCCAAGAAGGTTCGCCCGAAAGGAAAAGCTCTAGGTTGGTTCAGCTTGCTATTCGGATACCGCTAATCTTCATCTCGGCGTTTCCGGTAACGAGATTGCTCGCCCCATCCGATGATTACGCTGGCTATGATTTGGCGCCGGGTGAAGTTGCGAAAGACGTCATCACGGTGCAACCTTCGTCGCCGCTCGGACAATCCGCAGACTCGCCAACAGTCGAAGTGTCCGATTCAGCGGCGATGCCAGACCCATTCGCAGGATTTCAGTTTTAGCACAGGTTGTCAGCCTGCAAATTGTGATACGAGTCCGTTCACCACACACGATTGCACCACAAGATTGCACAACAAGTTTTACCAAGGTTTCATTGTGAGTTTATTGAATCTGTTCAGCCTTCGGCTCGGCACGACGCATTGCAGTTTGATTGCGTTATTGTTGTTGGTCGGTTGTTCCAAAGGACCGTCTGGTCCACCGCAAATGCCAATGCCGACGGTTACCGTCGCTGCACCGGTGATGAAGCAAGTCGTGGAATGGGATGCTTACACCGGACGTCTTGAAGCGGTCGACTTGGTCGAAGTCCGCGCACGCGTGGCCGGGTATTTGATGTCTGTCCACTTTGACGAAGGGCAAATCGTTGACGAAGGCGACTTGTTGTTTGTCATCGACCCGCGACCTTTCGAAGCCGAACTTAATGCGGCCAAAGCAACGTTGCAACAAGGCAAGTCGCGGTTGTTGCAGTCCAAGGCAATGCTGAACGAGGCCAAGGCGAGGTCGTTGCAATCCGATGCTCAGCTTCATTTGGCCGAAGTCCGATACAATCGAACGCGAGAATTGAGCCAGCGGAACGCATCATCGCAAGATGAACTTGACGAGCGCGAAGCGGAATTGATTAGGGCGAAAGCTGACATCGAAGGTGTCAAAGCAAGTGTTAGTTCAGCGGAAGCCGCCATCGCAACTGCCGAAGCCGAGATCGAATTGGCCCAGGCAGGAGTCGAAACTGCGGAGCTGAATTTGCAATACACACAAATCCGGTCTCCTGTGAAAGGACGGATTAGCCGAAAAGAAGTCACTGAAGGCAACTTGATCGCAGGCGGAACCTCCACTTCCTCGCTGTTGACGACGATCACGTCAATGCAACCAATTTATTGTGTCTTTGATGCGACCGAGCAAGACGTGCTGAAGTACATCCGGTTGGCGGCTTCTGGTGAACGGGAAAGCTCGCGAGACGTCAAGAATCCGGTCTTCTTGGGCTTGGTCGACGAGACGGGATTCCCGCATCGAGGCCACATGGATTTTGTCGATAATCGTTTCGATGTTAACACCGCCAGCATGAGAGCACGTTGTGTGTTCCCTAATGAAAATCAGTTGCTTTTGCCTGGCATGTTTGCGAGGATCCGAATTCCCGGCAGCGCGTCTCGCCAAGCGGTATTGATTCCCGATTCAGCTATTGAAACAGATCAGTCGTCGCAATTTGTTTACGTAGTGGTGGATGGCGTGATTGAGCGTCGACCGATCAAGCCAGGCCCAATCGTCGACGGGCTGCGAGTGATTCGCGAAGGACTTGTTGGCGATGAATCCCTTGTAATCGAAGGACTTTTGCAGTCACGCCCCGGTGCAAAAGTGGACACGGTCGAAGGCATAATCGAAGCTGTCGAAGACGGATTGCCCGATACCTATCAACCCGTGCCAAAGGAAGATTGGATCTCGCCTGCGGTGAGCCCAGAAGAACGAAGTTCAAGAAACGGTAGCCAGCGGAAGTGATCTCGTACCACCGGCTCTCTTCTCTTGGCTCATGCACCCTGACTCACGCACCTTTCGACTTTTGACTCGCAATTCATGAAATTCCCTCACTTCTTTATCGAGCGGCCGATCTTCGCGGCTGTATTGTCGTTCCTAATCGTGTTGGTCGGCGGCATCACCTATTTTTCGCTGCCGGTGTCACAGTACCCCAATGTCGCACCGCCGACAGTTCTGGTGCGTGCTAGTTATCCGGGCGCGACGCCGCAAGTGATCGCTGATACTGTTGCGACGCCAATCGAACAAGAGATGAACGGCGTTGACGACATGCTGTACATGGAATCGTCGTCCAGCAGCGACGGCACGATGCAGTTGACTGTCACGTTCAAGCTGGGGACGGACCTCGACGATGCTCAAGTGTTAGTGCAGAACCGTGTCGCCATTGCCGAATCACGTTTACCCGAGCAAGTTCGTCAAATCGGAGTCACGACGACCAAGCAAATCCCGGACATGTTGATGGTCGTTCACCTCAACTCGCCCGACAATAGTCGCGACAATCTTTACATCAGCAATTACGCATTCTTGCGTGTCCGTGATGCGCTGATGCGGCTCGACGGTGTTGGTGAAATTCGTATCGCGGGCGGCAATGAATACGCGATGCGTATTTGGCTAGATATTGAAAAGATGACGCACGTCGATTTGACGGCAGGCGAAGTTGTGCAAGCCATACGCGGGCAAAACGTGCAAGTCGCCGCAGGCGTGATTGGGCAGCCGCCCACTCCGGATGCGGGTGACTTTCAATTGAACGTCACCACGCAAGGTCGGTTGATTCAAGAAGATGAATTCGGCGACATCATCGTCAAACGTGGCGACGATGGTCGCGTCACACGACTTCGCGATGTGGCTCGCGTCGAACTGGGGGCCCAGGATTACTCGCGACTCAGTTACTTGGACGGGCAATCGGCGATTGCGGTACTCATCTACCAACGCCCCGGAACCAACGCGGTAGACACGGCTGCGGAGGTGAAAAAGACGATGTCCGACATGAGTAAAGAGTTTCCGCAGGGAATCGGTTACGAAATTGCATACAACCCAACCGACTATGTGGAAGAGTCCATCAATGAAGTGATCACCACGCTTTTTCTTACAACCTTGTTTGTTATCTTTACGGTCTTCGTTTTCCTGCATGGATGGCGTCCGACGATCATCCCGGTGATTGCGATCCCGATTTCTCTGATCGGCACGTTTGCCATCATGCAGTTCATCGGTGTCACGCTGAACACATTGTCGTTGTTCGGATTGGTGCTGGCGATCGGGATCGTCGTCGATGATGCGATCGTGGTGGTAGAAAATGTCGAACGTTTGATTGCCGAAGGCTTGACGCCGCGACAGGCAACGCACAAGGCGATGGACGAAGTGGGTTCTGCCTTGATTGCTACGACGTTGGTCTTGATCGCGGTGTTCGTGCCGACTGTTTTCATTTCCGGGATCAGCGGTCAGTTTTATCAGCAGTTCGCTTTGACGATTTCGATTTCGACAGCGATCTCGACTTTTGTTTCACTAACGCTTAGCCCTGCCCTGTGCGCGATCTTGCTGCGAGACAAACAGCAAAGTGCAGAGAACGGTTCGAAAGCATCGACTGGTCGCTTTGCTCCCCTGGTTGGGCTTTTGACTTACCCGGCTCGCTTGTTCAATCGAACGTTTGATTTTACAAGCAACATTTATGCCGGAATCATTGCTCGGCTCGTTAAGAAAACCGGCCTCTCGTTTGTGGTGTACGCGGTGTTGCTTGTCTGTACTGGGCTTAGCTTTGGGTTGGTGCCGACAGGGTTCATTCCGGATCAAGACCAAGGATACGTGATTGTCGCAATCAATTTGCCCGACGGTGCGTCGCTCGCGCGAACCGATAAAGTCACTCGCGAAGTGGCGGAAATTGGTGGCCGAATCGACGGGGTTGCGCACGCAGTGGGCATCGCAGGGCTCTCGGGAGCGACGTTCACGATCAAGCCGAATGCAGCCGTCACGTTCTTGCCGCTTGAAGATGCCAAGGAACGCGCAGAACGTGGGCGTAGTGTTCAAGCGATCGTGGCGGATATGCGTCGCGAGGTTGCTGCGATCAACGAAGCACAAATCCTGATCATCCCGCCGCCGCCGATTCGTGGCATTGGCCGTGGTGGCGGGTTCAAGATGTACCTCCAAGACCGGAGTGGCGCGGGCCTCGAAACGCTCAGCCAAGTTGCGGACGCGATGCTGGCAAAGGCGAATGCACAGCCAGGCGTAACGCAGGTGTTTACAAATCTGCGTATGAACGTTCCTCAGGTGTACGCCGACGTCGACCGCACCAAAGCTCAAATGCTTGATGTGCCGGTTAGCAACGTGTTCGACGCGCTGCAAATCTACCTCGGTTCAATGTACGTCAACGACTTCAACTTTCTGGGGCGGACCTATCGCGTCACCGCACAGGCTGAACCGCAGTTTCGCGACGATGCTAGCGACATCGTTAATCTTCGTACGCGCAGTTCACGCGGGGCAACCGTTTCACTCGGTTCGCTTGTCGACGTCACGTCGACCGCTGGACCAGACCGGATTGTGCGATTCAATCTCTTCCCCGCAGCCGATTTGAATGGGTCGACCGTTCCGGGATTCAGTTCGGGGCAGTCATTGGCGACGATGGAAAATATTGCCGCAGAAACGATGCCACCTGGGTTCGGTTACGAATGGACTGAACTTGCGTATCAAGAGAAGCAAGCGGGCAACACCATCTTGTATCTGTTCCCACTGGCTGTCTTGTTCGTGTTCCTCGCATTGGCAGCTCAATATGAAAGTTGGCTATTGCCGTTGGCGATCATTCTAATCGTGCCACTGTGTTTGTTGTTTGCGTTGGTTGGCGTTTGGTTTCGTGGCATGGACA
Source organism: Rubripirellula reticaptiva (assembly GCF_007860175.1). NCBI lineage: Bacteria > Pseudomonadati > Planctomycetota > Planctomycetia > Pirellulales > Pirellulaceae > Rubripirellula > Rubripirellula reticaptiva. The sequence continues at coordinate 1,118,270 of NZ_SJPX01000002.1, read as the reverse complement.
ACAACGTGCTAACGCAAATCGGTTTCATCGTCTTGATTGGTTTGGCATGTAAGAATGCAATTCTGATTGTTGAATTTGCCAAAGCCGAAGAGGACGCCGGCAAGAATCGTTTCGACGCGGCGGTCACGGCGTGCCGATTGCGATTGCGCCCCATTCTGATGACGGCGTTCTCGTTCATCCTCGGCGTGATTCCATTGCTAGTGGCAACGGGCGCCGGGTTTGAAATGCGCCGCGTGCTGGGGACGGCAGTCTTTGGTGGAATGCTGGGTGTGACACTCTTTGGGCTGTTCCTAACACCTGTGTTCTATGTCGTCCTGCGTCGGTTCGCCCGTTAACCGGAACGCCCTTCTAGGGTCACCGGCGGACGCTGGTTTGATTTCGATGAGGCTGTGGATGGTCACGAGAGAGTGCCTCACCGATTGCGAAGATAGTCGACGATTTGGTTAAGTTGTTTGGGTGAAAGCTTGGCTTCAAAACCTTCGGGCATCATGGAAACGCCAGAGTCTTCGATTCGCTCGATTTTATCTCGGGCGATAAGGACTTGTCGGCCGTCGGCCAATCCCATTCGCACGTCCGATTCGGCTTGGTCGATCACAACGCCCGCCATGACTTGGCCAGACTTTGTCAGAATTCGATATTGTTTGAACTTGGATTCAATGTTCGCATTCGGGTCCAGAACGGCGGTGGCCCATTGAAGTGTGTTCCACTTCTTTAGATTCGCCAAGGGCGGGCCAAGGCTCTGCACCGATGCAGAAATCGGCTGAGACTTATCCGAAGGTGGCTCATGACATATTGCACAATTTTCTCGATATAGCTTTTGAGCGATCTTGATTTCGCCCTGTGGCGAAGAGCTCATTTCTGCGACATAACGGTCGATCAAATCTTTCCGTTCGCTTGGGGTCGAGATGGAAAGCAGGCTGCCGAATTTCTTCATGATTCCGTAGTCGTCGTAGTTTCGAAGACCGCTGAGTGTAGAAGCGTCCAAGTCGTTGATCTTGATTTTTTCGTCGACCAACGATTCAATAAACCGGCGAGTCCAGTCCCTTCGTTGCAGGAGCGTTGCACCAGCAGTCGTCCGCTCGTCCGGAAGTAGTTGCTTCCAAGCATCGATCAATAACTGTGCCGTCTGTTCGGACTCGATACGGTACGCCGCTGCCAAACCGGCTCGACGCAGTGCGCCAGGTTGATCGGGGCGAAGCATTTCTTTCAAGTCGGCAAGTTGATTCTCAATGGGAATCAGAGAGCATCCCAGCAGTTGAGCGGCTCGTACTTGCATGCTGATCGGCTGGTCGCCCGATCGCAGTTCCTCTCTTGCGCGGTCGACGACCTGTTTGATTAGTTGATTCTGCTTGCCGCTGGAATCAAACGATTGAGGGGAAACGACCAACGCAATCATCAACTGCGCCGAAGTCATTTGTGCTTGTGTTGAATCGAACAATCGCTCGAGAATCATTTGTTGATCGCTTTCCCTGCAAGTCGCCCAGAGGGCCGCGATTCCGTCTTGCGTTTGGTTCCACTGCGTCGGGTCCAATTGTGCGTCGGCCAGGTTGATTGCGGTTAACAATCGATTGACAACAATTGGGGCTCTTTCGACTGATGCTAGCGACATCGCTTCCATTCCCCATGCACGCATCCAGGTTCTGTCAACCAAGCGAGTGAGCTGGGCATCCGCATCAGCAGAAGGAGCGTTCGCAAGGGCAAGCAGCAATGCAGAGTCGATAGCCGGATGATGTGTTGACGCCGACAAATACTTCCGAGTGAATGCAACGACTGGTTTCCCAGCCGTTTCCCACTTTCGTCGAGCGAGTTGAATCACAGTTGCGACAACGAGGGGCTCCTTGTCATTCAGGATGCGTGCCCAGTCCTCAGCGGTGTGCCAGTCTTTGAAGCAAAGGCAGCCAAAGGCTTGAAGTCGAATAGCGGGGTCGGTTGCCTGGCGTGCGACGCGTCGCAACGGTTCAAGGGCTTCGTCATCGCTGGTGAGTTTGATCTGTTGTGCCGTGAGGTCTCGAACGGCGGCGCTGGTACTCGCGATATTGCGAGCATAGTCTTTTGGATCAGCGAGGTTCATCTGTATTTGTGCCAGATGATCGACTTTTGAAACGCGGTAAATTCGTCCTGCTGTGCTACCGGCACGAAGATCCAGACTCTGTTGCCAAGAATCGGGGATCCATTGCGGATGCTCGATCACTTTTCGATACATATCAACAATCCAGACGCTCCCGTCGGGCGCTTCGATGACACGCACGGGCCGGAACCAGGTATCGGTCGACGTTGCCCAGTCCAAGGATTGGTCTTGTTCAAATCTCGTTCCTTTCACCGTCGCCTGGTCACTTTGCAATCTGAACCGCGCCACCAAATTATGCACTGGTTCGCAAACGAGAGCGGCGTCAACCATGGCTTGGCCCATCCCGTCTCCTCGTAGCACGATACTGCTGCAAGCACTCGTGATGCGATTCTTGGCGAACAGATCGTTGAACCGATCAACTGTTCGACTGCTCGGGAAAACAGGCGGAGCCACACCCGGATCAAGCACGAGCTGTTTTCTCGAAACGGTCGCGTTTCGTTTTAATAGATCAACGTCGTCGATTCGGTAATGAAACAAAGGAACGCTATTAGTGTTTCCGTACCAACGACCCCACCGATCGCGTGAGCGGATGAATTGCGTCTTACCAGGAAGCCTTTCGAGATGGCCTGATTCCGGATCCCATCGGACGTCGCATCCCTTGACGTTTACAGTAACGTCAGCGCGCAAGCTATGCAGATTTTCGGTGTCGTCGCCTGCGCCAAAGTAGATCATGCCGTCCAAACCCCACTCAAATCCACTAGCGCGGTGTTGTGGATTCGCTTTTCCGATACCGGTCAACAGAACTTCTCGCTCATCGGCTTTGCCGTCCCCGTCGGAGTCGCGAGCGAAAAGAACGTCGGGGGCTGCGATGACGATGGCTCCGTCACGCCACGGATAAACGCTCGTCGGATAATCCAAGCCATCCAAAAACAGCGTAGCCGCATCCAGCGTGCCGTCGCCGGTTGTGTCCTCTAACCGTTTAACACGCCCACCGGTCGGCGAACCCTGTGGGTAGTCACCCATCTCTACGACCCACACACTGCCATCGGCGGCAAATGCGACGTTGATCGGATCGACAACCAACGGCTCTGCAGCGACCAAGTCGATTTTGAATCCTTCGGGCACTCGCATGCAATTCAGCGAGTCCGATGGAGATTGAAACCCTTCATTTTGCTTTGGTGATCGCAATACCTCTTTGACCCGATTAACAAGCAAGTTTTCGGTTCCTGATTGCCAACGTCCTGGTTGGTTGTAGTAAACCATCGAGTAGTCGACTTCGTATCCGCCAGCCGATCGCATGCGCTGGCTGGCAACGTACGCGAAAACATCATCGGTGTAGGCGGCGACCCAAACGTCATCAAATGCATCGAGCTCGTCTTCCAACCGCATTTGATATTGGACAACGACTTCGCCACCGAGGAATACCCAAGCCAAAGAGTCGCCGAATGTCCAGGTATGAACTGGACTCGGATAGGATTCGGGTAATCGCCCTTTGGTATTCCAAAGGTCGAGCATGTTTCGTGCCCATCGTTGGCGAGTGACCTTGGGGTCATCCAAATACGCAGTCAGCTCTTCACGAGAGGGTTGCTCTGCGGACAGCCCCGCATATCCGAATCGAGTCGTCGGCGTGCCCGGAAGCGAGGTGAGCGAGTCCATCGCGAGGACCGATTCAACGGCCGCAGCCATCTCGTGGCCGTGTGCGACGGCCGCCTCGTAGCTGTCGCGCGGTTCGGGATTCGCATCGGCGCCGCAGCCGATCACCGGTAGGAAAACTGCCGAGTCGTTGTTGGTTTCAAGTTCCGCAGCTGACAAACCAGCCCAGTCGCCGGTCACTTCGTTAAAGCTTGGTCCCAGCGTCGTGCAGTGACATGCATATTGATAGACGGCACCTCTAAGCTTTCCATTTCCATCACGGGCGACCAACACGCGAACTCGTCGGTCGGTGGGGCCATCTTCGGAAACACCAAACCCCGACCAAACGCCATCGGTGATCACGCGTCGGTGGGCTGCAAAAGACGCTCTGCTGGATCCCACGGTCAACTGACACGGTTGCTGATTCTTAATCGCCGCTTCGACACACTTTAGGCTCTGCAGTTGAACAATGTCCAAGTAGTCCTTGAGATCCTTGACCTGTGGTTCGGTAGGAGGATTTTGCAGCAGATTTGTCAGTCCACCGTAAATCTGTGGCGCGGCATGTGAATGCGTCGAACAGACGACCAGTCGCGATCGATCGATGGAGTGGTGTTCATCGATCCCCGCGAGCAATCGCTTCGTTTGTTCCGCTGTGACAACAATGCCTTCGATCGAAAGCATCACGCAAAGTTTGTCGTCTTTTCCCATCGCCATGGCGCGAACGAATATCTTGTCACGCACTCCCGTCATCACGTTGTCTCGAGAACCGTATCCACTGAGCCGCACATCGCGGTCGGGCGTGATATCCTGTCTGGCGAATCCGACTGGCACGAGTTCGGCTGCGCTAACCGACACGCGAAAAACCGCCATGGAAATCAGAATCAGCCAAATGCAAGTTCGGTCGTTCATTGTTCGTTTGGATGAAGAGTGGATTGATTTTGATGGTGAATGAGGATGGCATAGGCTGCCATCCGGCATCTCGAATTCGCGTGGTTATCCGGCCAGAAAGTCAGCGGATTCTCGGTGCTATCTTCACTTTTTATCGCAGGTAAGAAGTAATTTACATGCTCAGCGAGGCCTTCGCTTCCTTTGCTGTCACGTCGGGAAACTGGCGGCCATGCAAGCAGTCGGCGGCGCTGCAACTGACAACGTCGTCCAGCCCGCGCAGTTCGACCGGTGCCGTAGCTGAACCCTAGCGGGGTCAGCTGCGACAGTAATTTACCGCCCGTTCCTTAGTCGAACCTACGGCTTTCACGATCGTTTCTTCGTTCGAGGCTTGAATTGAAAAGAGAGGTTTTGAATCAAGCTTACGAACACGAATCGCAACGAGCGTGCCAATGACAGCGAGCGATGTAAAGCACGATCGCGCCGCCGAGCCGACTTGCGACAGGACAGCAAGTTGCTCGCTCGTACGCCGTTCGGTATCCACCTGTCACGCCGAGGAAAGCATTCCGGCCGCAAATGCTTGACGGGGCGGAAACGAGGCTTCGTATCGAGGATTGCTATGTCCTAACCGACGCGCAAGTTTTGATGTTGCGCCAAATCGATCTTTTAGTGGATGTCGAGCGGTAAAACACTGAGGAAAACGTCGTTTTAGAATTCACTCTCCCTCCGGGACAGTCGAGCCTAAGCGAGGAAAGGGGCAATACGATAAAACTACGATAGACTTGCTCTGGTGCTTTTCCCTCCCCGGCCGCTTTCGCGTCCGACCCTCCCGCAAGCGGGAGGGTGAAGTTGGACGCAACATCAAAACGCGCAAGCGAGTTGCACTGCCAAGTCTTCTTCTTCCTTGTCGGCTTGTTTACTCGATTATTCGAATTGACGAATCGGAAACCTGCCCCTACCGAAGGTCGTCCACTTTCGTGACGGTCACACCATCGACATGCAACAACCCGCCTCGTTGCGACTCGGTATTGTTGAAGAAAACCGTCGCTGTTTCGTTGGCGCTACCGGTCGTGAATTCGATGCTGTATGACTGAAACCAATTGTGAAAAACCTTGCGGGTCAGCCTGGGGGATCCGTGGTCCTCGACGCCCATCCATCCTGCGTGAAATACCACTGGTTTTACTCGAAGGTTGGAAGGCTCTAACGTTCCCGTGGTTGCGGGAGTTCGCAGGTGCGCCGTTAGGAGGTACTTGGTATTCGGCTCGACCGAAATCACTTGACTCGCCGATCCTGTACCGCCCGCACCTATTTGCATCGCGTTGGGGTCCAGGGAAGGATTGTTGTCTTTCCAAAACTTCCATTTGGAAACATCCTGAATGGCAACCGTGCCTTGTGTCTCCCATCCATCCAGATTCGTCTGAAAGTTCCCGTTACGAATCAGGTTTGCTTGATGATCGTCTTGACCGTGCTTGCCATCGGATCCTCGTTTCCAAACACGAACGTAGTCCACTTCGAAGACGGCCTCGTCGCCAAACATGTCAGCTTTCAACTCGGACACACGGCCCTCCCAATCGAATAACTCACAATCAATCCACACCCGCTGGCCTTGGTCAATGACCCAACCGCCGAGCCCGTTCAGTTTAACGCCGTCTGCTTCTTCCTTGGTCAAGGTGCGGATCAAAGTTCCATCCACATAAAACTTGATGTAATTTTCCGTCCAGTCAGCCGCATAGACATGCATCCCATCGGTGACGTCAAACCCCAGCGAGTGTTTCTGGGTCCAGTGCCTTCGATTGACAAGATTATCATTGAGCGATCGACTCCAGTTATGAATCGACATCTGCATGGTCCTCGAGATGTCCGCATTGTCCTTTTGCGAGTCCCAGCCTTGGCCGACATGTTCAAACACGTCCAGTTCTCCCCGATTGCCAGTACTTTGGCCATTGCCTACCGCCCAGAATGCACCAGACATCGGGCTCTTGCCGACACGACATTTGATTTCCATGTAGCCGTATTTTAGAAGTTCCTTGCTGATCAGCGCGCCGGTTGTGATCGGAGGAACGCCGTATCCTTCGTCGAAAGGGAAGCTCGGATTCCAGTCGGACTTGATCCTGAGCATTCCCTCACTTTGGGAGATAGCTTCGGGAATGAACTGCGAGTTTCTTCCTTTGTTGCTGTTGTAATAAGGACCTTGCCCATCGTCCTTACCCTGTACATGCCAAATGCTTGAGCGCGTTTCGTCATTAAACTCATCGCTAAACGCATTCTGAACCTGCCACTCGCCCAAGTTCTCCGGATCAGTATGCGGAAGACACTCCGCACAAAGATCATCCGACTGCGCCACTGACCGACTGACAGGAGCCGCCAAATTCATGACGAATATGAGCAGATAGAACGCACGAAATGACATAGTGTTCATGATTGGCAACGATGCAATAGGATTCTGAAACAAGATAATTGTACTTTGCGAACCCAAGTATGCGACGAGGAATCCCAGCAATAGAACGCCCAAGCAGAATTCGAAGAACCCGACTAAGGAAGTTCCGGCACTGGGGGACGCTCAGCGAATCCAACCTTGTTACCTCGACTGCCTTCGCGCCGAAACTGAAGAGATAGCGATTGATCGGCTGGTGCCTCGTTGATGATCCTGGCTAAATCATCAACGCTCTTAACCATTTGGTTATTGCACGTGTTGATCAAATCACCATTGCGCAATCCAGCAGCACCGAATTCCCGATACCCGGGAGTAAAGAGCACCATCACGCCACCAATTTCTGGCGAGATACTCCAGACGGAATACTCTGCACCTTCAATATTGCGAATTTTTCCTCCGAGCCAGTCGTACACGATGGACTTGGGATCACTCGAAATATTTCGTAGTGCTGGAATCTCCGGGGTTCGTGCATCGGCACGTAACTGCGGATCACGCACACCAAACTGATCCATTGGGGAATTTTGTGGACCTTGATGCGGCGATTGTAGTTGTTAACGAAAACAGCATTCCCACCAAATGGTTCCAACGTGCAGTGATGTTCCCATTGCAGGTCAAGCTTCGTACCACCGCTGATCACGGCACCGCCATCGTTCTCGGCGCGATACACCACCGGATACCGGGCTGTTCCAGAATCGGCCGCAGTAAATGTCAAGGTTTGCGGCAGACAATAGACACCGTCTGCGACGTGAACCAGAACCGATTCCTTGCCGGCAAAAATCTGCGTCTTTTGTTGCGCATCAGCGAGTGAATATAAGGGCTTCGATTTTGTTCCCGGATTGTTGTCGTTGCCGACCGGACTGACATAGAGCTCCGCCGCCTGCAATGAACCGAGTGTCCAAAACAGAATAGCGACGGGACGTGTGGTCCATTTAATCATTGCACTGATCCTAAAGTGAATCCAATTTGCGGTAGTTCGATTTGCCAATCTTTGTTCCGACGATTCCAAGGCGTTGCGTTGCACTCAAAGTGCTTTAGGTTCATTGATTTTTTCAGGAACTAGGGTTCGAAATGCAGTTGGACTTGATCGAGGATCGGTTTGGATTTGTTTTCCGGGGTGTCGGTTAGACGCAGTTCAAATTGGTAACCGTAACCCGCTGGCAACGCACTCAGATCCAGTTCTGCCGGAGTCCTCGTAACTTGTTTGGCAAAGTCGGTGATGTAGTCGTAGCCCTCTTTGACTTCCTGCCAGTCGGTCCACGTGTCAATCCTCGCATCGTGGTCCGTGTCCACGCCGATACGCACCTGGATGCTCTCTGTCCAAGGGCCGCGGCTTATGGAATCCTCTTCAGGTTGGGTTGCCAGCCAGAAACGTCCTTCGGCAAAACAGACATCCGGATCGGGATGCCCCTGACCGACGCTCCCGCAAAACTCAAACTGCTTATCCAGACTCGATGAAGTGAACCATCCAACACTCATATTGCTACCGCCATCGCCAAAAGATCCAGCGCCGTGGGATCCGGCAGGATCATAATCGCCGAACAACTAATACTGTCCGTCGATACAGATCGATGCCCAATCGCCGTAAGCATTTTGTTCCGACAAATGGACTTCGTACTCGCCGATATCTGACTTGAACCGTTCAGGGGATTCCACGACCCAGTGCGGGTGTTTGTACGTTTTGATCACGCCGGTCAGATTGGTGCGCTCGTCCACCGCCGGTGCCAGAATCTTAACGTCACCCTTCTCGTCTTTGCTCACCGCGTGGCCGGCTAGTGGTGAATCGAACGAATGACTGTTGGCATGAATGGGGCTCCAGTCCTCGTAGATCACGTGAAGTTGCCCTCCAGATCCCGAGTGAAAACACAATCGGAACCATTCGCCGGATCGTCGAACGCTATGCCCATTTTCTTACCGACTTCGCCATCGGCGTACTCGGCGCTTGTCATCCACCCCGACTCTTTGTCGGTGATCGGTCCGTGGTGTACCCCGTTGACCATGTCCCGACTCTCCCAAGCATGATAGCCGCCTAGACTTCTTTTCTTTCTACCGGACGCGCGGAATTGGTTCACGTTTGACCCGTTTCTGCTTCGAAGCCGTGGGCGGTTTCCGGCTGGTGGCCGCAGACGCCTCTTTGTAATAGTGCTGGTGGCCCGGCAGCCGAGTGGTCTTCTCGTTCAGCCCGAACAGATTGCGATCCGATTCGGCGACTGGGATCGGTTTGATCGTCAAATCAACTTGTCCCAAAGCAACTGGCGCAAACGTGACGCTTTGCCCTTTTTTGAGTGGGACTTCATAACTACCGTCCTCGCGGGCAATGATCGTTACGTGAGAGCCGTCGATCGTGATTTTCGGGTTCGGGATGTCTGTCCGCACCACGCAAGGCGAACCAATCAAACTTTTTACGGTCACGAACTGAGTCGCCCCCGCCTGCTTTTTGGCACTGACCAGGAAAGCTCCTTGCCCGCGCAGATCCTTGAAGGCAACATCGTCCCACAGCTTGGGCGACGCAGGAAAGACACGTAGAACACCGCCCCAACTTTGCAGCAGCATGTCGTGAATGCAGGTAGCAAAAGAGAGCGGGCTTTCGATCACTGGATTTCCTTCGGCGTACATCGTCGTCGGAGATACGCGATCGTGCTTGATCAAGTAGTTGAGATAGTGATACGCCTGATCTGAATCGCCAAGCCACGCGTACATGGAAGCGGCCCCGGTTGCGGTATAACCAGTCACCGGCATCGCAGTCACTTTAATGCCACTGTTGAACGTTACGTCCAGCCAGTGATCCAGCGAAGTGCGCATAAGCTGTTTGCCTTCCGGGGTGTCCGGGGTCAGGACAGCCAGCGGATAGAAAGGCAGCAGGTGAGAATAGTGGCGGTGCGGCTTGTCGAAAGGAATCTCCTTGCCGACGCGCAGACCGTTGTCATCGATCTGGAAGTCGACCAGATTGTCGACGATGTTCTGCCACTCATTCGTCAGCGGATCGTTCAGGCTGTGCTCTTGGTTGATGTCGAGCAGGGTTTGGAAACACCACTTCATCAACCCGATGGTGAAATTGATGTCCTTCCCGCGACCACCAGGGTATTCTGGCGACCAGCTCATCTTGATGTGTATTTTTCCGTCGTCGGATGACACCGGATTGTCCTTCAGATAGTTCAGATAGCTATTTCCTACGCCACGAAGTTTAGTGAACAATCCCTCACGGATCCGATCGCGGTCGCCCGCGAACTGACAGTGCAGCCAGTAATCGTGAAGAATCCAGCAGAGCATGTCCGGCACGGTCGCGCCTTGGCCTGCCACTAGATCTTGCGGAAACAACGTGGCCAGACCGGCGCTTTCTTTCCAGCGCTCGGCCACATTCTTAAATAGCTGCGCCTCATGTTTATCGAACCAGTTGCACAGTGAGGAGCCAACGTCCAGTCGGTTGGCCGTCAGGTGCGTCCAGTACTGCAGTTCGACATTCAAATCGCCCCAGACCATTGGCCAGAACGTGCTGTGGTACCACGGCCCCATCAAATCCATCACCGGTCCGTTGCCACGGGTCGCCGATGCAAATTTATACATTTGGATCCAGTAGAAGGCTTCCTTTTCCGGATCATCAATGGTCAGGAAGCTGAGTGGGTAATAGTTGTTCCACCATTTGCGGTGGGCAGAGATGAACGTGTTCCCGGCAAGCAGATCTGTGGCTACCTGCAAATTGTTCGCCACCTTTTCCATGCTGTCGTGTTGCGGAAAGCTGTGATGGACGCTGGCCAGCAGGATCTGTTTGCCGGACGGCTTACCCTGAATCTTCCAGCCGGTCGTTGTTTCGCCCCGATCTTGATACAAGGGTTGAAAACAGAACTGCATCTCGTCCTTTTCGCTCAAGGTCGGCTCCGGCGGCAACTCATACGGAGCCTCACGCATCTTGTTCCAACTTGCGCCCTTCGGTCCGCCGCCGTTTTCCAAAGTCGTGCGTACCGGAGCCTTGGGAACATCCGGGTGCCAGGACACCTTGATGGATTCGTGATCCGCATTGGTTTCGAAATAGATCACGTCATGCAAGCTGTGTGAGAAACCTCGCACCGCATATGAGCCCTTGTTCGTGTTGACGGTGCCGGTCAGTTCCGCGTTCCATAGATCCAGTCGCAGATCCACCGCAGTGATATCACCATCAGACGTCAGGTTGAAATGCCCGAGTGGTAGCCGACTTCGATAAATCCACAACAGTTCGTCACCATCATGCGGCGCGCGGTGGTCGTAGTAGTCGTGACGTCCCGTATAGATCGAAATCACATTTTTCGCTTCGCCCTGCGCCTGATAGAACAAAAATCCGACATTGCCGTTTCCTGTATACGGCGCCACTTCCCAGCGGTTAGGAATCCGGTCCCACACCATATCGTGCTGCGCTAGAAACGATTGAAATTCGATCTCGGTTTCCGAGGCGGCGACGTTATCCGCTGCGATTGCAAGCCCAAACCAACCGGACAGCACAACCACAATCAAAGTTGTCTTCATGTTCATAGTGTTATTCCTGATTCTCATTCTCGTATGCATGACAATAAGTGCTGGGTCGTTGCCGAGCCGCTTTGCCGGTTTGTTCGCAAAACTTCGACCGCCGTGGCGATCGGGCGACAATTCTTGTTCCCGTGATCTTTACTCGGCCAGTTCGACGACGAGTTCTTGGCAACGGTCGCGATAGGTTTGCAGAGTCACTTCGTACTCGGGGCTTGATGCCAAATTCACCAACTCGCGTGGGTCGGTCTGCAAATCGAATAGTTCTTCGTAGATTGGTTTCTCGCCCGCGATGGATGCGTCGGGCAAGTATTGATCGCGATCGTTTTCCTTGCTGAAGTAGCGGATGTATTTGTACCGCTCTCCGCGCACGGCTTCTTGTCGCGGGTAACCTTGCATGGTGAACAAGTTTTCGAGGAACACGTCGCCACGCCAATCGACATGCTTGCCTTCGATTAGCGGCAGCATGCTGACGCCCTGATATGTACTCGGTACATCGAGTCCACACATGTCCAAAATCGTTGCCGGGATGTCTTGCCCCACCACGAACTCGTCACGCTGCGTGCCTCGGACTTTTTCGGGAAGGAAAGGCGAGTAAACGATCAGTGGAACGTGAACGGATTCTTCGTAAAGCATGGTCTTGCCGCCAAAACCGTGTTCGCCCAACAGCAGCCCGTTGTCCGAACAGAACACGATGATCGTGTTCTTGTCTTCGTCGATGTCGGCAAGCATTTTTCGCAAGTTGCCGATGAATTGGTCGATGGCATACACCGCACGATTCATTTTGATTTTCGTGTTCAGCAAACCCTTTCGATTGCCGTGTCGGTAGTACGGCATCAGATCGTCATTGCTGAAAACATGCTTGGGCAAAGTAACGTTCAGTGGATATCCGTCTGGAAACGGAACTGCGTCTGCTCGGTCGTTGTACAACGACGAGTAGAACTCTGGGTCAGTGGGTTCGGACCCCATCGGGCCGATGCTAGCCGCATGGGGGAGATTGAAATTGACCCACGCTGCGAACGGCTTGCCGGGGTCGCGTTGCTTCAAACAATTTGCGACAGATTTGTCGGCGTTTCTGTAGAAGTAATCGAAGTCATGTCCCGGTCTTAAAAATGCCTCGGTCGCCTCGAACAGTCCTTCGACTTGACTGCGGTTTTTCAGGTTCGTAAACGCTTTGTGCTTCCCAAAATGAAAGCCAAGATGTCCCTCGCCGTAATAGCAGAAGTCTGTGTTTTTCTTCAGCGGTGTGTTGCCGCGATCGACAATTTTTGCGTGGTGTTTGCCGATAAAGGCGGTGCTGTAGCCGGCGTCCTTCAGCTTCATCAGCCAACTGTTGGCAAAGGCTTCCTCGGTGATAACGTTTTGGGAAACCATCGTGAATCCGATGTGGTTCTTGCGTTCCCATTGCCCGGTGAAAATGTTTGCTCGGCTCGGTCCACAAATCGGAGTCGTGATGAAGGCTTGGTTGAAAAACACGCCTTCAGTCGCCAAACGATCCAAGTGAGGCGTTTGCGTGACGGGATCGCCTGTCATGCTTAAAGAATTGTATCGCTGGTCGTCCGAGAAGACGAAAACAACGTTCGGCTGCTCGGCAGCCTCCGTTCGGTTCTGGCCGAGCAAGTTCGTGCAAACGACGAACGTTAAAAGAAGTGTATAGCGGTAAGCTGCGGTCTTCACGGCTTTAGTTCCCATGTTTCAGGTCAGATCGTTTTCCAGGTTTCGGGGTACCACCCCGAGCGCGCAGAACGCCAAATTGGTGGCCTGCAGAACATCTCGAGCGTCGTGAAGATCGCCCAGTATGCTGACCAGATAGGCGACTAAACTGCCCTGTCATTTTTTTAATTGATTTACGAATTCTTTATCGAGGTCCGGCATTCATGCCCCAGTGGAATGAAGGAACAGTGGAATGCAGGAACAGTGGAATGCAGGAACAAAAGCAACTCAGCACAGCAATCTCTGTCCAGTGTGTAAACCCAACGCTCTGCAACAAGAGACCGTCCACTCTACTGATCACCTGGATTCGTCAATCCGCTACATCCTTTCTTTCTGTTTTCGGTTTTTCCGTCGTTCAGGTTGTTGGTCTCAGCCTTGGCTCCGCGCGGAGCGGCCTCGATCGCTTTTGCTTAATTTTCGCGAAGCTCGTCTCGAGATCTGCAAAGACCGAGCCGCGGGCATATTGGGGTTCGCCTGAATCGATCGCGGATATTACGTCGACAATTCCGTGCGGGAAGTTCCTCGTGAAAACCGTGGATGGTTCATGCAGCGAAGGACTTTAGTTCTTGTCCCGTCGCCCCATTTGGGAGACGTCTAGCGACTCGATCCCCAATTCCAAGGCGGGGCTACCGGGCTGGAAATTGAAGTCGCTGCCGGCAGGATCCACAAACAGAGGATCGCCGACCAGACTTGCCTTCTCTTTGCCGACCGCCCGCATCCTTTGCAGATGCTCGTCCATCCAGTTTGGGTTGGTTGGATGGTAATACAGATTGGAATCCATGTCCGTTGATTCAAGCTTGGGGCCGACGGTTGTCTGCCCACTTCTCAGTCTTTCGGATTGGGCACGTCCACCATCGGCATGCGAGACGATGATATTTCGCTGTACCTTGGAACCCGTCACCGGAGCCCACTCAAAGCTGATGTAACCGTTTCTGGGCACAACCGCTGGCGCCACAATGAAATTGTTGACGATATCGTTCACTCCCTTTGAAGCAATGCCCGCTGAAAATCCGCCGTTGTTATAGAGGACGTTTCCATAGATGAGCGCATCATGTTGGTCGTCGTCGCAGCGGATCGGTGCCGGCAGGGAATTTGCATTGTTGTCGTGCACATAATTGTAACGCACGATACTTCCCGTCCCCGCCCCGGAGACATAGATGGCGTTTCCATCGGACAGCAACTGTACCGCATGCGAAATTTCGTTGTACTCAAAGAGATTGTGGCGGGAGTGCGTGTACTTCTCGCGACGCTTCCAGTTCTCGTATCCACCGCGTCCTCGACCGCCGTCTTCTTCTGCGATCTCGTGGTGACGTACGGTCCTGCCACCTTCACCGGTTAAGCGCCCGCCAGGAGTCACTCGAGTGGTGATCAGCACCGACGAATAGCCGCTGTGATGCAACTCGTTGTGGACCATTCGGTTGTGCCCACTTTGCCAAGCCCATAGTCCGGGGGAATGCCATGTGATTTCACTAAAATGATGAATATGATTGTTGACGATGTCGTTGTGGTGATTCGCGTCTTTGGTGCCGGGGCCATATCCTGACAATAGGATTCCGGCTTCGCCCAAGTGTGCAAATTCGGAATCGACAATCCGATTACGTTGGGCATGCAGATCCAAACGAACGCCCGAGCCACCGGAATTGATAAAGCGACAGTCCGTCACTCGGCAGTCCTCGGCACCGCGGAAACGAAGGAGTGCGGTTGGCCGGTCAAACATGTCCCAGTCGTGCTGCATTCCCCAGCCAACACGGCCTTCGTCGCTCGTCCAAGCCCAGCGATCGGCATGGGAAAAAGTCAATCCAACAAAAGCGATGCCTCGGACGGGCGTATCCGTGGGGCCGTCGTAATCGATCGTCCCCTCGACACGAATCAGTTCGGTCGTCGTCGGCGCCAAGATCCCACGCGGCGATCCATCGTCGGCAGGATCAGAAGGCCACAGATAGATCTTGCGAGTTTTCGTATTAACAACCCATTCCCCGGGTTCGTCCAAGGCCTCGAGGATATTCTCGACCCACACAACCGAGGCGCCGGGGTCGTGAAGATACCCAGGCAACGGCCCCATAGGGTAGGTCGCGGAAACGCCGGTTGTGGCAACACCCGAGGCTTCATCGATCGATGCGAGCGGCAGCATATTGATTGCCCAGGCTCGGCCTGGTCTTACCTGGATTTCGACGTCTTCAATGTTATCCCAAATCTTAAGCGCCCCTTTGGGAAAGTGGAGTGTCCGTTGAGTGCCCTGCTTCATGTAAGCGAATCCAGAATCTCTGGCGCGGCTAAGGCGACCGTGACTGTCATAGAGCGTGTAGAACCGTTCCATGCCGTCAGGCATGTCAGCCACCCAGACTTTGCCGGTCGCTTTGGCCGGCAATTCATCCGGCGTTGATTCCAATCGCTTCCAGCCGGTAACAGGAACTCCCGCACTGATGACAGGATGCTCGCCAGGGTAAGCAGCGAACGTCAAAAAAGCCGGCTCCGTCACATCACCGGCACCATGCAGTTCGAACGTCACATCCTCGGCGGGCATATTTTCAGCGGGCACCGGGGAACCATCTTCCCTACCCAATACCAATGACCGCTCCAACGAATGGCGTCCCTCGCGAAGGACAATCGCTGCCGGTTCCGTATCGCCCGCTTTGCGTAATGCACGAACTGCTTCTACGGCGTCAGGAAGAGATCCATAGGGTTTTGCAAAACTGCCATCTGCTTGGGAATCTCCATCAACGGAAACGTCGACGGAAACAAAGATGTCCAAGGCAAAGCTTGAGTCGGGTACCGCGAAAAACACCGGCAAGAAAAGCCAAGGGAAAAACATCTTCGTTGAACGAAAGGACAGGCGTTGTATTTTCATAACGTTGGTCTTATTTCTCGACTTCATTTCCAGACAACATCCGTTGGACATTCGGCGCAGTCATTGTCGCCGATATCGTGAATGTAACTCAGTGAGCAAGGGTTCGCTTGCGACGGCGGAATCTAGATGTCACCACCAAGGTGAGTCGACACGAGTCGAGCATTCGTAGAACGCGATGCTGCCTTCGTCTGAAGTCGAGGAACGGGCAAGCAATAGCTGTCGTAGCAGCAGGCTGCGAGGCTGAAACTCAGGCTGGCAGCCTGAACAACGAGCTTCCTCTGTTTAGTTTTTGGGCGTGCAGCTTGCGAGGCTTGATCGGGTCGACTGGCTGGCGACGAAAATCGCTTGTTGGTCGTAGACGTTGGATTCCTTCAAGTGGACCAGGTATCGTGCGAGTCGGTCGAGCGCCACGAAGCGGCCCATCGGGCAGTGACGATCCGTGCTGATGGATCCAAACCCAAAGACGTCTTTGATTTGGGGGCAACGAACAGCCGTCCAGGCAAGCTGTGTTTGCATCAACGCGTTGACTTCGTCTTGCATGTCTCGCCAACGACTGCGGTGCATCATCGGCCAGAGGTATCGAGACGCTAGGCCGTGTAACCCTAGTCGATGATCGCCGGGAACGGACACGCTTTGATGCGTGATCAACAGGTATCGAGTCTTCCTGGTTCGTTGCATCTCGGCCAAGGCGATCTTGGTGATGCTCGCGCTGGTTAGTTGGTCATGGGAACCGACAAAGTTGCCCACGTTGCAAAGATTGATGACACAGGAACTGCCTCGAACGACATTTTGGACATCGCGAGCGAGGAAGCCGTCGCTTCGCAAAACTCGCAGGTCCACGTCCGCAGGATGTTGCAACTTGCTCTGCGTTAACGCTTGAACTTGATAGCCGCAGCGAAGAGAGACTTCGATAATCCGGTGACCGAGTTGGCAGTTCGCACCGAGGACTGAAATGATTTCGCGATCGACCGGCTCATGCACTCCGCTGGATGCTCCGCCAGTGGGCTGAGCGTAGGGAGTTCGGACCGAATTGGATTTGCTGAAAGCGACCATGATCTTGACTCGATGGAGGAAGTTGGAATTCACCGCCACCCTTCGTAAGGACCCTTCGCTTTGCCCAATGTCACACTTTCGTTGTCAAAAAATTCGCATCGAAGTGTGACACGATCGCGAGCGAAATTCCCTGTTGGATTGGAGAGAGCACCTCAGTTCCAAGGGAATGCTAGGCGAATGAGAATGTCAAACCGCCGATTTCGACTGGCTTGGATACCGACTTGGATGCTGGGGCTGGGCGCCATTTGTCTTGCCGGCTTGCCAATCGCTCGAGCTCAATCAGGAACGATCCTGCTCTCTGAGTTGCCTCCACCGCCCGTCGCGATCGCGGAACTGCTGAAACAGGCAGACATTCGTTTTTGCTACGGTTGGCAGGAAAAACCTTCCTCGATGACAATGCCGAGCGGGCGTCGCTTGGATGCGTTAACCGTTTACAAAATGAAATATGACTTTCGTACGCAAAACCGTCTGCAGCGACGAGGCAGTCGTCAACAGATGGTGACGACAATCCGCCTCGGGCGAACCGGACTCACCTGCGGCCATGTCGTTTGGTTTCGCGATCTGCCGAACCGAGAAACGTTTTGGACGAACTGGCTGGTATTGCACGAACTCGATCATGTGCGGATTTCGAGTGACCCGCGGCATGAAAAACAATTCAGGAAACGACTGTCCGAAAACGCGGTGCTTGTTCAGCAATCGGGCGGCAGCGTGTCAACATTCAATGGCCAATCGCAACAGTCTGCAAAGGGGCGCGTCGAGGCTGTCTTTCGAGAAATAACAACGCTGGTCGACATCCGCTACAAAGAACTCGATCGTCTGACCGACCATGGTCTGAGGGCATTGCCTAAGGACACAACCCTTGATGCGATTCTAAATGGATCACCATGAGACGCCGCGAACGAGTCGGCGCTGAGTGCAGAGTCGTAGCGGACGTCGCCAAGACGTTCGATTGCTGGTATCGAAGCGGGTCACTGATTCCGAGCATCGCTCCAAAGGAATCCGCAACGGCCAGCCTAGTGTGTGCCGACGCTACTGGTAGGCCGTCTTTTGCTCTGCACTAACCGTTTATCGGATCCGTTCAACGTAGGCGTAGTAGGCACCGCAGATTTCATTTTCGTTAGAGTCCAAGAATGATGTTCTCATTTCGATGGGGCCCTCCGTGAGATTGACCTCCGTGATGAACGATTCTTGGTCCAGCTGCGGATTCAGCTTTAGCGTTACGTCTCCAACCTGCAGAGTTGCCGACGAGATTGGCAACGGTTTTCCAGGCACGAATACGCCGTCGGTAACGCGGGTTTCTGCGAGGCCGTCCGTCAGTTGCAGTCCAGACTCGCGAGGCCACCGGCGCAGTTCGATTCGGTAGGTTCCAGTCGTCGCGACTTGCAAGTGCCATGTCCCGTTCTTCAACGCAGCATCTCGCACTTGTCTTTGCTGATCAACGAACACATCCAGCCATTCACAAGCAGTCAGCATCATTGGATTTTCCTTGGCGGATCCGATGACCACGCGCTGAGGAGTCATCACGTCATCTTTGACACCGTCCCACCACTGATCCAAGTGAGCATGCATTTTTGCGACGACATCAGGATATTCGGCAGCGACGTCATGGTCCTGGTGGGGATCACTGACAATGTCGAACAGCATGCGATTCTCAAGCAGTCGCCAATGTTTCCATAAAACACCCGCGCCATTGCGTCTTGGAATCGCTGGGCTTTTTTGCGTATAGTTCACTTTTGCGCCCGGCATGCGACTGTAATTGATGACAAGCATCCGATCGCTCAGACTGTCTTTTTCACCGCGCAGAATCGGTGCCAGACTCTGCCCATCGAGTTGGTTAGGCACACCAGCGACGCTAGCCAAGTCGGCAAGCGTTGGCAATAAGTCTTGGACATGCGATAGCTCGGCGACATCGCGTGCCGGTCCGATTAAACCTGCCGGCCAGCGAATAAAACAAGGGACTCGGTGCCCGCCTTCCCAGAGCTGAGTCTTCTTGCCACGCATCCCTGCGTTGAAGTAGTCCTGCCCCATCGTGCTGCCGTTGTCAGTCAGAAAGACGACGATCGTGTTGTCTCGTTCGTCGGACTGTTTCAGGCACTCATCCAATTTGCCGACGTTCTCGTCGATGTTGGCACCCATGGCGAGGAAGCTCACCAGGTCTTCCTGCTGAAATTTGTTCAGGCTTTCGACAACTTCGGGATTCTCTCGGATCGATTGGCGAATTGGCTCTCGATACTTGTCCGGAACAAACCATGGCCAGTGAGCCGCGTTCAATGCAATGTAAGTAAAAAACGGACGTTCGTCTTTTTGCGCCATCCACGCTGCGGCTTCGTCGAAAAAGATGTCGGTGCAGTAGCCTTGATACTTCTTGCGCTGACCGTTGCGAATGTAGGTGTCGTCGAAGTAATCGTTGTCCCAAAAGTCGGGAACGCTGTTGATGTGTGATGAGGGAAACCAGAGAGCTTCGTCGAAGCCACGGTCCTCGGGCCGAAACGGATAGTTGTCACCAAGGTGCCATTTGCCAAAGATGCCCGTCCGGTATCCTGCGTCATGAAAAACGTTGGCGATCGTTTTCACGTCCGTTTTCAAAAGCGTGCGACCACTGCTGACGTTACTTGCACCATTGCGAAATGCATCCAGTCCGGTCATCAACTGGCCACGCGTCGGCGTGCACATTGGCGCGACGTGAAAATCCGTCAAGCGAACGCCTTCGCTGGCGATCTTGTCAATGTTCGGTGTCTGCGTGATCGGATTCCCGTGACAGGAAAATTCGCCGTAGCCTTGGTCATCTGTCATGATGACGATCACGTTGGGTTGCTCGGCAATTGCCGCTGACGCCAAACAAATCAGCAATGCGATTGTCGGGAGAGCATGTTTCGTCATTTCGTTTTCTCGCGTGTTAGATTCGTGAGTTCGTCTACCGTTTCAATCATGCCAAAGGGTGTTTACCTCACTTCGTTGTCATCAATTCGTCGATAACCTTAGTCAGCCGGTCGGGAGTACCGGCAATCTCGACGTACTGGTGGTGCCGGTCTCGATCGGTTCGGAACTCCGTGTGTCCGTCAGAATCTACAATCACGCGTCCACCCGAGATCACTTTCCAAAACGACGGCTCCGGGCCTCGAACGGCCAGCAAAACGGCGGCTTGGTCATGCGCGGGCTTTCCTCGATCGATCGCAAAACCATCAAGAAACGGTCGCAATTCAAAGGCTCGTCGAATTGGGTTGTTTCTTTGGACGTTCTTTAGCGGTTCTCCGCAATGCAAAGCCGCTCCGACTTCGTATCCTTGCCAGAGAATTTTCCCTGGCCACTGATTGACCACTGAAACTGCCGCTGCGATATCCAATCGAATGTTCGTTTCCGGTTTAGGAGATTTCGGAAACTCGCCACCCATGATGACGGTGCGGCGAACCTTCTTCATGATCAGCTCTACACCGCTGAATTCGCTGTATCTGTCGCCGCGAGAATTGACGAGATCTTCCAGATTGCTCAACGCGCCCACACTACAAATCACGATGGAGTGATCGGCTGCGTCGGCGAGTGTCTTGCGGTACAACGGCAAGGCGTCGGGCATTTCATCATCAGCACGCGCATCGTGCGGAAACTCATCGCGTAGTGCAGGCGTATAGGCGCTGACTTTGTTCCAAGCGAACTTGGCTCCATCCTTGTCAGTGCCGATCGGAATGTCGGGGCGACCGTAAAAGGTGTTGATCACATCGCAGGTAGCCGCCGATGCGGTCGAGGCCCCTCGCCGATTCGTCACGACCGCAAGAATCTCAGCCTCCCCTTTATCAGCAAGCGCATGAAGGACGGCCAGCGCACCGGCGTCGTCGCAATCGTTGTCCATGTCAGTGTCAAAGATGACCTTCACTGATGATTGACCGTTCGCGACCACAACGCAGTGAAATGCTAACAGGACAGTCAGGCAAACTTTCATCATCTTGGTCACTCCGTGGATGGTGGTTGGCTGACAAGAGTCCGCTGAACTTCGACCACTCGCACGGTTTGGATGTTGTTCATCTTCAAGTAGCGATGACGTCCGGATTCGCTTTCCGTGAACTCAGTGAAGCCGTCATCGGCCACAGACACTGATCCGGCTGGCGACAGGCCAAAGTAGCCATCGTTTGGGCGAACCGCGTAGAGCACGCTCGTCAAATCCCAAGTGGGACGGTCATGCTCGGGACCGCAGTACAACAAGTACGATTCGCGAATGACATGATGCTTTGTGTAACCAAAGTCCCTGGCAATGCTCTTCCTTGGATAAGCAGCGCGAATGCCGATGTTGAAGTCGCTCCAAACGACGGGGATTTCGTTTGGCCACTGCTGGACAAAACGCTGCATCGACCCGACGTGATTGCGGACGTTGGCTTCCAAGTAATGGGCGTTTTCGTTCACGGGGTTAAAGGCTCCGGCCATGATGGACAGCAGCTTGACCTTTTGGCGAACCAGATCGTCGCCCGGTAGCGGGCTGATCTCGTCAGCAGGTGACTCCAGCAGATCGGCGATGTTGACGGCAAGCCCGACGGAAACGATCGAGATCGAATTCGAATCTGCACCGGCCAGCACTTGTCGCAATAGCTTGACTGCGTCGGGCGCGTCGGAACTTTTTAGCAAATCGTGGGAGTAACGAAACGCACCGTTGTCCCTTTTGTCGGCCAGCCCGACATACTTGCTGTCTCTCGGGTAATCCCCTTTCGTGACACCGATGGGAACATCCGGTCGACCATAGAACGTATTGATCGCGTCGACCATCGGTCCGTTTTGCGGATGCGTTTTTGAAACCGTCACTGCCTCGATGGTGCATTCGGCACGGTCGGCCAAGGTGTGCAACATCGCTAGTGCCAGTGCATCGTCGACGTCACCGGCGATGTCGGTGTCAAACACAATTTTTGCGGGGGCGTCGGCCCAGCCGATGATCGGAATCCAAAGGGTGAGGCACAATACGGAAATTTGATTCTTCATGCTTCTGATTTCTCCCAGTTGCGTCGTACGGTGTCGATCAACACGGCGATGATGATCACGACTCCGGTAATGATTTGTTTGTTTGCGTCCTCGACCGACATGCGGCTGAGTCCCGTTTGCAGCACCGCGATGACCAGCACACCGAGGAACGTGCTGATCGCGTTTCCCCGTCCTCCCATCAAGCTGGTTCCGCCGATCACGCACGCTGCGATTGCGGATAACTCGATGCCGTTGCCCATGCCGGGATCGGCCGCTTCCATCAGTGATGTTGGGGCCAATCCAGCCAGTCCGCACAGCAGGCCGCTGATGACAAAGACTGCGATCGCGTACGGAGTCGTGCGGATTCCCGACATGCGAACGGCTTCCGCATTGGTGCCGATGGCCACACAGTAACGACCGAACACTGTGCTGCTGATCAAGAATTGCACGGCGAAAACGGCAACGATGGCGATCAAGAACGCCGGTGACAGCCCAATCCCCGCCAGCGGTTCGCTGATCACCGCGACGTCGGAACCGATCGTCAATGTTTTCGATTCGAGTAATCGGCGGGTGGCTCCGCGGGCGATCTGCAGCATGCCAAGCGAGACGATGAACGACGGAATCCGAAACCAAATCGAGATTGCTCCGGTTGCCCAGCCGCACGTTGCAGCGGTTGCTAAACTTGCCAAGATCGCCGGCCCCAACGACCAATCGTGCTTCGCCATCAATACGCCCAGCACGGCGCCGGCGAGCGCCATCACACTGCCGACCGACAGATCGATTTGCCCGATGACCAAGACCAGCGTCATCCCGACCGCCAACAGCGTCAACTCAGGAATTTGGTTGGCGATCAGCTTCGCCGTGCTGATCTGAAAAAAACTATCCGTTCGCAAACTGAAGACCAAAATCAACAGGGCAAGTGCCGTCAGCAAACCACCGTACTGCAATACGGTTCCCTTCATCTGTTTCGTGATCATGCGATCGCCTCTGCCCTTCGGTAACCAGCGAATGCAGCCTGCATGATTTGATCCGAGGACCAACAGCCGCGTTGAAAGTCGGCGATCCATTTCCCGGCCGAAATGACACCGATTCGGTCGCACGTTTCGAGCAACTCGTCTAGATCACTACTGACGATGACGATCGCTTTACCTGCCTGGGCGAGCGACTCGATCAGTCGATAAATCTGCCGGCGCGCAGCGACATCGATGCCTCGAGTCGGCTCGTCAAAAAGGAATACTTCGGCGTCGCGAACCAACCATTTGGAGATAGCGACCTTTTGCTGGTTGCCTCCACTGAGCGTGGCGACCAGTTGATCGATGTTGTTACATTTCGTTTCAAGTTTGCGGGCCATCGCTTCTGCCGCCTGTCGTTCGCGTTGTTTGCGAATGACTCCCAGCGATGCAAACCGCTTGCCCAGCGAACCAATCGACGTGTTGAATCGGATCGGCTGTCGCAGTAGCAAGCCGTTTTGCTTGCGATCTTCGGTGACCATCGCAAGCCCCGCCGTGACAGCTTGGCGGGGATGCGAAAAACGTGTGGCCAGACGATCGCCGACTTGGACGGTTCCTTGCTCGGCTATGTCGGCACCAAAAACAGCTCGCAACAGTTCGGTGCGGCCTGAACCGACCAAACCAGCGATCCCGAGCCGCTCGCCGTGACGCACGGAAAATGAAATGTCTTGGACGACACCCGCCGTGATGCCACTGACGTGCATCGCCGTTTCGCCTGTCGCATACGAATGAAAGGAGTGCCGCTGGCCCGTCGATTTCCCCGCCATCAGGTTAACCATGTCGTCGGTGGTCAGCGATGACGTTTCTTCGGTGCAGACGTGTTTGCCGTCACGCAATACCGTGATGCGATCCGATAGCTCGGCAACTTCATCCAACCGATGACTGATGTAGATGATGCCGATTCCTTGATCACGTAATGCTCTCAATCGCTCGAACAGACGCTCCGTTTCGCGAACACCCAGAGCCGCCGTCGGTTCGTCCAGGATCAGCAATCGACACTGGCGATCCAAAGCCGTCGCGATTTCGATCATTTGTTGTCGGCCAACACCCAGCGTGCCCATGATGGCGTCGGTTGCAACATCGTTCAAATCAAAGCGGTCGAGAATTTGTCTCGCCCGATCGGCAAGTTGGCGTTTGCGGATCACACCGAGAACGCTTGGCATTCGCGTCAGAAAGATGTTTTCTGCAACCGTAAGTGTCGAAACTTGATTGAGTTCCTGCTGGACGATTTGCATTCCGGCGCGTTCGGCCGTCTGTTTATCGCGCGGAAGATACGCGTCGGCTGCGTTTGACTTCTCGTTTGCGATCGACATTGCCCCGCCATCGCGCGTCAGCAATCCGGCAATGATTTTGCACAGCGTGCTCTTGCCCGCGCCGTTAGCGCCAAGCAATGCATGGATTTCCCCGGCGCGCACGTTCAGCGAAACACCATCGAGCACCGTGACGCTGCCAAATCGTTTCGTGATATCCGTCACAGTGAACAGCGGCTTCATTTCGCGTCCAGGTTTTCTTTGGCGACTAGCGTTTCTTTGATGACCAAATCGACTGGTGTTTCCACATCAACGACCGCTGTGGTTTTGTCTTCGATCAATTTCAATGCCGTCTCGATTCCGTAGACTGCCAACTGGTCGCCGTGCTGGTCCGCCGTGGCAAGCACCTTGCCATCGCGAATCGCCGTTTGCACCGCGGCGATGTTGTCGAAGCCGACAATCAGCAAGTCGTCACTGCGACCGACACTTCTGGCGGCCGCGATTGCGCCCAACGCCATGCTGTCGTTGGCAGCAAGAATCGCCTTAATCTCCGTATGTTCACTTAGCATCGACGATGCAATCTCGTTGGCCTTCGACATCTCCCACTCGGCCGACTGACTGTCCACGATCGTAACTCCGGCGGCGTTCATTGCGTCCTCAAAACCGGCTTTGCGTGCGCGACCGTTCTCGGAAGTTTGCAGGCCTTCCAAAATTGCAACCGAGTCACTTTTGGCAAGCTGTGTTGCCAAATAGTCACCAACTGCTCTTGCTCCCGCTCGGTTGTCAGGTCCAACGAACGGAATTTGCAGCCCTTCCTTGGACAACATTTCCGCATCCAGCTTGTTGTCGATGTTGACGACGATGATGCCCGCCTTGATGGCACGCCTGAGCGACGGAATCAATGCCTGAGACTCGGCTGGCGCAATGACAATGGCATCGACGTTGCTGGCAACCATTTCCTGCACTAAAGCGACTTGGCGACTGACATCTCGTTCGTCCTTGATCCCGTTGACGACCAATTCGTATTCTCCGCTGTCCTGCTGGTGCATTTCAGCGCCGCTGGCCATCGTCGAAAAGAATTCGTTTGCGAGCGACTTCATGATCAACGCAACTTTTGGTTTCGTTGATGAATCCGAGTTCGGCGCGTCTGTGGTTGCCGATCCTTTGCAACCGCTTAACAAGCAGAAACAGGTCAGTCCTGCGGCGATCGATAGTTGACTTATTTGTGGCATGTTTGAATCCTTAAGGCATCGATTTCAATTCGGTTGGCAAGACTTTGCTGGGCGCCAAACTTTGTGGCCGCCAACGCTCCTGCAATGCTGGCGAACCGAGTCGCCTGCAATAAGTTTGACGTGCGCGCCCACTCAACGGCGAGGGCACTCGCGAAAGCATCGCCCGCCGCTGTGCTGTCCACGGGCTGGATGGGCGTCGGTGCGACGTGATGAAACGTTTCCCCATCAAGCAACACGGTACCTTTCTCGCCCATCGTCACGGCGACGTTCTTTGCGCCACGTGATTGCAGTTGCAGTGCTGCTGATCGGGCATCTTCGATTGTGTTGATCTCGATTCCCGTGATAGCCGCTGCCTCGGTTTCGTTGGGGCAGACCAGATCGACATCAAGCAATTCGTCCGTCCAGTCCCTAGCGACCGGCGCGGGATCGAGGATGCATCGCACATTATATTGTTTGGCGATCCGAATCGCAGCGATCACGCTTGGTGTCGGAATCTCTAACTGCAACATCAACACGTCGGCGCACGCGATCACCTCGCGATGATCCTGTACGTCAGATACCGAGACCTTTCCGTTGGCACCTGGAACCACCAAGATCGAATTTTGGCCCGAACTCTCTACTGTGATGACTGCCAGTCCGCTGGTGCAATCGGCCGTTGTCGCAACCGTACTACAGTCAACGTTATGCTTGGCAAGATTGGCATGCAGACGATCGGCAAACGCATCACTGCCGACACGACCGATCATGCGAACCTGTCCGCCGACCATTGCAGCACCGACCGCCTGATTGGCACCCTTGCCGCCACAGATTTCAGACGCCGACTCGGCAGTGATCGTTTGCCCGGGTTTCGGCATTTCCTGACAGCAAACGACCAAGTCCATGTTGATTGAACCGCAAACGACGATTCGCGGCGCGGGTGTGCTTTCGTTTTCGGATTTCAATTGCCGGACCCTGCTGCGTGGCCTGCCGGAGGCTGGCTGGAAAGTTGCACCAGTGCTTCGCGAGCCCGACCCTTTTGTTCGTCTTTCAAGATCAAGTACCGATCACGACCGCCTGTCGATTCTTCAAACGTGGTCAGCCCATCGTCGGCGACCTGCACACGTCCCGCCGCCGATAGGTCGAAGTACCCATGGTCGGGACGAACGGCCTGCAACACCGACGTCAAATCCCAGGTCGGGCGATCGTGTGGCGGAGGAATGTAGAGCGTGTAGGCCTCGGGCAGCGGATGATGCGGCACGTATCGGTAGTCCTGCAAGATGCTTTCGTGCGGATACGTCAGATTCTTGCCGATCTCAAACCCGCTCCAGATAATCGGCGTTGGCCAATCTTGCACCAAAGCTTTCGCTGCTGGGATGTCTTTGACGATGTTGTATTCCTTGTGATCGTACAACTGACCTTTCTCGTTGGCGATTTGCCGGAACGCGCCTGCCATGACCGACAGCAATTTGACCTTCTTCTTTACCAGTTGCATGCCGTTCAAATCGCTGTGTTTATCAGCGGTCGACAGAAGCAAGTTTGCCAAGTTTGTCGAGAAACCAACTTGAGCAATCACCACGCTGCCGTCTTCTTGACCGGCCAGTGTTTCTCGCAGTACCGCAACCGCATCAGGGGCGTCTTTGCCGCTGCGCAAGTCGTGTGCGTAGCGGTCCTTTCCGTCATCTTGCTTGGCTGCCAAAACGTTGAATTTCCCGGGTTCGGGCGTGACGCCGCTGCGGCATACGCCGATTGGAATGTCGCCTCGTCCGTAAAACGTATTGACGACGTCCGTGAACGGAGCCGCAAGTTCATGATCCTTCGTGATCGTGACCGCCAGCAGCTCGCACTCGCCACGTGTCTGCAGTGAATGGATGACGCCCATGGCGAGCACGTCATCGCAGTCGTTGCCAATGTCCGTGTCGAAAATCAGGGGAACGGGACGGAATTCGCCTTCGGCGGCGACAGCCGTTGTTGCGAGAATGCAGCCGGCAATCAGGGTAAATAGTTTCATCAATCTTTCACGCTAGAAATGGAGTTTCGAATAATGACTTGTGTCTTGATATCGTGTCGTTTTTTTCGCTTCCTGCCTTTGGAATTCGTTAAGGCACGCAGAACCAAGTCGGCAGCAAGCTGACCGATGCCATCAACATCCTGGCAAACGGTCGTTAGCGGTACGTTCATCAAATCCGCATACGGAGAATCATCAAACGCAACAACCGACAGGTCTTGCGGAACGTGGCGTTCCGATTTGATTGCGGCGCGCAGTGCACCCATTGCGTTCGGTGTGCTGAAAGCAAACAAGGCCGTTACGTCTGGTCGGTCAGCGAGCAATTGCATGGCGGATTCGAAACCGGATGTTTCGGTAAAGTTGTTTCCCATCACTAAAGATTGATCAAACGAAATCCCAATCTCCGCGAGTGCTTCCGCATGACCGCTCAACCGCTGCTCGTTGGGCAGCGTTCCGGGTAACCCCTGCAACACGCCAATCACGCGGTGCCCCTTCGTCGTCAGCAGGCGTGTTGCTGTAACGGCTCCCACACGATGCTCTGAAGTGACCTGCAGTAATTCGCAATCGGGAAACGTACGATCGGCCAGAACAACTGGTGTACCCCGTTCGTTGATTTGTTGTAAATGTTTGCTCTCAGTTCCCACTGGGCAAACGACAAGTGCCTCAACCTGTCGGTCTTCGAGTTGCTGCAGCAACCGAATTTCGTGTTCCGTTTGTTCGCGGCTGTCGGCAACGATGACGCTGTAGCCCTCGGCCTCTGCCGACAGCGCAATCGACTGTGATATTGAAGCAAAGAAGGGATTCGACAGGTCCGGCACCACAACTCCTACCAGTCCAGTTTTCTTTAGCCGAAGTGACCGCGCCGTTTGGCTGGGGCGAAACCCCAACATGTCGGCCGCCTCTTTCACTCGCGTCGCCGTTTCATCGCTGATTCGGTATGCCTTCGCATGGCCGTTCAGCGATCGTGATGCTACCGAAACGCTGACACCGGCCTGTTCGGCTACTTGACTAAGGGTCGTCGTCATTGCGGCTAGGCTCCTTCAAAGACTTGTGCACAAACGATTGTGCTTCGGTATCTTATCAGGCGTTTTCGGGATTGCAACTCATTCGGTCGTGGTGAACGCTGCGATCTCTCGCATGTGGTCGCGGACGTCGGGATTGCTGTACACGTGTTCGGCCATCTTGGCGTACATCGTCGTGAACCGGTCATTCGTAGCCAGGTCACCGAAGACAGGTTTGAACTTAATGAACGACAAGCGATCCTCGCTGGTCGCCTTTGCTGCTTTGTGCAATTCGGCTTTCATTGCATCGGTGACTTCAAGTGGTTCGCCGTTTCGCTGCTGCGTGCATTCGCAACTTTTGCACATCGGTCGTGAACCGTCGTCCAGTGGTAACGGATGTCTTCAGCGTCTTGTTGGTTCAATGGGTCGCACCGCGCTAGCGGCGGCTTCGTCATCCACGAACCGGGGCTTTCGCCCAAGCGGCCAAACATTGTGAATGCAAACGTTGCAAAATCGACAAGTCGTTGGCGAGTTTCGCTGGGGCTAAGAATTTTCACTGCTAAGACTTGAGCTCGTCGCAGGAACGTATCCGCGAAACTTCTCTAGTTTGGGTTGTAATCGCGGGCGAGGTCGTGATCGTGGGAGTCCACCGCCGAACTGGGATTGGCTTCCTTGTTTTTGGAATTGCTGCTCTCGGTTTTTGCTTTCCAGTTGATCGACGCGGAGCATCAATTGCACGACAAGCACTCTTAAGTCGTGGTCGTTGATTTCGACCAGTGTATTGGCCGATGTTAACTAGGCTGCCAGCATTGCCGTCGTTTCGCAGTGCTGGCCGGTGAATCCATCGAAAGATTCGAGTTGCATTTGTTGTGGACTGATAGGTCTGATGAAGTCGTGGTTCTGCTATCGCAGCGTCGCTGCCTCGCAGGTGCAGTCGACGCGTGTTAAAACTGTCCAACCGTTAGTCGTTTCGATCGGAAATGTACAGCCAAGACGGCAAGGGGAATTGGATGTGTCTGACTGCCCCGAAAATTTTGTCCTGAAGTCAGTCGAGCGACGACATATGACAAGAGTTTAGTTGCAGGAGATGGGGATGAGTTGTCCAGCCGAAGAAAGTCAGGCTCTCTTGGCCGTCAAAGGCATTGGTCCGACGGTGGTGGATCGGCTCGAGCAGATCGGCATTTCATTGCTACGAGATTTGCGGCAATGCTTTGTCGACGAGATCACGGTGTCAGTGGCAACGAAGATGGGCACAACGTGGTGGAGGAACAGCCCGCAAGCGAAGCAGGCGATTCAGAATGCGATTGACGATGCACAGAATTCAGAATGAGCATTGTGCCAATGCCTCTTCTTGTCCGAATCGTGTCGCTGGTGTTGTTGCCGTCTCGTTTGTGAAGCTGGCTAGCCAAGTGGCCGTAATCGGAGAGTAGGACCGAATGAACAATTGTATTGTTCGTCAGCAAGTGGACGAACTGTTTCGCACGCAGTCGCGGAAGGTGTTTGCGTCGCTGGTTCGACTGTTGCGTGATTTTGATTTGGCCGAGGAAGCGATGCAAGAGGCATTTGCGGCGGCGATCTTGCAATGGGATGATGACGGCATCCCAGCGAATCCTGCGGCATGGTTGGTTTCGACCGGGCGATTCAAAGCGGTCGACATCATTCGCCGTCGCGAAAAGGTTCTCGCGATCGCCCCAGAGGTTACCCGGCGCATTCACGAAGTTTGCGAAGCCAACGTCCAGCGGGCTGGGGTGGAAATCGAAGACGACCAGTTGCGATTGATTTTTGCGTGTTGTCACCCGGCGATTGATCCGAAAGTGCAAGTGCCACTGACACTGCGTGAAGTTTGCGGCTTGACCACCGAAGAAATCGCCAAAGCGTTTCTCACGCCTCCAGCGACAATGGCCCAGAGAATCGTGCGCGGCAAAGCAAAGATTCGCGACGCTGGAATTCCATTTGTTATTCCAGGCTTGATCGACCTGCCCGCACGGCTCGACGGAGTGCTTTCGGTGATCTACTTGATTTTCAATGAAGGGTACTCTGCGTCGAGCGGGGATTCCTTGCTTCGCAGCGAGTTGTCGGAGGAAGCGATTCGTTTGTGTCGGCTGTTGCTGGAGTTGCACGCCGATGCCGAAGTGCTGGGACTGCTGGCGCTGATGTTGCTGCATGAGTCGCGGCGAGCGGCGCGAACGTCAAACGATGGCGAGATCGTTCTATTGGAAGATCAAAAACGTGGTTTGTGGGACCGCGAAAAGATTTTCGAAGGCAAGCGATTGGTCGAGCAATCACTTGCAACTCGGCGCTTCGGGTTCTACACATTGCAGGCAGCGATCTCGGCAGTTCATGCTGACGCGCGGACGGCAGCCGATACAGACTGGAACCAAATCGTCGCTCTGTATTCGGTTCTGGTTCAGGTCGACCCGTCGCCGGTGGTTGAGTTGAACCGAGCGGTCGCGGTGGCGATGCGAGACGGCCCCGATGCGGGAGTCATGCTCATCGACGTGCTTCTGGAACAAGGTGAACTTGCCGGCTACCATCTCGCGCACTCGGCACGCGGCGAGCTGTTGCATCGAGCGGGGCGAACCACCGAAGCGGTTGCGGCTTTCGAGCAAGCGTTGGAATTGACGCAACAGGAGCCGGAGCGTCGTTTCCTGAAGAAGCGGTTAGCTCAGTTCGGCTGAGACGGGCAATCAAAATAAAATTGCTGCTAAATGTCGATTTGTCGGCACCCCGTTCGACTACTAGGTAAATCACGGGAGAATGCATCTGACAAACACAGATCCACACGGAGAAACCAATGAAATACGTTTGTTTGGGCTACATCGAGGAAGGAAATTGGGATTCGCTATCAGAAGCCGACGGGCAGCAGGTCTTGGATGAGTGTTTTATGTACGACGATCAATTGCGCAGCGGTGGCCATTTTCTTGGTGGCGAAGCACTCGGTTCGTCACGCGATGCAGTGACTTTGCGGATCAAGAACGGGCAAGTCGATGTTACCGATGGGCCGTACGCTGAAACGAAAGAAGTGCTCGGTGGCATTCTCTTGCTGGACGCCCGTGACATGGACCACGCCATTGCCCTGATGTCGAAGCATCCGGGAGTGAAAATGGGACCGTTTGAAATTCGTCCCGCCGACCAACAGATCAACTCGCTGATTGCCGAACGCGGGGTTGGATTTGCGAAAACGAAAGAAAAATCGATAGCGACGAAGCCAGCGAAAAACACGATTTGTCTTTGGTACGACGGCGACGCCGAGGCGGCCGCTCGATTTTACGCCGAGACCTTTCCGAACTCTTCCACCGGCGCGGTGCATCATGCGCCAGGCGACTATCCTGCTGGGAAAAAAGGAGATGTACTGACTGTCGAGTTCACGGTGATGGGCATGCCCTGCCTCGGACTTAATGGAGGCCCCGGTATCGTGCACAATATGGCGTTCTCTTTTCAGGTCGCAACTGCCGACCAAGCCGAGACGGATCGCTATTGGAACGCCATCGTGTCGGGTGGCGGCGAAGAGAGCCAGTGCGGTTGGTGCAAAGACCGATGGGGAGTGAACTGGCAGATCACGCCGATCGTGCTGACACAAGGCTATACCAATCCTAATCCAGCGGTCGCCAAACGAGTCTTCGATGCGATGATGCAGATGAAAAAGATCGACGTCGCTGCAATCGAGGCGGCGATTCGCGGTTGATCCGAAACAATTCATTCTTCATCGAGAAAAGAAATGACGAAAAAGATATTCGTGAACTTCCCCGTCCTCGACCTCAGAGCTTCGATGGCCTTTTATAAGGCGATCGGATTCGAGAACAATCCACAGTTTACCGATGATACTGCAGCATGCATGGTGTGGAGTGATGTGATTCACGTCATGTTGTTAACACACGATAAATGGCGGACGTTCACCGATCGACCGATACCGCCAACAACCTCAAGCGAAGTGGCGCTGTGCATCTCCTGCGACAGCCGGGAGGCAGTCGATGAGATAACCGCACTAGCTGGGAGCCACGGAGGATCCGCCGATATAAACCCGCCTCAAGACCACGGATTCATGTATGGGCGAAGTTTTACTGACCCCAACGGTCACGTTTGGGAACCGATGTGGATGGATCTCGTGGCGATGCAGCAGTCGTAATTCGTTTTGAAAATCAAACCTGTTTGAGTCACGGGATATCAAATGAAAGTAGTCGTCTTTGTCAAAGCAACCAAGAGTTCCGAAGCCGGCGAAATGCCGGACGAGAAGCTGTTGGCGGATATGGGAAAGTTCAATGAGGAACTAGTCCAAGCAGGAATCGTGAAGGCAGGTGAAGGGTTGAAGCCGAGTTCGGAAGGCGTTCGAGTTCATTTCAGCGGTTCCGACCGAAGTTCAACCGACGGTCCATTCGCCGAGACAAAAGAGTTGGTCGCCGGTTTCTGGTTATGGGAAGTCGCTTCGATGCAGGAAGCAATTGACTGGGTCAAGCGATGCCCCAATCCGATGCTGGAAGATTCGGACATCGAGATTCGTCCGCTGTATGCAACGGAGGATTTTGCCGACAGCGATCCTTCGGGCGTGTTGAGCGACCAAGAATACAAGCTGCGCGAGACAGTCACGATGCAACAGGCCGTGGTTCAGCCCTACCTGTTCTTTGCCGGACGCTGTGAGGAGGCGCTGGGTTTTTACGAGCAAGCAATGGGGGCAACCGTTTTGATGAAGATGCGGTTTAGCGAAAGTCCTGATCCCGTTCCCGACGGTATGCTGCAGCCTGGGTTTGAGGAAAAGGTGATGCATGCCTCTTTCAAGATCGGCAAGATGACACTGATGGCGTCGGACGGTTGCGGAGACGCGACGAGTCATCAGGGATTTCGTCTGGCAATGTCGGTCGAGAATGAGGCTGTTTGCGATCGTGTGTTCACGGCGCTTGCCGAAGATGGCAACGTCGAGATGCCGCTGGGGAAAACGTTCTGGTCACCGCGATACGGCATGGTTACCGACAAATTCGGTATTGGCTGGATGGTGATGGTTCCCGGCGAACAGCAGTAGGCAGTCAACAGCAACGATGGAGGTTGTAAAATGACTAAAGTCACGGAAAGTGGTGATTGCGGAAACTCGCCCAAGAACCATGTTGTGCAGAACATCGCCATCGCGCTCGAGACTGGCAAAGTCTCGGAAATCGGATGAGTTGAGACCGCCGTTTGGCGGTAATCAGATAGTCGGGACATTGTCGGAGACGATGCTATTCTTGACGCGATAAAGATCGTGACAACATCGGACACGGTCACCGTGGATCATGCCATTTCGCACGGAAAGGTCGGCGCCGCCAGCGGAGTTAAGGTCATGGCTAACGGGCAAAGGCGACGTTTCTGTCATGTCATCGAATTCACAAGCACCAAGGGCAACAAAGCCGCCAGCATCCAGAGTTACTGAATAACCATATTGGGAGTTTTCGATGAAATACATGCTATTGATCTATGGTGCCGAGGATGGCTGGACCGAGGATGAACGCAAAGCCTGCATGGTCAAGTCCATGTCGATCTGCGAGGAACTTGAAAGGGAAGGCAAATGGATCGCTTCCTCGCCACTGCGGTCCGTGACGACTGCAACCAGCGTCCGCGTTCGTGATGGCAAGCGTCAAATCACCGACGGCCCATTTGCCGAAACAACCGAACAGCTTGGCGGCTACTACATTATCGATGTGGACGACCTTGACGAAGCAATCGCGATCGCCGAGCGACTTCCGCCTGCGAAGAAAGGCACTGTGGAAGTTCGTCCGATCGAGACGCTGCCGGAACAGAACCAAACGCCAACCGTAAAAAACGAAAGTAATTGAGTATGTCTAAATCGAAAGTCACTGGATGGGGACTCAGCGTGTTGTTGGCTGCCTTCCTTGTATTTGCCAGTGCGAGTGGCAAGTTCACTCAGTGGGAAGGCAAGGCAGAGATGTTTAGCCATCTCGGTTGGGATGAAGGGTTGATGTTCAAAGTCGGTGTCGTTGAAGTCGTGTTGGCAGTACTTCTGCTGATTCCTCGTACGGGGTTTATTGGCGCCATTCTGTTGACGGCCTACTTTGGTGGAGCAACGGCATCGCACGTGCGTGTGGGAGATCCGTTCTTCTTTCCCATCATCATCGCCGTTGTGATGTGGATCGCGTTGGGTTTGCGCGACCCTCGCGTCTTTCAATTGGTGGTTCAAGCGTCAACGAATTTGCCGTCCATTGATGACCAACGGGAAGTCCCCCAATGACAGAGCACTCGTAATTCAAGAACGGCGTTTGGTAACGTCGTTGAACCCTAATTCAAGCAAAAGGAAATCAGAACAATGCAAAGTAATCCCGTATGTTGGTTCGAAATTTACGTCCAAGATCTTGGCCGTGCCAAGTTGTTCTATGAGACGGTACTCGGAACGGAGCTGACTGAGTTGCAGATGCCCGAAATCGAAATGTTGACCTTTCCAATGGACATGGACGGTTCAGGTGCGGCAGGTGCGCTCGTGAAAATGGACGGGTTTCCGTCAGGCGGCAACAGCACGCTGGTCTATTTTGCCTGCGAAGATTGTGCGACCGAAGCATCGCGAGTCGAATCTGCGGGAGGCAAAATCGAGAAGCCCAAGTTCTCGATCGGTGAGTATGGTTTCATCGCTTTGGCCGTCGATACCGAAGGCAACATGTTCGGTCTGCACTCGCAAAAGTAGCCATTCGCAATCGCGGTTTGGTATCCTCTCTCAATCCTATTTCGTGCTCGTAATCCTAGTTCGTCTGTGTTGTCCGGTGGTTCGTTAACACCTATGTCGGATCGATTGAATCTAGAATGAATTCAGGAATATTATGACCATCGGAAAAAAATTGCTGCCAGAGTTCGACAACGAGATGGCGGGCACGCGAAAAGTGATTGAGAGAGTGCCCGACGCCAAGCTTGCATGGAAGATTCACGAAAAGTCGAACACGATCGGCTGGGTTGGTTCTCACTTGGCCAATCTTCCGTCGTGGGCAACGATGACGATCGAAACCGATTCCTTAGATGTGATGCCGAAGGACGGCGAACCGTTTAAGGTGCCTTGTTTTGATTCGGTCGAAGAGATTGTTGCTGCCTTCGATAAGAATGTTGCTCGTGCTCGCACATTGTTGGATTCCGTTAGCGACGAGGAACTTCACAAGCCGTGGAGTCTGTTGAAGACGGGCGAAACCATATTCACCATGCCGAAGTTTGCTGTTCTGCGAACTTGGGTGATGAACCATATCGTCCACCACCGCGGCCATTTATGCGTCTACTTGCGAGTGAACGACGTTTCTGTTCCTGCACTGTACGGTCCGTCAGCGGATGAACAGTGATGGTGGCGTGCTTGGCGAATTTGCGAGATGGTTAGTCTATGTTTGAAGTCGTGGCAGCCGAAGTTGCTTTGAGTCCGATGATCGCGATGACCATCAGCAACAAGAAGAGAATTCGTGCCGGGGACGTCGATTCACCGAGTGCGAGCATTCCAAAGACGGCGGCCCCAATTGCACCGATTCCGACCCAGATCGGATAAGCGGTGCCGATCGGTAAATCTCGCACGGCAATCGCAAGCAGAATCATGCTGGCGACTAACGCAGTCACGGTCCAAACCGATGGCCAAAATCTGGTGAAGCCGTCGGTGTATTTTAGTCCTACGGCCCACCCGGTTTCCAGCAAGCCTGCAACGATCAGCAATATCCACGAAACCATGACGATCTCCTACGGGGGTTCATCTCGCAAGTGCGTCGTCTTTTCGTAACCGGGGACGGCGCATCTCGTCCGGGACCTGAGTTTTAGCGGTCAGATTAGCAGGAGCCAACGGGGCGAAATCTCTTGACGTATTATGGTTGACGCGTAAGATACTTGTTTGTGAAGTATGTGGGTTCAACAAATGCCGAGGACTGCGTGATGGCCGCTGGAAAACTACAGGACGAGTTGAAGCGGAAGCAACCGTTTGCTTCGGTAGAGCAGGAAGCAATCCTAAGTTTGCTTCGAACGGGCGATCAACTCGAAAATCGACTGGCTCGGTTCTTCCGCGAGCATGACCTGACACTATCACAGTTCAATCTGCTGCGCATCTTGCAAACCGAAGATCGCGAGATCACTTGCGGAGAAATTGCTGAACGGATGATCCAAGTTGTGCCGGCGATCACTGGTCTTGTCGATCGACTCGAGCGCCAGGGTTACGTAGTCCGTAGACGCTGTATCGAAGACCGAAGGGTCGTTTATGTCGGCATCACTACAAAGGGCATCGAAATGATTCAGTGGGCGTTTGACCCGCTGATTGAACTAGAAAAGCGAACTTTGAAACGCATGACTCGAAGCGATTTGAAAGAGTTGATCCGGCTGCTCGAGAAAACTCGTGCGTCGATGGAAGCGAGTGCCGAATGATGAGCACAAAGTCATCAACGATGGATTCCTCGATAGCAAACGAGCCTTCAACGATTCTTGCAACGGCATGTCCGGCGACCGGGAAAGAACACTTGTGGGAACAAGCGATCGGAGAATTGATTCGCACCTCACTAAGTTTTCCAGGTCATTTGGGCGCGACTGTCTTGAAGCCACATACGGCTTTGGATCGTCAATATCGTGTCATTACCAAGTTTGATAGTCACGAACATATGCAGCGTTGGTACGACTCGCCGGAACGGCAGGCCTGCGTGGTGGCACTAAGCGCGTTCGAGGCGAAGCCAGCCGATATCCAGCACCTAACTGGGTTGGAAGCCTGGTTCGAGCCGCCGCAATTGGAAGCTCACACCGAAGTCGCTAAGCAGTCGCATCCGCCAAAATACAAAATGGCGGTGATCATCTGGATTGCTGTTTACGCCACCGTGTTACCGATGATCGCAATGCTGAAGCCCATGGTTGCGGGGATACATCCATTGGTCAGCAGCGCAATGCTCGCTGCGGCTAGCGTGGTGCTGATGACGTGGATTGTGATGCCGATACTGACTCGCATCTTCCAGGCCTGGTTGTTTCCTACAGCAGTTAAGACTGACGCAGCGAATTGACGATCGGAACGGTTGCCGCTTGGATTGCCGGTGCCAAGCCAGCCACGACACCGACGACCAGTGACACGATGGTCCCTGTGATCGCTAGTCCCAGTGACGGACGAAACGCGATCGTTGCTCCTTCGGCTCCAATCGCAAAGCCACCGATCCCGAGTGCCGTCAGGGCAAGCAATGTGCCTGCGATGCCACCGACAAGACACAGAATCGTGCTTTCGGCGAGAACCAGTCGCATGGTTCGCATCGGCCGGACGCCGATCGTTTGCAGGACTGCGTATTCTTTGATTCGATCTTGAACACTCATCACCGTGGTCGTTGCAACAAGCGACAGTACCAAACCGACGCAGGCGTATCCCAGCCAGTGGGCAAACCCAATCAAATCGACCAGATCCGATAGAGTGCTGGCCTGAAAAGCACCTTTGCGGCGAGTTGTTGTTGCTACGGAACCGGCTCGCAAGGTTGCATCGATTTCGCTGGCAACGCGATCAGGGTCAGCATCGTGCTCCAGAAGCACTTCATGTTGGGTGACCAGTCCCGCAGCATCGAGCCCGCGTGTGTATTGCAGGAACGCGAGACTGGTGTAGATCAGATTCTCTTCCGACGGCACGGTTGATTCGAAGACGCCCGCGACTTTGACCGAGATGTCACCGATCGAGAATTGATCACCGGTTTCTAAGCCACGCCGTTGGGCCACGTTGCGCCCGACAATCGCAGCGTCACGTTGCGCGGCGAACTGTTGCCAGTTGCCGCTGGTTAGTTTGATGGGACGAGTTTTCTGGATCTGTGCAGGGTTCGCACCGTTGAACACCACGATATCCAAGCTGGCGCGACAGTTGTTCGTCCAAACTTGGATCGGCATCACGTCACGGACCCCCGCGACTTCGCGGATCCTACTCGCGTAGTCTTCGGGTAGACGGCTCGTCGTCGGACAAAATCGATTCTCTTGAAACACAATCAGGCTGCGATCAGCATCCGCCCCCGTTGTCAGCCGGTTCAAACCTTCCTGCACCGAGCCGACAAAGCAAAACACGAACATCGCCACCGCAGCACCGGTCACGGTCAGAAGAGTGCGCGTGCGATGACGCCAGAGTGTTTTTAGGACATAGGATGTCATGAACGAACCCTTTCCAAGAACTTGCCTCGATCCAGAACCATTTGACGCGAGGCAATGCTGGCGACGTCGCTGTCGTGCGTGACCATCAACATCGTGATGTCGAGTTCTTGATTGAGCCGTTGCAGCAAGACTTGGATTTGCTCGCTGGTTTCCACGTCAAGGCTGCCGGTTGGCTCATCCGCGACGACGACTTTGGGGTGAGCAACAATTGCTCGCGCGATTCCAACCCGCTGCTCTTGGCCGCCCGAGAGTTGTCGCGGGTAGTGGTCGGCACGATCGCTTAATCCGACCGCTTCTAACGCTAAGTTAACGCGTTGCCGGCGCTGTTGTGAGGACAGTTTCAAAAGCAGCGTCGGAAGTTCTACGTTTTCATAGGCCGTTAAAACCGGGATCAGATTGTGCGTTTGAAAAATGTAGCCAAGATTGGCCGCTCGCCAATCCGCAAGCTTGCCGCGAGATAGCTTCGTCACCTCGGTACCGTCGACCATAATCGTTCCCGAATCTGGTCGGTCGATACCGCTTACCAGATTCAGCAATGTGCTCTTGCCTGTACCACTTGGTCCCATCAAGGACATGAACTCGCCCGCTTGGATGTCCAAGTCGATGTTGTCGAGAGGCGTGATCGTCTCATCGCCTTTATGAAAGCTCCTGGAAACGCCACGCAGTTCTACTAATGCCATTTAATTGATCCCCAAAGTTTGATGGTCGCCCGTCACGACCACGGGACTGCCTGGTTTTAATCCGTCGGCGTTACTGGCGATCAGTTTGTCGGTCGCCTGCAGACCAGACCTGATCTCGATCAGTCCATCATCGCTAAGGTTGCCCGTATCAACGGCCCGGCGTTGGGCAACGTTTGCCGCGTCGACGATCCAGACAAAGGTGCCTGAATCTGCGGATTGAACCAGCTGGTTTGGAACAAACATGCGTTCGGTTTCGTTAGGTCCCTTCCCCGGACTGTCGGTGACCGGGGCCAGGAAGCTTGCCGCGACCAGCATTTCAGGGCTGACGGTTTCCGGCGGTGCGATCAATTCGACCTTCACTTCAAGCGTGTTCTTTTGAATGTTGGCCGTGCTTGTCATTTGCAGAACGCGGCCTTGGATGACACCCTTGGTCGATGCGGTTTCGATCTCGACCGACTGGCCGTGGGTAACCATTGGGACGTCCTCTAGTCGAACATCGGCACGAACTTGCAGTCGATGCGGGTCATACATTTCAATCACCGTGCTCGAGCTTTGCCCGGCGGTTGAATCGAGACCCATGACGCGAGTTCCGGGAGCCGCAATCAGCCGCAGTACGCGTCCACTGATCGGGGCGCGAACGACGTTCCGATCAAGAGTCAGTTCTGTCTGGCGCACTTGCAGTTTGGCCTCGTCGCGCATCGCCTCGGCGGATTGCAACTTGGCTTTCGCTTCTTCGACTTGACGCGTTTCTTCGACCAGCAATTTGATTTGCTGTTTGATCGCGTTCACTTTGTTCGTCAGTGCATCGATTTCGCGTTGTAAGTTTGGTTGCCGACTGAGAAGCTCTTTTAGATCGGCATCTGCGGTAGCGTGCTCGCTTTCCGATCGAGCGATAATGCGGCCAGAAATCGCTCCTTTGGCTGATCGTTTTCCTTCCATGCTGCCTCGCGCGAACTCGGCGTTGGCCTGGGCAGCCGTGATCAGGAACGGCAACTTGGAAAGCTCTGTCATCGCTTTCGCCAAGGTGCTTTCCGCGTCTGCTAATTGAACTTGCAAATGCACCGGATTCTCGACGCGAATCTTCGCGGCGTCGAGTTCCGCTATGGCTCGGTTGACTTCGCCGTCACGGATCGCGAGCGTGTTCTTTGCTTGCTCGACGATCAGTTCGGCGTCGATTGAGATTAGCCTTGCAATTGCTTCGCCCTTTTCAATCTGCTGTCCCTCGACGACCAATAGCTCTTCGATCACGCCCGGCGCGAGCGCCGCAACGCTAATCGCGGTTGGTCGAGGTTCGATCCAGCCCGGTGCTTGAAACAGCGTCGTACCGGCCTGTTGGATCTCGCTTCGTTTCACAATGACGGGAACGACTGTGACCGAAGTTGACGGCAACCATTGTCGACCTGCGGCCGCACCCAACAAGGCAACGAAGCCTGCGAAGATGCCCAGTGGCAGCACGTATCGCGTGAACCATCGTTTGCGACGACGGTTCGGCGTGGTTGTCTCGCCGTGCGGGGATCGATCGAGCGCGAGTCGGCTAAGGTCAATCGGAGGTTTTGCCATGACTATTGACCGGGCCGCACGAAGACTTGGTTCGCCGAGACCGTTAAATTGCCCTGGTCATCTCGTTTGGCTTTGCCTTTGACGACGACGGTCGACAATTCCTTGACTCCCAACAGTCCACGCGCACCATGAACCACGGGGCGCCCGGCTTCGTCAACGATCTTGACCGTCGCAATGTTGTTTTCGACTTGGTCTTGGGTACAGCAGTAGTCCCAGGGTGTCGGGCAGCCTTCGTCGTCGGCGCAGTAAGGCACCTTCGGATCAACGATCGTGAACGCCGCCAGTCCGTCAACAAACGGTTCGCTCGAACCGCCGATCAATCCGACCAGCGTCACCTCCGCACCGTCTTCGGTCGACTCGCGTGCTTCCCCGACCGGAATCGCACCAGCAGGTTCGCTGTCGACCAAGTATGGGGACTTTGCTGCCGAGTAGCCTTCGGTTGGGGCGGTTGCCACTTCGGACGATCCGCATCCGGCGGCCAACAAGCTGATACCAACTAACGTCAAACTGAAATACATCTTCATTTCAAAACTCCACGAGAAACTAAACTGCCTTTAAACTGGTTGCGACTTCTGCTCGCAACGCTTTCAGCGCCGGTGGCAACGCACCCACGACACCCAACAACAATCCAACACCGCAACCGATTAAAATTGCGACACTGTCGATGCGTAAAGTGAACGCACCCATCGTGAACCGAACCGCAATGCCGTTCAGCATCGTCAGTGCGATCACACCTGACAGCAGCGAACCAGCCGCCGCCAATAAAACTCCTTCTTGCACCAAGCTGGCCAAGATTGCGCGTCGTCGATATCCGATCGCCTGCAGCGTCGCGATTTCACGATTTCGACCTGCAACCGCGCCGTACATCATGTTCAAACCTGCGAAGATACCCGCAGCGGACACTAACGCAACGACGAACCAAGCCAGTAGTCGGACTGGTTTGTAGTGCTGCTGCAACGACGCGTAGTAGTCGGTTTCTCGGATCGCCCTTAGTTCCAAATCGTTGCGTTCTTTGCAGAACAATTGGACTTCCGCCGCAGACCCACCCGGCGACAATAGCATCGCAACCAAGCTCAGGTCCTGCCGTTTGGTGGTCGATTGAAAGTCGCCAAGCTTGCACCAAATCTCTGATTCATAGGCCGCACCCCCTGCAGCAAAACGGCCACTGATCTTCCATTCCTTTCCTTCAAACCAAATGCTTTTTCCGACCAACAATGATTCGTCTGAACTGCCAAGTTTTGCGGCAACTAACCGTCCCACGATGACTTGTCCTTCGCCAGGCCATCCGCCCTCGATCAGTTTGACGGACCGGCGAACAAGGGGTGCGGACAGCGTCACGCCACGGACCAGGCCCAGCCCACCATCGCCTTCGTCCGTCTTCACTCGTGTGCCTAAATACAGTTCCGGCGAAACGTGCGTGACTCCGAACCGTCTCACCGCTGTGTTCAAACTTGCTGTCAACAACGATGGAGTTTGGGCAAGGATCGACGAGTTCTCAATGTTCTCTTCCGACGTGACGGAATAGACCAGCACGACTTGCTTATCTCCGCTGACAGCAAGGGATTGTTCTAGTCCACGAATGAATCCGACCACAACAAACACTAGCATCACGACGGTCGCTAGTGCGACCAGCGTCAGTGCGGTTCGCACCGGCCGACGGGCCAGATTGCGAACTCCGTATTCCCAGGGAAGCAGCATGGTTGGTTGTGAGCTAAGGTTGGTATGGATTGAGGGGAGAGACAGCTTGACTTAGGCTTCCAGCATGGGCATGCATATCAACGCAGGTTGGAAGCCTACGCCACGGCACCGCGCAGCAAACACGTCGGTTGAGTCAAGCTGAGAGATCTGACAACGTTAAATTGTCAAAAGAAGAGGCTGATTTAAATCAGCAAAGATTGGTGCGCAATTCGCGCATCGCGGCCACTAAGATACCCCGATGTGTTTAGGTGATCGAAGTTCGATCCGGCGCTCTGAGTCGAGATCCGCGAGAGCGGAAATTCGATGGAGGCAAGGAAGACGCTGAATTCAACATCAGCCGTCGCGAATGCCTCGCCATCATTTTGAGTGATCGCACCCTTGCAGATGCAGTCTTGGCAATTGCACCCGTCATCAGGGAAATCGCCGGACTCTTCGCTCGCGTCCGAACCGGTGTCGCACGCATCGCAGCAGGAGCATCCCTTGGTCTGAACGTTGCCATCAGCAAGCGACGCCACCGAATGCGCAAAGCACCGCACTGGGCAAGCCAGCAACGCGGCGATCAGCAATAGATGCAGTGTCGTTCGGAACATGAAGACCATGCTACGAGACAACTGGTCGCGAAGCAACATTAGAAGTCCTAAATTCGTTCTTGCATTCAACGGCTCAATCGGCCGAGTCCTTCAGTTTTCGGTAGATCGTTTTGCGATCGAGGCCAAGGATGCGGGCGGCTTGGGTTTGGTTGCCTCCGACGGCTTCGACGACGTGCGCGATG
Source organism: Rubripirellula reticaptiva (assembly GCF_007860175.1). Classification (NCBI taxonomy): domain Bacteria; kingdom Pseudomonadati; phylum Planctomycetota; class Planctomycetia; order Pirellulales; family Pirellulaceae; genus Rubripirellula; species Rubripirellula reticaptiva. The sequence continues at coordinate 1,074,938 of NZ_SJPX01000002.1, read as the reverse complement.
TAGCGGCGTTCGATTTCTTCCATCGAAACAAGTTCAGTCGGGTCGAGCCCCCCGATGAAAACCGTGCCAGATTTGAAGTTGCGGATTTTCTCCGGAAGATCCTCTGCCGTGATTTTTGTGTGGCGAGTTAGTGCAACCGCTCGTTCGATCACATTGCGAAGTTCACGCACGTTGCCGGGCCAAGAGTAGCTAAGCAGTTTTTCTGCGACTCCATCGGCGAGCCCTTCGAGTGGTTTGTTTTCGCGTTCAGCGAAACGCCGCAGGAAGTGTTCGGCGAGTCTCAAAATGTCGGTGCCGCGTGAACGCAGGGGCGGAAGTTCGAGTCCGATCACGTTGATACGGTAGTAAAGGTCTTCGCGGAAACGTTCTTCGGCGACTGCGGTTTCAAGGTCGCGGTTGGTCGCGGTTAGGACTCGTACATCGAATGGTGATTCTTTGTCACTGCCAACTGGCCGGACTTTGCGTTCTTCCAGCGCTCGTAGCAATTTGACTTGCATCGACACCGGCATTTCACCCATCTCGTCTAACAGCAACGTGCCGCCGTTGGCTTCCAAGAACAATCCTCGCCGCTCGCCTCGCGCGTCCGTGAACGCTCCTTTGACGTGCCCAAACAATTCGCTCTCTAACAAGTGTTCGGACAATGCAGCACAGTTGACCGCGACGAACGGCTTTTTGCTGCGACGACTATTGGCGTGGATCGATCGGGCCACAAGTTCCTTGCCGGTACCGCTTTCGCCGGTAATCAAGACGGCGGCATCGGACTGGGCTACTTGATGAAGCTGGTCATAAAGCCTCAGCATCGTGTCGCTTTGCCCAATGACTTCGCCGAACGACTTCAGGTCCCCCGATGCTGCTTCCAGCAACCGTACTTGCTCGGTCAATCGCCGATGGGTTATCGCACGGTTGAGCGTGATCGAAAGCAAGTCCATTTCGATAGGTTTGGTGATGAAGTCGTAGGCACCCGAGCGGATGGCTGCGACGGCGGTTTCAAGTGTTCCAAAAGCCGTCATCACGATCACGGGGATGTCTGGTCGAAGTTCCGTGAGTTGTTGGCACAGTTGCAGTCCGCTGCTGCCTGGCATCCGAACATCGGTTAGCACGACGTCAAAATCCTGTTGTTGCATTGCATCGACCGCGGCTGTGGCAGACTGACACCATTGGCTGTCGATGTCACGCAGTCGCAAATCGGTTTCGATCAGCTCGCACATGCTTTGTTCATCGTCAACGATCAGGACTCGTGGGGTGGTTTGCTCGTCTTTCATCAGATGTCTTTCGTCACCGCAGTTTGGGCTGCCAGTCGGGATGGATTGAAAACGCACAAGCGGGCAGCCTGTGTCATGACGCAGTTGGAAACGTTAATCGAAAGGTCGTGCCACATCCTTCGTTGCTATCAACGTTGATTTCGCCGCCATGATCGCGAACGATCCCATAGGCGATCGACAAACCAAGTCCCGTTCCTTGGCCAACATCTTTGGTTGTGAAAAATGGCTCGAACACGTGTCCGATGTTCTCATGTTCGATGCCGGTCCCGGTGTCGGCCACGGTAAGTTTTGCTAGTTCGCCGTCTCGGTCCAGTGCGACGTTGACTGTGCCACCTTCGGGCATCGCTTGAATCGCGTTGACGATTAGGTTGGAAATAACCTGTTGCAATTGTGCCGGGTCACCGATGACGTGAATTGGTTCGTCGTCAAGGTTTAGTTGCAATTCGACGGCGGACTTTTGAGCCAGCGGCTTCATCAGTTCGCAGGTTAGGATCGCGACCTCGTTCAAGTCGACCGACGTGCGAGCCGAAGGAGCTTGCCGAGCAAAGTCGAGCAACTGTCGAATAATCGCCGTCATACGATCGGCTTCTTTCTTGATGACTTGGGCGCTCGACTCAATTTCGTCGGGGGACAGTCTACCACTCGCGATCAAACCGGCGCGGCCCGATACAACGTTCAGTGGCGTGCCCAGTTCGTGCGCCATTCCGGCGGCCAGTGTTCCGACAGTGCCCAAACGATCTGTGTGGCGAATCGCGTTCTGTTGTTCGCTTAGTCGATGGCTCATTTGACTGATTGCGACGGCTAAACGCCCGAGTTCATCGTTGGTCGAAATCGCTGGTGGCTGAGCAAGCTTGCCCTCGCCGATGGTGTTGACTTGGTCGATCAACTTGCCAAGTGGTTTGGCAACCATTTGCACTCCACCAGCATAGATCACGCCTGCTGAAAACAAAGTGACACCAAGCAACGATACGATCGACGCCAGCAATGAATCACGAGCATGTGCGTCGTGATCGATCATCGTTTGTGCCACTTCGACGGCTCCCGCGTCGTCGCCGTCGATTTTTAGTGGCACGTAGGAATAGGCCGTTCGTGTTCCGTTCTGGTCGGTGATCGAGACGCTGGAAATTTCGCGAGATGTTAGTTGTGTCCCGGTTGATGGAACTTCGCGACCGTCAACCCATCGCATCGGCGTACGATCAAGGTTACGAGTGGAGTATTCGATTGCTTTTTGAATCGTCACCGTTCCGCCATCACGATACGCGGTTTCGATGGCCGGTTTTAGAGCCGTCACCAGATCATCGGCGTGTGCCTCGCGGCTCTGGTGCTCCCACACGCGTTGACTCCGAATCGTTTGCCAGGTGAACAACGACACGATAGCAAGAACGCCAAGCATGAAGATCAGAATTAATTTTGCAGCGAGTTTCATTTTGGTTGGTTCACCGTCGTGGGCTGCCGCCGAGAAAATAGAACGGCCAGTGCTCATTATAGAACGAACACTGGCCGCGTTTAGCTCAACTTTGTCATCGCATCCTAGCGGTCGGCAAGATCATCAGTTCGTCACGACGACAAAGCGTGATCCGTTTTCGCCGCGGACTAATAGAAGAATCGATCCGTCCGCGTCTGTTTTGACGATCTTGGCAAAGTCCTCTGCGGTTGTGACGTCCTGGCGATTGACTTGCGAGATCACCATGCCGGGCGCCAAACCAGCCTCCGCAGCCGAACTGCCATCTTGCACAGCCGTGATCACGACACCCGCTTGTTTTGTCATACCAAGTTGTTTGGCAACGTCCTTGGTTAGCGGAGCGATTTCAAGCCCGAGTGTCTGCATCTTCACGCCGTCGGAATCTTTTTTGGGGCTGACGCTAACGCCAAAGTCACCGGGCACCGATTCAGCGTGATAGGTCAGCTCCATTGCCTTTCCGTCTCGGACGATGCTGATCGGTGAAGTTTGACCAACCGTCGATCGCTCGACCGCCAATTGCAATTGCTGAGGCGTTGTCACGGCATGGCCAGCCAACTTCATGATCACGTCACCTACTTTGAGACCTGATTTTTCAGCAGGCGTGCCAGTCATCACACTCGTCACCGCGACTCCGCTGCGTGGTGGAACACCAAGCTGCGTGGCCAATTCATAGCTCACCGGTTGGATCGCAACACCCAGGTACGATCGTTGGACTTTTCCGGACGTCACCAACTGGTTGCTAACCCAGTAAGCCAAATTCGATGGCACGGCAAAGCCGACGCCGTTGTTGCCGCCGCCGCGTGAGGAAATCGCTGTGTTGATTCCGATCACCTCGCCACGAAGGTTCACCAATGGTCCGCCGCTGTTACCTGGATTGATCGCCGCGTCGGTTTGGATAAAGTTCTCGCGGTCGGTAATGCCGATGCCTCGATTTTTTGCACTGACGATCCCTGCTGTAACGGTGCTTTCCAATCCAAACGGTTGACCGAGGGCCACGACCCAGTCGCCCACCGCCATCGTGTCGCTATCGCCAATCGCGGCAGCAACCAAGCTTGGGTCTCCGTTGAATTTGACAACGGCAATGTCGGTCTTGGGATCCGTTAGAACTTCGGTCGCAACGAACTCGCGTCCGTCTTGAGTTCGCACGATGACCTTGCCGCCACCTTCGACGACGTGGTTGTTGGTCAGTACGATACCGGCCGAGTCAATGATCACGCCCGAGCCGATTCCGGCTTGCGAGCGAGGTGCTTGCGGAGTCATTCCCCGCATTCCCGACTGGCCCCGAAACATGTCTTCGAACGGAGTGCCCTTGAAGGGGTTGGGCTGGCCGAGCGAGTCGTCGTTCATTGCGGGCTTCTTCGCTTGCCAAGAAGTGTCAGGCCGGTTCTCAATCGCAACAACGGATGGCAAGACGTGGGTCGCAACGTTGCGGAACGCCTCCGAAAGCGAGTTGGCTACGTTGAGTGTTTCCGGCGAAACCTCTAGCGGCCGAGCAGTAGCGATTGGCTTGACCGAGTGCGTTGCGGGAGAAGCCGCAATCAATAGTCCGGTTGCCGCGATCGTCAGCGGTGCCGCAATCAAGGCAGCAATGGTTTTGGATCGTCTACGTTTCATTTTGGATTCCTTGAAGGAGTGAATTGCAGTTGGTGTTAAGAACGGTGTCCGTTCAATTGGATTGCGATATGTTGGCCGCCACATCAGCGACATGGACCAACGGCGGAAGCCAAGCGGTGACCAGAGGGACGAGGCGTCGTTTTCGCTGTGCGTCGCTCCAGCGTTGACGGACGGCAGCTGCGCGAGTGCGAATTTGATCCGGTGTTGGATCTGACGCTGAGCCTCGGGCTGCGTCTTGGTCAACTTCTAAATCGGCAGCAAACAGATTCATGGCAACACCTCTCGTGATGGACTCTGTCAGTCGCAACCACACGTCACGAACAACCGACAGGTCACGATTAAGCACTCGCTGTGCCAATCGATTGATTGAAACTCCTTGCCTGCAATCGGATGGCGAGTTGCTCCGTAAAAGAGGGTTGTTCTCGCGTGATGCAACTTGCATCTAGCGGTTTTGCAAAACTCGATCGTCCGATGCGGCCGGGGACAAAAGTCACAGTGGGGAAAAATGCCCCGATTGAATTCGAGTCTGTGTTTCACGGCACATTCGCCTCGGCGCGTCTTCACAAGGTGTCAACGTTCGCTATGAATCACTATGTCAACGACCCCACATGATGAAAACTGATTTCGGAGTTCGACAACATTGACTTCTGACGCCGGCAACCGAACAGTCCGTTTGCAAACTGTTGTTCCCAAACGGAGATAGGAAATGTGCATTCGATTCTTAGTTGCCTGCTGTCTGCTCTCACCAGCCGCCGTGGTTTCCGCGCAGGTCAGTCCAGGCGGAGCTTGTGATGGAGACTGTCAGCACTCGCATCCGCCGACTGGTTCAGCCTTTGGCGGCGACAATCCCGATCCTTGGTCGTCCCGAATGTATGGCGATGTTTATGGTGCTCGCGCCCAAGCAGGCTACGGTGCACCGCAGCAAAGCCAGCCAATGCAAAACCAGGCGATGGGGATGCCGCCGTACGATCAATCCCGGTCTTCACAGCCTGTGCATCGTCGCCACTCGCACAGCGGATCGTGCCGTCATGGCGGAGGTCATGGCTCTTGGCCCGGCGCTCAAAATGGCGGACGGTACGGATATCAGTACAGCGAAAGTGGGAGGAATCCGGGAGTGCCGCCACTAGGTTTCGCTGCACCGGGCAATCCGTTGCAATCACCAAGCGACCGCCAGCAAATCGAACAGCCGTCGTTGCCGCCCGCCTTTCCACAAGCTTCGCCACAGGTCTATCGTCAACAACGGCAACCGACACCTGCAAATCGCTCAAGCTATTGGAATATCTGAGCACTCAGCTGGCACACACTGATTTAGACCTAATCCTAAAAGTTTTGCCTAGGACTTTAGGCGAGCGAGTTTGGATAGCACGTCTTTCAAGGTCACGATACCGATCAGGTTCTCGTATTCGTCAAGCACGAATGCCATCGGCACGCCTTCTTTTTGAAAGTGCTGCAGCACCTTGCTTACCGGAGTGCTATCGGGAATCTGGTCAGGTTTTTCCAGGATTGAATGGATATCAAATCCGTCGCTCTCGGCAACCAAGATGTCTTTGATGTGGACGACGCCCAACATTTTGTCGAGCGAATGATCACAGACGGGATAACGCGAGTGCATTGATTCTCGCACTTGTTTTCGCATCTGGTCCACCGAGTCGTTGATGTCCAGAAAAGCGATTTCGCGGCGCGGCCGAATCACTCGCCGAACGATCACGTCGTCAAAGGCAACTTTGTCGACTTCGCGAAAATCGATCGGCGTCGGACGCTCGTCGGTCGATTCACCCTGGGACGTCGATTTGGCATCACCTTTGGCCGGCAATAGATCACAGTTGCAGTTTTCGCACGTTGTCACTCCCGCGGGATAAGTCGTCCCACACTCACCACAACGTCGGGATTCCTTCGGAGGTGGTGGGACATAATCACCAAGAATCCGCATCACACCGGTCTCGCTTGCCCAGTCGCCCGGTCTTTTCAAATCCTTACCATCCGATTCCTGGGTCGGTTGAACGGCAACGACATGTGCCGCTTGAGAATCCGGGCGTCTGAAAACGAACTCTGCGTGGCAGTGCGGACATCTTACTTGGCGGTTCAGCCAGCCAAGATCGCCACGCACGCGATGACCGCTGGGACACTCGGACGTGACGAATTCAGTGGTGTTGTTGTTCATGTTATTCGCCAAACTTGTTATCGAGAGTATGGTTTAAAGCTTAGTTTAGAGCATTCGGTTTATGCAATTCTACCGCTGCTTGACTTTGTTTTGACCACTTTTGCCGATCGTGCGACAAACAGGGGTGATGTAGTCGTGGCACGTCCATGACGGTGCACCGTATATTGCAATTCTGCCGCCTATCTCGGAACCTGTTCGATAAAAAAGTTCATCGATGACATCCAATCCGACACAACATTTTTACGATCGTATTAGCCACGTCTACGATTTGATTGCCGATGGTGGCGAACATGTGGCGCGCGAAAAGGGATTGGAGTTGCTGGCTGTCCAGCCCGGTGAATCGGTGCTTGAAGTTGGCTTCGGCACGGGCCATTCGGTCGTGACATTGGCTGACGCGGTGGGCGAGCACGGCAAGGTGAGCGGCATCGACATTTCGCCTGGGATGCGAGATGTGGCGATGAAGCGAGTTCGTGAAGCCGATTGTGCAGACCGTGTGGATCTGGTTGTCCAGGCGGCCCCACCTTTGCCATTCGCCGATGATTCATTTGACGTCGTGACGATGAGCTTCACGTTAGAATTGTTTTTACTCGACACGATTCCCGCAGTGCTTGCCGAATGCAGACGAGTTTTGAAGCCTGGGGGCCGGCTTGGTGTGGTCAGCATGGCGGCGGTCGAAGATGGTGACCGCGAAAGTGCGTTGGAACGTACCTACATTTGGATGCATACGCACTTTCCTCACATCGTCGACTGCCAGCCGATACCACTTGAAAAGATGCTGCAGGACGCTGGGTTCGTGATGACAAGGCACGAACGCACTGACTTGTTCACCATGCCAGTCGCGATTGCAGTTGCCGAAGTTGCATGAACCGGTCTCTCGGGGAATGGCGTTTGTTTCGCTAGTTCTCAAATTAGCTAGCCGTCGATCCCGTCAACATCGTCAGCAAGATGACAGGCACGACCTAGCCGACTTGCGGCATCGTTGGTGGCGGGCCCGTGGGAATGTTTTTGGGCTATCTGCTTGCTCGTAGCGGAGTCGAAGTGATCGTGTCGGAGAAGCATAGCGATTTCTTACGAGGCTTCCGCGGCGACACGATTCAAAATGCGGTGGCTGCGGCTAACCTTTGGGTCAGAACGCTGTGCGATGCGGATCTTGCCGCCGTTCAAGGCCGCCGCGAATTTCTAAAGTGAAAGTTGCAGTGGCTGCAGCGGATCGCGCATCATCAGCTATTCGGTCGCGGCCGAAATCCGAGGTGACCTTTCTCGCCGCGATGGTATTTGAGGTGGAATGTGGCACCACTGGTCCCGATCCTTTGTCGGAAAGCGGAGCAGTGGATCGAAATGAGGGGCAACCCGAACTCGTCGAGACGAAACCAAAAGCGGTCTAGTTTTGCGGGCGCTGGAATCGCTTGGTCGCCGGGATTCCGACGCAGTCGACACTTTCAGCGATGTCAAACTCAGCGTTCTTCTCTGGTTTTCAGTCGCGAATCTTTGGTACTTGATCAAGATCAACTTTCAAAGGATTGAAACGATGCGACTATCTCTTGCCTTCGGTTTGTGCACGTTCGCGTTTTTGGCAGGATGCAACCCAACCACCGTGTCCGACTCAGCAGATTTCGGACGGTTCGAAGGTGACATTGTTGCGTCGTGGGCCGAAAACGGTCGCGACATGGTTTTGCGTGACACGTTTCGGTATGTGGACAGCGCAAATCGCGAGTGGACTGCGCCAGCCGGATCCGTGGTCAACGGAGCGTCGATTCCTGCTGCGTTTTGGTCGGTGATCGGTGGCCCGTTTGAAGGCAAGTATCGAAACGCCTCGGTCGTGCACGATGTGGGCTGCGATGAAATGCGGCAATCGTGGAAAGACGTCCACAAGATGTTTTATGAAGCGTGTCGTTGCGGCGGTGTTGATGATTCCCAAGCCAAAATGATGTACTACGCGGTCTATCACTTCGGACCTCGATGGGAGCCCATGGCCGAAACGATCGTCCAGAGTGTCGACGCGGGCAATGGCCAAACCGTTTTGCAGGAAGTCGCATCACAACGCATGGCTCGGATTGACCCACCGCCACCGACGGCCGAAGAAATCCAGCAGGTCGAGGCGTTTGTAGCAGAAGAAAATCCGCACCCCGAAGCGATCCGCGAGCTGGATCGGTATCAGTTGCATCGCCGAAGTGGACATGGTGATCGCAGGGATCGCATCAGCTCGACCAGCGATCGTTCGCGAGATTTTGCCAGTCGATGGGACAATCAAGAGCGCGCGGTACGTTCATACCACCGAGGCAGCAGTCGTTCCGGTTTGCAACCTGCTACGGAAGACGCAGTCATTGCCAAAGTACGCGAACACGTCGAACAACAAACCGGCGAACTACGACCCGCAGTCTACACCGTCGAGCCGGGACGGGACGCCTATCGTGTTTCAGTGCAATACGTTCACGAAGATGAGCAAGGTCAAGTCGTGGCCGACGAAGGCGGGCTAAGTACCGCACTCGTATCGGGCGAAGGAAAGCTGATCGAGTTCGTTAACGGCCGATGATCCAGGCGGTCGACAAACTGGGGAAGTAACGTTTTTTGCATGCGTGCATAACGGTAGGCGATACAATTCGGCTTCATGCAGAGTGCATGATTACCCCCGTGCTTTCCTTCTTTGGAATCGAAGTTTGACGTCACCCGAAACGATCACGGATCCCGCAAAGCCTGTTCCCCACGTCGTCATCGTGGGCGGAGGCTTCGGAGGACTTGAAACGGCCAAGCGACTGCATCAATCTCGCGTGCGGGTAACGATCGTTGATCGACACAACTATCACCTCTTCCAGCCCCTGCTTTATCAAGTCGCCACGGGCGGACTTTCGCCTGCGAACATTGCGACGCCGATACGTGCAATTGTCAGGAAGCAAGCGAACTGCGAAGTCTTGTTGGCGGAAGTCACCGGTTTTGACGTTGCGGAAAATCGGTTGTTGCTCGCCGACGGAGAACTCCGCTATGACGTGCTCGTGTTGGCCGCCGGCGCAACCCACAGTTACTTCGGTCACGACGAATGGGGGCCGCTGGCGCCTGGGTTGAAGACGGTCGCCGACGCTACGGAAATTCGCCGCCGAGTCTACATGGCTTTCGAAACAGCCGAGCGAGAGCCTGACCCCGAAGCACGAAAGGCGATGCTGACGTTTGTGATCGTGGGCGGTGGGCCAACCGGAGTGGAGCTAGCCGGTGCGTTGTCAGAGATCGCCAACCACACACTCAAGCAAGACTTTCGTCACATCAATTCGCAAGACGCTCGGATTCTGATCGTCGAAGCCGCACCGCACCTGCTCAATCACTATCCAGAAGAGCTCTGCAAGCGTGCGGCCGAGAAAGTACGGTCAATGGGAATCGAAGTTCATACGCACACAAAGGTCACGGAAATCGCACCTGGCTTTGTACGATTGGCTACCTCCGACACTGAATTTGTTGTACCGACGGAGACTGTCTTGTGGGGCGCCGGCGTGCAGGCCAGCCCGCTTGGAAAGAAGCTGGCTGCTGCATGTGGTGTTGAAACGGATCGTGCGGGGCATCTTCCGGTCACCGGCCAATTGAACATTGTCGGTCACGAGAACATTTACGCAATCGGTGACATCGCCACTTGTCTGGACAAAACCGGCAAGCCGTTGCCCGGCTTAGCTGCCGTCGCGATCCAACAGGGAGCCTACGTCGCGCGGTGTCTGTCGAATTCACCGCAACATAATCGTTCGGTCAAGCCGTTTCGATACAAAGATCGTGGCACCATGGCGACGATTGGCCGTGCCGCAGCAGTTGCCCAGATCGGTAAACGCCAGTTCTGTGGATTCTTTGCTTGGCTGCTTTGGCTGTTCGTCCATTTGATGTTGATCGTGCAGTTCCAAAACCGGGTGTTGATCTTGTTGCAATGGGGTTGGAACTACACAACCTTCAATCGCAGCAATCGGATCATCCTGGGCCAGCAGCCCACGATCGAAAAACCAAGATCCGCGTCAAGCTGATTGGCACGGAGGCCATTGGTGCTGCGGCCGACACAATCTTCGAATGAACGACGAGTCAAGTTTCGGCTTGCCGTCGGTTTTCGTCCGTGTGCCAACGAAAACACCCTCAAAAACTGGGCGTTTTTGAGGGTGTTTCGATAGAGCGGAGGACACGGGACTCGAACCCGCAATCCATTGCTGGACAACTGATTTCGAATCAGCCTGCTAGCCATTCGCTTATCCTCCGAACGACTTAAGGTATATTCCCTTGCGTTGCCGTTCTCGTCAAGTCGACCGACCAGGGGCCTGGCAAACTTGACGAACGAAGTTCGTTGACGATCGACGCGATTGCCGGGTCATTGGCCAAGGTTGCTTCGATTTTTGCGGCATTTTCGTGGTTTTCGTTGACCTGGATGGTGCCATTGGCAAGGACCGAGATTTGGTTGGGTGGGTTCGCACCGAGTCCAAATTCGGCCAGACGATCGCTGATCGCCTGGGTCAGCTTTTCCAAAATTGCCTTTGGGTCCGACACGACATTGTCGGTGAGTTGCGAAACCGCGGGTGAGTTCAGCACTTCGTCGAAGCTCAGCACTTCGCCAATTTGCTGGACAGCCTTGGTGGCAAGCACCGCAGCGCCGATGATCGCACCGGTCGATTGCAGTGGCAAACTCAATGCTTGTGCTCGGTTTGAAAGCCGTATTCTTTGAGCCAATTTTCCCACTTGTGGGCGTCGTCATGCGAATCGAGCTTCAGTTCACGCCACGCGGGACATCGGTATTTGACGTCAACGTGGCCGTCGTGTTGGCCTTTTTGCAGCTCGCAGCCGAGTTTCTTGAGTGTGGCCGCGATCGTGTCGGCTTTCTTGGTGTCGTGAACGTGCTTCGCTTTCCACTCTTTGCACTGGTAGCGGACGATTTCGTCGGCAAAGGCAAAGCCGGGCATCGCCATCATGACGGCGGCGAGAATGAGACGTCGAAACATGGAAGGGCTTCCTAGGTAGGGTTGGAGCGATGTCGGGTTTGGACCGAGCGAATGGATTGCAAGCGGCAGTGAACAGGTTACGGAAACTGATCAGGCTACGGAAATAGAGAATTGGTTGATTCGCCGTCAATACGTGACCGCGATCCGTTACAGCGACACCCATCCGGGCCGGCTGGGTTTTGAGCCGCGACGTCGGTGAGCCGCAATCAAATTGGGCATCCATAGGATTTGATCAACGACCGCGATCAGTGAGTGCGGATCGATAGGCTTGAACAAGCAGCGGGTTGCCTGGGGCATGGTCTCGGTCTTCTTTTCGAGCCCGGCCCACTGGCTGCCGGCAATCAGCACGGCTGGCAGTTCTTCATAAGAGTCAATGCTGCGGATTTTTTGTAGCGTTTTCAAGACTTCGGCAGCGTCGTCGCCAACATCGGCCACCAATAAATCTTGGCGTCCCATCGAAAGTGCTTCAACGGCCGAGGCGTTGTTGCGAGCGCAAACGCAAGCGTAACCTTGGTGATCCAGTACCCCTGCGAGGGTCAGCAGCGACACCGGGCTAGCATCCAGGACGATGATCGACGCTTGCCGCGATAGTTTTGTGGGCGGTCCGTGGCCGGGCTGGATTTCGTGCATGAACCTTGGGGTCCGAATTTCGATGGAGGTACAAGCAAAGTGTTTTTGCGCCGTGATGTGTGTCGACAAATTCTGGCCTACGCTCTGGCCAGGTTTTGTTGCAAGATCGGATGCTTTTCCGTGGCTTGCGAAAATGGCCGATGAAAACGACAATCCCGGCCTCGCACGTGATTTTGGCGTGCTGTATTTGATTGGTCCTGTAAGCGAAAACCATGAATCAAGCGGCTGCGAACACCCCCGGTGACGACTCGAATCCTGGCGATGGCACGGATCCCCGTGTGGCTCGTCGTGAAAAAATGCGTCAAATCGTCGAACGTGGCGTCGATCCATTCGGTTGTCGTTTCGACAATCGCGATCTGGTCGACCGCTGCCAAACGCTTGGCGCGGACGTCAAATGGACCAAGGCCGACGGTACCGATGTGCCGCTGCCGGACTTCACGGACGAAAGCCTGGACTATCGAAAATGGAAGACGGATAACGGACCGGGTGAAGAAACCGGGCCGACGGTTCGAGTTTCCGGCCGAATCATGTTGATGCGTGGGCAAGGCAAGCTGATCTTCTTGACGCTGAAGGACTGGACCGGTGAGATTCAAATCTTCATCGGGAAAAACCAAGTTGGCGAAGAAGGCTTTGATCTGGCCAAATTGTTCGACCTGGGTGACTTAGTCGGTGCCGAAGGACGTTTGGGCCGAACCAACACGGGTGAACTGACGGTCTTTGCCGAACAGTTGTTTTTTCACACCAAGATGCTAGAGGTCCCGCCGGAAAAGCATGCTGGTTTGACCAACCCGGAACTGCGTCAACGGATGCGGTACGCCGACTTGGCGTTCAACGATGGCGTGATCAACACGTTCATGGACCGAACCAAAATCATCAAGTCGATTCGTGCGACGCTTGACGGCGAAGGTTTCTGCGAAGTTGAAGGGCCGACCTTGCATACGATCGCAGGCGGCGCGGCGGCGCGTCCCTTCGAGACTCACCACAACACGCTGGACATGCCGTTGGTGTTGCGGATCGCTCTCGAATTGCACCTAAAACGGTTGATGGTCGGTGGCATGGAACGTGTTTATGAAATGGGACGCGTCTATCGAAACGAAGGGATTAGCCCGCGACACAACCCGGAATTCACGATGATTGAACTGTACCAAGCGTACGGCGACTATGTGTCGATGATGGAATTGACCGAGAAGATCATTGTCGAAGCGATCGACAAAATCGGTGGCGGGTATGTGCGTCCGTTTGGCGACAAGATGGTCGACTTCACGCCGCCGTTCAAACGTGCGACCTATGCCGAGTTGTTTGAAAAAGCGACCGGGGTTCAGACATCGGACGAAGATGGTGTGATGGCTCTGGCCAAGAAACTGCGGCTGAAGACCGACGGCAAGCATCCGGACGTGATTCGCAACGAGATCTTCGAAGAAACCGTCGAAGACTCGTTGGAAGGCCCGATCTTCGTGATCGATTACCCGGCCAGCATTTGTCCGTTGACGAAGCGAAAGAAAGACAATCCGGAAATTGCTGAACGATTCGAGCTGTTCATTCTGGGCATGGAGTTGGCCAATGCGTACACGGAACTGAACGATCCCGATCTTCAGGAAGAGTTGTTTCGGACTCAACTGGAAGGCCAAGACGACGAAGATTCGATGGCGAAAATGGATACCGATTTTGTTCGAGCCCTTCGCTACGCAATGCCTCCGGCAGGCGGACTTGGCATCGGAATCGATCGTTTAGTCATGTTGCTGACCAACAAAAAGTCGATTCGCGACGTCATCTTGTTCCCCTTGCTGCGGCCTGAGTGATCCGTTTGACGAGTTTCGCAACACGCGCAGCACGTTGATTCGAATGCCCGTGCGATTGGATGTCGCGTGAAACACACAGTTTCCGTTTTTTCGGGACTGACGCCGAGGCAAACCCAAAAACGCGCTAGACATGCGCTTCGTGATCTTGGTAAACGCCAAACTTCGATACCCGTGCGTCATGGATGACGCATCGGTCCGAAGTGCCTATCGCTGGGATCACTCGATGACTGCCTTGTTTAATTTGCCGTTTGTGTCCGCTGTTTTCTTTGTATTGGCGGGCGTTCTAATTGGCCATTTGATGTGGTTTCGCGACCGAACGGGCGATAACGCAAAGATCAACGGCCTCGAGAATCGTTACATCAAGGCACGCGGATCGGCAAAGCTTCGCAAGCGTGAATTCGTAAAACTGCGGAAAGACAGCGAGTCGGTTGATTCCGAATTGCAGGATCTGCGGGATCAGTACGAATCACTGCAGCAGCAAAACGAAGAGCATCGGTCAGCCGCACTGCAGGCCGGTGACGAGCTGGCACGCCTGCGTGGCGAGCGAGATCTGTCGGACGAGAAATTCGCCAGCGAATTGAAGCGAAGCGAAGCGATGGTTTCGCAGTTGCAAGAAGCGTTGAAGTTGAAGACAACTGCCGAGCATGACTTGGAACAGCGAACTACATCGTTCACCGAAATGCAGGCCAGCCATCGTGAGTTGGAAGTCGAGATAGAGAGCTTGCGGAATCGCTTGGACGCGAGCGAGAAATCCTCGTCGGGCTATCTTCAAACCATCGATGCGCTGAAACGTCAGGTTGGCGAACACGGCCAAACGATTGTTCAAGTGGAACAAATTCGTTCGCGATTGGAGAATGAATCCACGCAACTTCGCGAACAGCTTGAGGCGAAAACCAGTGATGCCGCGTCCAGCCAAGAAGCGGTCGAAGCGTTGACCGATCAGCTTGCCGACCGTGAGGAATCGATCAAGCGTTTTGAACAAACCCAGATCGCGTTGGAAACTGAAATTGAGCAACTGACAGCGACGCTCGACGCTCAGGCTCAGGCGACTGACCAAACCACCACACAAAACGCACAAACAATCGCGGCGCTTCGCAAAGAAGTAGCTGAGTTGACAACGGCAAGCGAATCATCGGCACAGTCGCTAAAGGAAACTCAGGCCGATTTGGTCGAACGATGCGAGGACTTGGATGTATTGCGGGAAGAACGGGACGCCCTGAATGTGAAAGTGGAAACGCTGTTGGATCGTATCAGTGACTTGGATGCCGAACGTGAGATCGCGGGCACTGTGAAGGCCGAGCGGGACGAATTGGCAACGGATTTGCAATCGGCGGCGAGTTCGCTGGGTGAACAACGCCAAATGCTGGAAGCCCGGGAACACGAGGTCGAGCAGCTTCGAGCACAAGTCAGCGGTTTGCACGAACAGTTGCAGAAAACAACTGAGCGGGCCAATCACGTCTCGTCCGAAAAAGAGGCGATGGTCGACGCGATTGCGAATCGCGAAGAGTTGATCGATCGCTTGCAGACGCAGGTCGACGAGTTGACGCCGCTTCGATCCGAATTGGCCGAAGTCGCGTTGGTTCTTGGCGAACAAAAGACCGTCAATCAACAACGCGTCCAGCAGATTTCAACTCAAAAGTCTGAGATCGAACGACAGGCCAAAGAAATTCATGTCCTGCGGGTCAAGCTTGAACCGATGGCGAAGATTCAAGATGAGCTGGAACAACATCGGCCACTTCGCGCTGAATTGGCAAAGGCGATCGAGCAACAATCCGCTCAGCGTCAGCGCGCCGCGGAACTGGAAGATCAGCTAACGAAGCGAACCGCTCAAGTTGACGAATTGCAGTCGCAGGTTGAACTGTTAGACGAGACGACGGCAATGCTTGCCGAGGCTAAGCAGAAAATTCAGTTGACTGCCAAGCAGGTAACTCAGGCCGCTGGACAGCGAGATTCAATCGCTCGATCACGCGACGAGTTGGAAACGCAACTGAAGAAGCGTGCCGAGCAAATCGAAGAACTGCAATCACAAGTCGCGGTACTCGATCAAACCAAACAATCGCTTGCGCAATCGCAACAGAAGCAGGCTGCGACAGATCGACAAACAGCGGTGATTGCCGCCGAGCGAGACGAGCTTGCAAAGTCGCGAAGCGAGCTGGAAAAATCGCTTGTGTCACTGCGAGGCGAGATTCAAAATCAAGCGAAAGCGATCGAGGCAGCCAAGGAGCAGTTGCAGGCAAAGGCAAAGCTGCACGATCAATCGGTCAGCGAGGTTTCAGAGTTGCAGAAGACGCTCGAATCCCAGCGGTCGAGCATCACCAAGCTTGCCAATCAATTGCAGACCGCCGAGCAATTGCGTCCTGTCAACAAAGAGCTTCAGGATCGCATCAACGAATTGATGGCTCACTTGAAACGTGTCAGTGCCGAACACGAAGACTCGTTGGATGCGAATACCAAAGCGCTCGATCGCATTCGTGATTTGGAATCCAACCTTCACGACCACGCTGCCAAAATCCGCGACCTTCGCCGCGAACGCGCGTCGATCGCCGGACTCGATGGCCGCGACGATGGTCAATCGATTCGTAAGGCCGCTTGATCAATCGGTCTTGCCGCATCGCCAGGAAGAATCCCGGTGATGGTTTTAAGTCTTGCTGCGAAATAACGCCCGTATTCACAAGCTGATTGTGAAACCCTCTCCGGCCGCTACTGCGTCCGACTCTCCCAGAGGGAGAGTCAAATCCCGAACTAATTTTCGACGATCGCTTAACGAGACGCAGGGCTAACGACGAAATTACGACGACGCTTCGATCTTGCCAGCCTTTAGCATCAGAAAGGCGTCCAGAAAACCTTGCAGTTCGCTGCCGTCCATGACGCTGTTGAAGCTGCCGACGTAGTGGCCTGTTCGCGCGTCCTTGACCCGCTGATCGGGGTGCAAGAAGTAGTTGCGAATTTGGCTTCCGAAACCTGTACGAGCCTGAGTTTCGTACTTGCGAGCTTCTTCGGCTTCACGTCGATCTTCTTCGATCCGAGCGATCTTGGCTCGCAACATCTTGAAGGCAGTTTCCTTGTTTTGATGTTGGCTACGTTCGTTTTGGCACTGCACCACCGTGTTGGTGGGGACGTGCGTCAAGCGAACGGCGCTGTCGGTCTTATTGACGTGTTGACCGCCGGCACCACTGGCACGGTAGGTATCGATGCGGACGTCTTTGTCTTCGATATTGACGACGATCGAGTCATCGATTTCCGGTGCCACGCTGACGGCGGCAAAGCTTGTTTGCCGTTTACCTTCGCTGTTGAAGGGGCTGATTCGAACGAGCCGGTGCATTCCTTCTTCGCCTTTGAGATACCCGTACGCCATCGGTCCACGGATCGCGATGGATGCGTGGTTGATACCGGCTTCGTCGTTGTCTTGTCGGTCGAGAAGTTCAATCTTGTAGTCTTCGCCGACCGCCCAAGCCGAGTACATTCGCAGTAGCATATCGGCCCAGTCGTTGGCGTCGGTGCCTCCGTCGCGCGCGTTGATCGACAGGATCGCTCCGGCTGAATCGTTGGGGCCGTTTAGCAGCGCCTTCAATTCCAGATCGTCGATGATCTTTTCGAGTCGCTGAATTTCGGCGGCAACTTCGGCGGCGATCGAATCGTCTTCTTCGGCCATTTCAAGCATCGCCGACATGTCTTCGGCCGACCCCGTCAGCTCGTTCATCGGGCCGACGATCGCTTTGAGACCTTTCAGGTCCATGACCGTTTTCTGGGCTGACTCGTTATCATTCCAGAAGTCAGGCTCGCCCATCTTCAGCTCGATGACTTTGATTTCCTGCTGTTTGGCAGAGTAGTCAAAGAGAGTCTCCGAGCTGTTTGAGTCGTTTGGCGATCTCTTTGCTGCGATTGGTAAGGTCTGCATCCATGGTCGTACTTGATTCTTGCAGTAGGATAGGCGCGTAGTTGTGGGCCAGGGAGTTTCCTGGCGACTGAACTGCCAGGGCACTACCTGGCCTACATTCGAAGAGAAATATACATGGCTCGGATCGTTCTAGCGATGAGTGGCGGCGTTGATTCGAGTGTTGCTGCGCATTTGCTGTTGGACGCTGGGCACGAAGTCATCGGTGTGTTCATGCGGCATGGTGAAGAGTCCAGTGCTGTTTGCAAGGTCGATGATCAAGCCGCTGCGACGAGCTTGCCAGTGTTGGGGGGGATGGCGTCCGGACGCGCCGATCACAAGCAAGGGTGTTGCACGGCGTCGGATGCTGCGGATGCGCGGCGCGTGGCCTCGAAAATGGGGATCCCGTTTTATGCGCTCGACTTGACCGAGGATTTTGGCCGGATCGTCGACTATTTCGTGGACGACTATCTCAGTGGCCGGACGCCCAATCCGTGTGTGCGGTGTAACCAGTGGATCAAATTCGGTCGGTTGTTCGACTATGCCGATGGCGTCAACGCCGAATTTGTGGCGACCGGTCACTACGCCCGGATGCTAAATATTGGCGGCGTGAATCAGTTGCACCGTGGACTGGATTCTAACAAAGACCAATCTTATGCTCTGTTCGGAATTCGCCGCGATCGGCTGGACCGGATGCTGTTGCCGGTCGGCGGTTTCGAAAAACCGCGGATTCGCGAAATCGCTGAGAGTCTGATGATGGGCGTGGCGGGTAAGAAAGATAGCCAGGAAATCTGTTTCGTGACTCAGGGGCACCACAGCGACTTTGTTCGGGCTCGCGATCCGCAGCGATCGTCCGACACCGACGGCGAGATCGTCACGGCGGAAGGAAAAGTTGTCGGCCAGCATCACGGATTCGAGGCCTTTACCGTGGGGCAGCGTAAAAAGTTAGGCGTTGCGATGGGCGAGCCGTACTTTGTCATCCGGATCGAACCGGATACTCGGCGGGTGGTGATCGGCAAAAAAGAGGCGCTTGCCAAAGAGAGCTTGGTCGCCGGCGAAGCAAATTGGTTGGTCGACGCGGCGGACGTTCCCGAGCGGGTTTCGGTCCAGATCCGGTACAACGGGGCACCCGTTCCGGGGTCGCTTGCGTTGATGCCCGACGATCCCAGTCGGTTTACAGTGCGGTTTGACGAGCCCGAGTTGGCGGTTGCCCCAGGCCAGGCCGCGGTGGTCTACGACGGGACCCGTGTGATCGGTGGCGGCTGGATCGAGTGAGCTTGTAGGCAAGCTTTAGCCAAAATTGTTAGCATCGCAAGGTCGCCTCGATCGACGCGAACTCCCGTGTTCGGGGGGAAGCTAGCTGACTTCGGTGGAAAAAGTTTGCTGCATCCCTAACCCACGATTACAGTTTGGTGGACTAAAAGTACGCTCGGGGAAAACTTTTTTGACTGACGGGCAAGCATTCGTTCACCTATCTCGGGAAGCAAATTTTTACCATTTGGCTCCCACAGCATCATCTAAACCGAAAGGTTTAGGAGAGGATCGCATCCATGAATAAGTTAATTTTGAGCGTCATCGCAGGTGCTCTGTTGTCGAGCGTCAGCGGCATCCCATCGGCTCAGGCTCAAGGCGAAAGTGCCGTATTGGCCGAGTTTTACGGTCAAGGTGTCCACGCCTACAACGCCGGAAAGACATCCGAAGCCTACGAGTTGTTGTCGATGGCAATCAACAACGGCAGCAAAGATCCTCGGGCATATTACTTCCGTGGAATCGTCGCAAGTGCTTCAGGACGCGGCTACGAGGCCGATTCGGATTGGCAACAAGGTGCCGATTTAGAAGCACGTGGCGAAGGGAGCGGCTCGATCGGAGCTGCTTTGTCGAGGTTTCAGGGCTCTGGCAGAATCAAGTTAGAAGAAATTCGTCGCAAGGCGCGTATGCAGTTCGCGGCCGAGTCAGCCGCTCGTTCGCGTCAACGTTATGGTTCCGACGTCGGTTTGTCAGGTGCCGTGCCAAGTCCCGCGCCAGCACCGCGACAAGTGCCTGCGGCAGGTGTAACGCCTCCGCCGGCGCCACCCGTAGTTGACGACAATCCGTTTCCTGCTGACATGGGGGAACCAAAGCTTGAGTCAGACGATGCGTTGGCCGATGCGATGGACGATCCTTTCGCGAATGATGCTGTTGCCGGCGACAGCAGTGCGCCGGCCGATGCTCCCGCAGCCGATCCCTTTGGTGGTGACGCGGGTGCTGGTGCCGATCCGTTCGGCGGCAACGCCGGTGGCGGTGCTGATCCGTTTGGTGGCGACGCCGGTGGTGCCGCGGACCCGTTCGGTGACGATCCGTTTGGGAACTAGTCGATCACCGACATTGATCGAAGCAATTGCCATTGAATTGGCTAGTTAGAGACATCGATAAGCGGCTGGATTTGTCCAGCCGCTTTTTTATTTGACGTTGGAACGTTTTCCCGACTGCTAAACACGTCCAAGCGAGAAGACTACACTGATCGGCCGCTGTGCTTCGTAAGCCGCGGCCGGCAAACCGTGGCGGAACCTTTGTCGCGACCGAAATTGATACTGCAGTCGACCTTCCCACCAAACCTATCCCACCAAGAGTGCCGTTGATGAAGAAAGTAATTTGGGGACTCATTCTCCTGCTGGTAGTGTTGCACCAAGATATTTGGAATTGGGATAACGATCGGCTTGTGTTCGGTATCATCCCGGTCACGCTGGCCTATCATGCCTGCATCTCGATCGCGGCGTCGGCGGTCTGGTTGACCGCGGCGCTGACTGCATGGCCCGACCATTTGGAAGACGAATCAGAATCATCGGAGGCGGCACAATGACACCTGGAATGATCAAAGTCGTCATCATTGGCGTCTATTTGGGGCTGCTGCTTTGTCTCGGCTTATTCTCGTCGCGTCTGTTCAAAGGCACCTCGAAAGACTACTTGCTTGCGAGTCACTCGATTGGCCCTTTCCTGTTGCTGATGTCTTTGTTCGGCACCACCATGACCGGTTTCGCGTTGGTCGGTTCGACGGGCGAGGCGTTTGCCGAGGGCGTCGGAGTCTACGGTCTGCTGGCATCGTCGTCGGGGATCATCCACTCCCTTTGCTTCTTTGTCCTTGGCGTCAAGCTTTGGTCATGGGGTAAAAAATATGGTTACACGACTCAGGCTGGGTTCTTTCGTGATCGACTGGACAGCGACAAGATCGGTTTGGTGTTGTTCCCGATCTTGGTCGGGTTGGTCGTGCCCTACTTGCTAGTCGGAGTGATCTCGGCTGGAAAAGCGATCGAAGGCGCGACTCGAGGCGACTTTCCTGGTTTGACCGAAAACGGTGCGATTCCGCCTTGGCTGACCGAGTTGGTGATTTGTGTCGTTGTCTTGGTTTACGTTTTCTTCGGCGGCATGCGAGGCACAGCCTGGGCCAACACTTTCCAAACCATCGTGTTCATGGTTTTGGGTGTGGTTGCGTTTTACTTGATCGCAACCGGATTGGCGGAAAAGTCGGTTGCCGACGGACGTGCCCACCAACTGGTCGACGGACAAAGAGTAGTTCGTACTGAACCACCAACTGGGTTTTGGGACTCGATGCAAATCGTGTCTCAGGAAATCCCCAAGGCTCGCCGGGTACGAGCTGAGGTGACTGCCGAAGACCAAATTGAATCAGTCGAAGCGCCGGCGCAGTTTCGGACTCGCGAGGGAATGGATCCGTGGATGTTCTTCACCTACATGTTGATTCCATTTTCCGTCGGCATGTTTCCGCACCTATTTCAGCACTGGTTAACCGCGAAAAGCGCATCGGCATTCAAGTTGCCAGTCGTCGTGCACCCGGTCTTCATTTTGATTGTGTGGATTCCGTGCGTCTTGATCGGCGTTTGGGCGACCACGGGCCTGATCAACATTCCGCCGCCGATTGCCGGAGACCCCAACAAGGTCTTGGGCTTCATGGTCAAGTCGCTGTCGGGCGATGTGCTAGGTGGGTTTCTGCTAGCCGGTATTTTGGCGGCAATCATGTCCTCATTGGACAGCCAGTTTTTGTGCATCGGCACGATGTTCACCACTGACATTGTTGTTCACTACGGCGGGAAGGATCGGTTCAATGACAAGCAGATCATCACGATCTCGCGAGTGTTCATCATTGCGATTGTGGCCGTCACCTACGCTCTCAGCCTGACCGACATTGCTCAAACACGCGTGTTCCAGCTAGGAATTTGGTGCTTCAGTGGGTTCAGCAGTCTGTTCCCATTGGCGCTGTTGGCGGTGTACTGGCGCGGCCTTTCAAAGTGGGGCGCCTACGCTGGCGTTTTGACTTCGGCGGGCGTTTGGTACGCATTGTTTTCAGCGTCTGGTTTTGGTGCGATTGATAACTGGTCCGTCGACTTTACGATTGGCGAGCGAACGATTCACACGATGCCAGTCGCAACCATTTTTATCGCGTCTTTGGTCGCAACGGTCGTCGTATCATTGGTCACGCCGAAGCCAAACGAAGCGACGTTGGCGAAGTTCTTTCCAGCTAAGGGTTCATGATCCAATGTTGAGTCTTTGATGGGAACTTGGGAATCTTGGCTTGCCATCGCGGTCGCGCTGACGTTGCTTTTGACGTTGGCGTTTCGCGTTGCCGCAACTGATTTGTTGGCGCTGGGGTGCTTGGCGATCCTAGTGGTCGCCCAAGCCATCAGCGGAACAACCCTGTTGCCAACAGCCGAGCAAGCTTTTGCCGGTTACGGCAACTCGGGTTTGGTGACGGTCGCGTTTCTATTTGCGGTGGTGACGGGGCTTGAATTTACCGGGGGCACTGAGCTCGCGACCGGATGGTTTTTGAACCGAGCCAAGACACTTACCGGAGCCCAAACGAGGCTGTTTGTTCCGGTCGCTGTGATGAGCGGTTTTTTGAACAACACGCCGGTGGTGGTGGCGCTGATGCCAGTGGTGGGTGACCTGGCAAAACGAATCAACACCAGCACAAGTCGGTTGCTCTTGCCGCTCAGTTACGCCGCGATTCTGGGCGGCATGTGCACGTTGATGGGAACTAGCACCAACCTGTTGATCGCCGACTTGAACGCGGAAAAAATTGCCGCTGGCGCCACGCATCGTCAGTTGGGTTTCTTTGACCCGGCGTGGGTCGGCGTTCCCGCGACGATCCTCGGTGTGATTTACATGATCATTGCGTCGCGTTGGTTGCTGCCAGATCGTCGAGGTGCGATCAGTGTGTCGGATGACCCAAGGCAGTACACGGTCGAAGTCCAGGTCGAACCGGGTGGTCCGTTGGCCGGTCGGACGATCGAGGACGCGGGGCTGCGTCATTTGCCAGGTTTGTACATTGCCGAAATTCAGCGTGAGGATGGCACGATCGCCGCCGCCAAGCCGCAAGAGTATTTGAAAGACAACGATGTGCTGATCTTGGTCGGCGCGCTTGACAGCGTGGTGGACCTGCGAAAAATTCGTGGACTAACAACCTCGGACGATCAAGCGAGAAAGCTGAAAGTGCCAGCTTGGCAACGGACATTGGTCGAAGCCGTTGTCAGTCCGCGATGCGGGCTGCTGGGGAAGACGATCCGCGAGGGACGATTTCGTTCGCATTACAACGCTGCCGTCGTTGCGGTAGCTCGAGGCGACAAGCGATTGACCGGGAAGCTAGGTGATGTGCGATTGGAAACGGGCGACGTTCTTTTGCTCGAAGCCTCGCCGTCGTTTTTGCATCGCCAGGGCGAGTCGCGAGACTTCTTTTTGGTCAGCAAGGTCAAGCAGGCCGAGATTCGTCGTCCTGAACAGGCTTGGTATGCGATTGCGATCGTGTTGTTGATGGTGCTGTTTGCTGCCACGACTCAAAAGATTCTTTGCGCTTCCTTGGTCGCCGCGATTGCGATGATCCTATTTCGCTGCTGCACCGCGTCCGAAGCACGTCGCAGCATCGATTGGTCGATCTTGATCGTGATCGGTGCGGCGATCGGCATTGGTTCAGCGATGGGGCAAAGCGGCGCTGCAGCGGGGATCGCAAACGTGTTGCTGGGCGTGGCGGGTTCCGATCCGATTTTAACGCTGGCCGCTGTTTACTTGGCAACAATGCTTTGCACCGAACTGATCACCAATAACGCGGCGGCCATGTTGATGTTCCCGATTGCGATGGGCGCGGCCGAGGGTTTGGGATGTGCACCCGAACCGATGATCATCGCGGTGATGATCGCAGCGTCGGCAAGCTTTCTAACGCCGTTCGGTTACCAAACCAACATGATGGTGTATGGCGTCGGTGGTTACCGGGTCAGCGACTATGTGAAGTTTGGGTTGCCGCTAAGCATCATTGTGTTTGTCGTCTCGATGACGGTCATTCCGCTGGTTTGGTCGTTCTAGGTAAGCCTTTTGGGCAGTGGCCTGCAAACGAATCGTTAATTCTTGGCAAGGCGATTTGACCAGAGACTCATTCGGGTTTCACACAACGGACTGGTGCGATCTTCAGTACAAATGTCACCTCGGACGCCAATACAATCTGGTCGGACGTTCTGTTGACCTAGCCAGTCGACGTCACCGATTCGGATCGAACCGGCCAGCGCCCACCAAAGTCGTAATTGACTGGCTAATTTATGGATAGCACTGAGTCGTTCGGGGCAAAGATGATCGAGTGTCGATTTTCCATTCTTTGAATAGGTGTCGATCAGGCATCGCCCCAGTCCGGCTTGCTTGGCTAATTCGAACACGGATTCGGGAGCCAGTGAATTCGCTGCGCCGTGATCCGCATAGGCGACCGCGACCAATTCGGTGGTTGCGGGAAGGCGGTCGCGAACGTCGTCCCACATTTGCACCAGCTTTGCGGCCGAATCGCATCCGCTTGGGCCTGCCTTGGCGAAGTCAAATCGCGTCGGCAAGTCGCCTGAGACGGTTCTGGCTTCGTCTGGTTCACCGAGCGCCGCCGACAATTTAGGAGCTCTTTCGCCTAGGGAGGCGACGCTTTGAGCGGCGGCGAGCCACAGTTCGGCACTGGCGGGGGCTAGCGGGCCGTGCTGCGGCTCCTTCAAATCCAGAATATCGATCGGGTATTTGGCTGCGATTTCGACTTCTTCGATGCTTCTCAAGCTGACCAGCCACTGAGTCGGGCGGATTTTACCTGGGGGGCTAAAGCCTGCCGGATCAATAAAAGTATCCTGGATTGCCATGTTTGGGAATCGCCAAGGGGCATTTGATGTCAAAGTGGATAGGCGAGTGCCACGGCGGCAGTTAAAGTCGGGGGCTGTCAGCAAGATAACGCCGGCATCGGCGTTTTCCCTCGCGAACGATTCTCTTCTGACATCCCTTTTGACTTCAAGCGTAACGTTGAATTACCAGTCCATAAATACGGTCGCCCAACTCGAACAATTCTGCGACGAGATCGCAGCATGCGATCGGATTGGATTCGACACCGAATTTGTCTCCGAAGACACCTATCGTCCCCTGCTAAGTCTGATCCAAGTCGTCGCCGGTGACCGGTTGGCGATCATCGATCCGTTGACCGTCGAGGACACCACGCCTTTTTGGAATCTGCTGGTCGAGCCCGGCCGAACCGTCATCGCCCATGCGGCTCGTGAAGAGGCTCGTTTCTGCATCCGCTTCACCGGCAAGCCGATCGCAGGACTGTTCGATACTCAACTGGCCGCAGGTTTCGTCGGGATGGAGTACCCGTCGTCGCTGGGCACGTTGGTTCAGCGGATGGTCGGCAAGACGTTGCCCAAGGGGGAGACACGGACAAATTGGATGCGCCGGCCGCTGACCGAGGATCAGATCACTTACGCACTGCAGGACGTGACCGATCTGTTTGCGATGCATGATCAATTGTCGGCAATGGCCAAGAAGCTCAATCGCGAAAGTTGGCTGGAAGAAGAGACCGGCATCTTTCAGCAGAAAGTGATCGACGGCGAGACTCGTGAGAACTGGCGCCGCGTCAGTGGTGCTTCAGGATTGAACCCGCGCAAATTGGAAACAGTGCGTCAGATTTGGCTGTGGCGTGAAGCCCGTGCCAAGGAACTGGACCGGCTGCCCAAGCGAATTCTGCGAGACGACCTGTTGGTTGAATTGGCCAGGAAGGGGTCAAGCGACGTCCAGAAGATTCGCGGGATCCGGGGCATGGAACGACGCGGTTTCAACGATCAATACGAAGCGATTGCGGCTGCGATCCAAGTGGCCAACGACACGCCGGACGAAGACTTGCCGCGACGTCCACGTGGGACTCGGCGGGCGGTTTCGCCAATGTTGAGCCAATTCTTGTCGACTTCGATCGCGTGCATCAGTCGCCAACACAAGCTCGCACCGTCGATCGTCGGAAACGCAGATGACGTGCGAGAGTTGCTGGGATACGAACTGGATCGACGCGATGTCGACAACGAGCCATCGTTGTTGAAGGGATGGCGGGGCGAGATCGTTGGCAAGACGTTCCGGCGAATCTTGGCCGGCGAATTGGCGATCCGAGTGGCCGACGTCACCGAGACTCAGCCGCTTGAGTTCATCGAAGCAGAAAACAGCTAGCGACTGTCGTCCGATCAGCGTTCAGGTGACGAAACTCGTCAAGAGTTTCGGTCGCCGACAATTGGCGAAAGTCTTGGCGACTTTCGCTGCGACTTCTCGCGGTTTACAGAGCCAGCAACAATCGGCTGGGGGCTTCTAAGAATCCGATCACGTCGTTCAAGAATCGTGCTGCGGTTCCGCCGTCGACCAAGCGGTGGTCATAGGACAGGCTTAGCGGCATCATCAGGCGTGGCTGGATTGAATCGTCCGACATCACGACGGGCAGCTTGCGGCTGCGGCCAACAAGCAGGATCGCGACTTCGGGAACGTTGACGATCGGCGTCGAGTACTGGCCACCGATCGCGCCCAGATTGCTGATCGTGAACGAGCCGCCTTTCAGATCGTTCATGCCAAAATTGCCACCACGAACTTTGCCAGCCATTTCGGCTAGCGAGCGAGTGATCGCGGGCACGCCCATACGATCGGTATCCGACATCACTGGCACGACCAAGCCGCGGTCAGTGTCGACGGCGATTCCGACGTTGACGTAATCCTTGTAGATGATTTGCTCGTTCGCTTCATCAATGACGGCATTCATCGACGGGTGATGACGCAGCGCCGTCGCGACCGCTTTGATCAGGAACGGCATCGTTGTCAGTTTCAAACCTTGTGCGGCGTAGTCATCCTTGCTGGATTGGCGAAGCCGTTCCAGATCGGTGATGTCGGCATCGTCAAAGTTGGTGACGCGTGGGACTTGCGACCATGAAGCGTGCATCTGACGCGAGATCGTTTTTCGAATCTTGCTCATCCGCTCGACGCGAACCGGGCCAAAATCGTCGTTTTCGGCGGTGCCGGGAAGCCCAGGCGTGACCGGTCTGGCGTCAGCCGACTTGGGTGTCGATGCACTTTGTTTCGGTGACTGGCTGCCCGAACGGACGACGGCCAGGATGTCTTCGCGGATGATGCGCCCGCCATCGCCGCTGCCTTGTACGGTCGACAAGTCGACGCCGACTTCGCGAGCAAACAATCGGACCGCAGGACCAGCGGGGATTGAACCCGCGTTCGAAACTGCTTTGGCTGTAGGCGGTGCTGGTGCAGCGGGTGCCGGCGTGGCGACTGGTGCTGGGGCAGCGGCAGGAGCTGGGGCAGCGGCAGGAGCTGGGGCAGCGGCAGGCGCGGGAGCCGGTGGAGGAGCTGCTGCAGCGGGTGGCGCTGGTTTGGGAGCCGGTGCTGCGGCCGGGGCAGGCTTGGCAGGTGCCGGCGCCGGTGCGGCGGATCCTGCGGCTGCTTCGACTTCGATCAGCACGCCACCGATCGGCACGGTATCGCCCTCCTTGACCAAAATCTTCAAGACTTTGCCGCCGTGTGACGCCGGAACGGGCACGGTCGCCTTGTCGGTTTCCATTTCGACGATGTCGTCGCCTTCGTTGATGACGTCACCGACAGCGACAAAAATTTCAAGGACGTCGCCGGATTCGATGCCGTCGCCGAGTTCGGGAAGTTTGACTTCGGTCATGGGGAAGATCGGTGTTAGGTGCTAGGAATTAGGTTTTAGGAAAGTCGATCGAACGCCGGTGGGTTAGGCAAAGTACGGGTCGACTTTTTCAGGGTCGTAATCAAAGTCTTTGATCGCCTGGGCGACGTCAGCCATTTTGAATGTTCCGGCTTTTGCGAGTCGGTACAGCGTGGCGATTACGATCGATTCAGCATCAACTTCGAAGTGGCGACGCAAGGCTTCGCGAGTTTCGCTGCGACCCATGCCATCAGTACCCAGGACGAAGTAGTCGCCCGGAATGAACGGAGTCAATTGCTCGCCGAGTGCTCGCACATAGTCGCTGGCCGAGATGAACGGACCTTCGACGCCTTCGAGCGTTTCTTCGAGGTAGCTCTTGCGAGGTGTTTCGGTCGGGTGCAATCGGTTCCAGCGTTCACAGGCACCCGCTTCGCGGCGAAGTTGCGTGTAGCTGGTAACGCTCCACACATCACTGGAGATGTTGAACTTTTCAGCCAAGATTTCTTGAGCCTTCAAAGCCGAGTTCAGGATCGCACCGCTGCCAAACAATTGCACGCGAGCCTTCTCGCCATCAGCGTCTTGGCTCTTGAACTTGTACATTCCCTTGATGATGCCTTCTTCGCATCCTTCGGGCATCGGCGGATGAACGTACTCGTCGTTTTCCGCGGTGATGTAATAGATGCACTGTTCGCCATCGGCGTACATTCGTTGCAAACCTTCTTGCACGATCACGACGACTTCATAAGCGAACGCCGGATCGTAAGCGCGAACGGTTGGGAACGCGATCGCGTTGAGCAGGCTGTGCCCGTCTTGGTGTTGCAAACCTTCGCCGTTTAGTGTCGTGCGACCTGCGGTGCCACCGACCAAGAAACCCTTCGCTCGCATGTCGGCCGCCGCCCAGATCGAGTCACCGATCCGTTGGAAGCCAAACATGCTGTAATAGATGTAGAACGGAATCATGTTGACGCCGTGGCAACTGTAAGCGGTACCGGCGGCATTGAAGCTGCTGATCGAACCGCATTCGGTGATGCCTTCCTCAAGGATTTGGCCGTCCTGCGCTTCCTTGTAGTACGAGACAATTCCCGAGTCGGCGGGTTCGTAAAGTTGGCCGGCGTGAGCGTAGATCCCGAACTGGCGAAACATACCTTCCATACCAAAGGTGCGTGATTCGTCAGGCACGATCGGCACAACGTTCTTGCCAATCTTCTTGTCACGGCACATCGCGATCAATGTTTGCACACACGCAAACGTCGTCGAGATGCTTTTGTTTTCCATCTTACTGATGACCTTTTGGAATTCTTCCAGCGAAGGAACTTCCATGGTCGGATGGACGGTCGGGCGACTAGGAACCGAGCCACCAAGCACCTTGCGTCGTTCCTTCAAGTACTTGATTTCAGTACTGGAATCCGATGGCTTATAGAACGGTGTGTTGCCGACTTCCGAGTCGCTGATTGGGATGCCGAAACGAGTTCGGAATTCTAGCAGTTCGGCCTCGTTCATCTTCTTTTGGTTGTGCGCGACGTTGCGTCCTTCGCCGGCTTCGCCCAGGCCGTAACCTTTGATCGTTTTCGCCAAAATCACCGTTGGCTTACCGTTGTTCAGGTCCATTGCTCGTTTGTAAGCGGCATAAACCTTTTCGGGATCGTGGCCGCCCCGGCGGATCTTTTCAATCTTTTCGTCCGACAGATGTGCGACCAATTCCAGTAGTTCGGGGTATTTGCCGAAGAAGTGTTCGCGAACGTAACTGCCCGGCATCGACGTGTACTTTTGGTACTGGCCGTCGACGACTTCGTTCATTCGCTTTGCCAGCAGACCGGTTTTGTCGCGGGCCAGCAGATCGTCCCACTCGCTACCCCAGATGACTTTGATCACGTTCCAGCCAGCACCGTGGAAGATCGATTCCAATTCTTGAATGATCTTGCCGTTGCCGCGAACAGGACCGTCGAGTCGTTGCAGATTGCAATTGACGACGAAGATCAAGTTGTCCAGTTTTTCGCGAGATGCCAGTCCGATCGCACCGAGAGTTTCAGGCTCGTCGCATTCGCCGTCACCCAAAAACGCCCAGACTTTTTGGCCCTTGGTGTCCTTCATTCCGCGGTCGTTCATGTATTCATTGAACCGCGCTTGGTAAATCGCCATGATCGGCCCCAAGCCCATCGAAACGGTTGGATATTCCCAGAAATCGGGCATCAACCACGGGTGGGGATAGCTGCTCAGTCCGCCGCCATCGGCCAATTCACGGCGGAAGTTTTCGAGTTTCTCTTCGGACAAACGTCCTTCGACGAATGCACGCGAATACATGCCAGGCGAGGCGTGCCCCTGGAAGTAGATCGAGTCGCCCGAGTAACCGTCTTCGCCGCGACCTTTGAAGAAGTGGTTGAAAGCGACTTCGTATAGCGTCGCGCTCGATGCGAAAGTGCTGATGTGACCGCCGACGCCGCCGCCTCGCTTGTTGGCTCGGACCACCATCGCCATTGCATTCCAGCGAATGATCGACTTGATTCGTCGTTCAAGTTCGCGGTTGCCTGGGTAGGCAGGCTGTTCGTGAGGGGCGATCGTGTTGACGTAGGGTGTCGATGTGTCGGACGACAATGGCACGCCTTCTTCGGCGGCACGGTCGCGAAGCTGGTCGATTAGAAACTTGACGCGCTCGGGGCCTTTGCTCTGCAACACGTAGTCGAGCGACGCGAGCCACTCTTGGGTCTCTGCCGAGTCGACATCGACATCCGCGTTACGTTGCAATTCGCCTAAGTTTTGGGCGATTTCGGCTTTCGCGACAGTTTCAGATTCAGACATGTTTCGTTTTATTCCCTCAGATCAGGCAAGCTTGCTCGCCCCGAATTGGCTTGACTCAAATTTGCGTAGCTATGGCGTAGACCGTATTCTCCCCGAATCCCGGCAAGGCGGAAACCTCGGGACCGGTCGGTTGGGCATAAAAACGCCCAGATTGCGACGAAAACGTGAAAAAATCGTTCGTCGCCACCATTTGGAATGTGCAGATTAGTCACACGGGCGTGAAGGCGGCAAGGGTAAGCGTCAAAACGGCGCTGTGGCTGTTTGGCTTTCCAAGCCAGTTGGGCCTGCCAGTGGATTATCAGGTTCCCTCGGCTGCCTGTACCGCGTCCAAACTTCACCCTCCCGAAAACAGATGGTCGCCGCTAGGATGCGGCGACTCTGGCTGGTTCTACTTATTCGTTCCGAGGTTTCTGCGTTTGTCTGGCTCATTTGAATCTACGGCGGCTGTCGTCACTGGTGCCTCCAGCGGAATCGGTCGGGCCATCGCCATTGGTCTGGCCCACGCCGGAGTCAGCCGAATCGCGGTTCATTATCGCAAGAATTTGCTCGGTGCTCAGCAGACGGCTTTTGCCATCGAAGAAACCGGAGCCACCGCGGTTGCGATTCCTGCGGACTTGGCCGATCCCGAGCACGGACGCCGATTGATAGACCGGGCGTTCGACGAACTTGGGCCGATTCAAACCTGGGTCAACAATGCCGGTGCGGACGTTTTGACCGGCGACGCGGGAGCTTGGAATTTCGAACGGAAGTTAAAACACTTGATGGACGTCGACGTGATCGGCACGATCGGCTTGTCGCGGCAAGTGGCCGAGCGTTTGGCGGCACAGAATAGCTTATCACAGGACAGTTCATCGCCGCCGTCGATGGTATTTCTGGGCTGGGACCAATCGTCCGCCGGGATGGAAGGCGACGCCGGTCAGATGTTCGGTCCCGTCAAGGCGGCCGTCACGGCATTCGCCAAAAGCCTGGCCCAATCGATGGCACCAAAAGTGCGAATCAACACGGTCGCGCCGGGGTGGATCCAAACATCATGGGGCGAAAAAACGAGTGAGTATTGGGACAGCCGAGCCAAGGACCAGTCGTTGATGGGTCGCTGGGGATCACCCGACGATATCGCCAAAGCCGTCTGCTATCTCGCCGATCCGGCTAACTCGTTCTTGACCGGGCAAACCTTGGAAGTCAACGGCGGTTGGAGTCGCCGATACGATGCCGACCGATGAAGCCGCCTTATTTCGATGGACGGCCAACTCGGGTCACGGTTAGCTCGACCGCTGAAATCAATGCCCGAGCCTTGTTGACCGTTTCTTCGTATTCCGCCGACGGATCGCTGTCGGCGACAACGCCACAGCCCGCTTGGACGTAGACGATGCCGTCCTTGATCACCATCGTTCGCAGTGCAATGCAGGTGTCCATGTTGCCGCGATAGTCGATGTAGCCGACCGCTCCACCATAGGGGCCACGGCGATGAGGCTCGATCGAATCGATCACTTCCATCGCTCGCACTTTGGGGGCGCCCGACACAGTGCCGGCTGGCAAGCAGGCCTTTAGGGCATCAAAGGCGTCCAGATCGTCTCGCAATTTGCCCTGCACTTCGCTGCTGATGTGCATGACGTGGCTGTACCGTTCGACGACCATGATTTCGGTCAACTCGACGCTGCCGAACTTGGCGATGCGTCCGATGTCGTTGCGTCCCAGGTCGACCAGCATCACATGTTCGGCGCGTTCCTTGGGGTCGGCGAGCAGTTCTCTTTCGAGTTGGCGATCTTCTTTTTCGTCTTTGCCCCGTTTGCGAGTTCCAGCAAGTGGTCGCACCGTGACAGTACGATCGGCCACCCGGCACATGATCTCTGGCGAACAGCCGACCAGCACGCAGTCTGGGGTGCGAACGAAGAACATGAACGGGCTGGGGTTCACCACTCGCAGGGAACGATAGATTTCCAGCGGATCGACATCCGTTTTCAACGACCAGCGTTGGCTAGGTACAACTTGGAAAATGTCACCGGCGCGGATGAACTCGGCACAGGTCCGCACGGCGGCTTCGAACGCTTCTTTGGTGAAGTTCGATACGGCTTCGAGAGGCCGCTTGGCGATCGATTGCTGCCAGGATTTGGGATTCCATTCGTCGGGCGTGTGGCCGCTGGATCCGACGGAAAGCTTGGCAATCGTCTCGTCAACTCGCTGGCAAGTGTCGCGATAGGCCTGGTCGGCGGTTGCCGCGTCTTTGACTTCGCGGCAATCGGCCAACGACACGATCGTGATGGTCTTGTCGACGTGATCGAACACGCAAAGCGTGTGGTAGAAACCAAAATCCAAGTCAGGGATTTCGCGGTCATCGGCCGGTGCGTTGGGCAAGTGTTCGACGTAACGGACCACGTCGTAGCCGGCATACCCGATCGCGCCGCCAACGAACGGTGGCAGCCCATCCAGCGCCGCGACCGAGAAATGAAAGTGTCGACGAAATTCGTCTAGCGGATCTTTGGCGGTCGATTGCTCCGGCGGCGACCCATCGCTCTCGGTCAACGTGATCTGCTGGCCGCGGGCGACGAAGCGGCGGATTGGTTGGGCCGCAAGAAAGCTGTATCGACCGACTTTCTCGCCGCCGATCACGCTCTCGAACAAGCAGGCAGGGCCGCCGTCGTCGAGCAACCGGAACGCCGTCACCGGCGTCAGCGTGTCGCTGAGCAAACGCCGATAGACCGGAACAAAGTCATGTTTGACGGCCAGCCCGGCAAAATCATTTGCGGCTGGTGTGTGAAGCACCAA
The DNA here is from genome assembly GCF_007860175.1 of Rubripirellula reticaptiva. Taxonomy (NCBI): domain Bacteria; kingdom Pseudomonadati; phylum Planctomycetota; class Planctomycetia; order Pirellulales; family Pirellulaceae; genus Rubripirellula; species Rubripirellula reticaptiva. The sequence continues at coordinate 1,041,646 of NZ_SJPX01000002.1, read as the reverse complement.
AGCGTGCGTGGCGTCAGGCGTGTGCATCGAAAGTGTGTTGGTCAGTGTGGCGGCCAGGGATCGAAGAGAACGAGTGCGACAAGAACTGCGGTTCGGCAAGAGGCATGGTGTGATCTTAGACGCTCTATCAGTGTCGTGCCCGCCCCGCTTCGCGTGTAGGGGACTGTGCACTAATCAAACGGTTCGTCAATGAAAATGGTGTAGCAAGAAAACCGTGTCGCCGGAAAACGGAAGCCGGACGGCGGCTTTGGTTGGCGAAAGCACCCGTCATTGCCCTCATGTCAGGGGCGCTTGCGCCCGCAGCCCCTTCGTTGACAGTATCCAGGGCAGCGATAGAATCCATGCTCAGGTCGGAGGGGCGTTTTCAGCGAACGCAGTAACGGCGGCCGCGGCCCATCGGAGTCCATCATGAAGTGCCAATACTGCGAAAAACCGGCGACTTTTCACATCACCGAACTGACCGAGCCCAACGGGCCTCAGGTGATGCACCTCTGCGAAGAACACGCACGCGGTTTCTTGCAAAAAGACAATGCTAGCCCCGCTGTCTCGGTTGCTGGGGCACTGGCCAAGCAACTGAATCTGGGTCAGACCAAGAAGGAATTGGCCGAGCTTGATCGCAAAGAGTGCCCGGTTTGCGGGATTAGTTTCTTTGAATTTCGTAGCACCGGTCGGTTGGGGTGCCCGTACGATTACACCCACTTCGAATCCGATCTTGAACCGCTGCTGATCAATATCCACGATTCGCTCGAACACACCGGCAAACGACCGCGACGGGCGGCTGCTTCGGCGGACTCGCAAGCGATCATGATCCAGTTGCGACGCGAGATGGAGGAAGCGATCGAGCGGGAAGACTATGAACGAGCGTCCGAAATTCGAGACGAGCTTCGAAAAATTGAAAACGCCGGAATCGAAGCTGGCGAAGACGACGCCAAATCGGCTGCCAAAAAAACAAAAGGCGATTCCAAGAAGTCGTCGGGAGACCGGTCCTAGTGAAACGCGACACTGACTTCAGCAAACTTGCCTTGCACTCTGGCGAATGGCTTCGCGGTACCGGCCCGGAATCCGACATCGTCATCAGCAGCCGGATTCGATTGGCACGCAATCTAGCCGACTTCCCTTTCATCCGTCGTTGCAGCGACGAAGACCGTGTGAGCATCGAACGGACCGTTCGTGCTCGGATGGAAGCGATCGAGGGCTGGGAAGACATTCGCTATGTCGACATCGAACAGTTGTCGGAAATCGATCGGCAGTTTTTGGTCGAGCGACAATTGATCAGCCGCGAAATCGCCGATGCCGAAGGGTCTCGCGCCGTCGCGATCGACCCTAACGAACAGTACAGCGTGATGGTCAATGAAGAAGACCATTTGCGAATTCAGGTCATGCACAGTGGCTTGGATCTGAAAAGTGCCTGGGACCAAATCAACTCGCTGGATGACCAGCTGGAAGGATCCATCCTTTACGCTTACAACCAAAAATATGGTTACCTGACGGCTTGCCCAACGAACGTGGGAACCGGACTGCGCGTAAGCGTGATGTTGCACTTGCCTGCCTTGGTGATCACCCAGCAGATCGAAAAAGTGTTCCGCAGCATGCAACGGATCAACGTCACTGTGCGAGGTTTGTACGGCGAAGGATCCCAGTACACCGGCGATTTTTATCAGGTCAGTAACCAGATCACGCTCGGCCATAGCGAGGAAGATCTGGTGGCGCTGGTCGGCGAGAACGTTGTGCCGCGTATCATTGAATACGAACGAAAAGCACGCGACTTCCTGGTCAATCAAGGCCAGAAAGATCTGCACGATGACGTCAGCCGAGCGCTTGGAATCCTAAGCACAGCCAAGAAAATCAGCAGCGAAGAAACGATGCATTACCTGTCAAAGGTGCGAATGGGCGTCAATTTGGGGCTGATCAGCGATGTTCCGGTTGGCACTATCAACAAGCTGTTTATCGATACGCAGCCCGCTCACTTGCAAAAATTGCACGGCCGGCTATTGGGGTCGTCTGACCGAAATGTCGAGCGAGCGACCTATCTTCAGCGACACTTAAGCGGGTCTCTGGGCACCGGCGAACTGAACTAGCAGACGAATTTGTCGGAAGTGCATGTCGCCTTGGCCGAGAAAAGATCGTGATCTTCAGGTTTTCATTGGCGACGGTTGATAAACTAGAGGACCATCGTAGAAGTCGTGGTGTCCTTTAGTTTGCGAAAGACGTCGAGTGGCGGAAGAGTCTTATCTGATCGACCGAGCCCTTGAAGGTGACCGTATTGCGTTCACATCATTGGTTCAATTGCATCAAGACCGGCTCTTTTCGTCCATGTTGCAAGTCACCGGCTCGCCCGAAGATGCCGAAGACGTTGTGCAAGAGGCGTTCATTAGTGCATTCGTCAAGCTAGATACCTTTCAACGCAACAGCCAATTTTTTACGTGGCTGTACCGGATCGCCTTCAACAGTGCTCTGTCGAAACGCCGTCGCAAGCGTGCCAAGATATCGCTGGATTACTGGCGCGAGATCAACGGACTCGAAGTTGTCGACGAGACGGTGCCCGTCGATGAACCGATGCTGCGCCGCGAGCGTGTTGCATCGGTTCGCCAAGCCATGCTGACGCTGACCGAGGAACATCGCGGCATTCTGGTGCTGCGAGAAATGGAAGAGCACTCGTACGAAGACATCGCCGAAATTCTGGAAATTTCAATCGGCACCGTCCGTAGCCGATTGAGCCGTGCTCGAAACCAATTGAAAGTTTCACTCGAGGCGATGCATCGAGCGGAAGAATCAGCGGGCAGTTAACACGGGCGCTGCTTGATTGACTTAGGCCAGTAAGGTCTTCTTGTCGTTTTTAACCACGCTGTTTTTTTTGATTTTCGTGGTCGTTTAGTAAACGGGCTTCATACCAACGGTTTCTGCACTTCCGCTGACCACGCCGTTTCCACCATTAGCCAGTGACTCGATATCAACGATTCGGCTGACCGCTGGAATTTTGGATCCTTCGTAAAGAAAGACTTGGATCATCGTGGTCGTCGAAGTCAGCGGACGTAGTTCGATGCGTTGTTCAGGATGCTTTGAATACTTGTCACGAATCTCGCCGCTTAGTTTCGGATCGACTCGCAACATTGCCAGCGAACGCTGCAACAAACCATCGGCGAAAAGCCGGCCCTGAATCGCCGTTCGGTTCGCATCAACGCGAGCGACGCTGCGCTGATTGCTGCGAATGATCGCGATGGTTGCCATTGACAATACGGTGGCAGCGAGCGTGCAAATCAAGAGCGCGGATCCGCGACGATTGCGTTTTCGTGGGTGTTTTGACATCAGTCTATTCTTTGTCGCAAGACGCGGATCATGAAGATTGGGGAGCGGTCGCGATCAGCGACTCAAGTTTGAACGCAGTTCCGGTGCTGGGGTCTTTGCCTTCGATTCGGATCGCGACTCCGATCATGCTGGTCGGTTTTTCGGATCGCATAATCGCTTCGCATTCAAATCGCCCAATATTTTCTAGCACGACCGTTTTGGTGCGACCGTCGCTGAAAATCAGATTGTTCGAATCTAAAACCAGTTCGCCCTTTTGACCGCTAGCCATCAACAGCGTTAGATTTCGCGAGCCGACGTTAACCACAGCTCCATTGCCAATGGTGTCTTTGACCCAACGGATCCCAGATCGCAACTTTGCTTCGTTGCTCATTTCCGCCGAACTTGCGATGGCTCGTCCGGACGCTCGGATCACGCTGGCGATCGGAACGATCATGACTGCAACGATCGCAGTACACGCGATCACTTCGATCAAGCTGATTCCATGGCGTTGATTTGAACGGGGTTTGAAACGAAGTGGTTTGGGATTGCTCATTACGGCGCCGCCACTTGAGTTTGCAGAGTTTCAGTGACTTCGTTGGTGTCTAGGTTGCCGTCCGAATCGGTATCCCGCCAAACTGTCACGGTCAGCGTCAATAGTTTTGACGACGGCAAAGTTTTATCGGGGCCAACTTGGTAGCGAGCAAGGTAGATCTTTCCGCCTGGTGTTTGGACCTTCGTCACGCTGTCCATCGGACGGTTGAAGGCGTCATCGAAAGCGCTCGGTTCGGACATTTTGACCGTTAGGGTCTCGATTAACTGTTCGGCTTCGAACAGCATTGCATCCCGATCTTCAACCCGTTGGTTGATGGTTTGCGATTGACCGATCCAGCGAACCGATGGAATCAACAGCAATGACAGCAGCATCGATCCAATCGCAACGTCGATCAACGAAGCGCCACGGCGATGTCTGGGAAGCGTTTTTTTAAATTGCAAATGATTCATGTTGAAGCTTTCAGGGCAGTTTGCGAGTCACATTGCCGTCGACAGGGGTCACCAAGACGAGTCCGGCAGTAACACCGTCGCTGATTTTCCATTCCAAACCTCGGTCCGCGGATCCAGTCGCTTTGAACCAAATCTCAGTCGGCGAGCCATCAATCTTGAGGTGTTCGCCGAGATCAACTTGCCATTTCTTTCCCGCTGAAAATGGGCCAGCTTCTTCGACGATCGTCAGCACTTCGTGCCCGCCAACATTGTCGTGCCGAATAAGCACGTTTGTTTGATGGCTGATCGCAGTGTTGCGAGACATCGTGATGGTTTCGTACACATGGTTGGTCAAATCGGTTGCGCCGCGTCGACTTAGCCACTGGCCATTCAACATAAAGGACCCCGCGACCGTTGCCGACGCCAGCAACATGACCACCAAGATTGTCTCGATCAACGAGACTCCCTGGCGACGATGCGGCGAAATCGGTTCATCGCAAATTCGGGAATTCATTTTGAAAAACCATCAATGTGATTAAATGCCAAAGGTCCGTCGAGGAATGCGAGCGGCAGGCCGTCGCAAGCCCTCGAGCGGACCATCGGAGTCAAAGTATTTGAGCGACGAAGATTACTTCTTCGTGAAAACACCGGTCGTGCGAACGTAGGTGTACTTGTTACGCATCTGCGACACACGAGTGCGTTCAGCGGCCGTTGTGTATGGGAGATAACCTGCCGAACCAAGCGTGCTAACGCTGGCTGGGAAACTACCATTTTCTAGGAAGTAGGTTTGCGCCATTGCGTTGAGGGTGGCGACTTCTTGGTCTTGCAGCTTGTCTTCGCTCTTGGCTCGCATCGGAGCAACCGTTGCGACAGTGGCAGCGGCAACAACCGCTAGAATGACAACAGCAGCAATGACTTCGAGCAGCGAGAAACCGCTTTTCTTATTACGTTTCATGTTTGGTAGACTCCGAGAGCGAATTTGTGTCAGCAGTTCGGTGCTCGTGCGAGCAACCCATCTACTAAGAATCTAGGTCAGGTTTTCACCTTGTGTCGGAACGGCGAGTAAAAAAATGTCCACAATTTTTTCAAGTTGTGCCGCGATCAATGGCGAACCCTTGTTCACAGCCGAATTGCCAGATTCCTCGACAATTGCCGAGGTTTTCGGGCGTGCTCGGCAGGCTGCTTTTCGATTTCGCCGAGTTTCGATCGATCAGAGAATCGCGTGGGTAAGGCGATACGCCGAATATCTGACTGATCACCGTGACGAAATTCGCGACCTGATTTCCTTGGAAGTTGGGAAGTTGCCTTGGGATGCCGACGCAGAAGTCAGTGCGTCAATTTCCAAAATTGAACTGTCGATTGCGGCTTTCCAGCAGCGACGCAGCGATCACGTGATCCAGCCGCAACCAGGTTCCATCCAGCGTCACATTCGCTATCGCCCCATCGGCATCGCGCTGGTGCTTGGCCCATTCAATTTTCCGCTGCACTTGCCCGGCGGTCAAATCGTGCCGCTTTTGATCGCTGGCAACGCAGTCGTGTTGAAGCCCAGCGAGCAGGCGACCGCGGTTGGCGATTGGATGTTGCGAGCTTGGAACGCGACTGGACTGCCGGACGATACGTTGCAGATGATCGTCGGCGGTACCGAAACAGCGATCACTGCGATCGACTCTCCCGATGTTGATGGCGTTTTCTTGACGGGCAGTCGCCAAGCGGGACTGGCGATCCACCGCCAACTTGCCGGTCGCCCCGAGGTCATGCTGGCCTTAGAGATGGGGGGCAATAATCCCGTCGTGGTGGCAGCGGACGCGGATCCATTGACAACCGCGAACTTGGTCTCGTTTTCGGCATTCGTATCGGCGGGACAGAGATGCACCTGTGCGCGACGGGCAATTTTTGTCGATAGTCCAACCTGTGAATCACAAATCACGGCGCTAGTCGATTCTGTAAAACAGTTGAGAGTCGGTTTGCCAGTCGATGCATCGGCGCAGGTAGGGCCTGTCATTTCTGAAGCAGCAGCAACCACACTGCATCAGACCTATCAGCGTCTTGTCAGTCTCGGGTGCAACCCTTTGGTCCCATGGCAGGTGGATGACCGTTTCCCGTCGCTGGTTCATCCAGCCATCTTGGATGCGAGTGGATTGACGGATCAGGCCAAACGAGTGATTGCAGATCTGGAATGGTTTGGCCCCATGTTGGTTATCGATCGCGTCGGCGATTTTGATGCCGCGGTCCAATTGGCTTCGGAAACACCCTACGGTTTGGCGGCTTCTCTGATTGGCGGTACCGAAATGATGTTTGAGCAATTTGTGAACGAAGTTCGTGCTGGCGTCGTGAACTGGAACGGGCCGACAACCGGAGCCGCAGGTGTGCTGCCGTTTGGCGGCATCGGGGCCAGTGGAAATCATCGTCCCGCCGGATATCACGCGATTGATTTTTGCAGCGATCCGATCGCTTCGTTACAGCGAAGTGAACCGGTGAGTGATGACCCTTGGAGCATCGTCAAATGAAGCAAGTTGAAGTGAATCGCGATGAATGGATCGAGATCCAAGTTGATCGCATCGTCGGGCCGACTCATCATTTTGGTGGGGCCGGTGTCGGGAATGTTGCATCGCAAAGTCACGCCGGAGAGACATCCAATCCTGCGGCTGCGGCAATCCAAGGGCTGGAAAAGATGCGGTTGGTGGGCGCCCTTGGTGTGCCGCAGTGGATCCTTCCGCCTCAGATACGCCCCGATTTTAATTTTCTGCGCGGCGTTGGGTTCGCCGGTGATAAAGCAGAAAGATTGAAACGGGCGCGCCACGAGTCGGCAGAGTTGTTTTCGGCAGCGTTGAGTTCATCGGCGATGTGGACTGCAAATGCGGCGACAGTCACGGTCGCAAAGAACTCGTTGTCGGGAAATTTTGAAACCGCAATGACAGTGGCGAACTTGAGTTCAAGTTTGCACCGCGCGATCGAACCGAACGAGACAAGTCGAGATCTTCGGGCTGTCTTTGGTGACACGGTCCGCTTGCATTCGCCGCTCGTCGCTGGTGTGGCGATGCGAGATGAAGGTGCTGCCAACCACATGAGGTTGATGGGGGGTGGAATTCAGAATTCGTTTGACGTGTTCGTTTACGGCGATCAACCGCCGACGTCGCGTAAGTTCTATGCACGTCAAACACTTGCGTCGTTCGAGGTGATCGCCCGGCGTCATGGTTTGGCGGCAGAGGCGGTTTGTTTCCTGAAACAGCATCCTGATGCGATCGATGCAGGTGCCTTTCACAACGATGTTGTCACGATGAGCCATCACGACTTGATGATCCATCATGAACTTGCGTTCGCAGATAGCGAGGCGGCGATGGCGGAACTTGAAGCCGGATTTCGCCGTCGGACTGGTCAATCATTGACTCGAATCGAAGTTTCCGCGGCCGAGCTTTCTATCGGCGACGCGATTGCGACGTACCTGTTCAACAGCCAGATTGTGTCGTTGCCCGATCACCGCATTCCACCCGCGATCATTTGTCCGATCCAAGTCGAACGTCATCCGTCGGCGCGAAAGTTGGTGGTCGGCTGGCAACAGGACGGGCTGTTTTCGCAAGTCGTCTTCGTCGATCTGGGACAAAGCATGTCGGGCGGCGGCGGGCCTGCATGTTTGCGACTTCGGGTTCCCATTCCGTCTGGCCAGTTAGAAGCAGTGAATCCGAGAAGTCGCTGGACGGACAAGCTTGATCGTGCGATCGAGCGGATCATTCGCGACGGCTATCCCACTTCGGTCACGCTTGATGATCTGGCATCGATCGAGTTCGTCCAGCATGCAGGTCGCGTTCGCGACCAAATTGCAATTCAATTGGGCCGCGAAATCTTGTCATAGAATTCGGGGCGGCGATCGTTCATGCGGTGAATGACATGCTTGCCGGCGGTGCGTTCGATCCGTTTGTTGCGAGCTTGAGCGGGATCGATGTCGGCCAGCAGCATGGTTTCTTCATCGTCGTGGCTTGAGACCAAGACCACGCCATCGGGCCCACAGATCGAGCTGCGACCACAAAACTCGAATCCACGCTCGGTGCCCACTCGATTGGCTGCGACAAAGAAAAGGTGGTTTTCCATGCTTCGCGCCGGAGGCACAATTTCCGCCGTTCGCATCGCTGCCACGGGCCAGTTGGTGCCAAGCGCGATCACGTCGGCGCCTTCCATGCCAAGAATTCGCATGGGTTCGGGAAACGAGCAGTCGTAGCAGATTGCCAAGCCGATATTCACGTCACCGGCGCCGAGCACTCGATAGGGAATATCGCCGCGGTCCACGAATTGGTCCACGCCGAGCTGTGGCAAGTGAATTTTACGATAGACACCGATCACGCCGCCGGGGACTTCGTTACCGGCACGATCTGGCCCGCCGCAGCCGATCAGTGCCGATGCGTTGAACAGTCGGTCGCCGTGCACTTCAAGGAATCCGATTGTCACGTTCAACTGGTTAGCGGCGGCCGCTGCGGCGATCGTCGAGAATACGGGATCGTCGACCGATACAGCTTGTTCGAGTGCTTCGTCGCGGCTTTCGTAGCTGTATCCACATAGCATGCACTCGGGGAAAACCACTAGATCTGCCTGAGCACGACCTGCCAGTTCGATCCATTTGAGGACACGTTCGAGGTTGGCTTGCAGATTAGCAAATACGACATCGGTCTGGACGCAGGCGATCTTCATCGTAAAAACAGACTTTTAGTTTAAGGCACGAGAGGTCAGCGAAACATTATGAACGATTCCAACTTTGACTACGACCTGTTTGTTATCGGCACCGGCCCCGGGGGTGAAGGGGCCGCGATGCAATGCGCCAAAAACGGCATGCGAGTCGGTGTGGCTGAAAGGTATCGCCAAATCGGCGGTGGGTGCACCCACTGGGGCACCATTCCCAGTAAGGCACTGAGATACGCGATTACATCGACAATGACGGCGCTGAAGAATCCGGCGCTGCGTGAAATGGGCATCACGACGACGCCGACTCTGGAACAGTTGAGACGTGGTACCGAGTCAATTATTGGTCAACAAGTCACGATGCGGCAATCGTTTTACGATCGCAATAACGTTCCAGTTTACCATGGGCAAGCTCGCTTCGTCGACGATCACTCGGTTTCGATCGACGGTGACGAGCCCATTCGGGCAAAGCACTTTGTGATCGCAACAGGATCACGACCGTTTCGACCAGCCAACGTCGATTTCAAACATCCACGGATCTTTGAAAGCGACACGGTTCTCGGCATGAAAGAGAAGCCGACATCGATGTGCGTCTACGGCGCCGGAGTGATCGGCGTTGAGTATGCATCGATGTTTCGAAACCTGGGTATCAAGGTCAATCTGATCAATACTCGCGGTAAATTGTTGGAGTTCCTCGATGACGAAATCATTGATGCGATCTCTTATCATTTGCGAGATCAGGGTGTTGTGATTCGTCACAATGAAACGTTGGAATCGATCGAAGGCGGTCCCGACGGAGTCGTCTTGGAACTAAAAAGCGGCAAGCGAGTGAAGTCCGACGTGCTGCTGTGGGCGAACGGGCGCAGCGGAAATACAGACGATCTGGGACTCGAAAATCTTGAAGTCGTCGCCAACAACCGCGGACAGATCCAAGTCGATGAGCATTTTCAGTCCGTCGTTCCGCATATCTATGCGGTTGGCGACGTGATCGGTGTTCCATCACTGGCAAGCGCCGCCTACACCCAGGGGCGAGCCGCCGGCATGCACATCTTGGGTCAAGCCGATGGTAACCTGCGACTGCACGATATCCCCACCGGAATCTACACCAGTCCTGAAATCAGTAGCGTTGGCAAGACGGAACGCGAGTTGACGGAATCCTGCATTCCGTACGAAGTCGGCCAAGCTCAGTTCAAGAGCCTTGCGCGTGCTCAGATCACTGGGCAAACGACCGGCATGCTGAAGCTGCTTTTCCATCGTGACACGCTGGAAATTCTCGGCGTGCATTGCTTTGGTGCCAACGCGTCCGAGATCGTGCACATCGGCCAAGCGATCATGAGTCAGCCGGGCGGCCAGAATACCGTGACGTACTTTGTTGAAACGACGTTCAACTATCCAACGATGGCCGAGGCGTATCGAGTGGCCGCGCTGAACGGACTGAACCGTTTGTTTTAAAGGGCACCCGTTTGGTTATCGGTATCGTTTCAAGCTTCGAAACGAAACCGACCAGCCGATTGCCTACCAACGCATCAGCGCCGTGCCCCAGGCCAGGCCGGCGCCGAAACCACAAAGCAGCACCAGGTCGCCGCGTTTCATCTTTCCACCGCGGACGGCTTCGTCGATCGCCAGTGGAATGCTGGCGCCCGACGTGTTGCCGTATCGGTCCAGGTTGACGAAGACTTTTTCAGGCGAGACGTTTAGATCTGAAACTGCCGAGTCGATGATCCGTTGGTTGGCTTGATGCAGGATCACCATCGACAGTTGTTCGGACTTGATACCGGCGTCGGCCAGAACGTTCTTGGCGCTTTCGTCGAATACTCGAACCGCCCATTTGAAGACGTTGCGGCCGTCCATCGTCAAGTATTGCAGTCCATCGTCATAGATTTTTGGTGTAAGCGGTGTGCGTGTTCCACCGGCGGGAATGCATAGCATGTCGCCGCCGCAACCTTCGCTGCCAACTTGATAGGACAGAATGCCCTCGGTGTTTTTTTCATCGGCGATCAGTAGCACCGCGCCGGCAGCGTCGCCAAATAGTGGGTAAGTCTTTTTGTCATCGGGGTTAACGGTGCGGCTCATCAAATCCGCGCCGACGACAAGCACGCACTTGTTGTTTCCGGCCGCGATGAATTGTGCTGCGGTAATCATCGCGTACATGAATCCCGCGCAGGCTGCATTGACATCCATCGCCGGCGCCGTCGCACCGAGTCGACGCTGCAGGTGACATGCGGTTGATGGTGTCTGATGGTCAGGCGTGATTGTGGCGACGATGATCAAGTCAATGTCGTCGGCTTTGACGTCGGCTTCGTCCATGCAACGGATCGCGGCTTCGTAGCACAGATCGCTGGTTGCCTGGTCGTCGGCTGCACGGCGGCGCTGGTGAATTCCGGTTCGCCGCACAATCCATTCACTGTCGCATCCCAGCGCCGCCAAGTCCTCGTTCGTGACAATCTGGTCAGGGACGTACGATCCTGTGGCAGCGACGCGAACCCCCGCAACTCGGCCCATTCGTCCTCGGGTGGCGATTGGCGAAGTGCGTTCAGAAACGGATGAGGTCGATTCGGTCATAGGTCAACGGGTCACAGGTCAATGAGTCACAGGTCAACGAACGCTACAATGGATCGGCGAGCCGGCATCGGGTGCCGACAGCGATGGGGAAGTATAGCGGGAAGCTTTTTTTGTTGTTAGATCAGGGCCAATCGCGTCGAATCGTCAAGTTGGTGTTAGTCGTCCTCCTGGTGGCGGTTTTGCTAGTCACGGCTGCGATTTTACGATCAAAGTCGGCAGGATCACGCCGTTTTGCAATTGAGGGCGCGTCGATGGCCCCCACGCTGCTGGGCGAAACCTGGCAAGTATCCTGTCCGGATTGCGGGCTCGTCTGGCCCGTGGACACGTCTCAAGCAGATTATGGGAAGTGCTGGCACTGCGGAAATCCGGTACGAGCAAGCAGCCGAAATCCTCAAGATCAAGTCGAAGTCCAACCGGCACTTGCGTACCAGCGACATGACTTGGTCGCATTCATCCGAGACGGTCGTCGTAACATCAAACGGATCGTCGCCATTCCAGGCGAGACAGTCAGCCTGGACGGACTCAAGATCCTGGTCGGCGAACAACCGATTCTCAGCGAGGCAGAGCTGCCCGTCGATCTGGATGACCACCGCCAAAAGTCACACTGGCTGCCCAGCGCCCGCACCCCCGATCGTCATTGGCAGTTCGACGCCAGCGATCCGGATTGGTGCGTCTATTATCACCAAAGCGTCCACGACCACGGTCGTCCGAGTCCGGTATGGGATGATTATAGCGTCAATTTAGGGCTTGCTCGGCCGCTCGAGCCAGTCAGCCAACTGATCGTTCGCGGCGAGGTCATCGAAGCTTCTAAGGAAGCGATTTTACGAGTCGTTTCGCACCGTCAAACCTACGTAGATGTCCGTCTGGTTTCCGGTTCACCATTCGAAGCGAGGCCCGATAGCATCAATGCTAAAACGTATGCTGGTTTGTTACCGGTCGTTGCACCGGAGTCGCCCGTTGCGATCCGGTTGGTGTCGGGTTCGGCAGCGGTGGCAAGTTTGTCAATCGATCGCCCGATTCTCTATCGAATCCGCCGCCGCGACGACCGCAGCATCTATCCGCTGACACTTGATGAACATGAGTACTTTGTCCTTGGCGACAACGTGCCCATCTCGATCGACAGTCGCGACTTTGGACCGATCCGTAGGTCGCAAATCCTGGGACGGGTTGTGTCGGATCGGGCCGATCATGCGGTGACCAAAACGCGTTGACTTGATACGCTGAACTCGATGCCTTAGCCAGCTCGCCTCGGCACGAGTTACAGGCGGAATGGCTTCGTGTTAAGCTTCGCTATTCTGCGTGAACCAACCCGAAACCCTTGTTTTGTCAGTCTGAGGACGTTTAGATGTCGCGAATGGTGCGAGGCGCTTTGATTCAAACCAAACTTTGCGAACCGGCCACGTCCGAGCCGGCAAAGATCAAGCAAGCGATGATCGACAAGCATATTGAGTTGATCGCCGATGCCGCCGGGCAAGGGGCTCAGGTCTGCTGTTTGCAAGAACTGTTCTATGGCCCGTACTTTTGCGCCGAACAGGACATGAAATGGTACAGCATGGTTGAACGGGTGCCCGACGGGCCGACGATCCAGTTGATGATGCAGCAGGCCAAAAAGCACAAAATGGTAATGGTCGTTCCGGTCTACGAAGAAGACATGACGGGCGTCTATTACAACACTGCCGCCGTCATTGATGCCGATGGTTCCTACCTCGGCAAGTTTCGCAAAATGCATCTGCCGCACTGCGAACCCGGGTTTTGGGAAAAGTTCTATTTTCGTCCCGGCAATCTCGGCTATCCGGTGTTTGATACCGCGGTCGGCAAGGTCGGGGTTTATCTGTGCTACGACCGGCACTTTCCCGAGGGCGCTCGCTGTCTCGGATTGGGTGGAGCGGAAATCGTGTTCAATCCCAGCGCAACGGTGGCGGGATTGAGCGAGTATCTGTGGAAACTTGAACAACCGGCTCACGCGGTCGCCAATCAGTATTTTGTCGGAGCGATCAATCGGCCCGGTCTTGAAGCACCGTGGAATATTGGCGAATTCTACGGTCAGAGCTATTTCTGTGACCCCCGCGGCCAGTTCATCGCCCAGAGCGAAAAACGCACTGAAACGGACATTGTGATCGCCGACATGGATTTGGATCTGATCCGCGATGTTCGCAATACCTGGCAGTTTTTCCGCGACCGTCGCCCTGAAACGTACGACGCGATTACGGATCTGTAGAGCTGGTCGGCCCATGGGGGGCTTTGCCACAGGCGGTGTAGACTAGAGGCCGCAGTTGGTACAACCGACTGCGGCCGAAATGAACAAATTGCAGAGAATCGAACCCCATGCCAACCCTGGAAACGACCGTCAATGGCGTCACCTTCCCCAACCCCTTCGTGATCGCGTCGGGGCCGCCGGGGACCAATGCGCGAGTGATATGCCGCTCATTTGCCGATGGTTGGGGGGGAGCGTCCGCAAAAACACTTAGCCTCGATGCTTCTAAAATCATCAACGTCGCTCCCCGCTATGGGCGGCTCAAAGGAAGCGACGGGCAACCCTATGGCTGGGAAAACATCGAACTGATTTCGACGATGCCGTTTGACCAGTGGCTTGACGAATTCAAAAAAATCAAGGACCAACATCCCGACCGGGTCTTGATTGCCTCGGTCATGGAAGAGTTCAACAAAGATCGCTGGTTCGAAATGATCGAGCGCTGCGAAGCAGCCGGCGTCGACATGTTCGAGTGCAACTTTTCCTGTCCGCATGGATTGCCCGAGCGCAAAATGGGTTCGGCCATGGGCGTCAATCCAGACATCCTGCACGAAGTCTGTACGTGGGTGCGGTCTGCAACCAAGTTGCCAGTGTGGGCAAAGATGACGCCCAATGTGACCAGCATCGAAGATGTCTCGCGTGCCTGTTTGTCGGCGGGCATCGATGGGATCTCGGCGATCAACACGATTCGAAGCGTCATCGGAGTCGATTTGGATACGCTGCGTCCGATGCCAACGGTGGAAGGTTACAGCACGCCCGGCGGATATTCGTGCAAGGCGATCAAGCCGATTTCGCTGCGGATGAACATGGAAATCGCCACGCTGATTCGAGATGAATTTCCCGGCCGTTCGTTGTCCGGCATCGGTGGAATCGAAACCGGTGAGGACGCGGCCGAGTTCATTCTTTTGGGTGCCGATACAGTTCAGGTTTGCACCGGCGTGATGTTGCACGGATACAAGTTGGTCCAAAAAATGTCCGATCAGTTACTGGCGTTCATGCAGCGTCATGGCTTTGAAACGATCGATGATTTCAAAGGCAAGTCATTGCCTTACATCACCACTCATACCGACCTTGTCGAACGTCAAGCCAAGGCGAAGGCCCGCAAAGCGGCGGCAAGGGAAAAGGCCGGACTGCTACGCGATGAACATTGGGACGGTGATGAGTTCGTCAAGCAGTCTGACGAATTGGTCGGTTAGGAAAGGGTTACCTTTTTTGGGCAGCGCAGGGCCAAGACACCATGGCCCCGCTTAGTCATTTGCAATTGACTCGCCGCTCGCTTAAAAAGGAAACTGCTTTGCGAGCTTCGCCGAATGAGTATCAACCACGTCCGGGTAGGAAGCGGCAACGTTCCTGGATTCAAGGGGATCGTTGGTGTGGTCGTACAATTCCCGCCCGATGACCTTGCCGTCATCGATGGCTCGCCATTCTGTGTAACGCCACGCGGATGTGCGTATCGAATAGCCCCAGGCTTTCCAGTTTGTTTCCGGGCCGTAGAAAGGTTGTTGATGCTGGGTGAATGCCGCGTCCTTCACTGACGCCATGGGCGTAGCAATCACCGGAGCTAAACTTTCGCCTTCGAGCTGCTTGTTGAGATCACCATCGCTTCCGGCCAGTGATGCCAATGTCGGGTAAAGGTCGACCAGTTCGGCGAGCGAATTGGTTGCTTTGCCGTGTCCGGATGGATGGACGGGATCAGCCACAATCAGTGGTACTCTGGCGTCCAGTTCAAAGTTGCTAGTTTTGCCCCACAGCGATTGTTCGCCGATGTGAAATCCGTGATCCGACGTGAAGACGACGATCGTGTCATTCTGATGACCGCCTTCATCCAGTGCGTCCAAGATCTCGCCGATCTGGGCGTCCATGAAACAAATCGATGCGTAGTATCCGTGACGATAGTGTCGGATTTCTTCCGTGGTGAAAGCCCGGTTGCTTGGAGTCCCGCCGTAACCGCGAATCTCTCTCGAATCGTGCATCGCAATGGCCGGGACATCGACGGGGGCGATCGCGGGTTCGGGCAATGGAATCTGCTTGGGATCGAACTGGTCCCAATACTTCTTGGGTGCCACAAACGGCAGATGGGGACGCCAGAATCCAACCGCAAGAAAGAATGGCTGGCCATCGGCCGGGTAGTCGCGCAGCATCGCGGCAGCCAAGTTGGCGATCTGACCGTCACGATAAGCCGTGTCAGGTACGTCGAGTGATTCGGTGACGGGTGCTTTAGTAATCTTGACCTTCCGCAGTGCCGCCGGCGTATTGGTGTACACCGTGTCGGCAGCATGCGTCCCCTTATGCAGGACCTCGTCGATGGACCACGACCGACGGTCCTGAGTTTCGCTCATATTGTGAAAAATCTTGCCGATGTCTTGGCAGAAATAGCCATGGTTTTTGAAATGCTGCGGCAGCGTGATCAGAGTCTCGCCGCCAGCCGCCGTGTCACGAAATCCCTTTCGCAGGTCGTCGACCCCAACCGTGTCTGGCCGTAAACCCGTCAGAAACGACGATCGCGACGGATTGCAAACCGCCTGCTGACAATAAGCGTTTTTGAAAACCAAGCCTCGTTCAGCAAGCCGGTCCAAGTTCGGAGTGATCGCGGCCTGGTCGCCGTAAGGACCAATCGCACAATTCAAATCGTCGGCCACGATCAGCAGAACATTAGGACGCTCACCTGCGGTCGCGAGCCCCGAAACAAACAGGCCAGTCACGGCTAGCAACGTTTTTATCAGGATCATTTTTCTTGGTCCAGTCAAAGAGAGCGGTCCTTTTTGTGATCGGTCTTGGGTAAGGAACGCGTTTAGGGCCACGTGGCTGGATTGTCGATTCAAAATTGAGACAACTCGCAATGGGCTCGACCCAACTCTTGTCACCGCGCGGTTTGCCCGGTTGGGCGAAAACCGAATTGCAGGCAACGCCATCTGATTCAGCTCTCGCGCAGGTTGCCGCGATTCAGAACGTCAGGGCGACTTGGTTGATTTTACTTTTTGCCGGGCGTGGGTTCTTCCACTGCCTTGCGAAAGCTGATGTTGTCATACAACACACCTGATGGCTCCCCGTTTTGGGCTTCCGAACGAAATCCAAACTGCAAAAGCTCTCCCTCAAATTCCTTGCGAATGGGGATCCTGATCGTGTGACTTGCCCAATCTGATTTGCTTGCGGAGGTTGTTTCAAATTCAAAAGCGGCCATGGTTCCATAAGAATTGTCGCTTGATTTTAATACCTTCACGAACGCAAACGTCTTCGACTTCCCGCCCGGTGAGAGCGTTCCGCCTTTCGCGGCGTTAGCCTTGTAATCAAACTTGAAATCCCACGTCTTCCCGCTATCTCCGACTGCGACAGGGTTATCTCGAAACACAATTGCATCGAGCCAAAATTTATTACTCCCGTGGGCTTTTACTTCGTTGTAGTCATTGTAGATGTTGAGGTGTCGGGCGCCCTGTGGCCCAGTACCTTGTCCATCTTGGGATGCGTTGTCTGCTATACCCGAAAATCCTGGTCCCCCGTTGGGGGCGGGAAAGGTTCCGTAACTGAACAGCGGCGCCTTGTCATTTTGAGTTCGATCAGCGGGTTCGCCTAGCCAATTGGCAGCGAATCCGGTCCAACCATCGGCAGCGATGTCGTTTGGATTTCCGGTGTCATCATCGGAATCGGCTGTCGTCATCCGTTCAAAGTTCTGGGTATAGGTCGTGAGCTCGGCCGAAACTGGACTGCAAATCGTGACTCCGGCAATCAATACGCTCACGATGAAAGGTAGGAAGTTCATCAGGGGATTCCAGCTGGCAAAGTGAAAAGAAGGGATGGTTTTGGTGATCATAACCGGAATTATTCCCCGTCGCGGTTTCGAACCCATTGGGTCGCCACTCTCATCCGACATCCAATTTAAAACGGGCTTCAAGAAGACTGAGCTCAGCGCATCGATCGGCATTGATCCTGCCCTTTGGTTCACGCCCTTTGGTTCAATTACGGTTGTGGTGCCTAAGCCCTGGATTGTTGATTGTGTCGGCGTGATTTCGATATCCTGGATAGGGTTGTCGGAGTTGGGCGGCGTTTGCTTTTCCGAGGCCCAGGGATTCACCGGTGTCGCGATCGAACAAGTCGGGTGTGACCGTTTCTGGGGCGTCGTCGCCTGTTTTTTCTTGCCACGTTTCAAGTGTCTTGAGAAGACGCGATTCGATCGCGGCGTACGCTGGATCGCCGGCGAGGTTGTGAACTTGGTGCGGATCGCCTGTCGTGTCGTAGAGTTCGGTTTCTGGTCGCGGTGCGGCCAACACGTCCGCCTGGATTGGCGTCAATGACTCTGTCGATGCGGCGGCCGATCGCAACGCTTGGTGCGTCGGACTGCGAACTGAATCGGCCGGTCCTTGCATTGCGAGTTGGGGACGGAAATTTCGGATCAACAACCAGCGACCGTCGCGCACACTGCGGGCAAGAGCTTCGTAGTCATGCCAGTTGTGCTCCGAAAACGCATGCGTGCGAATGGAGGCCGTTAGGTCATCGAACAGCGGCAGCATCGATACGCCTTGGAAGCTGTTTGGCTTTGCTGCACCGGCTAATTCCAGGATTGTGGGCGCGATGTCGATCACACTGACAAGCGAATCGCAGGTGGCACCGGGATGTTTGATCGTTGGTCCCGTGGCGACCAGGTATGTTTGCATCCCATCGTCGTGCAGTCGTGTCTTGGCGCGAGGAAACGGACGTCCGTTATCTGCCAGAACAAAAATGTACGTGTTGTCAAAAGTACCGTCGGCTTTCAAACGGTCGACGACTCGTCCGACAAAGTGATCAAATCGAGTGACTTCGTTCAGGTACGACGCAAAGTCCTGGCGAGTCTGTGGCGTATCGACGAACGCTGGCGGCAAATGGAGCGTGCTCGGATCGTGCATTGGGCCGTACAAAGCTTCGTCCCATTGTCGGTCGCCATCCCAATCACGATGCGCGTCCAGTGCAGCAAACCAAAAACAGAATGGTTGGTCCTGGGGACGCTGTTCGATTGCATTGATCCAGTTCGCATGACCGCCCGAGTTGCCGGGTTCGTTCGGTGGAAAGACTTTGTCGAACGGTTCGGTCGGCTTGGTCTCGCCGGCTGGCGTGTCGTCCCAGGTCATGTGATGCTTGCCCGCCAGACACGTGAAGTATCCGTTGTCACGCAAGGTTCCGGTGAACGAAGGCAAGTGCCCTGAGATCGCTTGATGCAACTCGGCGGCTTGTCCGTTGTTGTGCGGGTAGCGTCCGGTGATGATGCTGCTTCGGCTGGGGCTGCAACTACTGGCGGTTAAAAAGGCATTGGTGAAACGCACACCTTGCTTGGCAAGAGCATCGATTTTGGGGGTGCGAGCATCGAGGCTGCCATAACACCCCAGGTCGTTGTAGCTGACATCGTCGGCGATCAAAATCACAAAGTTCGGTTGCGCGGCCGTGGCGAGCGTCAAGTTGAACGTCAGTGATCCAGCCAGTAAGTAGACGCAGCAGATCAAGTGAGAAGGTGTCATGAAAGACTCTAGAGCGATTGGAAATGAGTTCGTTGGGGGCCAGCGGTGCGAGCGATTCACACCACGGACGTCAGAATTGTCTGTTTTCAGCGATTTCAGGCTGCCGTTGAATTCTAACGAACGCGACAGCCCATTTCACGATGAATACTAAGGCCATATTTGCAAACAACTCGGCGACGAGGCCCGACCGTGTTTTTCCACTTCATGTTAAGCTGTGCGTACCAACGCGACGGATCGCGGCGACATCGCAAGGATTCCGTGATTGTTCCGTGATTGATCTGTGCCGCCCCCCAAACCGCTTCGTTTACTTCGACAACGCAGGATAATCCTTGAATCTTCTGATCAAGAATGGTCGCATCATCACTGCCGACCAAGACTATGTGGCTGATATTCTGGTTGATGGTGAAACGATTGTTCGAATCGAACCATCGATTGCAGCGGAGAATGATGTTGAAGTGATCGACGCTGCGGGGAAGTATGTGTTCCCAGGTTTCATCGATCCGCACGTCCATGTCTACCTGCCGTTCATGGGAACCTGTGCAAAAGACACGTACGATTCGGCGAGCCGTGCCGCGTTGGTCGGTGGCACGACAACGTTGATCGAAATGTGCTGTCCAGCTCGCGACGATGAACCCATCGATGCTTATCAGTTATGGAAGAGCAAAGCCGTCGGAGTTTCGGCCTGTGATTTTTCGTTTCACATGGGTGTGACGCGATTCGATTCGACGGTCAAAGATCAGCTTCGCCAGATCGCCGAAGATGGCATTCAGTCGTTCAAGGTGTTTCTGGCGTATAAAGGAGCCTTCAGCGTCACGGATTCTGAACTGTTTCAAGTCTGCCGATTGGCAAAAGAATTGGGTGTTATCGTAACGGCCCACTGTGAAAACGCAGAGTTGGTTGCTTCGTTGCAATCCGAGTTGGTGGCCAGCGGAAACCTTGGTCCGGAATACCACGAACCCTCACGCCCGGTCGAAGTCGAAGCCGAGGGCGTGCATCATTTTTGCACGTTCTTGGAAATGACCGGAGCGAGCGGATATATCGTTCACACGTCGTGCCAGCCGGCCGTTGAGGCGGCTCAGAAGTTTCAGGCTCGTGGGGTGGATGTTGCGATTGAGACGGTGATTCCGCATTTGGTTCTGGATAAAACTTACGCTGAGCGACCGGATTTCGAAGGGGCAAAGTACGTCATGAGTCCGCCGCTTCGTGACGTTTCCCATCAAGCGTTTTTGTGGAATGCGATCGAGTCGGATGTGATTGCCACGGTCGCGACCGATCACGCGCCGTTTGACTTTGTCATTCAAAAAGAAATGGGCAAACCGCCGGAATCGGACTTCACAAAGATCCCCAACGGTATCCCGTCGGTCGAACACCGGGCAACGCTGCTTTACACGCATGGAGTCTTGACGGGACGGATCACGTTGCAGCAATTCGTGCGACTGGTATCCACCAACGCAGCCAAGCTTTTCGGTATGTATCCGACCAAAGGAACTTTGCAGGTTGGCAGCGACGCCGATCTGGTCATCTGGGATCCCGAGTACCGTGGCACGATCA
The DNA here is from genome assembly GCF_007860175.1 of Rubripirellula reticaptiva. Lineage (NCBI taxonomy): Bacteria > Pseudomonadati > Planctomycetota > Planctomycetia > Pirellulales > Pirellulaceae > Rubripirellula > Rubripirellula reticaptiva. The sequence continues at coordinate 1,020,865 of NZ_SJPX01000002.1, read as the reverse complement.
GTGCGGAAACTCACTTGATGAATACGGATTACGACGGATTCGAAGGCTTTGAAATCGCTGGTCGGCCGGCGGTTGTTTTGTGTCGTGGACAAGTCAGTGCCCGGGACGGACAGTTCACCGGAACGTTAGGGCATGGCCGATTCGTGGCTCGTAAATCCAGGAATCAAGCGTCTGAGTCGTAACGAGTCGGTCGGTACAATGTGTGCGTCCAGTCGGAATATCTTCGAAAGCCGGCGATCAAGTACGAGTTGATAGAGAGTCGAAAGCCAATGCAGCGCACTGTCGGATTGTGTTTCTTTGGCATCTTTGCGATCGCCGGATTGTTTTTGGGGGGAATCACCTTGCGAGGGCTCGCTGAGTGGTTCGGCGGTCTGCACTGGCAATCGGTTCCGGCGACTGCCGAGATGTTGGAGGTGGACGAGCATCGAGATTCTGACGGGGCGTCCTATCGGCTCAAGTGCCGGTATCGGTACCAGTTTGGTGCCCGAGACTTTATTAGCGAACGAGTCAGCTTTTTCGAAATGGGATCCAGTAGCGATAAGTATCCGCGTCAACTGTATCGCGAATTGTCGCAAGCCAACCAAGCCGGTTCAATGACGTGCCTGGTCAACCCTAGCAATCCGTCGGAAGCCGTTTTGGATGGTCGGATTCAATCGGGAAGCCTTGGGTTCGCGCTGTTGTTTTTGGTGACGCATGGCAGTGTCGGTATTGCTGGGCTCGGTTATTTATCGGCCGCCGCACCGCCCAAAGTCGTTCGAGGGCGATGGCGATTGGTGTCCAAGCATGCTGGAACGCGGCGCGCGTGGCTGTGGATATTGATCCTGCATCTGGTTTCGTTTGCCACCGCCGTGACGATTGCCATGGTCGGCATCGGTGCGGGTCAGTGGGGGGCGATCGTGTCGATGGTCTTGGCGGCGATTTCCGCAGTCTTCATTTTCTTCGGCTGGCGATACGCCTTTGTGACCCAGCGGAGAGTGGGAACGCTGTGGTTGCCAAGCGATATCGACGACACGATGGGATTGAAGGTTGCGGGTGGATTGGCGTCGGGAGTACCGTCTGATGCCGTTGATTTGGAAGTTCGCTGGGCCATTCCACCAAGTGACAAGATGCAAACGGGAGCCGAGAACAAGGATTTGCCGAGCGAAACGGTGAGCTTGAAATTAGGTTCCTGCCGAGTGGAAGGAGAGCTGATTGAGTTTGCTGTTCCTGAATTGCCGAAACCTGCTCGGCTGTCGACGCAAGCATCGGCAACGCAAGCACAGGTGACTCAGCAAGCGACGCCGTCAGGGATACTGCTTGAGGTGATCGGCACGATTGGTGGTCGTGGTTACCGGGATTCGTTTGACGTCGATGGCGACGCATTCGATCGGATTCACGCGACTTGATTGGCGGAAGGTGAGGAGATGATCGGGATAGCGGCCGGCTGACGAACGAGTGGCGACGGCTACTTGAGCTTCGTGGCTGATACGATCAACTATCGGCTTACGATTCATCGCACCATCGCACTTGCAACCGGAGCCAACGACTTGTCGGGCAAAGAAGAACACATCCTGGTCATTCCTGCTTCCGTCATCGACTCCATCGGCACGATCGCCGGGTTTGAGCCCGATTTGGATCGGTTTTTGAAGCCGATTTTGGCCAGTGACCAGTTGACGTTTCATCCTCGTAGCACCATGGAAACGGACCCTTCGTTCAAGCAACTGATCCCCTACGTGTTGCTGCAATGGACAGACGCCGACGGAGTCGTTCACTTGTTTACCTACACGCGTGGCGGTGGATCAGGCGAGAAACGCTTGCATGCGAAGCGCAGCGTCGGCATCGGCGGCCACATCAGCGAAGAAGACGCAGCCGGTGGTGCGGATCCCTACACAACGGGAATGCACCGAGAATTGGCGGAGGAAATCCAACTAGAATCAGGCTACGATGAAACTCAGGAAGGCCTGATCTATGATCCATCGAACGACGTCGGCAAAGTTCATGTTGGGGTCGTTCATCGGTTTGTTTTGAAAACGCCCGATGTGAAAAGCAACGAAGCTGATCTAGCCGACGGCGGATTTGTTTCCGTCGAAACGTTGAAGTCCGAGCGTGACGGGCTGGAAACGTGGAGTCAGTTGGCGATCGACGCTCTTTACCGTTAGTCCACCGCTGATGATTTATCTGGACAATCATTCGACAACGATCTGCGATCCTCTGGTCGTCGAGGCAATGCTGCCATGGCTGACCCAAGACTATGGAAATCCGCACAGCGGTCATCGTGCGGGTGTTGCTGCCGCGGATGCGATCGATCGTTCGACGAAATCGGTCGCTAAGCTCATTGGTGCCTCGCCGGAAACGATGGTATTCACCAGCGGTGCGACCGAGGCAAATAACTTGGCGATCCGTGGCGTGTGTCTGCACCCGCGTCAAAAACGGCGGCACATCGTGACCGTGGCGACCGAGCATCCAGCCGTCTTGGATGTATGCGAAGATTTGAAACGCGACGGATTCCGCGTCACGGTGGTCCCTGTGATCCCGGCGGGGTCGCCGAAGGCGGGCGTGGTGGATCTGGATCGATTGGCCGATGCAATTGACGATGACACCGTGATCGTTTCAGTGATGGCAGCCAACAACGAAGTCGGCGCGATCGCGCCGCTTTATGAAATCGCCGAATTGGCTCACCGGCATGGTGCTCTCTTTCACTGTGATGCAACGCAGGTGATCGGGCGGATACCGATCAACATTGCCGCGGCCGACATCGACTTGGTTAGCGGGTCGGCGCACAAGTTTTACGGTCCCAAAGGGATCGGATTGTTGGTCGTTGGCGGCGGCAATCGGCGAGTTCGGCTGCGTCCCGAAATTGTGGGTGGTGGGCAACAGCGGGGACTGCGTAGCGGCACGATGGCTCCGGCGATGGTAGTCGGATTGACGCGTGCTCTCGAGATTTGCAGTCAATCTATGGAATCCGATCGAGCCAGCGTGCTTGCTATGCGGGATCGTTTTTGGAATCGCCTTCGCGGCGGAATCGAGGGTGTTGAACTGAATGGACCGAGTCTCGATGGTAGCGAACGGTTGGTGGGAAACCTGAATTTGCGGCTTGCCTCGGTTGAGGGCGAAACCTGGATGGCGGCGGCCCCGGATGTTGCGTTCAGTACTGGATCGGCGTGCAGCAACGTCGATCCAATGCCCAGTCATGTGTTGATAGCAATGGGGCTGAGCGAATCTGAGGCTCGTCGCAGTGCGCGGTTCGGGATCGGTCGTTTCAATACAATGGTCCAGATCGATCGGGCGGCGGATGCTTTGATTGGTGCGATCGATCGGTTGAAAAAACTGATTTAGTGTTGGCCGCGAATGTCACTTGCTTGCCGGCCAGCATTGAATGCCGTGTTCCGGTTTAGGGGCGACGTGGTGACCGCCTAGGCGGCCCAGACTCTGCAGCTTTGCGCCGCCGCGTTCCACTGTGCCAATTGCCCACAGAATCTCTCTTTACCCGATCGCGGGTCGACGGTTAGGATTGTCGTGAAACCTGAGGGAGAGGCTGCGCGGATGGCACATTAAACTCCCCCAGTTCCAAAACGTCACTGAAGGATACAGCGATGGGCGGAGTCCCGGTGCTAATGATGATCGCCGCCATGGGCATGGGGATCACGTACGGATGGCAACCCGATGAGAATGCGGATGGTGTTCAGTACATTGTCCAAGTTCCATCGTCGGAGGTAGATCAATTACAGCGGATCGGCGAGATCAGCAGCGTGGTCGATCCGGCCGTGCGCGGTCGCGTGACGAAGATCGTCATCCGAGTTGGTGACGGCCTGTTGCCTCACAAAATGCCCTCTGCAACCGTCGAAAGTGACTTTGTCGCAAATTCCGATGCGACGTCGATTGCGATCCCCGAAATGGCTTCGGTTTCGCCGTCGATGAAAGTGCCGATGAAAAATACGGCCGGGAAAACCACGGCGATGAAACCTGATCCGCAGGGGGGTACCCAAGGCGGTGGTTTCTCGTTCCCAACGACGCCAAGTTTAACTGATGCCGCGAATACCGCTCGAACCAATATCGATCGAGCGGGGCGAGAGATCGCTGACCGCACCAGCCAAGCGCTCGGTCAGGCCTTTGGATCGGGCGGCACCGGCGCAGGGCCATCCACTGCCGACGCCCGCAGTTCAGCCCTCGTGCCTCCGCCATCGACTCGGCCACAAGCCGCCAGTACGGCCGCCAGAAGCAATGCGGGGGGAAATGCCGGATTTGCTGCGCCGCCGTTGTTGGGACAAAACGACAGGTCCGGAAATTCTGCATCGCCGTGGGGAACGACGGCCGCAGGTGCGACAGAACGCGATAATAATTGGGGAGATCCCGATCGCGTTGCGGCCGCGCGGGACGCTTCCAATGCGAACACACTTTCAACAAACGGATTGCGCTCGACCGATACCTTTGGTCGTCCGCCCGCCGGCCTGGCGCCGCCAAATAGCGTGGGCGGATCGTCAAATTCCTACGGTCAGCCCAATTCGTCGGCGACGAACAGCCGAACCCCCGCCGTGTCTCAGTACGACCAGATCATGGCGGATCGACGTGCCCAACAAGCTCGTCAACAACAGGAAGAACTTTTGCTGCAAGAGCAGCAGCAACGACTTGCAAAACAACGGCTCGAAGAACAACGGCGTGAGCAGCAGTTGCTTGCCCAGCGTCAAGAATCGCCGACTCAATTGCAGCCACCGGTAACCAGTCGCGATACTCGCAACGATTACTCGTCTCGGTCAAGTCTTTCTGGCAATGGTTTGACGTATCGCGAAGCCACTCAAACCACGCCTGACAGCCGTTTAACAGCGGCCCAATTGGCCGCGGGAGCGTGGGCAGTCGATGAACAGAATCGAATCTACGACACACGCAGACAGCTAATGCCTAACGAGTATTTACTCGAAAACGCAGGTTCCGATGCTTCTCAGTATCGATCGCAACCAGTTTCGCCATTTGGCGAGTCGGCTAGTAATCCATCAACGTTCCCAACGCCGGAGTTCCAGTCGCCTAGCTTTGCCAGTGCATCGGATCGAAATCTAAGTGGCCAGTTTGGCGGGCAAAGCCAAACGAATTGGGCCAATGGACCGATCGGTGGGGCACGCTATGGCGAAGACGATCGCGAATCAATCGCCGCAGGGCGGCCGACCTTTAATTCGTCGAGTCAGTACCCGCGAGAGAGCCTGGTCAATTCGAGGCCGCCGGCAACCGAGTCGCGAGGATCACAGACGTCCGAAGCTCGCGGAACCGCGGGGTCATCGGTGAATTTTGATTTGCAATCGGGACAGACGAATCAATCGTCGGGATTTAGTGACCCACCGCAAGTTGCCGCTCAGCCACTGTTCAACGGATTGCTGCTGATCTCTTTCGTTGCCAACGTTTATCTGATTTTCTGGCTTAAGAATTTGCGTCTGCAGTTTCGAGACATGGTGGCAAGCAAAAGGCAGGCTACTTCTAGTAGCATCGCCGCCTAACCATCATCCGTCCAGAGTCCGGAGGCTCGGCCGGCAGTGGGCCCTGCATCGATTGAATTGCCGACGTGGATTGGAAGTCAGAGCGGCATCTATCGATGCGCATCACATCGCACACCACGGTGTTTTGGTACGCAACTCGCAGCACGCTTTCTGGACGAATGAGTAATTCTGCGGAGGGGTTTTTCCGTTGCTGTATCAACGAATTTCCGTTTCAAACGCGCATCCGGACAAAAAGTCCTCATAAATATTGCGAGTTTCCGCGAAATTGCCACCATTTGGGGGCGTATCGGGATTTGAAAGGATACAATTGACGAGGAGAGGGGTTAGGTGAAGTACACCGGGTTGAGTTGTTGTGTTGCAATGCGCGGTAGTTCGGCCATTTTGGTGGGTTTCGCAGTCGGCAAGACTGTGAAAGTTTTAGTAATTGGTGCCTCGTGGTGGAGCCTTTGACGCTTGCCACTACGGTAGATTGCTTTAACCTCTAACCCATGTGGACTTGGTTTTCCCAATAGCATTGCCTTTTGATCCAGTCAGCGAGAGTCGCCATTGAGTCGGCAGCTGGGTGGGTTCATTGGTTTGGGGTCATTTTGCCGTTCAATCGAATAGCGGCATAGTGCTGATGCGAGATGATTCGCGGGGCTTTTGTCCTAGGCAACCAGCTGTGCGCTGAGGCTTTTCTTTACCACTGGAAATGAAATGAGCAAGAAGATTTTGATTGTTGATGATCACGCGATCATCCGAATGGGCCTTAAGCTGATGCTGGAAGGGACTGACTTGGAGATCGTCGCTGAAGCGACGAACGCGGCCGAGGCTTTGGCTGCGGTTGAAAAGTCGGTTCCCGACGTTGTATTGATGGACATTCGAATGGAAGGTGGCGATGGGCTTAACGCTCTGGGACGCCTGAAACTTGATCATCCTGATCTGCCAATTGTTCTGTTTTCGGCCTACGACAACCCGACTTACATTGCTCGAGCGGTTGCGTTGGGGGCATCGGGCTACATTCTTAAATCGGCGACTCGCGAACGTTTGATTGAGTCACTCAACACCGCCGTCGCAGGCGAATCGGCCTGGACTCGCGAAGAGCTTCGCCGGGTCACGGGGGCTCTTGCGACGCCACGACTTAGCCAGGACATCGAAGTTCCGCTAACCCAGCGTGAAAGCGAAGTTCTGCGTCAAATGGCTCTGGGGCTGACGAACAAAGAGATCGCAAAGATGCTCGGTATCAGCTACGAAACGGTCAAGGAGCATGTGCAGCACATCCTTCGCAAGATCGGTGTCAGCGATCGCACACAAGCCGCGGTATGGGCTGTTCGCAAGAACTTGGTCTAGACTCGAAACGCGAGACGCCTGTCGCGGCGCTGCCAGTGTCGAGTGTGTAGCGAGCGGCAACTATTGTCTTTCGGCGGCCGACGGCCGTCACGGAAAGCTTTGCAAAACATCAATGAAGACCCGTCATTCTTGGCGGGTCTTTTTTTGTGTTTGCCAGGCATGTTTCTCAACTCGGGGGTGCGAGTCCCCTGTCCAACTTGATGGAGGTGAAGGACTAGCGAAGCGCAAGGGCATCCGTCGCGAGGCGGGGTCTGAAGGAAGCGTGTAGCAAAACCACGACTCGACGAACAGGAATCGGATAAGAGGCATGGCAGATGGGACGAGTCCGCACGACAGTGACGAAGTCCTCCATCCATCAAAGGTCTGCTCTGTAAATCCGGCGGGTGCGTGGTGAAAGTCGAGAAACTTAACCTGGGAGGTCTGACGTGTGTCTGGTTGGAATAGCCCCGAGTCGATTGTTACGGGGGCTACGGGCCGGACTGACGACTTCGCAAGAAGCCGTGATCGCGCGTCAGAAGTCAGCAGAGGGCGTAGTAGACGGATGCAGACCGGCGAGGGTCTTAAGGCACTCCAAAGCGAAAGCTGGAGCGTGGAACGCTTGCGTTCCCACAGATAAACCGAACCGTAGTCCCGTCGAAGGCCCGAACGGTCCCCAGTGATGAACCGGGTAAACGGAGCGGCAAGTAAGTCCGAGAACTCATGAACGGCAAACGGCAGAAAACAACAACGCAGCAACAACAATTGCTGCTGACCTTCGCGGCGGAGGGTAGGGATGAAGTTCCCGATGGCCCCGTTGAAGGGACCGTGCCGATCGCGGCGGACTTGAGTACTGAAAGCCCGACAAGTAATGACAAGTTGATGGAACGCATCTGCGATCCGCTTAACTTTGAATGTGCGATGGCGAGAGTCATTGCCAATGGTGGCGCTCCCGGTGTGGACGGCATGACGGTGAAGGAACTCGAAAAGTATTTCGAGCGACACGCCGGCCGGATCACCAACGAGCTTCTTTCGGGAACGTACCGGCCCCAACCAGTGAAACGAGTGGAGATTCCCAAACCCGACGGTGGAGTGCGCAAGCTTGGCATTCCAACGGCGGTGGACCGCGTGGTCCAGCAGGCGATTCTCCTGGTGCTTTCACCGCAGTGGGACGAAACGTTTTCGGACAACCGTTTCGGCTTCCGTCCGAATCGCAGTGCTCACGACGCTGGGCGTCGGCAAGGATCTTGCTGCGCAGACCGCTGGCAGCCGTAAAGGCAACTGGCACAACAGCCGATCTCCAGCCCTGAACTTCGCCTTGCCCGGCAGGGTGTTGGTGGAACTGGGCGTCCCGCTGCTTCTGGAACAACCTGCCAAGAACGTTTAACCAGCCGAACCGCCGTGGTACGGACCCGTATGCCCGGTGGTGTGGGAGCCCGCGAGGGCTCCCCCTATCCCGATTCGTCGGCAACGTCCTGGGCACTCGTCGGGACGCCGTCACGGCTTAGTGCTTATGCGCGCTGACTTATTCTGTTTCGTGAAGAACCTAAAAGGTTCGTTCTCGTTTGATGATTGCCCGCAGCGACATATCTGGCTGGTTCGGCGTGACCGATTCGGACCTGTTCGTGCGTGCATCCGATTCGATAGTCGGAATCGGCAAATCTTGTTGGATCGGTACATGCGGATTGACCCGTTCGTGAAGCAGTCCGAGTCAGACTGATTCATTCTGTTCCCAGATCGGTTCGGTCCGAAGGATAGCAGTCATACGGTTATCCAATCGCCCATAGAGTTCTTCAGAATGAAACTACGCACGGAAGCAAAATCAAAATTGAAACGGCCGCAAGGAAGAAATGGAAGAATAAGACGGTGGGCTGGCCAGGCTTTACGAATGTTGCCGCTGCTGATGGCGACTTCGGCTGCGAGCGCCCAGGGGACTATCACGTTCGATCAGAGCGAAGACTTCGCGAGTAGTTTCACCAAGCAAGTGGGAACGGTTAACGCAGAGTTCTTTAACCCAGGCCCTTTCGGCCATTTCCACGATCGCGCATCCGGGCTGGAGTTTAGCGACTTCGAACCAAATACGTTCACACTAAGGTTCGACCAATCGGTTCGCTGGACCCAATACGATATCAACAACAGCAATGATGCTGGGAACTATTTCACGTTCACGGGCGCAGGGGTTTCAGCCACGGCTCAGTCCGCCGAGACTGGAACCGATAAACGTCCATCAACGCCGTTCACTTTCTTGGCCAATGAAGACTATTTCTTTGCGGCTACATTTCCGAGCTCCGGTTCCTTTTACTTGCAGAATCTTGTCTTCGAGTTGCTAAGAGATCGCACGACAGGGCAGATCAATGGCACATCGGCGCAGGTTGGTTTTCAGAACAGCAGCGCGTCGTTTCGTTCGCTGAGCCAACAATTGCAAAGCATTGCGGCGACCCAAAGGTTCAGCGGTGGTTACCAGCCGCTCGCCTTGACAATGCCGACTCGCGACGATGCGATCGCATTGGTGGGCTATCAAGAAACTTATGTGGCATCCGGTTCATCGGTCGCTGGTGGCAGTGCCTGTGACGCGCAGTGTCAATCACGAATCAACCCATGGGGCGGTTGGATCAGCGGCTACGGTGTCGGCGGTGATGTGCGATCGCAAGGAGGCATTTCCGGATTGGACTACAGCAGTGGTGGCACCCAGTTGGGCATCTATCGCAACGTCGATCGCTATACGCTGCTGGGTATGTTTGGCGGATACAGCAACCAGAACGTGGACTCCGACGATGGCGACACTGCCGATATCGAAAGTGGTCAAGTTGGTGCGTTCTTGCGTCGTGGCGATTGCCGAGGCGACTACTACATTCTGGCGGGAACAGCGGCTTACGATCACTACCGGACCGCCCGTGACTCGGGGGCTCGCGGTGAATTCGATGGAGGCCAACTGGGTACCTATTTGGAACGTGGCCGTGAAATTCAGTGGGGCCGCACCGTGCTGCGTCCCAATGTCGGACTGCAATACATCTGGCTGCACCAAGACGGGCATTCCGAAACAGGTCTCGGCGCGGCGAACTTGGACGGTGTTAACGAACACTCGTTGCGTGCCCTAGTTGGCAGTTCATTCCAGGGCCCATCTCGATCGATGATCGGTGGCAACGTTTCGCCGTACGCTTCGGCCCACTGGATGCATGAATTCCTCGATACGACCACGAACGTAAACGGCCAAGTCGGTGGCGCCGGATTCACGACCAGCGGTCTAAGCTTGGGACGCGACTGGGCCGTGATTGGCACGGGCTTGAACTACAGCCGTGGTGGATGGACAAGTCTGTTTGCTGGTTACAACCTGCAAACCAACGATCGGCAAACGTTCCATGCTGGTAACGGCGGTTTGCAATTCGCTTGGTAAAGAAGTGGTCAGCGACGAGATCGTCTGGGCAACCTGAAAGGGCGTCATCCGAAATTCGACGCAGAAATTAGGTCTTATGAAAAGACTTAAGGCAGTCACAAAAAGGGCCGCGTGATGCGACGTATCACGTGGCCTTTCTTGTCTGCGAAGAGGTTGGAGATACCGTGTCAGGTAATCGGATGCCTGATATTTCATTTCGAAAGTCGATGTCATATTCGATCATGATGATCAAGCATGCTTCGCCATTGCCGCCTCTTTAAGGCTGCATGAATGGGGCTGGCGTATCGAGCACAATTCCAGTCGCTGCGTCTGGAGGTAGCGGAAAACCGATTGCTGAAAAGAGCACTTGCGCTCTCCTGCTATATGCTCAGTTTTGTCCAGCGGATTGATAGCCGAAATCGGCGTATCGCAGGGATTGGATCAACTTGATGAGAGTGTTGGGTAACTCGAGCTATGGTTTCTGATCGATCGCTTATCGTTTAAACGTATTTTGACTGGACCGCCCTGGCAGGGGGCGTTGTTTGTGCCAAGGTTGAAATGCCACGGCCAGATGGGCGTTACAACCGGCATGCTGCGTCGAATTTGGGGGCAAATAATTTTCAAGATTTGGCGAATCTGGCCACTTCACTCAGACAACCAAGCTACTGTTCCCAATGACTAATCACCTTTTCTTCTCCTGATCCCGATATCACTTTATCACTCACGATAAAGGCAAACCGAACGTGAGTTCGGGACGCAAAGTTATGGGTCCATCGCCTTGCGGTGGATTGCCAGACCGCCGATGGGTTGCGAAGAGAAAGAGTGGCCTTTTGTTGTCAACTCTTTGGAAAATGAACCGATGTTACGCTCAGTATTCATCGGGGGGATGTTTGCAGCCTTTGCTGCTTGGACCAGTTCGGCCTGCACAGCCGACGAGTCCGTGATTTACAAAATCGAAGAAGATTGGGAAATGGTGATCAATGAACCAGATCCTGCCAACTGCTCGCCGCAGGTGACGTTTTTTACATCGCCGAGTGCGGATGCAGAAGATATCTATTTTCAGTTGCAGATGAACTACTCGGCAGACGCCCAGTTTTCAAGTGGCGGGTTCCATGTCGCTGCTTTTCAGGGTGGTCATATGCATGACGAGGCACGAAGTGGAACAGAAAAGGTGCTTGCCTCTAGCGGCGACATCATCCGTTGGACCAGCGTAATGGCAGTGGTCGATGAAAAACTTCTGTTTGCTGTCAAAGATGGGTATTCGGATGAATGGGGCGCATTCGGCGGTCCCGATTATCTGGTGCGAATTCCGACAAGTTCGATCCAAAATCTTGCGACCTATCATCCTCGCAAGAGTCTTGAAACCGTCGACGTCGGGTTCGGTGCAAATCGCATCGATTCACTGACGCTTCGCAGAGTGCGAGTCTTTTACGTCGATGGGCGGACGGTCAATGTATCGATCGACAGCCAACCGTAATCGACTGCCTTTGACGCCTCAACTAATTCAAGATCTCTCGCTGGAGTAACCGTGATGTATTTGGTCACACAAAGGTCGCAACTGAACGTCGTAAAGGAAATTCGCCGCCGTCGAAAAATGGTGGCGCAAAGACGCGGATCTGCCGCTGTTTTCGGATTGGTTTTAACCATGAGTCTGGTCGCACTGATGGCGGTGACACTCGACTTTGGGCAAATCCATGTGGGCGAAACTGAATTGCGTCGATCTGCAGACGCTGCCGCGATGGCGGCGTGCTGGGAAATGTACGATGAGCAGTCAGCTGGTTCTTCCCAGATGGTTGTTAACGACGCTGCGTTCGAAACCGCGAATCACTATGCATCCGCAAACACGATAGGTCAGCAGGCTGCGGTTTTTGCAAACCAAGATGTTGAGTTAGGCAACTACGACAACAGTGGTCAGTGGAGCACATCGGACCCGACTTTGTTCAATGCCGTTCGGGTCACGTTGCGTCGTCAGTCCGAAAGCAACGGCGAACTTCCATTGTTTTTCGGATCTTTGACCGGCAGAGAATCGCAGTCCATGCACGTCACCGCGACAGCCGCGATGCTGCAGTCAATCTCGGGATTCTACGAACCTTCCGATAGCACTTCGACGATAAACATTCTTCCGTTGGCGCTCGATCTGCCGAGCTGGCTTGATGCGATCGCGGGCGAAACGACCGATGAATTTGCTTACATCAACGGCACAGTCCAAAGCGGTTCGGACGGCATCTTTGAGACCAATTTATACCCCAAGGGAACAGGGGCGCCTGGAAATCGCGGTACGGTCGATATCGGTGGCGCGAACAATAGCACGGCCGATTTATCTCGTCAGATTCTGCACGGAATCTCTCTCGACGATTTCATCGAGCTCGGCAAACCTCTTGAGTTTGATGACAAAGGAGAACTCGAGCTCAATGGCGATACTGGAATTAGCGCTGGCATCAAAGACGAACTTGCGGCTTTGATAGGGAAAAAACGAGTGATTCCGATCTACACAGCCGTTGCTGGAAATGGAAACAATGCGATGTTTACCATCGTAAGATTTGAGGGGGTACGGATCCTAGACGTCAAGTTGACCGGTAAAAAAACGGAGAAGCGAGTAATTATCCAGCCTGCAAAAGTTGTGGCTCGTAGAGCAAGAATCGATTTTGCCGGAACTAGCACGAGTACCCATCTCGTTACTCCTGTCATGTTGGTCGAGTAACCCTATGAATCGCAAAAAATTGTTCCGACGAAGACGATTCCATAGAAAACAAATTTCTCGAATGGGGGCATCGGCGGTCGAATTCGCTATGATCGCGCCTTTGATGCTCATGTTCACGTTCGGCTTAGTCGAAGTTGGCAGACTGATGTTAGTCAAACAGACGGCAACTCATGCATCGCGTGAAGGGGCTCGCGTGGCAGTACGCCCGGCATCTGCAACCGATGACGTGGTCGAGCGTGTCTACGAGGAGTTGGCGTTACTTGCAATCGAAAATGCGGTCGTGGAAACAATCCCGGCATCGATCGAAGATGCTGAACCGGGAACCCAAGTCACTGTCCGCGTTCGCGTGAACGCGGCATCGGTAGCGTGGGTGGGAGACTTCTTCAATTTTTCGGATTTAGAAATCATCGCTGAGTCTTCGATGCGTCGCGAAAGTACGGATTAGTTCGTGCTTGGCGGAAACAATTGAAGTTCATGGGAACCTTTGATTTTCCTGCCTGCAATACACCACGATCGTCCAGCAAAAAAAGGCCCGTCATTGCTGACGGGCCTTTCTCTTTAAACGCTAGCTGTTCGCGACTGCGACTAGTCGTTGCTTGGTGGGAACAGCGGGCCTTCGCCGCTGCCGAGTCCACCCTTCAAGTCGCCAGCTTCCATTGGGGTTGGCAGTCCGGCCGCTTCGGCTTCCGCCGCGGCTTTCTCTTGCTCTTCGCCCCATTCGACTCGTTTGAGCGATAGGCCGATCTTGCGTTCGTCGGTGTCGACTCGCAAGACTTTGACTTCGATCGGATCGCCAACTTTGACGACTTCTTCGGGGTCTTCGACCTTGTGTTCAGCAAGTTCGCTGATGTGCAGCAAGCCTTCCAGGCCATCTTCCAAACCGATGAAGACACCAAAGTTGGTGATCTTCGTGACGGTTCCCTTGACCAATTGGCCAGGTTGGTAGTTGTCCGGAATGTCGCCATCCCACGGGTCGTTGTCGAGTTGCTTTAGACCCAGTGCAATTCGGCGACGTTGTTCGTCGACGCTCAGCACGCGGCAAGCGATCTCTTGGCCCTTTTCCAGCATTTCGCTGGGGTGACCAATCTTGCGTGTCCACGACATGTCCGAAACGTGCAGCAAGCCGTCGATGCCTTCTTCCAATTCGATGAAAGCACCGTAATTGGTGAGGTTTCGCACCTTGCCGGTGACGTCTTGGCCTTCGGGATAACGCGAGATGACTTCGTCCCAAGGGTTCTTTTGGGTTTGCTTCATGCCCAGCGACAACTGTTGGCCTTCGGGATCGACGCCCAGAATTCGGACTTCGATCGCATCGCCGATGTTGACCAATTCGCTTGGATGATTGACCCGTTTGGTCCACGACATTTCCGAAATGTGGACCAAGCCTTCGATGCCTGGTTCCAGCTTGACGAACGCACCGTAGGACATGACGTTGACGACTTCGCCCTTGAAGTCGGCTCCGACAGGGTACTTCGCTTCGATGTTTTCCCATGGGTTGCGGTCCTTTTGCTTCAGACCCAAAGCAATTTTTTGCTTTTCGCGGTCGATGTGCAGGACTTTGACTTCGATTTCTTGATCGATCGAAACCATTTCGGTCGGGTGACCGATTCGTTCCCAAGCCATGTCGGTGATGTGCAGCAATCCGTCGATGCCGCCAAGGTCGACGAACGCACCGAAGTCGGCGATGTTCTTGACGATACCCTTGCGGATTTGGCCGACTTCCAGCTCTTTCATCAAATACGCGCGATCTTCTTCGCGTTGACGTTCGATTAGCGAACGACGGCTGATGACGATGTTTCGTCGAGTGTCGTCGATCTTCAGCACTTCGGCTTGGATCACGCGGCCGATGAAGTCGCCGATGTCGCCGGGGCGTCGAATGTCGACTTGCGAACCAGGCAAGAAGACGTTGACGCCGATATCGACCAGCAATCCGCCCTTGATCTTGCGGATGACCGTGCCGGTGACGACTTGGCCTTCGCTGATCTCGCCGATGATCTTTTCCCACTCGATGATCTTCTCAGCTTTGTTCTTGCTGAGCGAGATCATGCCGTAAGGATCGTCGGCGGCACCGAGTTCGTCCTCCATCTCTTCGATCAGGACTTTGACGATATCGCCGACCTTAGGCGTTTCTTCGTCAGGGCCCCATTCGCTAACGTTGACGGTACCTTCACTCTTGAATCCGACGTCGATCAGGACCCATTCGTCATTGATTTCGACGATCTTACCGTCGACGATTTCGCCTTGTGCGTAATCTTGCTGGTCTTGCTGGAGATACTCAAGCAGCCAATCCTCAGCTTCTGCTTCGGGGGCGAGAACCTCCAGTTCGGCTGCGATATCTTCGTCGTCGAGGTTTCGGATAAGGTTACGGTTGACCATATTTCTGTGTGCGTTCCGGTGGTTTGAGCGGGTTCGGTTCAGACGGACGACCAAGGTCGCCGAAGCGGCTCAGGGTGGTTAGAGAGCGGAATAAAACGGGTCGTCGCCTGGCAGCAGCGCCAGCGCCTAGTCGGGTAAGGTATCAAAGCGGAAAAAACGTCACAACAGCTAACGACGCAGTTTCACGGCAAAGTTGGTCTGCTTTCCCCAGTTCGACTTCTTGGATCGCCGTTTCGAGCTCGCGTTAGGGGAGATTTGGGGCCAAGGGCGAGCGTTTGGGGTGAGGCGGCTGCACGTACTGACAGCGTTATTGACGTGTTTTCATCGGGGGGGCGGTCCGAAGTCTTATCCCGTAGACCGGGCGGCAAGGTTGTGAAAAGATGCTGAGCTGTTACTCCCGCTCTCTTGGACTGAAAAACTTCGATGGCCCCAACAATTCCACTTCGCATTGCCCTTGGCGGCGACCACGCTGGATTTCCGCTCAAAGAAGTCGTGGCTGCTCGGCTGGGACGCCAAGTCACTCAGGTGATCGACTGCGGGACGGACAGCCTGGCAAGCTGCGACTACCCCGATTTCGCAATCGCCGTAGCTCGCGAAATCATCCAGGGCCGAGCAGACCGAGGAATCGTAATCTGCGGATCGGGCGTCGGGGTCAGCGTTGCCGCGAACAAAATCCCCGGAATTCGGGCAGCGATTTGCCACGATACCTACTCGGCTCATCAAGGCGTCGAGCACGACGACATGAACGTGCTGTGCATCGGCGGCCGAATCATCGGATCCGAGTTAGCCTTTGCGATCATCGATAGCTTTCTGGCCGCGAAGTACGAACCGCAAGAGCGGCACCAACGGCGGCTCGACCAAGTGCTTGAAATCGAACGACAGGGGTTGGGGATTTTGTAGGTGGCGAAGCTCGTGAACGCTAAACCACGCAACCACTAAAACAGTTTCGACAGATCGCTGGTTAGCTTGCCAGCTTGATGGCTGAGTGCGGCGTTGAGCAACTCAATCGCGACTCGCGATTCCAAGGTCACACCTGCTCGCACGCCGACGCACGGATCATGGCGGCCTTTTTCAAGCTCGAAATCGATCTCGTCCAAGTTTTTTCGCACCGATTGCTGCGCGATGTTGATCGTCGACGTGGGCTTGAATCCCACTCGCATGACAAGCGGCATGCCGGTCGTTACCCCGCCCAGTAATCCGCCGTGCGTGTTGCTGGTGTAGCCGCTCGACCGGATCGGATCGTTGTTCTGGCTACCTAGTCGCTCGACCACGTCAAAGCCCGCGCCGACTTCGCAGGACTGGACGGCGTTGAGCCCACCGAGCGCGCCCATCAGACGGACTTTCAAACTTTGGTAAAGCGGATCACCCAACAGAGGCGGCACGTTGACTGCGACGACTTCGACGGCCGCGCCGAGTGAATCGCCCCGTTTTCGAGTCTCTTTGATCAGCTCGCCCGCTTCGCTGGCAAAGTCCGCGTCGATCGACGGAATCTCGGCGGCATCAAGCTCGGTAAGCGTCGTGTCGATCAACTCGCGACTGATCCGCGGCGTCGGCGACTGGTTGAATCGATCGGCAAGACTGATCTTTGCCTTCAGCGGACCGACTTGCGAGATCGACGAAACAAGGACCGTGCCGAATTTCTCTTGCAGCAAAATGCGTGCAATTGAACCGCCGATCACATCTGTGATCGTGGCTCGATAACTTGATCGCCCGCCACCGCGAACATCGACATAGCCAGCTGATTTGTGGAACTTGACCAGGTCCGTGTGTCCCGGTCGTACTTCGCCCGTTGGGCCGGTGAATTGGGTGTAGTCGCCTGATTTTTTGCTGGTTGACAGCACGATTGCCGCGATCGGTTCACCGGTCGTAAATCCCTCTTCGAACCCCTCGGTGTTGAACGTGCCGCCATCAACGGTTGCCGACAATGTCGAGCCGCCAAGCAGTTTATCGTGATCGTCCTGGTAGAGGCCTGCTAGGAAAAGCACCTTGTCTTTTTCGTTTCTTGGAGTGCCATGCTTGTTGCCGCCCGGGCGACGGCGGTCCAGAAACGCTTGCACGTCCGACCGGCGGATGTATTGCCCGGGTGGGCACCCCATCACGATCGTCGTCACCGCTGGCCCGTGTGATTCGCCCGCGCCAGCGACGCTGTAGAACGGCCCGCCAAGAATTTCCATCGATGTCAGTTCCTAGGATCGAAAAATCGTCTCACCAGTCTCAGGCGAGCGGCTGCGTGATCTTGAACTGCGTTGCAGTTCTGGTCCGCCAACTTCAGGTTCGCCAATGCGAGCTCTTCCTGCAATTGGCGAACCTACCTTAACTATCAAACCTTACTTGAGGTCATCCAGCAATCGGCCGACGTACTCGCCGCCTCGCGATGGCGACGATTTGGCCTTTCGTGGCAGTTCAACCAATTGCGACTTTTCGGTCTTGTCCAAGTTGGCGTTCATGTCCAGCGAGTTGAGCGCCGCAATCGGTGCGTAGGTGCCGTACTGATTTGCATTGGCAAGTTTAGTTAGCCGAGCTACCGCAGCGTCGCGGTCGCTTTGCGAGTTGAGCAGTCCGTCACAGGCGGCGATCGCGACACTCGGCGAATCGTCGCTCATCGCACCGGTCAAAGCCGAATTTCGATCAGCACTCGAATCGCGAATTGCCAATCCGCGAACCGCCCACCAACGCACGACTGGATCGGCATCTGCAACCAAGCCGATCAATTCTTCGTTTGACCAACCGTTTTTCGCGTCCGTGGCCGCCATCGCCAGTTCCGAAATCTTCGCAAAGTCGACGTGCTCTTGCGACCAGGTTCGCGGAGCCATGTCGCCGGCCAATCGATGCATTTCGGCTTCGGGGACTAGCCCGATGTCACCGGTTTCGATCATGTGCTGTTTGATTGCCGATCGCATTTGCTCGACACGAGCGGCATTCTCGGGAAGTGCTGCGATGTTGATGGTTTCGTCGGGGTCACTTTCGAGGTCGAACAGTTCTTCGACGGGCTTAGGCATCCAGAACTTTGCTTGCGTCTCGTTCAATTCGCCAGCGTCAAACATGCGTTTCCAAACTTGCGTCGTTGGCGTTTCGAACATGTAAGAAACGTGTTTTAGGTAAGGCCGTTCGGGATAGAAGTGACGCATGTAAACGTATCGGCCATCAGTGCATGAACGGACCATGTCGATTCGTTCGTCCATTCGTCCGCGAAATCCAAACAAGTACTTCTTGGGCTCTCCCGCCTGCAGTCCCGCGAATGCGACGCCCTGCATGTTGGCTGGGATTTCGCCGCCCGCCAAGCTGATCGCTGTTGGTGCCAAGTCGACAAACGCGACCAGCCGCTCGGACCATCCGCCCGCCGCATAGTCGGCCGGGGCGAGGTCTTTGAATTTCTCGGGAACGTGAAGCACCATCGGGACCCGTAGGCCCGAATCGAAGGGCCAACGCTTGCTGCGAGGCATGCCGGATCCGTGGTCGCCGTAATAGAAAACGATCGTCGAATCGGCCAGGCCATCTTTTTCAAGCTGCGTCAGCACGCGGCCGACGTCGCCGTCCATCTCGGTGACCTTGTCGTAATACTGAGCCCAGTCGCGACGTACTTCGGGAGTGTCCGGATGGTATGACGGTAGCGGTGCCTTGGCGGGATCGTGAACCGGCGTGTGCGGTCGAACGCGGATCTTGCTTTCATGGCTGACCGTGAAGTTGAAGACTGAGAAGAACGGCGTTTCTTTGTCGGGTCGGTTTCGCCAGTGAGCTTTTTTGCTGGAATCATTCCAGCCCACGTCGTCGTTAGGGATGTTGAAGTTGTAGTCCGTTTTGTTGTTGTTGGTGCAGTAGTACCCCGCTTCGCGAAGGACTTCCGGATACAGCTTCATGCCCACGGGAATTTTGACGCCGCTACGCATGTGTTGGCCGCCCAGTGACGTCGCGTACATGCCGCTGATGATGGTGGTACGCGCCGGTGCACACACTGGTGCGTTGGACCAACAGGTTCGGTAGCGAAGCGATTTCTCCGCAAACGCATCGATATTGGGCGTGTCGGCGTAGGTGTCGCCATAGCAACCGATCTCGGGCCCATTATCTTCGCTGGTAATCCACAGGATGTTGGGACGCTCGGCGGCTTGAGCTTGCGTGATTGCGATGACAAAGATCGCGAGTGTTGGAAAAAGAAATTTCATGGCGGGGCCGTTCGGGGGAGTTCAGGAAGACCGATTTCACGACGGTTCGAGTCACAGACGATTCCCAATGTACTCCATCACACGGCTGAATTTGTAATCGGTTTCGATTACAATCTCTGTCCCTCCCCCTACTGATCTCAGGAACCTCGCACCATGCCCGAAACTAAACCTTCACGTCGTCAGTTCATTCAAACCGGAGCCGCTGTCGCTGCGGTGGGTTCTGTCGTCACTGAGGCCGCGCCGACCAGCGCCGCCGATGCCAACAGCAAGTTTCGCATCGGTTTCATTGGCCCAGGTGGTCGCGGTTTCGGAGCCCACGTCAAGACGCTGGCAAAGCTGCAGGACGAGGGACGGCCTATCAATCTGGTTGCCGTTTGCGATGTCTATAACGAGCACCGTGATCGCGCCGCCAAACACATTGAGAAAATCATCGGGACGGCTCCGGCAAAGTACGAAGACTACCTCGACATGATCGCCAAGGAAGACTTGGATGCGGTGGTCATCGGTACGCCGGATCACTGGCACGCCAAGCAAACGATCGATTCGCTCAACGCCGGTTTGCATGTCTACTGCGAAAAGCCGATGACCAAGACGGCTGACGAAGCGCTCGAAGTTTTGAGCGTTTGGAAAAAGTCGGGACAGGTGATGCAGGTCGGCGTTCAATCGACCAGCTTGCCGGTTTGGAACGAAGTCAATTCACTGCTGACCAGCGGGAAGCTCGGCAAAGTCTTGATGTATCAAACCGAATTCTTTCGCAATTCGGCTCAAGGCCAATGGCGATACTACAAGCTTGAACCCGGCATGACGCCGAAGAACATCAACTGGAAAAAATGGCTGGGCGTGGAAGAAGGTTTGGCCGAGTACCAAGAATTTGACCGCGAAGTCTACAGACAATGGCGCCGATTTTGGCCGTTCGGTTCGGGCATGTTCACGGATCTGTTCGTGCACCGAACGACGTCGATGCTAAAGGCAACAGGGCTTCGTTTCCCGGGCCGAGTCGTCGGTGCAGGCGGCATCTATGTGGAATACGACGGACGCGATGTGCCCGACGTTGCCACTGTCGTGGCGGACTTCCACGAAGGCGTGCAAGGGATCGTGACGGCCACGATGGCATGCGAAGAAACGCCGATCAAGCAAGCGATCCGCGGACACTTTGGGTCATTCGTGTTTGGTAATGGCGAACAGTTTGATGGGTTCGATTACGTTCCTGAACGATCGCAGGTGACTCGTGACAGCAAGCTGACCAACGAACGAATCACGACCGAAAAAGTGGCGGACACAACGTACGCACACTTTTCAAATTGGATCGATGCGATGGAAGCAAACGATCCTGCACTGTGCAACAACGATCCGCTGCTCGGTGCGGCGGCGATCGCAACGGTCATCTTGGGAGCCAAGAGCTATCGAGAAGGCAAGGCGTTCATGATCGACCCAGTCGAACTGCGGATCCACGAAGCCGACGAGTCATGGGCCAAGGGATGGGAAGAACGTTCCAAGAAGCGTATGCCAGCGAAACATATCCCCGGATGGACCGCTGGCGACACAGGCAGCACGCTGGAAGAACCCGACTACATGAAGTTGGGCGGTCCTTGGATCGACGGCAAAGATCCAGCGTCATAGGTCAGCATGACTTGGCATGACTGGCCTAGCTTCCAGAGTCGGTCACAATTTTCGCGTGACTCCGCCAACCTTTGGCGGAGTCACGTTGCAGCTTACAGAGGGCGTTTCGGAGGGGTTTGCTTCATGTGAGCGTAGCCCTTGGCCGTCATCATCCGCCCTCGGCGAGTTCGAACGATCAACTCGCTGCGCAACAGAAACGGTTCAACTTCGTCTTCAAGCGTGTCGCCGCTGACGTTCATCGTGTGCGCGATCGCTTCCAAGCCCGCCGGACCACCGACAAAGACTCGCATAAGCGTGTCCAAGTAACCGCGGTCTTGCTTGTCCAAACCCAACACGTCGATGCCGATCATGTCGAGCGCTGCCGTCGCGATCGGGCCGGTCACTTTGCCGTCGGCCTTGCTTTGCGAGTAATCGCGGACCCACAGTAATCGGTTGTTCGCCAATCGCGGTGTCCGGCGACTTCGCCCGGCAATGACTGCGGCCGAATCGTCGTCGATCGGCATGTTTAGCTTGATCGAATTGCGTCGCACGATCTCGCACAGTTCAGTGTCGGTGTACCAGCCAAGATGTTCGCGGATTTGAAAGCGGTCGCGCAGCGGTGCGCTCAACATGCCCGCGCGAGTCGTCGCACCGATCAAAGTGAACGGTCGCAGTTCATAGTTCAGCGTTCGAGCACTGACGCCTTCGCCCAAGACAATGTCGATGCGAAAATCTTCCATCGCCGTGTACAGGTATTCCTCGACCGCTTTTGGTACTCGATGAATTTCGTCGATGAACAGCACGCTGCCTTCGGATAGATTCGTCAGGTACGGCAGCAAGTCCTTTGGTGCTTTTAGTCCAGCCCCGTTGGCCATTTGCACCACTGTTCCCATTTCGGCGGGGATGACAGTTGCAAAAGTCGTCTTTCCTAATCCGGGTGGACCATCGAACAGAATGTGGCCGAGTGGCTCGCCTCGTTTCTGAGCCGCTTCGATCGCGATCTTCAGCCGTTCCATGACATCCCGCTGGCCAACCATTTCGTCCATGCGTTTGGGACGCAGCGAAGTGTCGGGCATGTTGTCCCCCGAACCCGCCCCGGGCTGGCCGCTGTTTGGTGGCGATCCCGAGCCATCGTCGGCAAGTTTTTCGGGATCAGATTGTTGGTAAACTGCTTCGCGTGCCATCGAGTGCTCACTCCGTTCGTTTTCTCGTGGGGCCGCGACTCCGCTCGCGGACATCCGAACAGCTTAGCCGTTCGGCGCCTGCGAGCGGGGTCGCAGGGTCACCTTGTTTTACCGTCTTCCCCAGTCTACGCGAACCTCAAACGCGATGAAAATTACAGCGCCGCCGATAACAGATGCCCATTGGCGTGGTTTTACGCCGATGGCCGACTTTGACCCGATCATCGCCCGCGAGGGCGAAGGGTGCTGGTTGACGACGACCGACGGTCGACGGATCTTCGATGGCGTATCGAGTCTGTGGTGCAACGTCCACGGCCACCGTCACCCGAAAATCGATGCTGCGGTTCGCGACCAGCTCGACCGAGTCGCTCACGTGACGACGCTGGGAATGTCGTGCGAAACGACCGAGGAACTGGCGATTCGACTGGCCGAAATCACGCCGGGCGATCTCGGGCATACGTTTTTTAGCAGCGATGGGTCATCGGCGGTCGAGGCGGCGCTGAAAATGGCGTTCCAGTACTGGCAGCAGTGCCCGTCGCCGCAGCCCCAAAAGACTCAGTTTCTTGCCCTCGGGTCGGCCTACCACGGCGACACGACTGGCGCGGTCTCACTTGGCGGTATCAAGTATTTTCACCAATTGTTTGCCCCAATTTTGTTTTCGCCCGTTCGCGGGCCGGTGCCCTGCACGTACCGGGTGCCCGACAAGGTGGATCCGCTGACGCACTATGCCGGCCAGATTGAAACGCTGCTCAGCCATCACCATGACCAGCTTGCCGCCGTCGTGATCGAACCGTTGGTCCAGGGGGCCGCTGGCATGATCACGCATCCGGCCGGATTGTTAGCGGCGGTTCGTGAAATGTGCGATCGCTACAATGTGTTGATGATCACCGACGAGGTGGCAGTTGGTTTTGGACGCACCGGGCGTCTGTTTGCAAGCGAGCACGAGTCGGTAACGCCCGACATCATGTGCATGGGCAAAGGGCTGACCGGCGGATACTTGCCAATGGCCGCGACGATTGCGAGACCCCATGTCTTTGATGCGTTCTTGGCACCGGCAACGGATTCAAAACAGTTCTTTCACGGTCACACGTTTGGCGGCAATCCGTTGGCCGCCGCCGCGGCGCTGGCTTCGATCGACCTGTTCAACGAAACCAATCTCGTCGAGTCCGTCGAAGCCAAAGGTGACTATCTGCGTCAACGAATCGGCACGCTGTCCGGTCATTCCAATGTCGGCGATATCCGCGGTCGCGGTTTGATGGTCGGCATCGAAATCGTTGCCGATCGAGAAACGAAAGCATCGCCCGATCCGAGTCACCAAGTCGGCCGCAAAGTCTGTCAAGCGGCAATGGAACGGGGCGTCTGGATACGGCCGCTCTCGGATGTCATCGTCGCGATGCCGCCGTTGGTTGCGACCAACGAAGAACTCGACATCTTGGCCGATGCGATCATCGAATCCATCGATCAGACCCTTGAAGATACGTTTAGCTAAAACCCGAATCAGATCGTTTGACGACGACGG
Source organism: Rubripirellula reticaptiva (assembly GCF_007860175.1). Taxonomy (NCBI): domain Bacteria; kingdom Pseudomonadati; phylum Planctomycetota; class Planctomycetia; order Pirellulales; family Pirellulaceae; genus Rubripirellula; species Rubripirellula reticaptiva. Next base: position 997,189 of record NZ_SJPX01000002.1, on the reverse strand, counting down.
AGCCTGAGACCATGAGCGAACCTGAGTCCCCGAGCGAAAGCGAATCCGAGTTGATCGACGTCAGCGATCCGGCGATCATCGCCAAGTATGAGCCTTACTTACGGATGCTCGCGCGCACGAACGCGCGCAAAGCGTATCAAGCAAAAGTCGGTGCGTCGGATATGGTCCAGCAGGTGATGATGCAGGCTGTCCAGGGACTCGGCGGCTTTCGCGGCGGCACCGAAGCCGAGTTTCGTGGCTGGCTACGTCAGATTCTTGCCCATCATCTGTGCCACCTCGATCGCGACATGCACCGCGACAAACGTGATGTGCGGCGGGAACAGTCGATGGAACAGAAACTGGCTCAAAGCTCGCTGCGGCTCGAAGGACTGCTCGCTGGCGATTCGCCCACGCCCAGCCAAAACGTGATGATCGGCGAGCACATTTTGAAACTCTCCGACGCCGTCGAGCGGTTGCCGGTGGCCCAAGCTGAAGCGATCCGGCTGCATTATCTCGAGGGCATGAAATTGTCCGAAGTCGCCGAGCTGATGGATAAGACCACCGGAGCGATCGCTGGGTTGATGCACCGAGGCATGAAGACGCTCAGAGAACAACTGGGTTAGCTTAGGCTAGTCGCTTGTTTTACGTGACAGGTTTCGGGAGTCCGGTTTCAGCGTTAAAACCATTGCTTCTTTCTGTTCTCTGGCACCTAAAACTTGACCCCTACCGTGATGATCCGTACCCGCTTTGCCCCTTCGCCAACTGGTTACCTGCACATTGGTGGCGTTCGATCGGCCCTGTTCAATTGGTTGCTCGCTCGCCAATCGGGTGGAAAGTTCATCTTGCGGATCGATGATACCGACGCGGGGCGTAACGTTACCGACGCGCTACAGCCAATCTTGGACGGTTTCAAATGGCTGGGTATGGACTGGGACGAAGGGCCCGAAGTCGGTGGGCCGCACGAACCCTATTATCAATCGCAGCGCAGCGACTTGCATAAAGCCGCAGCCGCGAAGCTGCTTGCCTCTGGCCACGCCTATCGCGATTATTCGCGGCCCGAAGAACTGCAGGCATTGCGAGAAGAAGCCGAGAAGAACCGCGCGAACTTTATTTACGACCGCCGCTGGATGGCCGAAGACGATGCCGCGGCAAAAGCGTTCGAAGCCGAAGGCCGAACCGCGACGGTGCGTTTGAAGATGCCTCGCGAAGGCCAGTGCGTCATCAATGACTTAGTCCGCGGTGAAGTCGTGGTGGAATGGGCAAGCGAACAAGATCACGTAATCCAGCGAGCTGATGGCAGTTGCCTGTACCACTTGGCAACCGTGGTGGACGATCACGATCTGCAAATCTCGCACGTTGTCCGCGCCGAAGAACACTTGCCCAACACGCCGCGACAGATTTTTATTCTGGAATCGCTCGGCTATCCGCGCCCTCAATACGCACACCTGCCGTACGTTGCCGAGCCCGGTGGATCTGCAAAACTGAGCAAGCGAAAACTCGCGAAGTACGAAAAGAACAAAGACTTTGCTCAATTGCTTGGCCAAGGCCGTGCGATCGCCGAGCGTTGCAACATCCCCACCGAAGCCGAGACCTTCAATCCCGTCATCATCGATTTCTATCGCGAAATCGGTTTTGATCCTGAAGCAATTTTGAATTACCTGCTGTTGCTTGGCTGGTCGCTCGACGGCGAGACCGAAAAGTTTACGGTCGAGGAAATGATCAAGCACTTCACGCTCGATCGCGTCAACAAAGCACCCGCTTCATTTGACCCTCGCAAATTAACGTCATTCCAAGGTGACTACTTTGCCGCTTTGCCGACTGAAACACGTTTGGCTCGCGTTCGACCGTTCGCCGAAGCAGCCGGCTTGTTAAAAGACGATGGTGCCGACGAAAAGCTACGGCTGATTGTCGAAGGAGCCGGCGACCGATTGAAAATGGCCGGTGATATTTTGAACTTTGACTACTGTTTCTTGGACTCGTTCGATTTCGACGACAAAGCGTTCAACAAGCGAATCTGTAAACCTGAAAAGGCTCGCGACTTGCTCGCTGGATTCCGCGATGCGATCCGCGGCGGCGCGACTTGGTCGACCGCCGAAGAAGCGGACAAGATCGTCCACGATTTTTGCGAGTCTGCAGGCGTCGAATTGGCTGACATCATTCATGCATTGCGAGTCGCCGCGACAGGAACTCCCGCAGGATTCGGGATGTTTGAAACGCTGGCAATTGTCGGTTATGACAAGATTGCCGCGCGGATTGATCGGGCGCTCGAAGCCGCCGCGACAATCTGTGCTGGTGCATCGAGCACTTGATCCGCCTAGAATTAAGCGGTTGTTTCTCGCCTAAATAAGTCAAAGCTATGAACGTATTTTGCAAGCGTTGGTCATCGCTGGCCGCCATTGTTGTTTCCGTCTGCGGAGTTTTCGGTTGCAGCAAGAGCACGGAAGTGCCACTCGCGTTTGAACCCAACCTGGTTCACACGATGAAGTATCAAATCCAAAAAGACGTTTCGATGGATCAGGCGTCGCATGATGCGTTTTGGTTGGCGACGACCATGTTCGGAACTCCGATGGACCCCAAGCTTCCTAGTTTGGTGGCCGAAGACGAAGACTTAGCATCGTTGGTGTCGATCGAAAACCTGACTCGGGCATCTGGACCGGCCACCGCCGAAGGTCGCGGGCTGTTCCAAAAGCACTGTGTGGTTTGCCACGGCGTTTCAGGTGACGGGCGTGGGCCGACCGGCGCGATCCAAATGCCGTACCCGCGTGACTATCGCATGGGCGTGTTCAAGTTCAAGTCAACTCCGCGTGGTGTAAAGCCGACCAAGAACGATCTTGCAAAGCTGATTCGTAATGGCATCGGCGGCACGGCAATGGTGAAGATTCCTGAACTGACCGACGACGATATCGACGCACTGGTGGACTACGTCATTTACCTATCATGGCGAGGCGAGTTGGAACGTCAGGCGATTGATGGAGCGATGTTTGATGGAATCATTGAAGACGGCGGCCGGATCATCAACACCGAATTCGCCGACAAGATTCGCAGTGACGAGTCACTGAAGAAGTCGATGGAGGAAGCTGCTGATGTGGACGAAGAGTCGTTGTCCGAAGATGTCAAAGCTCAGTTGGCGTTGTACGAACAGTACGAGGATGACTGGGGCTACGCCGAAGAATACGTCGCTGACATTGCTGACGCATGGTTGGAAGCGGATGATGAGGTGTTGGAAGTTCCTGAGCCACCGCCGGGTTTGCCGCTGGCCGAAAACTATCAGGACGTTGTTAACTTTTCGCACGGTGATCAAGCCGCGGCGTTCAAGGCATCGGTCGAACGCGGCCAACAGTTGTTCGTCGGTAAATTGGCCGCGTGTAACAAATGCCACGGTGACAATGGTCTCGGAAATGGCCAAACGACCGACTACGACGATTGGACCAAAGACTGGACGACGCGAGTCGGGCTTAAACCCGAGGATCGCGCAGCTTTGATTCCGATGATGGCTCGTGGAGCCTTCGAGCCTCGTAATGCGTTGCCTCGGAACTTTGCTGAAGGCACTTTCCGTGGCGGAGCGTCGTCCGAGGAGCTGTTTCGCCGAATCACCCAAGGCATCGACGGGACTCCCATGCCGGCCGTCACGTTCGTCGACGGCGAATTTGAACAAGAAGACGTTTGGAATCTAATCAATTTCATCCGAACGCTACAAACGCCCGAATCGGCGGCGATGTAATTGGCTTTGCCTGCTTTCAGACGCGCTGCCGAAGCCCCGACCGCGGATTGAAGCGTGTCGGCCTTCTTCGGCTGGGCGTTAAACGGTTGATTCGCTAATCTTGGGGAGTTCCTCAATGACCGAATCACCGAAGCGAACCTGATGACCGATACTCCCGAAGTCCGCGAATCCAAGAACTTTATCGAACAAGCCGTCGAGGCCGACTTGGCGTCGGGACGGTTCGAAGGAGTCTTTACGCGTTTCCCGCCCGAGCCCAATGGCTATCTGCATATCGGGCACGCAAAAAGTATTTGCCTGAACTTTGGTCTGGCAAAGACCTACGGCGGCACCTGCAATCTGCGTTTCGACGACACGAATCCCGTCAAAGAGGATGTCGAGTATGTCGAGTCGATCATGGAAGATATTCGCTGGCTCGGCTTCGAATGGGATAGCCTGCACTACGCCAGCGACTATTTCGACCAGCTCTACACATGGGCCGAAAAGCTGATCACCGAAGGCCATGCCTATATCTGCGATCTGTCGGCAGAGGAAACTCGCGAGTACCGCGGTTCGCTAACCGCGCCGGGACGAAATAGTCCCCACCGTGACCGATCTGTCGAAGAAAATCTGAAACTTTTTCGTGGCATGAGAGACGGCGAATACCCCGATGGCGCTCGGACGCTGCGTGCAAAGATCGATATGGCGTCGCCGAATATCAACATGCGTGATCCGGTGATGTATCGCATCCTGCGCGCAACGCACCATCGCACCGCCGACAAATGGTGCATCTATCCCACCTATGACTGGACGCACGGTCAAAGCGATTCGATCGAAGGTATCTCGTTTTCAATCTGTACGCTTGAGTTCGAAAATCATCGCCCACTTTACAACTGGTACTGCGAAAAGCTTGGGATTCACAATCCGCGACAAATCGAGTTCGCAAAATTGAAGCTCAGCACGCTGATGATGGGCAAGCGTCACATGCTGCGCATGGTCAAGGAAGGATTTGTCAGTGGCTGGGATGACCCACGCATGCCGACGATTCGCGGTTATCGTCGTCGTGGTTATACGCCGGAATCGCTCCGTAGTTTTTGTGCGGACATTGGGATCGCAAAGTTCCCCGGAACGATCGATGTCGTCCGTTTAGAGAACGCGGTTCGCGATCATTTGAATGAAGCCGCATCGCGACGGATGGCGGTGCTGGATCCGTTGAAGTTGACGATCACGAACTGGCCTGATGGTCATGTTGAGATGACCGAAGCGACAAACAATCCACAAGATCCGTCATCGGGTAGTCGGCAATTGGCGTTCTCGGGTTCAATGTGGATCGAGCAAGAAGATTTTCGCGAAGAAGCGCCGCGTAAGTTCTTTCGGTTGAAAAAAGGCGGCGCGGTTCGGTTGCGGGCTGGGTACATCGTAGATTGTCATGACGTTGTAAAAGACGCTGACGGAAAGGTGGTCGAAGTGCTGTGTACGTACGATCCTGAATCAAAGTCAGGCGAAGACACATCGGGTCGTAAAGTCAAAGGCACGATTCACTGGGTTGACGCCACTCACAGCAAAGAAGTCGAAGTCCGTTTATATGACCGTTTGTTTACGGTCGAAGACCCCAGCGTATGCGAAGAGGGGCAAACGTTCGTCGATCACTTGAATCCGGATTCGCTGACGGTGATCAAAGCACACGTCGAACCGGAATTAGCCGAGGCACCGATTGGTGAACGAGTTCAGTTCGAGCGACTCGGGTACTTCATCGTTGACCAAGACAGCACGCCCAATACTCGTGTCTTCAACCGCATCGTCACGCTGCGAGATACATGGGGCAAGATGGAAGCAAAGGGAAAGACAGAGTAGCCAGAGCGTCGGGCGGGCTGTTCTCTTCCTGGTGAAAAGTTGAGAACGCGAGACGTGATAAAAAGTGAGGGCGGGCGTTTCTCCAAACGCCCGCCCTCGCCGTCCTTGATTTTTTCGAAGCTGAAACTTAGCTATTGCTTAGTTCGGCTTCGCTTAATTCTTCGCTGTCATCAGCGGCGCCACTTTCTGGTTCAAGTGGTCCAGCGTACCCGCCAGCTTCCAATACTTTCTGTTTGATCTCTTCTGCGATTTCCGTATTTTCGATCAGGAAGTTACGCGCCTTTTCCTTACCTTGGCCCAAGTAAGTTTCGCCGTACTTGAACCACGAACCACTACGGTCGACTACCTTATGGGTTGCGCCCAAGTCGAGCAAGTCACCTTCGTAACTGATTCCGTTGGTGTGCATCATATCGAACTCGGCGATGCGGAATGGCGGTGCGACTTTGTTCTTAACAATTTTCGCTTTCACGCGTTGGCCAACTTGTTCTTCACCGTCTTTGAGTGCACCAATGCGTCGAACATCGATTCGGCAGGAGCAGTAAAATTTCAGCGCGCGACCACCCGGAGTCGTTTCGGGACTGCCGAACATGACACCGATTTTTTCGCGAATTTGGTTGATGAAGATCACGGTGCACTTGCTCTTCGAGATCGCACCGGTCAGCTTCCGCATTGATTGGCTCATCAAGCGAGCTTGCAGACCAACGTGGCTGTCGCCAATTTCGCCTTCAAGTTCTTTTCGTGGTACCAATGCCGCGACTGAGTCGATGATGATGACGTCGACCGCGTTGCTCTTGACCAGCATTTCGCAGATTTGCATCGCTTCTTCGCCGCAACTCGGTTGGCTGACCAACAGCGTGTCCAAATCGACGCCAAGCTTTTTCGCCCAACTAGGATCGAACGCGTGTTCAGCGTCGATGATCGCAGCGATACCGCCTGTCTTTTGAGCTTCTGCACCGATGTGAAGAGCCAGCGTTGTTTTACCGCTCGATTCGGGGCCGAACACTTCGATCATCCGGCCACGTGGGACCCCTTGGCCGCCTAGTGCCATGTCGAGCGACAGGCTGCCGGTGCGGATGCCTTCGATATCCAGGTGATGCGAAGCGCCAAGCGGCATGATCGCACCGTCGCCGAAGGCCTTGTCGATTTGATCGAGCGTTGTCTTCAGCCCTGGCTCACGTGCCAGAATTTCTTTGAGAGCTGGATCGATCTTGGGTTTTCCCGATGCTGCGGTTTTCTTTTTGGCTGCCATTTTCCTAGTCCCTTATCCCGAAAAGTTGGAAATTTGCCACCGATGGAGTTGGACAAGCGGCCAAGCGATCAGTGAACGTGTATATAGTACCGGTTGTTCAGACGCTGGGCAACTCAAAGTGATGACGTTTCCTTTGCTGAACACTATTAGTATCTGATATCGCCGTGACACGTTTGGTCACGGAGCTGTGTTTCGCCAAGGAATTTCATTGTCAGGGGGCAACGGCAACTGTCCGTGATTGGTGATTCGATCGAGCTCTTTGTACCGAATTTCGACCAGCTCACTGATCTCGTCGAACATCTTCCTGACTGTGTCTTCGACGATTTTGTCAACGTCGGCTTCTCGGATTCGAATGCCCGGTTGGATTGGTCGCTGAATCACGGAGGTGTCTTTTAGTCGGCTGCGAAACAGTTTTTCAATGCGTGGATCGGTTGAAATCTCAACGTGGTCAAATTCATGCCGAACCAATTGATTGTCCCAGAAACCGTCTGCATCCGGGCGGTTTTCAAACCAAATGACGTGGCTGGTCTGCCAACGTACGTCCTTAAACCGGACTCGGATGACGATTTGGCTGCCGCGGACGCGCCAATCGGACTGGCTGCGAAAATGGTAGATCAGCCGGTATCGCGTTTCGCCGGTGATTCGCGGTCCATCGGCTGATTCGCGTGATGGTGGTCGGGTGCCGGATTCAAAGGTGACGTTGCCCAGTTTGATCCACGCCGCGATTTTTTCGGGGGGCTGCGGCAGCGACGAGACCTTGATCGGCATGATCTCGGTGGATTGCGCATCAGATTTTTGGGCGTCCGTGAAAAGAACCGCCGCTAATAGCACGAGAAGGCCTCGATAGCCTGCCAGCGGTCTAGATCGGTCTTTACACCTCGCGGACGCCAGTGATAACGGTAGAACGTCTAAAGCGTTTTCGCGACGACTTCGGGCAGAAAACTGTTTCGTTCGATGCACTCGGCTAAGAGAGAAGACGATGGGATTGTGGATGTCCATGGCGTCACTTTTGTTGATCGGAATCACACCCGGTTCGGATGCGGATTCGTCGGCATCGGTGCAGCAAACAGTTGACTTGATTGAACTGAACCACTTTGTCGATGACGAGGGACGCGAAGTCTTTCGCCAACTCGTTTTCTATGATTGGTCGAAAACTCATCGGCGGTTTCACGTCCGAGCCTGGCGATTGGTCAAACATGACAACCAATTGCCGACACGACATTGGAGCCCCGACCGTCATCAGTGTAGGTGGTATGACGGCGGTTTGCTAAGGCAAGTGTCGGCTCCGCACATGCGAGAAACGTGGACCCAGCAAGATCCCGAGCGTGTCAATCGAAAGTTGCTGCCCGAGGACGAGCGTGTGCCTCTGTTTGAGCCACGGATCACTGCAAAGCCAGAATGATCGAACGAAAAAACGGTCTCTACGACTTGACCGATCCCATCATGCGATCGAAAAAGTTTTTGGTGTGGTCCAAGATGTCGTTATAAGGAATTGACTCGACATCTTCGCCGATCAGTTCGACTTCCATCGGTCCATCGTAACCGTGTTTAGCGAGCGTTTCGAAGATCGTTTGCAGCGGCACCGAACCTTCGCCAAGCAAGCAACGATTCATTTCACCTATCGGCGAATGCTTGCCGTCGCCAAACTGAACCAAGTGTAGGTGTGGAATCACGTCGGGAAGCCACCCCATCACTTCTTCGTCCATTCCGACATGATAGGTGTCTAGCACTAAGCCTAAGTTCGGGCTTGCAACGCGTTCAATGATGTCGAGTGTGGATTGCAGATCGTTGACAAACGACCATTCGTCTCCGCATCCAGGGTGAATCGGTTCGATCGACAAACGAACGCCAAAGTCTTCGGCGACTGCTGCAATTTCGTGAAGCGCATCGCAAAATGTTCGCTTGACATGAGTTCGGATATGGTTGTTTCGTCCACCAGCAAGCACGACCAGCGAGTCAGCTCGCAAATTCGCAGCATCGTGCACCGCAGCGATGGCATCGAGAACGGCGTCGTCAAATGCGCGTCCGTCGCTGCCGGTGAAACCGCCGACCCAAGAAAGCGATGTGACTGATAGAGCCGCGTCTGCGAGCAATTCGATGGTTCGGTCGAGTCCAAAGTCGTCGAGCTTTGGTCGCCATATTCCGATTCCTGTGAATCCTCTTGCTGCATAGGCGGCAGCATCCTCTTCGAAGCTCCAACGCAAGGTTGATAGCTGATTGATGGCAAGCGTGTTCATCCGTGGGCTTGGTCTCAGCGAAGAGGTGAGTGTCGATCGTTAGGCTGCGGCAGTATCCGCAGCCGAGCCGAAAATGTAAAGACTGATCACGCCGATCACTTCATGTGCGGCAGTCGTCGGCCCTGGTTTTTTGCAGCATTCAATTGCTCGTTCAGTTGGTCGATCGTAACGGGAACAATCGCGATCGTCACCAGGGACTGAGGATCAATTTCGCTGCACGCATTTCGTTTTGCTAGCTGTTCGACTTCTTCTTCGAGCGAGTTCAGCCAAGCAGGAACATCTAGCCCGACGCCGGTTGGATGGCGCGTCAGTAATTCGGTTTCTTGTTCAAGCAATTCAAATGCACCGTTGGATTCGCCAAGCTCGGCTTCGTGCATCGCCGGACCCACCAGTGCTCGCATTCGATCGATCGTCATCGGTTGAACGAATCGTTCCGAGATGCGGTCAGCCACCGTCGGCATTCGCATTGCGTAGGTTTGTTGCAGTTGACGCATCTTGCTGATGTAGATGTCCGCTTCGCTGCCGATCCGATCGTTCAGGCTCTCTCGCCACAGCACGGCCGCATCGTCGAGCCCACTGCGAACTAGAACTTCATGCGCCCACATGACGGGCTTTAAATTCCATGCGATTCGTTCATAGCGAACTCGCAGACGCAAAAAGTCCAAGAACATGTAGACCAAGTCACCACGATCGCTTTGTGTCGTCGTGCTGTTGTAGTCCAGGTACTCGGCGTGGTGATCGATCAGCGTTTCGTAAACCAGCGTAATCGGTCGCTCGACGTCTTTGATTTGCACGACGCCGTTTTCGAGGTCTTTGAACAGTTGCGTTTCGCTGAAGTGCGTTTCGCCTTCTTCGAGTGCACGCTGCAGCCATGCACCGACGCCCTGATGCAAAATTGCACGAACGTTGCCGAGTTGTAAAAACGTTTGGGTGAAGATCGGGTCGCCGTACTTTTTGATGAACGCGACTAACGATTCCCATTTTCGAGCATCGGCAACCGATTCAAGCGGCGACAATCGGAGCGTTTGGCTGTGTGCAAGCCAGCTCGCCAGCATCGTTTCGGTCAATCGTTCCAACAGCGGGATCAGTGTTTCTGCAATCTCGCGTTCGCTTTGTTTCGATTTTTGCTCGGCGCCGTCCACACTATGCCGAGTCGATTCGACTAGCGATGCAACCAGCGAACGGAATCCCGTTTGGAACAGTCCGTCAAATTCAGTGACTGCGCCGACGCCGATTGGATTTTGCTGTTCCATTTCTCGGGCCGTTTCGATCAAGCGGCACGTTTCCGTGATCAGCCCACGGCGAGGCAGCCAGTGCATCAAGTGACGCAGCACACGTTGACGCAAGCGGGCGACGTAGATTTTAACGGGATCGCCACCGCGCGACAGAGGAATGTAAAGCAAGTTCTTGTCGCGAATCGCTTCGACAAAATTTGGGAACAACGCTTGTGCTTTTGCTTGGTCGCTGGCGATCAATGCCGCGTACATGTGGACAGCCTGTGCGTCGTCGGCTGCCATCGCTTCATCGGGGTTGTCGCAGGTTAGGTCCGCACCATCAGCGATTGCAGATATTGCGCCGCTGATCAGTCGCCGCGCATCCGACATCTCAACGGCCGTTCCGATGATGCGTTCCATCAACGAATCTCGCAGCACTCGTCGCCGGTCGTAGGAACGCATCGAGTCCTTGTCACTGCCAGCCGGTGCGATGCTGAACCCGCGAACGGCGTCTAGCATTTCGAGCAAGCCGACGCGATTTTCGCGTGCTCGTTTTGCCCAGCCCTGCAGCGATTCCCAACGCCGTTTCAGGTCGTCTGAATTGTGATCGGTGACGGCAACGTCGGCCGCGACGGACCACATGCGAGCTAATGATTGTAGGAAATCGAGATGCTCGACCAATCGTTTCGTTTCGGCCTCCAGCTCATCGCCACTGCTTTCGTCGCCAAATTCATGGATCGCGCCGTCGATACCATCATCGGTGGTGTCACGATACGTCATGCCCTCGTAAGCGGCGTCGAACAAGCCGTCTTCCTCAGCGTCGTCGCCTTCCATGGCGGTCAGTTCGACATCCCAGTCGCGACGACGTGGTTTGGTTTTCCCCAGACTGAAACGCGGCGCCGACCAATACTCTTCCGCATTGGCTTCTAAGTAATCAAAGAACTTTCGGACCAGCGGCCAAACGCCAGCCGTGTCGCCGGAATCGATTTGGTCAATCGACGGCTCACCGTAAGCGCGTTTTGTGATGGTCGAGCTGCGCAGTTTCAATAGCCATCGTTCGGACAAGCGAGGCAGTGAGCTTGCGCCGGATCGCAATCCGACTTGATCGACATTGCTTAGCCAGTGGACCAACAAGGCCATTGCCGGCACAAAGTCTTCGCGTTCAAGCAGGGCTTGAATGACAAGCGAATACGCTCGAGGCGAATCGAATAGGTCGGCATGCGGCGCCCAGAACTTGACGTCGCCCGCAGCGGCGCCGCCCTTGTGCCACAAGCGAAGTGCTTGGGCGACTAGTTTTGCCGAGTCGTACGATTCAAGCGGGTCGGTTGCGTCAATCGAATCGACCGTGTGTGCGGCATAGCTTCGCCACCACTCTGCGATCTCACGATAGCAGCGTTCCATCTGGTCAAATACGACTTCGTTGTTCTGGGCCGCTGCTTCGCTCCAAACTCTCGCGATGTAGCCGAACAATTGCTCGGTCAGATAAATCAGGTTGTCAACGCGAGAGTCATGTACGCCGCTCTCGGGGCCTGGGTACAAGCTGAAATTCGCGCCGAAACCCAGGATGTCCCAAGGATCAATCAGCGCACCGCAATCGATGCCTCGCTTGATCATGTCAAAAGTGATCTCGGGGATCTTTACCGCTTCGGTCAATTCGCCCGCTCGCAGTTGTCTTAGTCCCAGCGTCATCAAACAATCGATTCGGCACATCATCCGAGCCGATGCCGCAGCGACTGTATCGGTTTGGCGTTTGGCGGCGTCGGGGTAACCCATTCGCGCGTACAGGCGAGCCAGGCCGACGTGCTGCAGTTGTGCCGCACGTCGCTCGGCAAGTGCTGCGTTTAAGTGTTGGCGAACCGCACCAAAGGGTTGGCGGCGAAGCTGTTGTTCTTCGGCCAATCGTTTGCCGTGCTTGCCTTTGATTTGCGATAGCCGGCCGGCGTAGTAGTCGTCGCGATAGGCCGCGATCGGCTTCATCAGCGAACCAAGCGTGATATCGCTGGTGTACGCGCCGGGGCCCCATCCGCTGATTCCGGACGCCATCAAGATCGTACCGGCCAGGACCGTCGCCGCTTCGGCCATCAACTCGTCGCGGTTTGCATCAGGTTCGTCCGCTAATCGGTGCAGCAGTGCGTCAAGGGTCACTTGTCGAACGATAAAGCGATCGTAGTACCCATCGCCGTCGATCGATCGTTCGTCCCATCCACCAAAGTGATAGTTGGGACGTCGATTGACGGGGTGATCAAAATCGTAGGCGCGTGGATCCAGTGAAAGTTCAAGCATTCGGTTGGGATCAAACGATGCAGCACGCAGCACCGACGGATCGGTTGAATTCAAGGCCTCGATCGCTAGCTGAATGATCTCGCGATAAGGCCCCGCCGAAACGCCGGCACCCGCCATGTAAAGCGGTACCGGGCAAATGAACTCGTGCCGATAAGGGTGGCACTGTCTGTTTTCCAGCATTGCGATCGGACGGTATCCGACAAAGTCATCCAGTCGATCGATTGCCGAAGCCACGATGGACTTGTCATCGCCGTCGATGCCGACTGACAGAATTGCGTCGGCAGCGCGCGACATGAAGAACCCATTGAAAATCAGCTCGGGCTCTTGATGGAACAGCAGATCACGATGAAAGTCCAGGTATTCCGGCAACAGGTCGCTCCACAGCAACTTGATCACTCGAGTCGCTTGATGCGCATCGCGAAACGCCGATTGTTCTTTCGCAAGTCGAGTGACAGTATTCGAAAGCCAGTCCTGCACGACCAGCCAAGCAGGTAACCCTGATAGCGGATCACCTTGCGTCGCGGCATCGTAGACCAGGTTCCATGCCTTTCGAGTCGACGCATCCGAGGTACCTGAAGCAAAGTTCAGGTACCCAGCCAGCCGGCGCAGTGCATCGCAAAGGATTTCAGGTGGCTCGGTGGTCGGCATCTTGCAGTGGGACCTGCGGGACGGAGAGACTTGGCTGTGAAGCAAACGTCGCGGAAGCGGCGATTACTTTTTCGCTTTCTTCTTTATTGATTTCTTCTTGGTCGCCACGTTCTTCACCTTGGCTTTTGCCTTCGGTGCCGTCTTGGCGGTGGCTACCTTCTTCGTGGCCGTTGCTTTCTTTGCCGGCTTCTTCTTGGTGGCCGTTGCGGTCTTCTTCACCGACGTCACCTTGACCGACTTCTTTTGGCTTTTAGCCGCTTTCTTTTTTGTCGCTGTCGCTTTGGAAGCCGACTTCTTTGCCGACTTGCCACCGAACGCGGCATCCCATCCGTCGGAATATGCGCCGTTAGTTCCTACTCGAAGAATCGTCATTGATTTCTATTGGGTGCTGAGGAAAAATTAGATGAAAGGGTATGCTGATTCTCGTCCGATCCGCGGACGATAGTTAAACGTTAGCTAGCGTGAATGCTCTTGTAACGTGACTTAACGATCGCTTCTTCGTCTTCAGGGTCGAGTCCCATTCGCTCGCGAAGGTTTCGTTCGTAAGTGTCGAAGTTGCCTTCGCACCAGGTTAGTTTTCCGTCGCCTTCGAACGCCAGGATATGCGTCGCCAAGCGATCCAGGAACCAGCGGTCGTGCGACGTCACGACGACGCAGCCCGCAAAGTTGGCAATCGCTTCTTCGAGCGATCGCAGCGTGTCGACGTCCAAGTCATTGGTCGGTTCGTCAAGCAATAGGACGTTGCAACCGCTTCGCAGCAGCTTGGCCAGGTGAACGCGGTTGCGTTCACCACCGGACAGGATGCCGACTTTCTTTTCTTGGTCTGGGCCTTTGAAGTTAAACTTCGAAACATACGAACGCGCGTTGACGTTGCGGCCGCCCAGAACGATTGTTTCTGTTCCGCCGCTGATTTCTTGGAATACTGTTTTTTCAGGATCCAGCGAATCGCGGCTTTGATCGACATAGCCAAGGTCGACAGTGTCGCCAACTTTGAACGAACCGGCATCTGGTTCCTCTTGGCCGGTCAGCATTTTGAATAGCGTCGTTTTGCCGGCACCGTTCGGGCCGATCACGCCGACGATTCCGCCCGGCGGCAAACGGAAGTTCAGCTTTTCCATCAACACGCGGTCGCCATAGCCCTTCTTGATGTCCTTGGCCTCGATGACCAAATCGCCCAAGTGACGGCCCGACGGAATCTGGATTTCCAGTTCTGCGTTCAGTTCGTCGAACTTTTGTGCTGACATTTCTTCGTAGGCTTTGATCCGCGCCTTGCTCTTAGTTTGCCGAGCCTTGGGGCTCATGCGAATCCATTCCAATTCGCGCGACAGCATGCGGTCACGAGCTTTGGCTTGCCGTTTTTCGATTTGAGTTCGCTTCTCGCGAGCTTCCAGCCAAGCGGTGTAATTGCCTTCGAACGGGATGCCCTTGCCGCGGTCAATTTCCAGGATCCACTGAGCAACGTTGTCCAAGAAGTAACGGTCGTGCGTGACCGCGACGACGGTGCCGGGGTACTTAGCCAAATGTTGTTCCAGCCACGAAACGCTTTCGGCGTCCAAGTGGTTGGTCGGTTCGTCGAGCAGCAACAAATCGGGCTGGCGAATCAACAATTGGCAAAGTGCAATGCGGCGTTTTTCGCCACCAGACAGATTCTTGACACTGGCATCGCCCGGCGGCAAGTTCATGACCGCCATCGACATTTCGACGTGACGATCAAGTTCCCAAAGGTTGGCTGCGTCGATCGTGTCTTGTAGCGTTGCCATCTCGTCGCAGAGCTTCGTCATCTGTTTGTCATCAGTGACGTCGCCCAGCATAACGCTGATTTCATTATAGCGATCTAGGATCGCTTGACGCTCGGCGACAGCGATCTGGACGTTCTCGAAAACCGTTTTGGTTTCATCGAGTGGCGGTTCTTGTTCCAAGTAGCCAACGGTCGCACCGGCAGCCAATCGAGCCGAACCTTCGAACTCGGTATCCTTGCCCGCCATGATTTTCATCAAGGTCGATTTTCCCGCGCCGTTGGGCCCGAGCACGCCAATCTTCGCACCTGGATAAAACGCCAGCCACACGTCATCCAGCACTACTCTTGTGCCATGCTTTTTGACGAGGTTTTCGACTTGATAGATGTATTGTTTTGACATGAACGCAAAATTGAAAAGTGTGAGGTACTGGGCGTTTAGGAAAGGGACGAGGCGGCTTGATCCGGTGTTTTTTTAGGAGGTTTGCATTCGCCTCGCACTAAAAAAACGAACTCAGATCAATCATTCCCATTCGATCGTTGCGGGGGGTTTGCTGCTGATGTCATAGCAAACTCGGTTCACTCCTTTGACTTCATTGATGATTCGCGAACTCATGCGAGCCAACAAGTCGTAAGGCAGGCGACTCCAATCCGCCGTCATAAAATCGTTTGTGTCAACGCTGCGAATGGCAACCGCGTTCTCGTAGGTCCGGGCATCGCCCATCACGCCGACACTTTGGACGGGCAACAGTACGACAAATGACTGGCTGGTTTCGCGATACAAGCCCGCGTTCTCGATCTCTTCGATCACGATTGCGTCGGCTTCTCGCAGCACCACCAACTTGTCTCGCGTTACTTCGCCCAAACAGCGAACAGCCAATCCCGGTCCCGGGAAAGGATGACGCCAGACCAGCGATTCCGGTAGTCCTAATTCCAGTCCGAGCCGGCGAACTTCGTCTTTGAACAGATCACGCAGCGGCTCGATCAGTTCGAAACCAAGCTCGGCTGGAAGTCCGCCGACGTTGTGGTGCAGCTTGATGGTGGCGGCTGGTCCGTCCGGGTCGGCGCCGCTTTCGATCACGTCGGGGTAAAGCGTGCCTTGGGCCAGAAAGTGAGCGTCTTTGATGTTGATCGCTTCTGCCTTGAAGCAGTCGATGAAGTCGCTGCCGATCCGGCGACGCTTTTCCTGAGGCTCCGTCACGCCGGCCAGCGACGCCAAAAAACGGTCCTCGGCTTCGACGACTCGCAGGTCCGCCTTGAAGTGGTTGGTGAATTCGTCGATCACCAGTTTCTGTTCGTTTTTGCGAAGCAGTCCATTGTCGACCAAGATGCACGACAACTGTGGTCCGATCGCTTTGTACAACAGTGCCGCCACGACGGACGAATCGACTCCGCCCGATAGGCCGCAGATGACTCGGCGATCGCCGACTTGCTTGCGGACACTTTCGATCACTGCGTCGGCAAAGTCGCCAAGCTTCCAAGTCGGTTCGCATTTGCAAACACCGACCACAAAGTTTTCAAGCAACATGCCGCCGAGCGGCGTATGTGTGACTTCGGGGTGGAATTGAATGCCGAACACAGGCAACGTGCGGTGGCGGATCGCGGCGTAGGGACAGGTCGGCGTTGATGCCAACGTGTCGAACGTGTCGCTGATCGAACTGACTTGATCGCCGTGGCTCATCCAAACATTGAGCTCGTCGGGCAGGTTGGCGAACAGTTCGTCGGGACGGCCGTCCGTACGAGCGACTTTACATTTCGCCGGGCCGTATTCACGTGATGGTGTGTTGTCGACTTTTCCGCCGAGCGCCTCGCAAGTCAACTGCATGCCGTAGCAAATGCCGAGTACGGGAATACCGAGCTTGAACAGATCTGGATCGCACTTCGGAGCCCCTTCGGCGTAAACGCTCGATGGTCCGCCCGACAGAATAATGCCTTTGGGAGCCAGTTCTGCCAATCGCTCGGCGGTGATGTCGTGACGCAGGATTTGGCAGTAGACGTTCTGGTCCCGAACTCGCCGGGCAATCAGTTGGGCGTATTGCGATCCGAAGTCGAGAACAACGATGCGTTGGCCCGTCAGGTCTTCGGGCAAGTCAACGGGCACGGATTCGATTTTGGTCATGGCACCGGAGTCTTTGGCATCTGGAGTCGCGGGATCGAATCACGGAGTGTAGAAAATGCGGGTGAATTGCTAAAGGGGCTGATGCCGTAACCCGACGAGCCCCACCCGGTTTCTGTTGACACTGCCGCGGTTTAATCTTCTGAAACCCGCTCGAAACCGACTGCGGGATTTTCTGGCCTGCTTGGATGCCGTCGGTGCGGAAGGAGTTTTGCAGCGTGGCGGCGGCAAGCAGTTCGACTAGCAACCCGACCGATCTATGACCGAAGGACGAACTGATGCGAATTTTGCTGACCAACGACGATGGAGTGTTTGCGCCAGGGCTGGCAGCCCTCGAACAGCAGCTCCGGCAACTTGGCGAGGTTGTGATCGTGGCTCCGGCGACTGAGCAGTCGGGCGTTGGGCATGCGATCACTTTTTTGACACCGCTGACGTGCAAGTCGATTCATCGCGACGGGCGTCACTGGGCCTGGGCAGTGGACGGGTCGCCAGCGGACTGTGTGAAGCTGGCGATTGCTGAACTGTTGAAAGACAATCCTGTCGATATCGTCGTTTCAGGAATCAATAGCGGCCTGAATTCGGGCATCAATGTGCTTTACAGCGGTACTGTCGCGGCGGCGATTGAGGGGGCATTCTTCGGTGTAACCAGCGTTGCCGTATCACTTGAATACGATGAAGACGCCGATTTTGCTGCGGCTGCCGTGATTGCTCGTAATGTTGTTGGCGGCATCATCGAGCGGCCGGAATCGAAGGGACGGCTGTTCAATCTGAATGTCCCGACGGCTGCGACGCTGGCACCAAAAGACGTCAATGTCGTGCCGATGGGGTTGGCCCAATACGGACGCAGTTATGAAAAACGAAATGATCCGCAGGGGCGGCCGTATTACTGGGCATTGTGGTCCGAGCCCGAAACAGCCCCGCCCGAAAATGCCGACGTCAGCCAATTGCGGGCCGGCAATTGCACCCTGACGCCGCTGCAATTTGACTTGACCGAGCGAAAATTGCTGGAATCGATGCAAACATGGACTTTGAAAGGGTGAGTTCGATCTGACGCCCTGACGGGTCGCCGTTGTTGAGGTTTCCCCGTCTCCCCTTTCGATTTCGGGGATTTCTCATTAACCTTCTGCCAATATCTTTCCTCCTATTTCGCTTGAGTGAGCCTGCTGATGAGTGCCAAATCGAACGACATCCAGAACCTTGCCGTCGACACCATTCGCGCCCTCAGCATGGACGCGGTCCAAACGGCCAACAGCGGTCACCCTGGCACGCCAATGGCTTTGGCGCCGATCGCCTATCAGTTGTTCAACCATGAAATGCAATACGACCCGGCCCAACCACATTGGCCCGGCCGCGATCGTTTCGTTTTGTCATGCGGTCACGCTTCGATGCTGCTCTACAGCACGCTGTACCTGACCGGTGTGAAAGCTGTCGATAAAAAAACTGGCAAGCCGACCAGTGCCCCCTCGATCACGCTGGATGACATCAAGACTTTCCGTCAAATCGGCAGCGTTTGTGCGGGCCACCCTGAATTCGAAGAAGCTGCCGGCATCGAAACCACGACCGGGCCGCTCGGTGCCGGGCTAAGTAATAGCGTCGGAATGGCGATGGCCGAAAAGTGGTTGGCGGCGAACTACAACACCGCCGATTTGACGCTGTTCGATTACAACGTCTTCGCCCTATGCAGTGACGGTGACATGATGGAAGGCGTGGCTTGCGAAGCCGCTTCAGTCGCCGGGCACTTGAAACTGGATAACTTATGTTGGTTGTACGACGACAACAGCATCACGATCGAAGGCGATACTGATCTCGCATTTAGCGAAGACATGGGCACCAAGTTCAAGGGTCTGGGCTGGAACGTGTTGCAAGTCGACGACGCTAACGACTTGGACGCGCTTAACAAAGCAGTGGCAAAGTTCAAAGCTTGCAAAGACAAGCCGACGCTGATCATCGTCAAGAGCATCATCGGATACGGCGCTCCGAACAAGCAAAATACTCACAACGCTCACGGTGCACCGCTGGGCTGGGACGAAGTCGCATTAGCGAAAGCTTCTTACGGATTGCCCGCTGACGAAAAATTCTACGTTCCCGATGGAGTGATGCAGCACTTTGCCGACAATATTGGTGCAAACGGTGCGAAATCTTACGCCAAATGGAGCGACGTTTGGTCGAAGTATCAGTCGGCTGAACCGACCAAGGCGGGCGAGCTGAAATCGATCTTCGCAGGCGAATTGCCAGACGGTTGGGACAAGGACATCCCTGTCTTTGAAGCCAGCGAAAAGGGCGATGCGACTCGCAATAGCGGCGGTAAAGTGCTGAACTCGATCGCCAAAAACATCCCATTCATGATCGGTGGTTCGGCTGACCTGGCACCTAGCAACAAGTCGGATCTGACCTTTGATGGTGCCGGCGAATTTCTGCCTGGCAAGTACGCCGGTCGCAATCTGCACTTCGGTATCCGCGAACACGCGATGGCCGGTATCACCAACGGTTTGTCGTTGTCGGGCTTGAAGTCGTACTGTGCGACGTTCTTTGTCTTTACCGATTACATGCGTGGCGCGATGCGATTGGCAAGCATCATGCATCGGCCGGTGATCTACATCCTGACTCACGATTCGATCGGTGTCGGCGAAGACGGACCAACTCACCAACCGGTCGAGCACCTGACCGCCTGCCGCGCAATTCCCGGCATGATGGTGTTCCGCCCTGGTGACGCCAACGAAGTGGCCGAGTGCTATCGCAAGGCGATGACGCTGACTCGTAATCCATCGGCGTTTGTTCTGTCGCGTCAAAATATGCCGACTCTTGATCGCACCAAGTACGCTGCTGCGTCGGGTTGTGCAAAGGGCGGCTACGTCTTGGAAGACTGCGACGGCACGCCAGATGTGATTCTGATGGGTAGCGGTAGCGAGCTTTGCATGTGCGTCGAAGCCGCTGAAACGCTGAAGAAAGAAGGCAAGAAGGTTCGTATTGTCAGCATGCCGTGCATGGACTTGTTCGCCGATCAGACTCAGGCCTATCGCGATGAAGTATTGCCGCCGGCGGTAACCAATCGCGTCGCGATCGAAGCCGGTATCCGAATGAGTTGGGATCGTTGGATCGGTTCAAACGGCAAGTTTGTTGGCATGAGCGGCTATGGTGCCAGTGGCCCGTTTGATCAAGTCTACGCTCACTTTGGCATCAACGCCGCGGCGGTCGTCAAAGCTGCCAAGGCTTAGGGATCGTACGGAAAACAGTTTGGGGTTTGACCCTGCCGCAAGCGGGAGTGTGATTTCGAGCTCGCGAATGCCGTAGTTAATGCCAGACGAGTCCATCGTCGCTTTTGGGTTCAGTGGCTTTGAGTGATGAATGCGTTGGCATGCCGGTCAGGCCCTGACCGACAAGGCTTCGCAAGCTGTCGAGTTGAAAACCATGCAGCACCCTGTCAGGGCCTGGCGGGGCTACAAAAAGCACTACCATGTCGCGTCTTGCTCTGCACTGGCAAATCCTGATTGGCATGATTGCCGGCACTCTTTTGGGTGTCGGGCTGAATTTGGGAGCATCAACGCGAAGCATTTCGCTACAGGCGGATCTGCCCGCCGGAGTCCAGTCGGTTTCGATCGAAGACACTGCTGATCAAACGACGATCCAGTACGTCGACAAAGCGGGCGACTCGGTCCAGCGAATCGTCAATCCGCTTGCGAAAGGCGACAGCACTTTCCGAACGATCGACGAACTGGCAAAGACGGATGCAGTCGCCGCCGATCTCTATCATTCGTACGGCCAAAGCACCGCCAAAAAATGGGGCGGTTGGTTCAAGAAGCTTGGCGGGTTGTTTTTGCGGATGCTGCAAATGGTGGCTGTGCCACTGATCATCACGTCATTGTTGACGGGCATCTTGGGACTCGGCGGCGCTGATGGTGTGGGGCGAATGTTCCGACGGACGATTCTGTATTACCTCGCCACCAGTATGCTTGCGATCACTACGGGTTTGGTCGTCGTTAACATTGTTCGCCCCGGTTTGACGGGCAACGCTATCGCTGCGAATCGGGTCGAGGCGAAGGAAGCGGCTTCGTTGGGTGAGATTCTGTTTCAGCAACTCGAAGCCATGATCCCGTCGAATCCCATTGGCGCACTGGTCGAGCCAAATTTCTTGTCGATCATCGCGTTCACGATCGCGTTCGGTTTGTTCACGTTGTCAGTCGGCGGTGCCACCGGCCAACGGGTCGAAAACGCAGCCAAGGCAGGTTTCGATGTAATGATGGCGATGACCACCGCAATCATTAAATTGGCACCTGCCGGCGTGTTTTTCTTGATCGCGTATGTCACCGCGACACAGGGGGCCGGCGTGTTCAAGTCGCTCGGTTGGTATGTGCTTGCGGTCACGATCGCGTTGGCCATTCACGCCTGCATCACGTTGCCGCTGATCTTAAAGTTCGTTGCCAAGCAAAGTCCGATTGCGTTTGCCAAAGCTATGACGCCGGCGTTGCTGACCGCGTTCAGCAGTGCTAGCAGCAACGGCACGCTGCCGCTAACGATGTCGAGCGTCGAGAACCGCGCTGGCATTAGCAACGAGACGGGATCATTCGTGTTGCCACTTGGTGCAACGATCAATATGGACGGCACCGCGCTGTATGAAGCGATCGCCGTGCTGTTCATTGCACAGTTGCACTACGGCCAGAACCTACCGCTGACCCAGCAAATCATCGTTGCGATTACAGCGCTGTTGGCCAGTGTGGGGGCCGCTGGCATTCCGCATGCCGGCTTGGTGATGATGGTGATCATCTTGCAAGCGGTTGGATTGCCAGTTGAAATGCAGGGCATCATTCTGGCGGTTGACCGAGTGTTGGATATGGCCCGAACCAGCGTCAACGTGTGGAGCGATTCCTGCGGTTGTGCGGTGGTCGAACGACTTGAAAACGGGAAGTAAATTCGGCGTTAAAGTCTTAGCGTTGCTGTTTACCAACGGCTTCGAGCGGCAAAGTTACCGTTCCGTCGCCACGAATGACGGCATCGTCAAAGTCGATTCCAGGGATCGGCGCGACAACATATGATTCAGCGAGTTCAGTGCCCGGATCGATGCCGCCGATTTGCAGCTTGGCCGGATAAGTCGCCGAGTTCGCGTCGCCGATGCGCAGGTCCACAGGCCCCGAAGTCGGTTTGAGCCGCTCATTCGTTTGCCAGCCGACGACTGATCGCAGTGTCGCTGCCGGATCGATCGCAAGCAATACTGCACGCTGCGATCCAGACTTCGTTTCGCGATTCCGGTCGATCACCCACTTCACAAGCAGTTCTGCTGTTGCGATTTCTTCGCCCGGTAAGAATGCGCTCGATCCAATCACGATTGCCAAGTACTTTGCCGACGCGATCGATTGGGCGTCAGGACCAATTGAAGTAGAGTTGTTTCGAACGGCAAAGATGCGATCGGCAAGCTCGTTTGCGCCAACGGTTGCGTCCGAAACAGGCTCGCATTCAAGCCGTTCCCAAATTCGCGGCATTTCCGTTTCGGGCGAGCCAATCGCCCAGACAACGTCGGCATGTTTCTTGACATCACCGAGTGTCGCCGAAATGTTTCCGTCTCGCGCGATCGTGCTTCGCATCGCTGCCATCGTCGGCGTTTGGTCGACGGTCAATTCAATGCGTCCGTCCCGCAGCAATCCGGCCAGCCATCGCGACTGCGATAGGGACGTAGCTGATACGGCGACGGTCGTCTTGTCAGCTTTGGCAATCAGTTGGTCTCGGATCGCCTCGACATCGGCGCGAGACGCCGCTTGGTCGCCGATTCTTGCCTGCACCGAACCGACCTGCACCGAACCGACCTGCACCGAACCGACCTGCACCGAACCGACCTGCACCGAACCGACCTGCACCGAACCGACCTGCGCAGCGGCGAAGTGTTTGTCCGCGATCTCGCATTGCCCATTCGTCAGGTTCTGCGAATCAAGCACGATGTCATCGCAATGCAGTGGACAAAACGGACAGACGGTCAGTGACTTGTTCACGACTTGGGTGGCTCGCGGCGTGACAGTTCTTTAACGGCTTCGACGCAGGCGATCGCGTGCTCGACCGGTGTTTCTTTCAAGACACCGTGACCGAGATTGAAAATGTGTCCCGGTCGATTGTCGGCCTGCTGAAGCACCTTCGCGACTTGAGCCCGGATGACATCGGGATTGGCCAGCAACACTGATGGGTCCATGTTCCCTTGGACGCTGCAGTCGTGCCCGATCCGTTGCCAGGCGGTGTCCAGACCGATTCGCCAGTCGACGCCGACGACCGTGCGACGGTCGCCGCGAAGCAGTGGTTGTAGTTCAGGGTTGCCGGTTGCAAAGTTGATCAGCGGAACACCGGGCGAGATGCCAGCGATGATCTGTTTCATCCAGGGCAGCACGAATTCGACGTAGTCCGCGGCGGACAAGCATCCGGCCCAACTATCGAACAACTGCACACATTGGGCACCGGCGTCGATCTGATGGTTCAAGTAAACCGTGATCGCGGCGGACAGTTTTTCCATCAACGCATTCCACGCGCCAATGTCGGTGCGCATCAGTTTCTTGGTGTTGGTGTACTGGCGACTGCCGCCGCCTTCGATAGCGTAGCTGGCCAAGGTGAATGGCGCGCCGGCGAATCCGATCAACGGAATCGATTCCGGCAAATCGGCCCGCGTTTGACGGACGGTTTCGTAGACAAAGTCCAGCGACTGGGGATCGTCGAGACCTTTGACGCGTGCCAGATCCGAGGCTTCGCGAACTGGGTTGTGAATCACCGGGCCATCGCCAGCGACAAATTCTAGGTCGAATCCCATTGGTACCAAAATTGGCAGCAGGTCCGAGAAAATGATTGCAGCGTCGACTTTCAGTCGGTCAACCGCCGTGCACATGATCTCGCTGCAAAGGGTCGGATTGGCACATAGTTCTAGGAAGGATTGTTTTGCGCGAACTTCACGGTACTCGGCCATGTAGCGTCCCGCTTGTCGCATCAACCAGACCGGCGTCCGCTCGGTTGATTCGCCGCGACAGGCTCGCATGAATAGGCTATTGTCGGACGGGTGATTCATCGGTTTGCTCCGGTAAGCAGGTGAACTTGCGAATAACCGACGCTTCGACGCCACCATCGCTTCGCAGCGGGCAGCGGATTCAATCACCAGGTGACCCATCTTCGGATGGCTGGGTTCGAAGTCGACGTGGATATCGCACTCTTCAAGCATTTGTGTGGTAGTTGGACCGATCGATGAAATGACCGTTCGGTGCAGTCCGCTGCGAAGGGCGTCGACCAAGTCTAATTGTTCGGCCATGCGCAGCATGTTGACAACTTGATGGGCACTGGTCAGCAGCAGCACTTCGCGCTGGCCAGCGGCAAGTGCTCGCACGTTGGCCTCTAGCGGTGCGACGTCTTCGGGAAACTCCCAGCCGTAAACTCGCAGTGGTTCGACGGTTGCGCCGCGAGCTTCCAGGCCTGCCACCAAGGACGGATTCGTGATGCCGTATTCTTGCAGTCCAACGACTTGGTTGGCGATCGGCACGTGTTGGTCAATCGTTTGCAGTAATTCTCGCCACGTGTTGGGTTCTGGGACCCGGTGAGTCGTTGTGATGCCGAATTCTTTCATCGCCGCGGCCGGTTTGGGGCCGCGACAGATTGTCGTCACGTCGGATAGTGATTCGAGAAAACGCTTTTGATCGACATGTCTCTCGATCGATTTGATCAGGTATCGAAATCCAACGCCGGTTGTCAGGATCACGATATTGATGTCGCCCGTCATCAAGCGATAGGCAAAATCGATCGCGCCCCGATTAGGCTCGATCGGCACCTCCCGCATCGAAGGGCTGACATGGTCCTTTCCGCCACTCCGTCGAATCATTCTCGCCAGGTCGGCTGCTCGGCGGCTTTCCAATGCAGCGATTCGCAGTCCGTTAAAATCAGCTTCGGCCTTAGGCATCGGGGGGCACGCGAGGTGTTTAGGGGATGTTCGGTTTAGCCCAGCATTGTAGGGAATCCTGGGAAAGTTACGATTGCAGGTTCAGCAGTCTCTTTTTTTGTGTTTTCAGCCCTTTTGACATCAGCATCCGCATGCCTCGCCACCAAATCCGTAGCCCCAAGTCGACCGTGGATTTATCGCCTGTGCTGCGTGACGTCGAAGAACTTCCGGATGAACTGAGCAGCCAATCGATGTTCGGAAACGATCTGCCGCTGGAGATCGAAGTCGGGTCAGGCAAGGGTTTATTCATTTCAGCAGAATCGTTGGCTCACCCCGAGCATAACTTCTTGGGCGTCGAGATCATTGGCAAGTACGCGTCGCATTCGGCCGGGCGTTTGATGAGGGGCGGAGTCGCAAACGCGATTATGATCAGTGGCAATGCCGAACCGTTGTTCGAGAAGAAGATTGCGGCCGCGAGCCTGGAGGCTGTCCATGTCTATTTCCCCGATCCTTGGTGGAAAAAGAAGCATCGCAAGCGACGGGTTGTCAATGAAACCAGTATTCGGAATTTCTCCAAAGCCCTGCGGGTGGGCGGTCGCTTCCATTTCTGGACGGACGTGCTGGACTACTTTGAACAGACGATCGAAATGATCGCCGAGATCGCCCCCGAATTTGGAGTTCCGATTCCCGAAGAAGAAGTCGAAGCGACTCACGATCTGGACTACCGAACTCACTTTGAACGTCGCAGCATCAAGCACCAAATCCCAGTCTACCGAGTTAGATACGAAAAGCGTTTCTGATTGATTGGTCAGTGATCAGTGTTGATGGATCAAAAAATAAACGCGAGCGAGTGAGTCCTTCCCGGGAAACACACTCGCTCGCGTTTTCTACATCGATCGTTAGATCGAACTGTTTACGGCGAAACCTTGAAGGCTTCGTCCATGTCGATGCTTGTCTTTTTCAAGAACGGCTCGACGACAACGGGTGCATCGTTGGACTGCGGAGTTTCGGGCTCCGGTTCGTTGGCAACTTGCAGCGAGGTTTCGGTTGATTCCGACAATAAGAGCTCGCCTGTGGACGATCCGTTGATGACGGCATTGGTGCTTTGCACGGCAGCCGGATCAAACGGGCCACTGGTTAGCGGAGTCGGTACGCTAACAGCCGACGGGTCTCGGCGTGGTTCTAGGAATCGGCCAGTCGTGTAGGCATCGGCCGCAGCACCGGCTGCCCATGGTCCTTCGGAGAGTTGGACTTGGTTGTAAGCCAGCAGTGATCCTTTTTGGCGATGGATGTCGCGGATGGCTAGGTTGTACGCGAACAGTGATCGATAGAATTCCGATTCGCTGCTAACGACTTGTCGTTGCGCCTGAAGCAAGAAGTTGATGTTGTCGTTCCCATCGCGGTAGCGGCGTCGCAGAACATCGACTTGGCGTAGGTCAGCTTGATATCGGTTGTAGTTCGTTTCAAGCAACTGATAGGTCAGCGAAATCTGTCGTGCGGCGTCGGACAAATCGTGGCTGATCCGCAGTTCGGTTTCATCCAAAATTGCTCGTTCGCGTTGCAGTCCCAGGCGGGCTTCACGGACCGCTAGGCTGGCTAGCCGAAGTCCAACTGGAAAGCTCAGCTCAATCCCGGCTTGGCCTTCTTGGTAGTTGCCGTCGGTAATCGATTGATAAAGGTTGTCGAAATTTTTATCGCCGGTACCGATCAAATCATCGCCCAATCCTCGCCAGCGGTACTGGGCCAAGAAGTCCAATCGCGGCCTTAAGTTTAGCTTCGCGGCAACGCATTCGAGTTCCAGTCGTTTAACGTTGAAACGCTGACGGCGAACTTCGACGCGGCGGTCCAGTGCTTGTCCAAGGGCACTTTCCCAGTCGAAAACGACACGAGCGTCGGTGGGATCCGTCGAGGGGCGAATCAAGCGTCCATCGGATGCCGTCATGCCAATCAGATAGCGAAGCCGTTGTTCCAGTGCGTACAGGCCTGTGGTGCCACCAAGCGAAGACTCGACTTGGGCTTGGAACTGATAGAACTGTGACCGGGCTTGGGCTTCTTCGTCACTTCGACCTGAACCGACTTCCAAACGAACCTGTTGGAACTGGAACGTTTGCTGAGCCGCTTCGCGGCCTTTGATGTTCGCATCAAGGATTCGGTATGCAGCAGCCAAGTCCCAATAGGCTTGTTCGACATCAGCTGCCAACTGGATCACAGACGCTTCGAAGTCGGCAAGCGAGACGTCTTCGTTGATGCGAGCGATCAGAACGCCGTTATAGACACCAGGCACGGTGGACGGACCAGCGATTCGGTTGAAGGTCGTGCCTGACCCTTGCAGCAACGGTTGACGCCACTCGGCTTCTAAAAATCCCGAATAGACGCTCGGGAATAGCAGCTGGGCAGCCGACGGGTCTTGCGTGCGGCCGTACTGGATCGCGTGACGCAGTGCGAATCGAGCACCGGTTGCCGTTTGCTTAGCAAGTTCGTTTGTGAACGTGGCGTTCTGGCTTTGCGAAAAGCCCGCGAATACCAGCGGTGGCCCGCCGCCGGTTCCCGGAATGGTAAACGATTGGCGGTTGGTCGGTTGGTCGACGTTGTTCCAAAACAGTTGCTGAGTGTACTGGGCGTCAAATGCCGACAGTGCCGCTTCGGTACCTTGGTTCACGCTCGCTGCGACCGTGCCTGGGTCGTAGACCGTGCTGACCGATTGAGGTGCGGTGACGATCGCGCCACCGATCGAGCGAAGCACAGGGCTTTGCTGGATCGACAACTGAATCGCTTGTTCAAGTGAAAGTTCGTACGCTGGAATCTTCGACGGATCTTCCAGTGCCAATGGCTCGGTGGCACCCTGCGCGGCCAACTTGGGCGACGTCGCGCACTCGGCAACTTGTGGGTACTCGATCCGCATGCCGTAGTTGTCGTGATAGGACGCTGTCTTATCGTGCGGTCCGTCGGGAAGTTTGTCGAGCTGGCGACAACCGCCGGTTGAGATCACACCCGTTGCGGCAATCAAGCCAGCTAGAAACGCACGCGAAATTCGCCGTCGTGATGAGCTACGCACAGACGATCTCGCTTTCTGCGAGAACTTCGTCGAAGTCGATTTCGATGAGAGTGGGTTAATTCGCATGAGTTCGTTGGGGATAGTTTTGAGTACATCGTCGTTCGATCTGGAAAAGCAACCAGAACAAAGCGGACGATCGCGTTGGCGAGAAATCTCGTTACTAGCGGTATCGGACGAACTTGCTGAACAACTGGAACAACCGGTCGCAATTCCGGCGCGTCAAAACCAGACGAAGCTGAACATCCGGAAGGGTCGTTTCAAGGTATGACGGTTCTGTGGATTCTGAGGTGCTGCGTCCCCAGTGCCGACCGGTTTCGTCCCTTAAACTTCCTCGGTTTGAGGATGACTTCTCTCTAGTTGGGGCGCCGAGTTTCACGGCCAGGTCTGTTTCACGCTTTACTCAATGAGGTTTCGCTGAAACAAGGCCGGACAGGAACACAATCTTTCCGGCCAAGCTCGCAGCCTTGCCACATTGAATAAACGTTTACGGGATTTTTTGACCAGCAACAAGCTTGAAATCAACTGCTTAGACGGTCTGGCGTATCAGTCCTGCCGTAAGCAAAGTGCTCTCAACTCTCAAGTGTCAGTCGAGTGGGAACTCTTCGAGCTCTTCGTACATTGGCAGATAGCGATAGTAGACCTCAAGCGTCAGCGCACACATCGCTGTCGTGTACAGTCGTCCGCCCACATCGCCCCACCTTTCCTTGAAGTGCCAACTGCCCTTTTCGTGGCCGTCCTTCTCTTGCGTGGCGACCAAATGGTCTCGCAGCTTGGTATTCCACTTGTCCCAGTCGCCGTGGCGAGCGTGGTGCAGTGCAAGGGTGGCGTAGTAGTCGTGGTAGATGTTGCTGAGCATCGGCCCACGATCGGCCATCGCATCCATCGCTTTCTGGAATGGCGTGTGGCTGAGGTCTTCGCCCAAGTAAAGCATCATGGTCAGGCCGATCGCCGTGGTTGTCTTCTCCCCGGGCGGTGCCTGATAGCCAAACCAATAGGGGACCTCGCCACACGTCGACAGCAGAAACTGCTTCGCACTTCGCAGCGTGTGCGTTTGCAAGTCCACGTGACTGCGGCGGGCGGCGATCAATGACAGCACTTGCCATCCCGTCACCGTCGTGTCACCAGGGCGTTTCGGGCGATAGCCCCAGGAACCGCTATGGTGCTGAGCGATGCAAGTGAATTGGGCACCCTTCTGGACCAGATCGTAGAGGTCGGATTCTTTCTCACGATCCTTCTCGGCTGTCATGGCTAGCGCTTCTCCAAGCGCCATCGAAGCGATCCCGTGGCCATACATGCTGCCTTGTTGCCAGTCGTACCCGGCTTCAGATTCGGCGGCAGCATTTCGTAAGAAATAGATGCCTTTGCGAACGGTGTCGGCGTACTCGGTATCGCCGGTGTGAGTATGGCCAGCGCCGAGGAAGGCTAATAACGCCAGTCCCGTTGCTGCTGTTTTAGGTGCTGGATCTTTACCGCCGACGGTATTATGACGACATCGACCATTGCACGGATCAAGTTCAAGATTGAACGACCAACTGCCGTCATTTCTCTGGTGCGCGGCAAGGTAACGCAACGCATCTTCGACGGCTTGCTCGCTTGGCCCCGACGCACCGTACTTTTCGCCCAATCGAGTTCGCCCTTCGGGGGTTCGCCCCGACAGTCCGCCACCTGGCAAACGAGTGAGTTTGGCGGGGAAGCCGCCGGTGATCGCGGATAGGTTCGTTGGAATTTCGGCGGGTTCGATGTCGCTGGACGATGCTTCGGATTGAACCGGTGAAGCGATCGTGGCTGGATCCGCTTTCGCAAAGCTAACCGTAACAGTCGTCTCGGCAAGAGCTCCGTCGTTGGCAACTTCGCTGGTCGGATTGGCTTCGATGGCTTCAAGTTCGACGACGACAGAAGCTTCGCCTTGGCGAGCGATCAGGCTAGCGCCGGTTCCGTACTTGATCGGGTAAGTGACAAGTGCCAGGACGATCAGCATCACGGTATGCAGGATCGTGCTGACCAGAAACGGCAGAATCGAAGAAGTCGAGTCGGCGACCTTGGATTCGCCGTTCTTCACCGACTGTTCGGCATGGCTATCTTCTAGCCTTGCTGGTTCAGGGACTGGATCTTTCCACCGACCAACACCGCGAGCGGGCATCATTGGCACCGCCGCCTGCGTTGCCGCAGTTCCGGTCGTAAGGGTGGAATCGGTCATGTCGGGTTTGCTGGCCAAGTGAGAGATCTCCGAACTCTCGACTATAGCTTGCAACTGCGTTCGCGGCCCTAAACTGCAGTTATTTCGCGCCAGTTTGATCTTACCCCGGCGGCCGGCGGTCACGATTCTTGCTGATCATCGGGCCAGGATTGATCCTGGCCCGATGTCAAGATTTTCGCTACTCAACCGCTGGTTTGACTGTTAAATCAGCCGTTTGGTAAGCACGCGACCGGAACAAGAAATCAATCAGATTGCCCTCGTGCGGCTGCAGCCAATTCAGACGGTTCGTTGGAATCGGCCCGATGTTGATACGGTCGATTTCGACGCACGATCCGGCAGCGTCGATCAGCGATTGGTCGGCGGTCAACACCGTGCCCACTAGCGTTGGCCCAATCCGGCGGATCATTTCCGATTGTGGGCATTCGACGACGCTTACAAATGGGAACATGTACTCCTTGGCCGCGACGCCGCGATCGGGCGAGTCGGCGTGGACAACCATCGGACGAAGATAGGCACAGTGGTCTCGCTCGATCAGCTTCTCGCCGAACTCGGCTGTCATATCGGTGACGCCAGATTCAGCCAAGTCTTGTTGGACCATCGCGTAAGTTCCAGTTGCCATCGCTTTGACGGTAAACGCCGCCAGTTGAGCCTCGGGATCGCTCGGCGGTGTCACGTTGACTGGGCCGATTCGCTTTGCGATCGCCGCAGCAATCTCCTTGGTGTGACGGCTGGCCCAAATGCCGCTGCAATTGATACAGCTACGTCCTGAATTACTCAGTACGCTTTCCACCATGATGTCCAGATAGTTTTCCCAGTCGTCGACCACATCGTCGCCGATCAGAATCTTCGAGAAGCCCGGGCCGTGCGCTTGCACTCGCGGATTGCCCGCGTGGGACGCAACCGTTTGCGCGCTGCCAAAGATCATGCTACGCGGTGTCTTGGTCATAATCGCGCCGCCACTGTCGTGACCGCCGGGATAAAGTCCGAATGCTTCGGCGGGAACACCAGCTTCGATGAATGCCGAAACCATCCGGTAAGGCGTCCAAGGTTCCTGTGATCCTGGTTTCAATGCCAATCCGATCTGCAGCGGGATCGCTGGAAGCCACAGCGTATGAACGCCAGGCGAGTTATTGGGTAAGACGGCGCCCAGGACTGGCGTCTGAGCCTGGTAGCTAACGATGACGCCGCGGCCTTCTTCGCCATAGCCGCGCGAGAAAATCGACAGATCGAGCCCACGCGTCAGGCAGTCAAGGATCTGGTCCATATGGCTTAACACAAAACTGTTCTTCATCATGTTGGATCGGCACATGTGCTCGGGAAGCCCCGTGCTGGCCGATTGCTGATGAACGAACTGGTCAACCGACTGCATCGAGTCGCCAACTTTCAAGTCGGACGATTCGAACAGCGTCGCCGCATGCTTGCATTTTTCAATCAGGTCGCTGGTCGATAGTTGCAGCAACGCCTCGCGCGCTTTATGGGCTTGCCGCATGTCGCGTCCGACGATGCCCCCGCCGACATTGCCGATCTTGGCAATCGGTTCGCCTGTGTCAAAGTGAACCACATTGGTGAAGTCGAGCGATTCGTACGGTTTGCCCCAGCGGAGCGGACTTAGGGTGATCATGGTGGGAATATGTTGCGAGGAAACTTGGATGGGAGGACGCCGGGACTCACCTCGGTGTCGTTTAATGTCGCAAGAAATGGTATTGGGAATCGAACGTGTTTGACCCAACTTGTTTTCAGATGGGCGGAACTCGTCAAGGGATCGAAATCACTTCGTGACGGCAACAAAGTCTTGGGGACCTTCGCTACGCCAGAACCGCAAAATCCTATGACGATCAAACACTTGGTTAAACCCTTGCCGGTTGTGAGACAACCAGCGTCTCGTGGCGTCGCGTTAATAAACGCCGACAGTTGTTGCGCCGGCCAATTCGTGGAACGGGCGTACGCCACTAACACCGTCCCATGGGTACATGTCGAACGGCTCTTCGCGTTCACCTTCGTCACGTTCCATAAATCCGGGCACAAAGAATTCGTCTGTCAGCGTATAAAGTTTGACGCGTCCGGTTTCGCCGTAACCGACGGGAGTGTTGTAGTCGTCGAACGTGACCACCTCGGTAACCGCACGTGGCTGGGGTGCGTAATAAGCGATCTTGTAACCGTCGGCTGCCGTAATTGGCTTGCTGCACGCCAATCCCATCAACGTGTTGCCATAGGTGGGAGTCATGAAGACACCGCCTTCGGAAGCCGGTCCACCTAGCATCTCTTCAACACAGAACCGAGTCCACTGGGGCGTGAATTCGGTGCCGCCACTGAAGATGCCGGTGATACCGATCTCTTGCAGCGAAGTACCGCGTTCTTCCAGCCCTTCGTTCAGCGATTCGAGCAGTTTTGGCGTTGTGAACATGCACTTCACATCGTGACCTGCGGTCAACACGGTGATGGCTTGGTCGATGCAGTGTTTTTTGTACTCTTCCAGATGTTCCATCCATCCTTTCTTGATCAATTTCACGACCCAGCGAGGGTCCAGGTCGATGCAGAAGCAAATCCCGTCACGATACTGAGCCAAGTGTTCAACGGCCAAACGCAGGCGCCGTGGGCCACTGGGGCCCAACATCAACCAATTGGAACCTTTCGGGAAGTGCTTGTCGGGCAACGTGTCGCTGAACAGTTCGTAATCTTTCCAATGGTCTTCAATCACGACACGGCTTTTCGGGACGCCCGTCGTACCGCCGGTTTCGAAAACATAGGTTGGCTTGCCGGCATGACCTTTCGGAACCCAACGACGAACTGGACCGCCTCGCAACCAATCGTCTTCGAATAGCGGGAACTTCTTTAGATCGTCGAAGCTCTTCACGTCTTTCAACGGATCAAAGTTCAGTTCCGCTTTTTTACCGAGCCAAAACGGGCTGCCAGTTTCATCCGAAAAGTGCCAGTGGACGGTCTTGAGAGTGTGCTCGTTCAAGCGGTCCTTTGCTTGGGCTGCTTTATTCGCTAGGTCGTTGGTCATTGAAGTTTCCAGAGTGCTCATTCAAATCATGTCATCAGTTCGTCGGGGCGAGCGCCACCGAGCGGTCATCATATCAGGAAAGTGTTTGGTCCCGTCGCAGGCAGTCCACGGTCAGGCCAAGGAATGTCTGTTACGAAACCTGCAGCCCGAAATAACCGGACTCGTGGATATTATGCCGGCGTGGCTACCCTTTCTGACGAAATCGACAATTGCCGGCTTGCGGGACGTTCGGACGCGAGAATGCTCGACCGTTTTAAAACGAAAAAAGCCGCTACCCAGAGGGCAGCGGCTTTTCAGTAATTAGTCTTTGCCGATTCAATCCGAGCTCGGATCAGTTCGCAGGAGCTGCAGGGCTGGTTACGACTGGTGCAACGATTGCGTTGTTGTCGTCGTTCGATGTTGCTGCGATTGCTGCAACGCCGGCAATTCCAGCAAGTGCACCAAGGCCGCCAAACCCACCGCCACCGAATCCACCACCGCCACCATATCCGCCGCCACCGCCACTATATCCGCCGCCACCGTATCCGGGAGCGTAACCGCCGGACATCGGGTCAACGAAACCGTCCATCACGACTTCGCCTTCCATCACTTCACCGGGGATGCCACAGCCGCAGCCTTGATCGACGATCGTCTCAACGAAAGGAGCAGGTTGCACGATGACTTCCTCGACACAGGTGACCACTTCTGGGCACGGTGCAACTTGGATCGCGAATTCTTCGCAGCAGCATCGGTTGTTGTGGTGCCGTCCGAACAAACCGAAACCGACAAGTTGAGTTCCGTCCGCAGCGAGTGTCGCTTGTGCGGTTGCTGGTTGCGTCGAACGGTCAACCAGTTCGAAGCCGATCAAGCCGATGCCGTCTGGACCAATCGCCATGATCGAGTAGTTGCCAGCTTCAATGTTGGCAAACGAGAAGGCACCTGCCGAGTCGGTCAAGCCGCGGGCGATTTCCATTCCCTTTTTAAACAGGAATACGTTCGTGGATTGCGAATCAGTCAGCGAGTTCTTCGCAACACCGGCAACGTGAATTCGGCCCTTCATGCCACCGTCAGTCTGGATGACTCGGAAGGAGTCTTCACTGCGAATGCGATCCTTCAGTTGGTCAAGTTCAGCACCAGCGAACGATGCGTCACCACCGCGAACGTTGGTCGGCATGTAGCGAATGATTGCTGTATTCACCGTCGTGTAATCAACATTGGCAACTGCGATGTCAGCTTCGGTCGGCAATTCAACGTTTGCTGAAACTGAATTGTCAACAACGTGCATTGCACAGCAAGCAAAAACATCATCGCCACGAGCTGTCAGGGCGTAAACGCCACTCTTAACACCCGAGACTTTAAACATGCCCTTTGCGTCCGTCGTTGCACGCAAAACCTTGCCATCGCGAGCTTTCATTGCGACGCTAACACCCTTGAGTGCTTCGGCGTCGCCACCGATGCCAGGCATGAACACACGACCAGTCAATTCGCCAGCTTCACTGGATCGAACCCACTGATTCATGGTCAAGTGGTTGACAATCTGGGGCTCAGTTGCGTCGTCTTGTGCGGTCGCCGTGCCGGCGATGAACCCGATGGCGAGCAGAGAGAGAGTCGCGAACAAACGCTTCATGGTGATTCCTCGATGACGAAACAACTAGCCGGGTCGACCCGGACTTTTGATTTACTTGTGTAAAGATAGGCAAGCCTTAGCGATGATCCTATGCGATCAAGTCGCCGATAGCAACTGGTTATTTTCCAGAAATACCGGTTGTTGGGACTCCTGAATCCTAAAAAAGTTCCGCGTTTAACAGCAACTTCGACAACGCGCCTAAGATCAAAGCTCAAACTTCAAGGTTAAAATTCCGTTACAGTCGCTTAATGGCAATGAAACACCCCCCTGTCGGGAACGGCGCAGGGCACTTGGATTTATGAACACTAGTGTACAGGAACGTTCGGCAATGAGCAAAAACCCTTTTTCGCCCAGCCTACTCATTGCGGACGAAAAAGGAGTTTGTGGCGATGTGCGGCTGGTTCGATCCAGTTTCTTGTTCCGTGTCATCGATCTCGGTTTGCCATTGCCTTGCCGTTTGACCTATTCGGGATGGTGGTTTCTGCAGCGGGTTTGGATTGATGATCGAAAGGTCTGGTCAACGGTCAGTTGGTTGGCGCTGGCTCGCCGAATCGAGTTTCCGTTGCCGGCGGATTTAGACGAACGAAGACGCACGATTCGAATCGA
The DNA here is from genome assembly GCF_007860175.1 of Rubripirellula reticaptiva. Classification (NCBI taxonomy): domain Bacteria; kingdom Pseudomonadati; phylum Planctomycetota; class Planctomycetia; order Pirellulales; family Pirellulaceae; genus Rubripirellula; species Rubripirellula reticaptiva. The sequence continues at coordinate 961,818 of NZ_SJPX01000002.1, read as the reverse complement.
AATTGATTTCAGACCGGGGCTGATGATCCGGCGATTTCGAGTTTGGGTTGGTGAGGAGCTAGCGTTGGATCAAATCAGTTAGCCGTCTGCCCCAGGACTGGCTAGGTCGATCACGATTCCCGATGGGCCCGCGTTCAGAATCGTCGTTTGGCCAAGCGTGACTCGGTTACCCCAGTCGCTGTGGATGTGCCCACAGACCACCAGGCGAGGATTTTTGGCCATGACGGTGTCTCGAATCGCCTGACTGCCTCGGATTCGACCACTGCTGTCGTGGTCAACGGTATCAATCGGTGGCGAATGAACGACCAGGATCGCGTGATCGGGACATCCCGACAAAAGCGCCCCTGCCTGCGTTTCGTCAAAGTCGTAGCTCCAGTCGCCAAACGGCGTCACAGGAATCCCGCCACCCACGCCCCAGTATGAAACGTCGTCGATCTCGCAACCGTTCCCATGCAAGACCGTTGCTGATCGCCACGACTTGGTCGCTTGACGCAGTTCGTCTGCGGTCTCGCCATTGCCCGGAACCAGCACGGCCGGTTTATCGATCTGGCACAATATATCAAGCGTGTCGGATAGCCCCTTGTGGCGATTAGCAAAGTCACCGGCACCAATCACGACGTCAACGTCTGCGGCCAGCGAAACTAGTTTCGTCGCGGCGTCTCGGTCGCAGTGCAAATCGCTAAAGCAAAGGATCTTCATCGGTGGTCTCGTCGCGGGTTTTCTAAAGACGTTTTATGCAGTTACTATTTCGCGGCGTCTTCACGAACACGTCAAGACTACGGAGCCTCTTTCGCTAATCGCTCATTAAGGATCTGAACCATCAACTTGAAAGTTTCGTTTTTATCTTGATTGGTCTTCTGAAGGATTTCGAGACGCGATTTCGCATCCGATGCGGACGCGAAATTTTTTGCGTAGATCGGACCGACGACGTCGAACAGGTCAGCTCGAAATAGGCTGCCCACCGTCCTCGACTGCTGCGTTTCAGCGTACTCGGTGGTGGCTGCTCGCAAAATTCGATCGACTTGTGCGGTAACGTACTGAGGCGTTTTCGGATCCAACTTGGTCAGTTGTTCAATCGCTTTGGCGTACCCATCAGGCCACGGATACCACACTAGCGCAGGATGCATCATTGTCTCGACGGCAAATTCGGTGGGCAATTCCAGGCGTCCCTCGCGCCGCATCTCGATCGCCGCCGCCAAAATCTCGCCATCGATCAGCCAGTTAGGGTGGACTACCTGCTCCGTTCCACCAACAATTGTTCCATCCATCATCATGCCGCGAAGGGAATTGCTAGTTTCCCAAATCGTTTCGCCATTTTTCGGGTCGACCGGTCGGTCACGGTACAGCGCGACCGTGTGGTCAACTCTCTCAACCACGTAACCGGCTATCCATGGTGGCGGATCGACGTTTCCTTTGGCCGCGGATACAACCTCGACCGCAGTCCCCCACGCTGCTTGGCGAGCCCATGTCGATTCGTAAACGATCGGTGACTCATGCAGGTTGTCTGTCGTCAGACTATCGCGACTGTTGGGTTTGAATGCTTCGGCGGCTTCGCCCAAATGCATCAGTAAGCGGTCGATGCTGTTCTTGCCTTCGTTTGTTTTGACGTAATTGGCGATGAACTCCTTCGCTGCTTCCTGGCGTTCAGGATAATTGGCTGAATGAGAGACGCCCATGACGTACTTGTTCAGCACTAATATCGTGGCAACCTTCGCTTTGTCATTCCCATCGGCAAGCGTGGTATCGATCGCGCCGAGCGCCGGCAGCGGAAAGTAGTTTGAGAACACCTCGGTCAAGTAACCCATGAATCGTTCGGGCGTCGGTGAAGGGGCGCCATATCCTAGGATGCCAGCATCGGGGTTTTCGTTGACCTGATAGGTGCCGTACTCGTTGGCAAGTTCTAAGGTTCGCATCGCCGCTTTGCTGCGGTGCTCGGTATCTCGCGACAGCAACTCGATCGCTCGCATGGCTTGCCCGATGGCTTCGATTTGTTGTTCTCGTTGGAAAATGTCCATCCAGTGATCAAAGTCTTTGCCGAGGTAAAGACGCGCGGGAACAGCGGCTTTTGTCTCGCCGGGAATCGCTCCGTCATTGGAAACTACCTCGACTTTGGTGTCGTCGCCGTCAGTCGTTACGACGACGGTTCCTCGTTTGGTTTGAATCTGAATCACCACGGTCGCAAGGACCGCCCCTACCGCCAACCATGCCAGCGGCCAGAAACCGCCGGTGAACCGTTTATATAAGTTGTCGATCGGCGGCAGCGATTCGTTCCGGCTCGGTTGGGGCATCGAAGCCAACGAAACGTTCGCCGGTTCATTCATCTGTTCGGCGTGGCGAATCAACGTTTTTAGATCCGCCTCCGCAGCCCACTGACTGATCTGATCCGCCACGACATTCGCACTAGGTCGACGAAGTGGATCTCGGTCAAGCATTTGGCCAACAAACTTATCAAGTTTAGCGTTCACTTCCGGGCGAACACTCGACAGGACGGGTGGCGATTGATTGGTGATCGCTAGTACTCGCGCCGCGATTCCTCGATCGCTGGCAAAAGGCCACTTTCCGCCAATCAAACGAAACAGAGTCGCGCCGAGCGAATAGACGTCGGCCGACGTATCAACTTGCCGGCTGTCGATCAATTGTTCGGGCGACATTGCGGGCAGAGTTCCCATCAAATGGCCGACGGTTGTTAAGCGGTCGTCAGTCGCGAGCGGATCGTCGCCCGGTAAAACCAGCCCTAAATCCAATAGCTTGACAATGCCGGCGCGAGTCAGCATTAAATTGGACGGTTTGACGTCGCGATGCACTAACCCCGAACCATGAACGTGCCCAAGCGCCATCGCGGCTTGACGGACGATTTCACATGCATCCGCGATAGAAAGTTTGCCGACACGATTGGCGACACGTCCGACGTCGAGTCCGTCCAAGTATTCCATCACTAAATAGTGCCAGCCCGATTCGCAGCCCGCGTCGCTGGCCCGCACAATCCCCGGATGTTCAAGCGACGCGACGGCGGCCATTTCGCGTTCAAATCGATCGAGCCATCCCGGTTGGCTGACACGGGACGGCGGTAACAGCTTGATCGCGCAATGGCGTTTCAGACGATCATGCTGGGCAAGGCAAACGGTCCCCATCCCGCCTTGGCCGAGGTCTCGCAGGATTTGATATGGCCCAAGTCGGTCAATCGGCGGAACCGTTTGCTCTTGCACGTGCGAACGGTCCAGCAGTCGGTGGATTGCAAACTGGCACGCCGATTCAGTTTGCACCGCAACGCCTTGCGGATCTCGTAGAAGTGGTTCATCGAGACACAGCGAAGGTAAATCAAGTTGCTGGGCCAGTTTTTGACAGCTCTCGCATCCGTCGACGTGCTCTGCGGCCGAGTCAAAATCGGCCGGTTCCATTTTTCCGCCAATCAAATTGGCCATTTCATTGGCCGTTAAACAGCCGGTGTTGATCGCAAGCATTTCGTTGGCTTTCAGGCGAGAATGATCGGGTTTCCGACTACCCAACGAAATGATTGGACACATCAGGACTGAAAATCGGACAATTCTTTTTTTAGTCGCTGCAGCACTCGAGCACGTGCCTTGTAGACGGCCCATCGACTGACGTTCATTTCATCTGCCACCGTCGCCGGATCGCAGCCGTCCACAGCCGTCCGCCAAAACATCTGCCAAGTTCGAGCGTCTATTGATGCTCGCAACACTTCCAGCATTCGTAATCGAACGGATGCGACATCATCGTCCAATTCGCTCGGTGGATCCGCGTCATCGACGATGGACCACTCGATCGCGGAAATGTCGAGGATCGTCGGCACCCGCGCGTCGGCACGCTGGCGGTCGCGAAGTTTGTGCTTGGCGATCGTCCACAGCCAACCGCGAAATGTCGCATCGCATCGATCGGCATCGAATCGGCCAAGCGCCTTGGATACGGCCAAGAAAGTCTCTTGCATCACGTCGGCGGCGTCGGCCGATTGGACTCCGCACCGACGAATCCAGCCGTAAACGAGTGGCCCATACACTTGAATCAACATCCGCCAGCCCTCGTCGTCACCGTCTCTTGCTCGATCGAGCAGTGACAGGTGAGTCGACGGTTCTTCGGCACAGCGGTGATTCATGAAAGCTCACAGTTCATCAAGCGAGTCAAACAGGTTGGTGGACTCGATTATATGCGGTGCCTCGGCAGGCCACAGGATCACTTTGCCGTCATCGCCGGAGGTCATCAATAGTTGGCCGTTGCGGCTAGCGTCAACCGAGGTGACATCACCGCTGTGGCGGCGCAGCGACACGATCTCGCGTCCCTGCTCTCGCTCTCCGTCGGCATCGAGCGATCCCAGGCGCGGATCCCAGACTCGCGCTGAGTCGTCATCGGATGCCGTCAGCACACGTAACGTTTGCCCGCTGCCGATCACGCCCACGTCACGGATGACGTCGGCGTGACCATTAAGAACGACCGGCTGACCTAAATCATGGTCGTCGCCAAGCATCCAAACACGCGCTTGGTGATCCGTGCTGCCCGTCGCGACGCAATCGCCATCACTCGAAAATGCCGCCGATACGAAGTCTCCGACTTTGGGCGAGTCGAACGTCCACCTTGGTTCCTTCTTGCCCATTTCCCAGATTGCAACGTGACCGCGATCGCCGACCGCTATCAACCGTTTGGCGTCCAGTGAAAACGCAACTCGCCGAATGCGTGCGATGTTGCTCTTGCCTAGAGTCTGCAGTGGCGTGATCGACTGTGCCGCCGAGTCCCATTTCCAGAGACGGGTCATCCCATCATCCCCGCCCGTTGCGATGACATGGTCCATCTCGCCGATCGGCAGCGGTGAAAACGCAACGCTGCGAACCGGTCCCAAGTGAGGTGATTCCAGTTTGCCCATCGCACGGCCCGTCGCCACATCCCAGATTTTGACCGAGCGACTTGCTGTGGCCACGAATTTGCCGTCGCCCGAGAAGCATGCTTGAGTCAATTCGGCATGAGACCGAAAACTCTTGACGAGCCTTCCCGTTTTCAGGTCCCACTCGAAACCAGCGTTCTGGTTCATCGTCAAAAGGTGATGTTGGTCCAGTGGGATGACGACTTCCGAGACTTCGAGTTGACGAGGAATCTCGAATCGATGACTCACCTTCGCCTCGCCGGCGCCGCTGCGAAGCCCTGTCCCGTCAAACATTTCAACGACGGTTCCCGTGCTTGCTTTCGAAACTTTAACGTTGGCTTGGCACACCGTGATCACGGCCCCGGTCGGATCCATTCGGACCGACGTGATTCGAGGTCGTTTGCGATTGTTTTCGTCACCTCGTGAATCCAGTCGACCTGACACACGTGACAAAACACGGTGAGCGCCGTCGTCTAAATTCCAATGCGTTGCCTTGGTCGTCAGGCTGGTTTCGGTTGACAGTTCGCTCAGCGTCACCGCCGAACGTCCGTCACTCGATATCGCGAGCTGTGTCACGAAGCCATCGTGATTCAAACGTCCAATGCGACTGCGTGTCTGCACGTCGATTTGAGTCAGTTGTTCATCATCGGCGGCAATCAGCAATGTCCGTCCGTCCGGTGAGAATTCGACGTCATTGATCCGGAATCCTCGTACGTCCTCGACGGGTTGTCCGATCGGGTTGCCGGACTTTGCGTCCCACAACAACCCGTATCCGCCGCGGTCACCGGTGAAAACTTGCGACCCGTCCGGTGAGATTGCCATCGCTGTCAGTGCTTGTTCGTGGCCGCCAAATCGCTGCAATCGTTTCGCTGGATTCTTCCCGCTCGGATCAATGCTCCACAGAATCGCTTTGGCGGTCGGCGAGCTTGATCCGGTCAACAGCAACTTGCCATCATTGGAAACCGCGAACGCATTGTTGAGCCCGGTTCCACGAACTCGGTCGACTTCAACACCGGTTCGAATGTCCCAGATGCGAAGCGTTGCGTCGGCGCCGCCAATGAACAATCGCTTACCCGCGGGATCCATTTCCATTGACATTGCCACATAGGAAGTTCCCTCTTGCAGCACATCGTCAGCAGATTTCAAAGTGACCGTTTTCTTGAATCGCAATGTCTCGGGATCGATCTCCAGGATGCGAGCGGTGTGATCGCGACTTGCTGTCACAATCATGGACCCGTCACGCGAAAACCGAGCTGACGAAATTTCCTTGTCGTGTGCTTCGGCATCGCGATTCACAACGTTTCGATCAAGCGCCGCGTGCTGATCGGCAACGGTTTGGCCAACAAATTCACCATGATAGCTCGACGGCTTCCAAGTTCGGATCGATGCGTCGTTTGATGCCGACACCGTTTCTTCGCCGGCCGAGTCCAAGAAATCTGCCGCGACGACCCATCCGCCATGCCCACGCATTGTCGTTCGCAAGTCACGCCGATCAACGCCCCAAAGTTTCAGGGTGTAGTCATCGGACGCGGTCAGTAACGTCTTGCCATCATCGCTGAATTGCAGCGACCGGATTACGTCGCCGTGCGCGGGCAAATTCTTGTTTTTTAAATTGGCGGCTACGCCCGTTGAAACAAACTGAGGGTTTGTGTTCAGCGATGCGTCCACCAAACGAACGAAAGGAACCTGGTTGTTTTCTTGCGGCGACTTGGCATCAGCTCTCGATGATTTTGTTTTGGTGTCGCCGTCGACCGCGTCTATCGCTTGTTTGATGGATCCGTCATCATCGATGGGCGCAAGGTTGGCGGGGTTCCAAATCAAAATATTGCCGTCGTTGTCGCCCGAAGCGACGTAACGCCCGTCGGATGTGATCGAAATGGCTGAAACGGGCGAAGGGTGCTGGTTAAAAGTACCCCGCTTTTGAGCATCGAATCCACTGGACTTGTTGGCCCCGTTTCGGCCAACCCAGTAAGTCACCCGCCCGCTCGATTCGTCTGCGGTCGCGGCCGCGATTGTCAGCGTATCGCCAGTCCCGGCAACGGCAATTTGACGCACCGGCGACCAATGCCATAACGCTCGATCGGCTGTCAACTCGCGGCCGGTGGATGCGTTCCAAACCCGAACGGTTCGGTCCAGCGAACTGCTGACTAAACGGCCGTCGCGTGTGTATTGAAGATCGGTAATGGTTTTTGCATGGGCTTGCAGCACCCGGTCGCCGTCGGATGACAAGATAACGATGTCACCTGACTGAGTCCCGACCGCCACACTGGATTCATCACCTGCAATGGCAACCGCAGTGGGCTGTTTCGATTGCATTCGACTTGTTACGACGTCGTACTTGTCGACGATCTTGCCGTCGACCGCGAACTGGACCAATGAAACGACACCGGACGACGTTGCGACCACACCTCGCCTGCCACGACGGAAAAGGGAAAGGTCAATCACCGGTGCATCCATTTGTAATTCGGATTGCGATTGGTTGGCCTGTTGCCACAACCATCGCCATTCCCATCCGTTGGATCGAGGAGAAGACTTAAGCTCCTCGAGGATTTTGCGAGCTCCTTTACCGTCGTTGGTTTCCAGACGTGCTTTGGCGAGTCCGATCTTTGACACGTACTCTTCGTATCGTGCCAATTGCCGATCACGTTCGGCATCTTGCCTCGCGCTGGCTTCGTTATCTCGCGCTTCGGCGGCTTGCTCAGCAGCAATCCTCTCTTTCTTGGCACTCAAGTTTGCGGCAATGGTCGCTTTTTCTGCTATTTCTCTCGCGATCGCTTCCTTCTGCCGAGCCAATTTTTCGCTCTCCGCAGCGATCGTAGCTTCTGCGGCCGCTGCTTCCGCTCGCTTTCGTTGTTCGGTCGCAAATTCGCGTTGCTCTTGGGCGTGTTTTTTTTCCTCTTCTGCGACTCGTGTCTGCTCCTCAGCGATGCCCTGCTGCCTTTTAGCGTGATTTGCTGAATCATTCGCTAGCGCACGTTGCCGGTCGATCATGAAGATTGCCACACTGCCACCGATCAAAATGAAAGCCAACATCGCAGCAGTCAATTTTCTGAGCAGTTGCAGACGCCCGACTCGCGATTCACGTTCGTCGCGGGCCTTGATCAGTTTCTCTAGCAGTTCGCTGTGGTCTGGATCGTTTTCGTCGAGCAACCCAATTCCCGACTCGTACTCGCCGAGTTCGTACGCCATTTCGGCGTGAGCGATCGTCGTTTCGGCCAATCCTTGGCGAGCACGCTCGTTGCCGTTCCATGACTTGATGGCTTCTTCAAAGCCTTGGCTTGCGCGATGGAAATCGGCCAGCGACCGCGACTGTTTCCCATGCGCGAGCAACGCAAACGCGCGGTTGGTTTGTCCGATGCTTTGGTCGTGCGCAATGTATTGACGGATTGCGTTTTGAAACTCGCCAACCGTTTGATAGCGGTCCGAGGGCTTGGTCGCCATCGCTTTAAACGCGATATCAAGCAATTCGCCCTTGTATTTGTCATCGACCGCTCGAATTGCGTTTGTGCGAACGACTTTCAAGCACTCTGAAACGTTACGTGCGTGGTGGGGCGCGTGTCCCGTCACGATCATGAACAGGGTCGCGCCCAGCAAATAGATGTCGGCGGTTGGTCCAATCCGTTCCAGCGGACCGGTCGCCATTTCCGGCGCCATGAACGACGGCGTGCCGCCAAGTCCAGATGTCGAAATGATCGAGGTCTGTTTTTCTTTATCGTAGTCGGTCGTTGGCAGCGCCAGTCCCCAGTCCATCACCATGACCACACCAAAGTCACCCAGCATGATGTTTTCGGGTTTGATGTCACGGTGAACAACGTTCCGAGTGTGCGCAAAGCCAATCGCATCGCAAACTCGCAGCAGAACTTCCAAGTTCTCGGGCTGCGACATTTCCTTCAAACGATCCGACCACGGCGTCCCGTCGACTCGTTTCATCGAATAGAACAGTCCGCCATCGTCGGTCACGGCGACATCGTGGATTGGGACGATATTGGGGTGGTCCAAGTCGCCAGTGATGATCGCTTCGGCAAGGAACTGCATCTGCCGTTCTTCTTCGACTTTTTCAAGTCGACCGGATTTTAGCAATTGCTCGCGGCGCTTCTTGTCCAGCGGTTTGATGACCTTCAACGCTAGCAGTCGGTCAAGCGACCGTTGACGGGCCAAATAGACGTCGCCCATCCCCCCCTGACCAAGCTTGCGATTGAGTCGATAGTCCGACGGCAAGTTCGGATCGCTATGTGCTTCCGCGATGGCACTGCGACGCAAGCGTTCAAAATGCCGATCCGAGAACGTCCGGTCGATCGCTGGCGAATCGATGCTGCGATTTGCGCTGTTCTTGCCGAAACTGGCTTGGTCTTCACCGTTGCCAACGACTGTGTTCCACAGTTTTGCCTCTTCGTCAGACAGTTCACGCGGGTTTACCGTCGCGTCGATTTTGGGACTCGAAAGTGTTAACGAACCCTTGATTGCAATCGTCGCGTCGTTGACCGAATCAAATGCACCGACCGTGGATTGGGTCAATTGAGATTGGGTCGATTGATCGTCGGATTCGGGCTGTGGTTTGCCTTCGCCGCGATAGACCACCGTCTTGTTCGAACTGATGTCGGCCACCGTTTGATCGACGGATCCTGAATTGCCAAACGCAACGGTCTTGTCAATTTGATTGTCAATCACGGGATCCGGCGGGGCGATGTTGACCGTGCTTTCTAGTGTCACGGTCGCATCAAGGTCATCCGCGTCGGGTTTCGAGTCGGATTTTGCGACCGGCGCAACCCTTTCCGCACCAACTTCGGATGGGACGCGTTCGTCGGCGTCCATTCCAATGGTTTCGTCATTCGGCGAAACGGGATTCGCCGGTGATTGTTTTTTCTTATCCATAAACTTGCACTCACTCAGTCCGATTTTCTGCGAAGCGGTGCCAACGTTTCAGGCGTTTAGAATCGTCATCGATTTGTCGCCGGCGACGGCGGAGAATCGGCGTGGTAGAAATGATCGTGGCACCCATTGCGGCGCTAGCAATGACGACCTGGGATGCATCGTTATCGCTTTCCAGGCCAGATCGGACCGTCGAAAATTCTGGGGTCTGAGATGGCGACGGATTGTTGCTCTCGATCGCGTCGGCTGGGGCATTGCCGGTGTCTTGTTCGGACTGGATCGAGTCCAATCGTTTTAACCTCAATTCACCTTCGTCGAGTTCGGTTTCGGGCAGCGTGGCTTCGCCATCGCGAACGTCAACTTTCAAAATCGAGCGTTCGTTTCCGTCACCCAAAACGTATTCGATTTCATAGGCACCGTCGGGAAGTTCGGCGAATAGTTCTTGGATCTTATCACCGTCCAAGATGTCATCGGGAAGCTTTTTCGGCGCGACCAGATCGCTCCCGTTGGGGTTTGGTGAAAGGGCTCGAAGTTGGAAGAATTCTTCACGGCTTGCTGTCGAGGCGGTTGTGGATTCAGTGGTTTCGAGGCTGGTTGAGGTTAACGCCACCGATGTTTCGGCGCGACCGATGAAGGTTGGCGTTTCAAGTTCGGGAATCACGTCACGAACAGGGAAGAATGCGACGGGAATTGTCAGGCTGGGAATGATGAAACTGGCTTGCCCTGAATCTAAAACCGATGTGGTCGGATCGTCGGTCGACGATCCGATACCGCCAGCAATCAGGTTCGCAACTCCACTTTGAGTTACTGTTTCCGTGCGAACGAAAATCGATTCGTGATGCCGGACGGCAAACCGAACTTCAAGCGGTGCGGTCGCCGCGGCGCGTCCGTTCAACGTGCTGCCGAGGATGTCGTCTTGCGAGTCGTAGAAGTGCTGTACAGTGATCGATCCCGATCCGGATGCCGTGGTTGGGTTGATGGGTTGCCCGTTCAACGTCACGCCGACGAAGGTATTGGCATCGGCCGACAGCCCATCGATCTGTTGAAAACGGCGAGTCTCCGCACCCCAGTCAATGTCCACCGTTAGTCCCCGTTCGCCCGTTTGTCCGATGTCAAACGACAAAATGCCTGTGGCATCGTTCACCAATGCCTGTTCTAAAATATTGACGGTGATCGAATTCGGATCATAAAACGCGAAAGGATTCGTCGCCAATCCGTTGGCATCGATTTCGACTCCCGCTAGTTGTTCGTCGGTATCAATCGGGCGCGGCGAGAATAGTCTCGCGGTTCCTTGATCCATCCCCGTATCGATCTGCACGCCTTCACCGATCACCAGCGTTGGAGCGTCGATCAACACCGCTCGGTCAGCATCGACGATGGACGTCACGATGGGCGTTGACTGACCCAGCGAGGTTTGCGGTGCTGCGAACAACTGGGTGATCTTCGATGCCTGCAATTGAACGTCGTCGGACAATGTGATTGACTCAGTCGCCACCAATTCGATTCGTCCTAGTTCGCCGCCGGCGATCAGTTCGGGATCGGATGTTCGCGCTTCGTTGTCATCGTCAACGCTAAGGTCGACGACTGTGATCGATCCGCCCGCCTCAATCAATATTTGGCCGTTCGCCGTCTTTAATTCTCCGTTGATGTGCACGTCGCCTTGGGCTCGCAATTCGATCGGGCCGGTTTCCAGGGATTCAACTTGTTCCGCAAAAATGTCGTGGTTGGCTGTGATGAAGATGCCGCCGTTTGCCGAACGAATATCGACCAATCGTACTGTCCCCACGGAGTCGAAAATCCGGACACTGCCGTCGAAATCAATGTTTTCCAAGGTGATGAAGTCGTTTTGCATGTTGGTTAATTCGATCTCGCCCGTATTGCTGGTCTGCAAACGATTGACGGTCACAAATGTTCCCGGTGCCTGGTCAATGCGACCACGAATGTTCTTGTCGACACCTAGCACCAATCGTCCTTCGACTGCGATTGTATCGCCGAGCTTGACTCGGCTAGCGTTTTCAAACGTGATCGCATTCAGCGCCGAATCGCTTTGAAGTCGCGCCGCTGTCGTATCAATGGTGCCACCACCGCCATCAACATGGATGACGCCGGTGCCAACAAAGATTGAGCCATCGACGTCCACGAGCGTCAACGACTTTAGCGATACTTTACCGTTGGCGTTGTCGACCGTTGTGTCAACATCGCCGACTAGGTGAATCGTATCTGCTGATAGATCGAGGTCGCCGCTGATGAGGATCGGTCCGTCAACGGTTAGCAGGTTTCCAGTGGTGACTTGGACGTCTTTGACAATGCTGATCGAGTCTTGGAAATGTACATCTCTAGATCCCGAGACCGTGAACTTTTCTGTCAGCGATTGACCGACCACTTGACCCGTGAATGTCGTGTTGCTTGCCGAAGTGATTTGTGACAAGCCGATCGGCAGACGTAGTCGTCCGTCGATCACGATGTCACCACTCTCGCGAGTCTGATAGATGCCGCCGATCATGCGAATCGAATCCGCCGACAGTTTTAAATCGCCGCCCGTCACGCTGATCGATTGGGTTTCAATTTGTCCGGTGTCCGTTCCCGCATCGATGCTTAACGAGGACAGGTCGCTGCCGTTGGGCACAGCATCCGTTCGACCGACGTCGCCTTGCAACCGAACGGTGCCGCCAACTCGGACACCGCGTGAATCCAAAACCAGCGAATCGTTTTCTCCGTCGGATGACACGATCGAGTCAAGAAACAAAATTCGGCCACCCAAATCCGCGGATTGTTGATTGCCAGAATCGACTAGCACTTGTCCATCAACAGCGACCTGACCGGACACAGTGATCGTTCCGCCGGAACTAGTCAGTGTTGCATCGGACAGTTGATTCAAGTTGGCGGTCAATCGAATGGACCCGAAACGATCCGGCGATGCGGTCGACACATGATCTGTGATCGACAGCGTGTCCTGTGAAATCAAGTCAACGTTGCCACCGAATGTGTTGATGGATTGATCAACAAACAGATCGCCTTCCGTCGAAATCAAGACCGAGTCGGATTTGATAGCCGAGTTGATTCGGACGTCGTCGCTAATGTCACGCACCGACAGATTGCCGAAAATCGTGAATGAAGTCGAATCGTTCGCCGCGGCTCCAAACTGGACGGACGATGCCGACGCAATCTGGACATCGTTTACCGCCTGTCCGCCCGAGGCATCAAAAGTTCCCAACGTTAAATCGGCGTCGTTAATCGCGAAACGCAGAATCGCGTTCGGCTGGTCTGCAGTGACGATTGCGTTAGAAAAATCTATGTTAGTTGAACTGACAAACGTTACGTCGCCGGCAACGACCAACTGGCCGTTCAGGTTCAATCGGCCCATGCCTAAGTCGATGACTGTTTGCGAATTCGGGTGTCCGACCGTGATTGTTTCCGATTCAATCTCGATTGAGCGATTCGAGGTCGCCGACAAAGGATCGACGCTGGAAATTTCGGTAGAGTCGAAGCCGTCACTCGCGACAATTTCGATGCTAAGGTCGCTCGGGATTTGCAAATCAATTCGGTCGTCGCCACCACCAAGATCAAACCGAATCTTGCCCGAAGTGACCAGGTTAGGATTCAGGGGAGTGGTCGAGACGCCGGGGTGGTTGGCGATCTCGATGGCTTCGTTGGCACCATCGTGAAGCTGCAGACCACCGCTAGTATCGATCGACAGCGAAACCGTTTCGGCTGCATCGGTGCCGGTGATTAACAATTCGCCCAATGCCGTCAATTCAGCTGTCGCGTTCAACACCAAGCGGGGTTCGAGTTGGCCGAACATGGGCCGAGCCAGCCGGGTCTGACGAATTGGCACGACACCAGACTTTGGTTTGCGCAGCGGCCAACGCCATCGTTTGAAGAGTGTCAGACGGAATTCGCGGCGGTGCATGAGATTGCGAATTGGTAGAGGAGTTTCGTACGCGAAAAGACGGCCAAAGGAGTCGTTCATCCTAGTCGAATGCCCCGAATTTTCCTCCGATTTCGCCTTTGGAATTTCAATTTGACGTCACGGAAGCCCCCCGTTTTGACTTGGCAAATGAGGCAAAGCGTACCGGTTGAGTCGGTGGTGCCGAGAATCCGGATTCTGTTGGCCAGCCTAGACGTATGGAGTCGAAATGAAGGAGGAGAGATGGTTCATTGTCGGTCATTCGCCGTCTGCCATCGAGCTGTGAATCTTGGCTGCAATTTCGAGTCAAGCATTCGTCGACCCTTCCTCGACAATCTTTATTCGAAAAGGCGATCGCCGTGACGCGTCTGTTCCCAATCGATTTCAAGCCGGAATGCCGCCTCCTGTTGGCCTCGATTTGCGGACTCGTCTGGCTGGGCGCCGGACTGGGAAGCGGGGTGGCGGACGGGCAGTCGCCGATCTTGGATGATTCGATGGATCTTCGATCGCCGATGGACGACGGCGAACTATCACTACGTGAAATGCTAGAGCGAGGCCCCGAGACAGACGGTAAAAACGACAAGGAGCGTCGCGAGTCACGAAGCGATGACGACGTTAATGCGATTTCGACGGCCGATCTGTTGAAAAGCAAATACACCGAAAACGACGGCGGTTCCGGTCTTGACGAATCGGGTAAGGAATCGGCCGGCGAAGATTCTGAAGACACAGACGATTTACCGAGTCGTTCAAAGACAGATCCGCTTTCGCGGCTAAGAAAGCCGTTGAGTTCAATCCGACTATCGAGTAACGATCGATCAGCGAGAGTTCCCGAAGACTTGGCTGCTGCCTCCTTTGATCGGGCTGAACAAGCTGGGGTCTATGTCACGGGGACCGGATTGGGGGTGCCTCGCCCGAACCGCTACACCGAGTGTTTCCAGCATCGACCGCTGTACTTCGAGCAAGCGAATCTAGAACGGTGTGGCCAGAGTTATGGAGTTTTTCAAAATGCAATTTCTGGATTCCGGTTTCTGTCAAATACAATGATGCTTCCCTATCACATGACCAAGCAGCGCCCGGATTGTCCGGTCGCACGCGGAGGCGATTGCCAGACATGCCAGTCCTATTCGATCGATTGGAACCCGTTTCCACTAGACAGTCGTGCTGCGCTTGCCGAGATGGCGGCGATCGGTGGATTCTCGTTGCTGTTGCTGTAGTCCCGTGATCGGTCACGGATCTGAATCGCCAAGAGTTCCCGAGTCAATCATCGAGGAAGTATCGCGTGCCGCGGAGTCACATCTTGACGTGACGATTCGGCTGTCGCAGATTTCCGCCGGGCACCACATGATGTCTCGATCAATTGTCGAGATGCCAACCGGCGAGGGGAAAACGCTGGCGACTGTGCTGCCTGCGGTCGCGTTTGTTCGCCGCGGTCGCCGCGTCTGGATAGCAACGGCCAACGATTATTTGGCGGCGCGCGATGCCGATTGGATGCGACCGGTTTATCAAGAACTTGGCATCAGTGTTTCGGCGGTCGTGGGCAACTTGTCGTCCACCGAACGGGCGGCCGCGTATTCGGCCGACGTGACCTACGGAACGATTCGTTCCTTCGGATTCGATTTCCTGCGTTCGGAACTCCAGCAACGTCATTTAACGTCAAACGTGCGTGAAACGTCGTTTGACGGAGACGTCTTGATCTTGGACGAAGCCGACAGTTTGCTGATTGACGAGGCTCGTACGCCGATGGTCATCTCCGAGCCTCACACCTCGGTCGACCGATCGGTCGAAGCCAGTATTCGGTGGTCCGCCTGTGTTGCCAATGAATTGGTTCCGGACTCGGATTTCGTCTTTGATCATCAGGCTGGGCTGGCCGCGTTGACCGCTGCGGGGCGGAAGTCCGCATTGTGTCGCCCGATGCCTGCGTCGATGCGAACGCTCACGACAACCGAGATCTTGCATACGGTCGAGATTGCCATTCTGGTGGCTGGGTCGATCTTGCCTGATGTGCACTACGTGGTTGACGATCGCAGAATCAAATTGGTCGACGAATACACGGGACGCAAATCAACCAACCGAACTTTTAACGCTGGATTGCAACAAGCGATCGAAGCACGCGAGGGACTGACGCTTACGCCGCCAAGCGACCCCGTCGCTCGCATCGCCGTTCAAGATTTTGTTGCAAAGTTCAGACACCTTTGTGGTTTGACGGCGACAGCTTGGGAAGATCGACAAGAGTTGCGAAATGTGTATGACCTTGCCGTACATCGGGTTGCACCGGAGCGATTATCACGGCGTGATGTTTGGCCCGTGTGTTGCTTTGCAAGTTCCGATGAAAAACGCAGCGCGATCGCCCGAGAGACGGTTGAAGTTGTGGGTGCTGGCCGCGCGGTGCTGATTGGCACGCGGACCATTGAGCAATCAGTAACCTTGAGCGAACATTTCGATGCCGCCGGTATAACTCATCAATTGTTGACGGCTCGGAATCTTGAATCAGAAGCCATGATCGTGGCCGAGGCTGGCCAGGCCGGACGGGTCACGATCGCAACCAACCTAGCCGGTCGGGGAACCGATATTGCTCTGTCGGACGAAGTCCGTTCGGCGGGGGGATTGCACGTCATCGTCAGCGAGCCACACGCATCCACCCGAATTGACCGACAACTGATCGGACGCGGTGCGCGGCAAGGCGATCCCGGCAGTTCGCGAATTTTTGGCGGCGCCGAAGACGCGATTCTGTGGCAGGCGTTTGGCCGCGCCAAAGCGGACGAAATCCAGCGGCAAGCTGCCGACGCCGGGAAACGCGCAGCGCCGGATCTGTCGTGGCTGAGACGACGCTTGGCTCGAGCGCAGGCGGTTGTGACGCGAATGCACCGATCCGATCGACGGCGGTTGGCAGTCGCAGAAGCCAATTTGGCTGTCACTTTGCGAGGTCTTGGCCTCGACCCTCATCTTGATCCGCTGCCGTCGTCGTGAAATCGCGATGGGGGGGCTGGCGGGCGTCGTTGACTTTGTCGGTCACGCAAGATGTCCAGCGTTGCGAAAATGCAACATCCGTATCGATAAATAAACAGGCAGGGGGGATTGGCTAATTTTGACGGGCCCCAAAACAGCAAAAACGACGTTTTTCGCGGGTTTCCTCTACATTTTGCTCAAGCCTTGCGTACTCTTGAAAGAGTGGATTCGAATGCAGCCAACGCGCGCAAATCGGGTCCACGCGATCCATCTTTGGAAACCTTTGTACACCGATTCGCAAGTCAATTATGATTCGTCGCTACCCCTTCGACTTTGCCGCCATCACTCGTTTTGCAACCGGCCGACTTGGCATGGTCGCCGTGCCTTCGCTGGCATTTGTGCTGACTGCCGCCGGAAATGTGAACGGCCAAGATGCTTGTTGTTTCGAGCCTTCGTATCGGCTGCAATGCGAAACTGTGATGGAACCACAGACTGTCCAACGTTTTCGTTTGTCGTATGAAACTGAATACGTTGACGAGCAAGTGACCAGTTACCGGCCGGTGCTGAAGACTCGCACCGAAGAACGCGAATACAAAGTCGCCAAGCCGGTTGTTGAAACCAGTTTCCGCGAAGAGCGTTTCACGGTTTGGAAGCCGGTGGTCGAAACGTCCTACCGTGACGAGACCATCCAACAGACTCGTTACGTCAACGAAACATCGGAACGTGAAGAGCAATACACCACGTACCGTCCGGTTGTCGAGACTCAGTACTATCAACAACAGTATTCGGTCCAGCGTCCCGTGACGGAAACGTCGTACGTCGATCAACAGTACACGGTGCAACGCCCGGTTGTTGAAACCCAGTACCAGTCGCAACAGTACACGTCGATGCGACCGGTCACGACGATGCAAAACCAGACCTATGACGCCGGTGGCTACGTTGCCCAACAAGTCGTGACACCGGGTACCGTTCAAAACGGTTTGGCGTACGTTCCCAATGCGTACGCAACACCCGGTCCGCTGGGCATCTTCGCTCGCGTCCGTGGTGCCTACGCAGTCGTGCCCCAGGTCACACCACCGTCGGTGCAGACTCAATATTCTTATCGGCCAAACTACATCACCCAACAAGTTGCGAACACTTCGTACGTGCCCGAGACTCAAACGGTCCAAGTACCGGTGCAAGTTCAACGCATGCAACAAGAAGTCGTTAGCCAACGCGTTCCTGTCCAAACGACTCGTATGGAAACAAACGTAGTGACGCAGAACGTCCCCGTGCAAACGACTCGCATGGTGGCAACGACCGAAGTTCGAAAGGTTCCATTCGTCGTTCAACGTCCAGTCACGGAAACTTTGACACGCAAGGTTCCTGTCCAAGAACAAAAATGGGTGACCGAAGAACAAGTGCGTAAAGTTCCCGTCCAATCGACGCGGATGGTTTACGAAACTCGCAAAGAGCCTGTTCAAGTTCAGTACTACGAACAAGAAGCGGTCGTGCAAACAGTTCGCAAGCCCGTCCAAAAACAGGTTTATGTTCCGTATAACGAAACCGTCATGGTGCCGCGTCAAGTGGTGCAAAAAATGCCGATCTCGTACTACGATCCGTTTAGTCCTGCGATTGTCAGCGGTTACTCATCGTTCTCGCCATCCGTCAATTCAGTGCCGTACAGTACCAGTCGTGTCATCATCGATCCGTCGCCCGTTGTCGTGCAGCCCGATGATTCAGGCAACTCGGTTTTGGAGTCACCGAAGTCATTCAGCGATCAACCCAAGTCGCGTTTGCAATCGGTCGAACGTGTGCCGATGGAAGATCCCTATCAAGATGATCCATCCGACGCCGAAGAACTGCTTCCACCGGTGCTGAACGCACCCGAGACCAATGACAGTGAAACCACCGCGACGGAAGCCGGATGGCGAATCCGTTGGAATCCTATCTATGCTCGGGAAGTCTGATCAGGTTGGGCGGATCTAAATTTCAGATACGCGAAGGTGTGAATGGGAAACGCGACGATCAGCATTGCGGTTGCGTAACCGACCAATAGTCCGTTCGTCCCGCCATAGTATCCTCCCAACCAAACGGCTACTGCTACTGTTCCATAGCCAAGGACGCTGGCACCGATCAGCGGGCTGGACCGGCGTGACAAAACGTAGAACCCTTGGATGGCAATTGCGTGGGTCAAGACGCAGCCAACACCAAGCATGACAACTTGAGTGACCGACAAGAATCGTGGCACCAGAGCGACCGAAGTCCAAGTTTCCGCGATCGGCAGTAAAGCGATCAGCGCAGTGAGTGTCCCCAGTCCGGTGACTAACAGTGCGGTTGATGTAACACTAATCTGTCGCCATAGCGTTCCCGCTTCTTCGCGGCGTCTGGCACCATGCATAGCCGCCACCAAGGGGTACTTTGTTTGGATCCAGGCCAATGCCAGCATCTGGATTGCGGAGGTAACCGTTAGAGTCATTCCCAACGGCGCAGCTTCGGTCGCCGAGTGAAAATTGATTACGATCACGGTGAACAAACCGGTTGCGATGTAGAACACGATGCTGACGATCGCGCTTCTCCACTGAATCGGAGCGACATCATATCGCCACGAAAAATTGAATGGTCGCTGCTTCACGACCAAGAATTGTTGGAAAAACGAAGCGTGCCGCCAATGCGTTAGGTATGCCATCCATCCGACCTGGACGGTCGCCGAGAGAACCAGTACCCAAAGCTTGAACCCCAGCGTCAGGCCCAGCCACACGACGAGGCTGCCGGTGATCATCTGAAACAGCCTGTTGCGGTACACTTCTGCTCGAAAACCCGCGCCCTCCAAAATGGCGATTGAAGGTGACAGAAAGACCGTGATAGCTGACAATGGAATCACGAACGCGAGTGGCCATTGCCAACCGTCGGCGTTCCCTCGTTGGAAAGTGATCCATCCGATGGCAAATGCCAAGGCCACGAACAAGATACTTGCGATCGCGAACCAGCGGCGAGAATAGCGGATCAGCTCAGCCATCCTTTTCATCGACTCATTCTGTACGTCTGAATCGCTCGTTCCGTCTCCGGAAAAATGTGGCAATTCGTGACCGGCTTGCCCGATCAGGACATTTAGCAGTCCAAGTTCGAACAGGGACTGAATTCCAATGATGCCGATAATGGCCGAATAGACACCCTGGTCCTGGAGTGAGAAGTTAACAATGATCAGAGCGATCGTGATCGGCCCCGCTAGCACTTGCCAGACTTTGTTCAAAAGAACAAAAGCCAGTGAACGGTCTAGGTGAAGCCGTTCCGACAATTTTCTAAGTATGTTGGTGTTTGGCAAAAATATGCGGGGCATCGAACAACAACGCTACAAACAGAGAGTGAGGCAAACGAGTACGATCATACCTGACCGTCTCCTCTCGACCATTGCCCAACCGCTAATCACTTGCTGGTCTGCTAGTTATCGATCCGCAAGGATCTAGCGTGCGGTTTGATCGAAAGTTGCCAAAAGGAAATTCAGCCCCTCGGGAGACCATCTTTCAACTTTCAACCATTGTGTGGGACACTGTCGCGACTTACCGTTTGTTCGTTGGCAGTATGCGACGACCTAAAGTACACGGTCAAGCAAAGTTGCTTGACAATATGATTCGCCAGTTCTTTCGATCGAGTCGATGACATTACTGCAGCCTCCCGAGCTAGAGCTCGTCGATTGTCCGATTTGCAATAGCCGAGACTACCGTAAAGTCGTCGAAACGGTTGACTACCTTTTTCAAATTCCGGGCGTTTATGTCGTTTGCCGCTGCCATAGTTGTTGCCATTTGTATTTAAACCCGCGGCCGACAGCTGCCACGCTTCATCGCTGTTATCCTTCGGAGTACGGGCCGCATCAAACTCCAGCCCCGCATGAAAATGAATGCGATAACGATCACAAAACCCCGTGGTATTTTCGTTATCTGCCGCTGAAGCGTATTCCTGGGTTGCAGCCATTTTACTATTGGTTGATGGACGACCGCGGTCAACCGATGCCACGTTTGTCAGAGAGCTCTGGGCATCGAGTTTTAGAGCTGGGTTGCTCTACCGGCGCCTATTTAGGAAAGCTTGCTGCCGCAGGTTGGCAAGTGGTCGGGATTGAACCAAGCGTGGTCGCGTCACAAAAGGCACGCGATAGTGGATTTGAAGTACACACCGGTGTGCTTGATGATATCGGTTTTCCGCCACATTCATTCGATGCCATTTGTGCTTGGATGGTGCTGGAGCACATCATCGATCCTGTCAAAACCCTGCGCGTGTTTAACAAGCTTCTTCGCCCTGGTGGTCAACTGCTGATTAGTGTTCCCAACGCAGGCTGTTGGGAATCAAAGGTGTTTCGAAAGTATTGGTACGTTTGGGAACCACCTCGGCATTTGCACTATTTTGATCCAAAGCGAATGAAGAAGCTGTTGCTGGATAATGGATACACCGATGTCCAGATAATTCATCAGCGAAATGTACTTAACTTATTTGGTAGCCTAGGAATTGTTTTGAAGCGTTTTCGACTAACCGAAAATTTGGGGCAACGAATCATGCGTTATCCAGACTCGCCGAGGTTTATTGTTCAATTGATTTTGGCTCCCGTTGCTCAGACGCTCGCATTTTTGAGGCAGGGCGGGCGATTGACGATCATCGCAAATACATCAAGCAATCAAACATTCATCAGGGATCTACCGAAGTGAATATCTTGTTTTTGTCGTCCGGCGCAACCGTCCCATCGGCAAGGTTTCGCATCCTTCCGTACCTGCGTCATTTCCAGGCGGACGGGCACCGTTGTTATTGCGCCAATAGCTTCCCCCAAAAGTACGACTATTTCCCATGGATGGGGTTTCGGCCCAGTCAATTACTCAAACGAAGCGTTCGTTGGTGGCACTGGGTGCGTGCAAAACTATCTGCTTTCGACATCGTTTTTATCGATCGTGAAATTTTCGATAATCAGTCTTTGGAAATGGAAGAGCGTTTCCGTGAAGCCTGCGGAAAAATGGTTGTCGACATTGACGACGCAATTTTTCTGCGTTGTCCCGAAAAGTTTGATTGCTTGATGAAGATGGCAGACCTCGTCATTTGTGGAAATCACTTCTTGATGGATCGTGTCCGACCACTCAATGACCAATTGCTTCATATTCCAACCTGCGTCGATTTGGACGACTACGAGCAGCGTCCGCTTCCGTCTGTAAACGAGGTGCCTGTGGTTGGATGGATCGGAACGACAGGGAATCTAAAGTACTTGCAAGTCCCCTCTGAGGCGTTGCGCGAGGTCGCAGGCAAGGTCCCGTTTGAATTGCGAGTCATTGTTCCTGATATTTCGCCACTTTCGGAAATCAACCTTAGCGGCGTCAATCTGGTGCATCAGCGATGGGACCCGAGCGGAGAGGTGCAACAGATTCAGCAAATGGACGTTGGGCTAATGCCGTTGTTCGCTAACCAGGAATGGGACATCTATAAGTGCGGTTTGAAGTTGATTCAGTACTTGGCGGTTGGGGTGCCAGCGATCGCCGCACCCGTGGGCGTGAATTCCGAAATCATTGATAATCAGCAAAACGGATTTACTGCCCAGACGACCGAGGAGTGGCAATCGGCGCTCTTAAAGATGCTTTCCGACCCATCCATGCGTAATCAAATGGGACTACGTGGGCGGCGGACCGTTCAGGAAAAATACTCGATTCTCGCCAACTATCCAATTTTGAGAGATCGGCTCCTCGAGTTGGCGGCAACGTCCTGACGATCGCAGCGTTTCACTTGCCGTGATGTGATCGCCAGCTGGGCGGCAGGCCTTGGTCAATTTCGATATTTTCGAAAGTCGCACTTGTTCGATCCCCAGCTTGCTTGGCCCAATCTGCCATTTGTCGAATCCCAATCACAAGCGGAGTTTCTTCGGACTTACCGAATACACGGTCGGCTTTACTGTGGTCCGAATAGGCAAGGTGGACTTCGTTTCGAGCCGGCAGGAATTCGATGTCAGGTTTGCCTTTGAATTCTTGCGCGACAACGTTTGCGAGTTCGCGGACGCTGACTGGTGCGCTAGCGCCGATGTTGAAAACCTCGCCTTCGGCCTCTTTGATAAAAGGCGCTGATAGCATGGGGGTGATGATATCAGCAATGTACGTAAAGGCACGCTGCTGCGAACCATCACCAAAAACAGGTAGCGGCAATCCCTGCATCATCCGGTTTATGAATATCCCTACGACGTTGCGATATCGATCACCAATGTTTTGATATTCGCCGTAAACATTGTGAGGGCGAAACACCGTTGACTTTAGCCCAAACATATCTGCGGCGGACTTAAGGTCCAGTTCGACCGCAAGCTTGGCGATGCCATAGGGATCTTCTGGATGCGGATTGGTTGCTTCTGTCATCGGAACTTGCCCCTTGCCATAAACGGCAATGGAGCTGGTGAAAACGAAATGTTGGACGCCGGCGTTAACCGATTCGTTGATCAAATTGACGCTTCCGATAAGGTTGTTTCGGTAATTGAAGCGACGAATGAAATGGCTTAGCCCTTCAGCTGCGTAAGCTGCCAAATGAAATACATAGCGGATCTGTTGGTTTGAAAATAATCCCGCAACATCATCTACGTTGGAAACATCGCCATGGATAAACGAAACTCTTTCATGGACTGGTAGGTTGTCCTTGAATCCACCCGAAAGATCGTCAAACGCGATGATTTTAAAATCTTCATAACGTTTGTCTTCCAAAATGCCCCGCACAATATGAGAGCCGATGAATCCGGCTGCGCCAGTAACAAGAACTGTAGTTGTGGATTCAGTCATGATGATCGATAGAGACTTGGTGACAGTTGATAGATGGGCCTAGCGGCAAGTCCATTGCGTCAAAACAACAGGCGTCCAATGACCCCGCGGATGGTGTCTTAGAGAGATCGCTACAAATTGCGCATGGCGATATTCATTCGCCATGAAACAAACGCATTTTTATGTGGCGCCAAACGAACAGCATGATACCCATCAATCCTAGCATTGCGATACATATCCACAACAACATGGGGCCGATCATGTTTAAATTGACGGCTAGCCAACGGTTGTAGACACGATCCCAATTCAAGACCGTCAGCATCGTTCCCGCGCACAGATAGGGGCCAAACGGCACCTGCGGGTCACGTGTGATCACGTATTGAATCAGCACAATCACGATGGCGGCGAACGGAGCCAGAAAGAACGCCGAGATCGCGCCTTGCCATCCGATGAACGCGCCGACCATTGCCATCAGCGTGACATCGCCAAATCCCATGGCTTCCACGTTCATTGCCGCCGACGCAATGATACGAATCGCCCAGACGACACCGCCGCCGGCGGCTAATCCTACAAGCGATGAAAACAGGCCCAGCCAGTGATCGCCGCCAATGTTCCAAACGACGCTGATCGCGATGGTTCCGGCGATCCACATGGCAACCAAAACTTTCCAAAGTCCGTCTCGAAAAAGGCCGGCGGTAAAATGCTGAATCGCTCGCGAGAATCCACGACGTTTCAGCAGCAAACCATTCCAGCGGCGATCGGCAAGCGCAAAGCACCACACCGACCAGATCGCTATCCCTGCACGAAGTCCGCTGATCCCCATCCAAGGGCCGTTTGCCAGGAACCAGGGGGAATCAAACGTGGTCGCTTTCAATGTCTCCGCAGCACCACCAACTGGAATTGCGGTTGGCAAAAAGATGTTTAGCGAGATCGCGCCGGCGATCAGCCCGATCCAGGTTCCCGGAATCGTGATGATGTCCGGAATCGTTTTCTCGTCAAAATCGATGAACGTGGCTGCAACCATCAGCGTCAAGAGAATGGCATGCGAGATGAACATCTTGCTGGCCCATGGTTCAAAACTCGCAACCGATTGTGGGAATCTGGCTTCGAAGGGCAACAGTCCGCCGGATTGAGCCTCGAACCAATAGAGAGCCGGCAGTGCAATCGCCATTGCCAGTTCGATCAGCAGCGGCCGCACCCAAAACCCACGGCCGTGGACGTCGGATTCGCGGCGAAGACCGAACCAACCCAAAAACGGGATGCGGTCAGACGGCTTACGCGGCGGTGCTTGGTCGTGGACAGCATTCCAAGGTGAGATAGGGCGAGGATCAAAGTACGCAAACGTGTAGATGATGTGGTTGGCTAGTGCTCCGGAAAGCAACCCGACAAAGGCCAAAATCATCATCCGAAGTTCCATCACAAATTGTTCCTGTGTTCTTGCTGGGCTGTGTTCTTGCAGCCAATGACGAGACGAGATGAGGAAACGCTCTAATCTCCGTATCGTAGCATCTGACTTGGCGACTGGTCGTAATGATTGACCGGGGGCCTTGTCCCCATTAGACTTTGCGACAGTGAAATAGCGCGACTTTGGTCGCGTTGCTCGCCCCCACCCGCCCCTTCTTGGGCAGACGGCCTGAAAACGCTCGGTACTCAGGTCGCTTTCGAATTGTCGGATTGCTACCTCGTCCGCAGGAGAATTTTTTGATGCGCCTGATCATTCGACGAAGGCTGGGCCCGACGCTTTGCCTGTTGGCGGCGTGTACGATCTCGGTTGCCCATGCCAGTGAGGTGGTCCCCGCTGAAGCTGCTGCGGCACCTGTCAGTTATGAACGCGATATCGAGCCGATCTTTAGTCGTGCCTGTCTGGGATGTCACCAGAACGCCAAGCAACTCGGATCGTATGTGATGACGGACTTTGTTTCGTTGATCGCCGGCGGCGAAACGGGCAATACTGCGGTCGTGCCAGGCAGACCAGACGAAAGCTATTTGATTGATCAGATCAAGATTGTCGATGGTCACGCCGAGATGCCTGACGAACCTTTTGAGCCGCTTAGTCAGGTCGAAATCGACACAATCACTCAGTGGATATCTGAAGGCGCGCGAAACGATTTATCGGAAAATGATGCGATACCCTACAGCAGCGAAAACCCACCGATTTATGCTGCCCCGCCGGCGATGCCATCGATCGATGTGTCGCCTGATGGGAAGCTAATCGCCGTTGCCGGGTACCACGAAGTCGTTTTGATCGATGGAGAGAGCGGCGATGTGGTGTCGCGATTGATTGGAATGAGTCCGCGTATCAATTCGGTTCGTTTTTCACCGGATGGAAAACGTATCGCTGCGGCGGGTGGCGATCCTGCGGTGCGGGGCGAATTGCAGGTGTGGGACGTCGGATCAAAACAACTGCTGTTGTCTCATCCGATCACTTACGACGCGATCAGTGGAGCCAGTTGGTCACCGGACGGATCGAAGATCGCTTTCGGAGCCTGTGACAATGTTGTCCGCGCCGTCGATGCGGCAACAGGTGAAGCCGTTTTGTTCCAGGGAGCCCATGATGATTGGGTGCGCGACACGGGATTCACGCCCGATGGCAAACATCTGATTTCGGTCGGCCGTGATATGTCATGCAAGCTAACCGAAGTCGAAACTGAACGGTTTGTGGACAACATCACATCGATCACGCCTGGCGCGTTATCGGGAGGACTAAGTCGTGTGGTGGTTCACCCGGTGCGAGATGAAATTCTGATCGGTGGTGCCGACGGGATCGCCAAGGTGTACCGAGTGTTTCGCGAAACTGCGCGAAAGATCGGCGACGACGCTAACCTGATCCTCTCGCTGCCAAAAATGCCGGGGCGAATTTTTTCGGTGGCAATCAGTGCTGATGCTTCACGATTGGCCGCCGCAGCCACGATTGACGGACACAGCGAGGTTCGCGTTTGGGAATATGACTTTGATGGAAAGGTCGCTAGCGAACACAAGAAGATCTTGGAAAAGGGAGTCGCCGATCGCAGCGTCGAAGAAACCAAGTTGGTGAATGAAAGCCGCCAAAAAGAAATCAAGGAGATCGCTCGCGTCGAGATTCCTGAAGCGGCCGTTTACGCGATCGCATTTGCACCCGATCAGTCTTTGTTGGTGACTGCGACGGACGGCCAAATTCGTCGTGTCGGGACCGATGGCAAAGTTGCAGCGACTTATTCACCGTTCAAGGTTACGCCAACGCTTGCCAATGCATCTGATCGTTTTGACGCGAAGGTGTGGAATGATGTCGTGAGTAGGCGGCACGAAAAAGCGGCCGAGGAAACGCCACCGCCCGCGGACAGCATTGAATCGATTGTGATCTCTCCCGATCAGATTCAGTTGGCGGGTGCTTATGACTACACTCAGTTAATTGTCACGGCAGTTGCGCCGGATGGTTCGGCAACCGATATCACACGCGTTTGTGACATCGGCGTGCCGGATTGGGTGACGTTGACGTCCGATGGGTTGGTGCGACCGGTTCGCGATGGAACGGGTGAGCTTTTGGTTCGCTACGGTGACAACACGAAAACGGTTTTGGTCTCTGCAGCGGGTATCAGCGGTGATGATGCTGGGCTGGGAGCCGTTGACTATGTCCGTGACGTGAATCCAGTCCTTAGCCGATTGGGCTGCAACAGTGGCACGTGTCATGGCGCTCAAAAGGGCAAGAATGGATTCCGATTGTCGCTTCGTGGATACGATCCGATCTTTGATCTGCGTGCTTTGGCCGATGACTTGTCGGCTCGCCGCATCAATGCGGCTGCGCCCGAAGCGTCGTTGATGCTTCGCAAACCGCTGGGCACCACGCCGCATCAAGGCGGCACGTTGATGACGGCGGGTGATCCCAATCACACCATCTTGCGACGATGGATTGCCGATGGCAGCAAGCTGGATCTGGACTCTCGAAAAGTGTCGCACATCGAGGTCTTCCCGATCAATCCAATCGTGCAGCGCACCGATGCCAAGCAACAGGTACGAGTCGTTGCTCACTATCCGGACGGTGTGACTCGCGACGTGACTCGCGAAGCGTTTATCGAAAGCGGCAATACCGAAGTCGCAACATCCAGCGCGACCGGAATGTTGTCGGCGGTTCGGCGAGGCGAGGCAGCCATTTTGGCGCGTTATGAAGGCGCCTACGCGGCAACGACGTTGACGGTGATGGGTGACCGTAGTGGCTATCAAGATTCGGCACCGGAAACGTGGAGTCGGATCGACGAGTTGGTCGTCGAGAAATGGCGGCGTGTTAAAGTTCAGGGCAGCGGTCTATGCGATGACGCGACTTACTTGCGACGCGTTCACTTGGACTTGACCGGATTGCCGCCAACAAGCGATCAGTTTCGTGCCTTCATGGCCGACAACGCGCCAACGCGAATCAAACGTGCACGCATCGTTGACGAATTGATTGGAAGCGAAGCGTACATCGATTTCTGGACCAACAAGTGGGCTGACCTGCTGCAGGTCAATCGAAAGTTTTTGGGCGTTGAAGGTAGCACGAAGTTCCGTGACTGGATTCGCCAGAGTGTGGCGACGAATAAGCCGTACGACCAATTTGCCGCCGAAGTGTTAACGGCAACTGGATCTAACAACGACAATCCACCGGCATCGTACTTCAAGACACTGCGTGTGCCCGAAGACACGATGGAGAACACGACGCATCTGTTTTTAGGTATCCGTTTCAATTGCAACAAATGCCATGACCATCCGTTTGAACGATGGACCCAAGACCAGTATTACGAGATGTCGGCGTTCTTTGCTCATGTCGGACTGGAACCCGACCCTACATCCGGTGCGCGGAAGATTGGCGGCACCGCGGTTGAAGGTGCGACGCCGCTGTTTGAAAAAGTAGTCGACAAGGACTCAGGCGATGTGTTGCATCCCCGTACTGGCAAGCCGGTCGAGCCAGGTTTCCCCTTCGAAGTACCGCATGATTCGAAAGCTGATTCGACCCGCCGGATGCAGTTGTCTGATTGGATCACGGACTCTGACAATCCGTACTTTGCACGCAGCTATGTCAATCGACTTTGGGGATACCTGTTGGGCGTCGGATTGATCGAACCGATCGATGACATTCGCGCTGGTAATCCGCCTACCAATCCAGAGCTGTTGGATCACTTGTCGAAGACATTTGTGGACAGCCATTTCGACGTCGCTCATATGTTGCGGACGATTTGCAACAGCCGAACGTATCAGTTGGATGTAGCAGTCAACCCTATGAACCAAGACGATCGGTTGAACTATTCGCACGCACTGCCCCGCCGGCTGCCGGCGGAAGTGATTTACGACTCCGTTCATTCGTTGACCGGATCGGTGTCCGATATCCCTGGTGTACCAGCTGGTACTCGTGCGGCGGCCCTTTCCGATTCAGGCGTTAAGTTGAACGATGGTTTCCTGCAAAATCTTGGTCGCCCCAGTCGTGAAAGTGCGTGCGAGTGTGAACGCAGCAGTGGGCTTCAGCTTGGTCCGGTCATGGCGTTGATCAGCGGCCCTACGATCGGTTCGGCGATCGCCGATCCGAAGAATGACCTTGCTTCGATGGTCAAGTCGCATCCCGACGATCGCGAATTGGTCAAGGAGTTGTTCATTCGTGCAATCGGACGTACGCCTACAGACAGCGAGTTCGCGGCTTACAACCAGGCGACGTCTTTGATCGGAACTGATCACCAAATGATCATGCAGCGTTTGGGGCTAGCGGAAAAGAGCTGGGCGACCGAGCGAGCAGAACTCGAAAAAGCTCGCGAATCAAAGCTGGCCGCAACGGCTGCGAAAATCGAGGCACGAATTGTTGAGATGCAACCCGAGCGGGAAAAACTAGAAGCGGAAAGGCTCTCTCGAATCAAGACTGCCCAGCAAAAATTCGAAGTCGCAAGTGCCAAGATTGATGAGATTGTCGCCAATTGGGCCAAACAGGTTGATGCATTAGTGGAATGGCATCCGCTAGCAGCGACCAAATTTTCATCGACAAATAAGTCGGTTTTGACGCCTCAGGACGACCGATCATTGGTCGCTAGCGGCGAAAAAGGGAAAGGGATTTACCGTGTCGGATTAGATACGAAGCTTTCCAGAATTACCGGATTTCGGATCGAGGCGATCGCCGAACCAAGCCTGCCCTCGGGCGGGCCTGGTCTGGGAGCGAACGGCAATTTTGTGCTGACTGAATTGACGATCAAGGCGGGGCCGTTGGGCGATGCTAAGAAGCAAGTGGATGTCAAAATCGAAAGTGGCGTCGCCGATTTTACTCAAGACGGTTTCGATATCAAAAAAGCGTTCGATGGCAAAACGAAAGACCAGAGCGGATGGGCGGTGGCTAATTCACTTGGCGTGACGCACTGGGCCACGTTCAAATTGGCTGAGCCGATTTCCTATGCCGGTGGAAGCTCGATCGAGTTCGAATTGCATCAGTTTCATAATGCCGTCGATCATCGTTTGGGGCGTTTTCGAATTAGCGCCACGACGGCCGAGGGTGAAATCCCGCTCGGTCAACCGGAATCGTTTGCCGCGATCTTAGCAACGCCAGCCGACCAACGTAGTGACAAATCACAAGCATTGTTGTCCAACTATGTGACCAAGACAGACGCCGGAATTCAGAAACTTGCAGATGCGTTGGCGGCAGCGAAAGCCATGGTTCCACCTGACAAACAACTTGTTTTACTGCAGGATCGCCAAGCTCAGCTAACCAAGCCAACGGCCGACATTGCATCGCTTGTCCAGTTGCGTTTGGATGCGGCCGAGAGTGCTAAGCAGCTTGATAACCTTCGTTTAACCGCCGCCGAAGATTTGACGTGGGCGCTGATCAATAGTCCCGCGTTCTTGTTCAACCACTGACCTTGCCTAAGTCTGTCAGGGCACGTCAGAGCCTGGCAGGGCATACTTTTGAAATCATGGAGACCTCGAATGTTGTCGTTTAAAGGCTTCGCTGCCAAAGACCTTTGCGATCCGCATTTGACGCCGACTCGGCGTTCGTTCTTGCGTGTCGGCGGTTGCGGAATGCTGGGGTTATCGTTGCCCGATATCTTGCGGATGCAATCGGCGGCGGCTTCCGAAGGAATCGTGGGCGGCGGGCCAGGATGGGGCAAGGCAAAAAGCATTATTCTGGTGTACTTGCAGGGCGGACCAAGCCACTTGGACCTGTGGGATCCTAAAGAGAATGTGCCTGACAACGTCGCCAGCATTTTCAAGCCAATCAGCACGAAGATTCCCGGTGTGAAGTTCACTGAAAACTTGCCGAAGCTGTCACAGATCAACGATCGCTTCACCATGATCCGGTCGATGTCGTACACGCCCAACGGTTTGTTCAATCACACCGCCGCGATCTATCAAATGATGACGGGGTACACCACTGATAAGGTCAGCCCATCGGGGCAACTTGAACCGCCATCGCCCAAGGACTTTCCCAACTTCGGCAGCAACATCGTCAAGATGCAGCCCGTCGATGAACCAATGTTGCCGTTCGTGATGTTGCCACGTCCGCTGCAGGAATCCAACGTGATTGGGAAAGGCGGTACGGCTGGATTCTTGGGTAAATCTTTTGATCCCTACACGCTGTATCCCAGTGGCGATGATTTGGACATGGGGAAAATGGACCGCATCAAAATTGACGATTTGAAGCTGCGTCCGGAAGTCTTCAGTGTCCGCCTGCAGCGTCGCGCCAAGCTTCGCGATTTGTTGAACGCACAAATGCCCGACATCAATCGCGCCGTCGAGTCGTTTGAGCTGGACCAATACTATGATCGTGCGTTGTCGCTAATCGTTTCCGGCCGAGCCCGTGACGCGTTCGAGTTAGCGGCTGAATCGGACGAGACACGTGATGCGTATGGCCGAAACACGTTTGGGCAAAGTTGCTTGCTGGCTCGTCGCTTGGTCGAGGCTGGGACGCGAGTCGTCGAGGTCATTTGGCCCAAGGTCGCCAACAGCGATAATCACTCGTGGGATCACCACACCGGACTTAGCAAACGAATGAAGGATCAATCGGCACCGATGCTCGACAGCGGTCTCTCGGCGTTGATCAAGGACTTGGACGATCGCGGAATGTTGGAAGAAACGTTGGTCGTGGCGGTGGGTGAATTTGGACGCAGTCCTCAACGTGGCGTCAGCACCAGCGGCAACAACAACAGTGACGACGGCCGCGATCACTGGCCTTATTGCTACACCGCCGTGATGGCGGGTGCCGGTGTCAAACGAGGCTACGTTCACGGCAAGAGTGACAAGACGGCGTCGGCGCCACTAGAGGATCCCGTTCACCCAGCCGAATTGTTGGCAACGATCTATCACAGTTTCGGTATCCAACCTGAAACGATCGTTTACAACCACTTGAACCAGCCTCGTGAATTGGTCAAAGCGAACGCGGTCACTCGGCTGATGGTGTAGTGAACCTCACGGATCTCCTCTGTTTAGTACTGCACCATTCATTTCCGTCGCGGCATCAAAAAACCCTGGCTGCGATTCGATCGCAACCAGGGTTTTGTCTTTGATGCACGTCAAGATTAACAGGCTAGCTTGCTAAGGCGGCTTCTTTGGCTTTCTTTTCGGCAGCGTTCTTGTAGTCGACCACGTCCCAGACCAAGCCGGTTGCTCGCAGCAATCGGATGGCTTGCCAAGTGATGTCGAATTCCCACCACTTGTGACCGTGCTTGGCCATACGAGGGTAAGCATGGTGATTGTTGTGCCAGCCTTCGCCGTATGCCAGGATCGCGACCAACCAATTGTTGCGACTGTCGTCGGTCGTTTCGTAGTTGCGATAGCCGAACATATGCGATGCGCTGTTAACCAACCAAGTTGAGTGCAACACACCGACCAAGCGAACGAACATGCCCCAAACGACAAGCGATGTCGCCATATAAAGGCTGTGACCGAATGCATAATAACCGACTGCGAACAGGATGACGCCCGTCAAAATGTGCAAAGGCAAGAACATGACGTCCAAGATTCGCATGCCACGTTCTTTGTACAAGTCAGGAACCCATCGCTGCAGATATGCTTTCCGGTCACCGTTGTGTGTGTGGAAAGCCAACCAAAAAATGTGGCTCCAGATGCTGCCGTCATGTGGCGAGTGAGGGTCCCCTTCGAGGTCGCTGAATGCGTGGTGCTTGCGGTGGTCGGCAACCCAGTCGAGTGCTGATCCTTCGCCGGCAAGTGTGCCGATAACGGCAAAGGTGTAACGAACCCAAGGCTTGGCTTTCATCCCTGTATGTGTCAGCAAACGGTGGAAGCCCAGGCAGATGCCAAGGCTGCCCGTCATCCAGTGCACGACGACCATGATGGCCAACCCGGTCCACGAGAAGTAGAACGGCGCGGCTAGAACGACCAAGTGAGCCATCGTGAGCCAACCAACGGCCCAGTAGCTGACGTTGCTGAAACGCTTTCGCTCGGCGACTGTTGGGTGAGCATGCTTGCTAATTTTCGGAGCCGCGGTGGTGTCCACCACTGGCTCAACCAGATTGGGTTGGTCCCAGATAGGCGTCTTTGTCGCTGAATCGGCTGCGGCCTTGCCAGTTGCAGCATCACTAGGACGCGATTTCTTATTCTTTGCTGGGGTTTCGATCACTGACGCCATTTGGCTGATTTCCTTTACAGAGTTGGCTTCCGGGCGGTCTTTGCCTTGAAGATGGCCAAAGTGTACTGAAAATTGTGTAAACACCATTGGCCTTGATGGGCCAACTTTGTAACAGCCATGTAAAAGTCTGGGGTTCTAGCTGCCAGTACCTTCAATGAAGTCGCAAACTACCGCACGGTGATGCCTGGAACCACCGAATATTTTTGCTTTCGGCCGCTTAGTACCCCCCCGAACTTAGTGGCGAATTAACCCTGTGAGATCGCTTGGGCCTTGGCCATCGCGTCTTCCGCCTTGGTGATGTATTCCTGGACTTGGGTGCCGGCCCAGGCTCGTTGGTAAGTCACGCTCAGAGCGGTGAAGTTGAACGAATCGGTCGGTTCAAGCTCGCATGCCTTTTCGCCGTGAGCAATCGCCAGGTTGTGTTGCCCGGTTTTGGTGTAGGCTCGCGATAGCGCCAAATGGGCCAGCACAAAGGTGTCATCAGCGGTGATGATTTCGTTGAGGCCGGCAATGGCTTCGTCGAACTGCTCAGCGTCGATCAGCTTTTCGACTTCGTTGTACTTGGTATAGGAATCGGTCATCGGATAGCTCGGGTTTGGTATTGGGAGATTTGGCTTTCGCAAACTTGCATGCCATGTAAAAAAGAAGGGGCCCGCGGAACACTTCCGCGGGCCCCTTCCCACTATTTTACAACTTGGCAAGTCATGTTTGCCAAGGGTGGCATTGAAACTACTTCTTGCCCTTGTTTCGCAGTGCCGACTGAGCAGCAGCCAACCGAGCGATCGGCACGCGGAACGGGCTACAGCTGACGTAGTCCAAGCCGACGCGGTGACAGAAGTCAATCGACGACGGATCACCACCGTGTTCGCCACAGATGCCAATCTTCAACTTAGGCTTGGTCGAACGGCCCTTTTGAACGCCCATTTCGACCAATTGGCCAACGCCGCTTTGATCGAGCGACTGGAACGGGTCGACATGCAGGATGTCTTGCGACAAGTAGTCGGGCAAGAACGTGTTGATGTCGTCACGGCTATAACCAAACGTCATTTGCGTCAGGTCATTGGTACCGAAGCTGAAGAAGTCAGCATGCTCGGCAATCTTGTCCGCTGTTAGAGCGGCGCGAGGGATTTCGATCATCGTGCCGATCAAGATGTCTAGCTTGCCGGTGAACTTCTTGGCTTCGACGGTGTCCTTGATCGTTTCTTCGACCTTGGCGCGAAGCATCGACAGTTCGGCTTCGGTGCCGACCAGCGGGATCATGATTTCCGGTTGAGCCTTGATCTTTTTGTTCGAGCAGGAGATCGCCGCTTCGACGATTGCACGAACTTGCATTTCAAGGATTTCGGGATAGGTCACGCTCAAACGGCAACCGCGGTGACCAAGCATCGGGTTGGATTCGTGCAATGCTTCGGCTCGCTTGACGATGTCGGCTGGCTTGACGCCCAACTCCTTAGCCATCGCTTTTTGAGCTTCCGGTTCGTGCGGCAAGAATTCGTGCAGCGGTGGGTCAAGCAAGCGAACCGTGACGGGCAATCCGTCCATCGCCTTGAAGATGCCTTCGAAGTCTTTGCGTTGGAAAGGAAGCAGTTTCTTGAGGGCTGCCTTACGATCCTTTTCGTTGTCGGCCAAAATCATTGCACGCATGTGAATGATTCGGTCAGCTTCAAAGAACATGTGCTCGGTACGGCAAAGGCCAATGCCTTCGGCGCCAAATTCGCGAGCTCGTTTCGAGTCGTTTGGCGAATCGGCGTTGGTGCGAATGCCAAGAGTCCGGAAACCGTCGGCCCAAGCCATCAATTTGGCGAAGTCACCCGACAGCTTTGGTTCTTGCGTTTCGACTTCGCCCGACATCACTTCGCCGGTCGTTCCGTCCAGGCTGATGATGTCTTTGCCAGTGAATGTACGACCGGCAACCTTGATCTTCTTGCCCTTTTCATCGATCTCGATCTCGCCAGCACCTGCGACGCAGCACTTGCCCCAACCGCGAGCCACAACGGCTGCGTGGCTGGTCATGCCGCCCGTGCTGGTCAAAATGCCGGCCGCAGCGTTCATGCCGTCGACGTCTTCGGGGCTGGTTTCTTTCCGTACCAAGATGACCTTCAGGCCGGCTTCGGCAGCTTCACGGGCTTCCGGGGCACTGAAGACCAACTTGCCAACCGCAGCACCTGGTGATGCTGGCAGGCCGCGGCACAGCACATCGGCAGCGTTGCGAGCGGTCGGCTTGAAGCTTGGTAGCAACAGCTGAGTCAAGTCGTTTGCTGGAACCCGCATGACGGCTTCCTTTTCGTCGATCAGCTTTTCTTTGACCATGTCGCAAGCGATCTTGACCGCCGCGACTCCGGTGCGTTTGCCGGTTCGGGTCTGCAGCATGTACAGCGTGCCACGTTCAATCGTGAACTCGATGTCCTGCATTTCCTTGTAGTGATCTTCGAGTGTCTTCTTGATCGCGAGCAGTTCCGAGTGGACTGCGCGATTCCACTTCGGCATTTCCGCAACTGGCTGCGGTGTGCGAATACCGGCGACGACGTCTTCGCCCTGTGCGTTGATCAAGAATTCGCCAAAGAACTTGTTCTCGCCTGTGTTCGGGTTGCGAGTGAATGCAACACCCGTTCCCGAATCGTCGCCCATGTTGCCATAGACCATTGATTGGACGTTGACGGCGGTACCAAGCAGTCCACGAATGCCTTCGATTTCGCGATAGCGAACTGCGCGGCTGGTGTTCCAGGAACCGAAAACCGCCATGATCGACAGTTCAAGTTGCTTGATCGGGTCCTGTGGGAAATCGCTTCCGTTGACCTTCTTGTAAAGACTCTTGTAGTCTTCGCAGAGTTGCTTCAGGCCTTCGGCAGGGACTTCAGTGTCCTCGCTGACTTTGTATTTCTTTTTGACCTTGTCGAACGCTGCTTCGAACGCGTGGTGGTCCATGCCCATCACAACGTCGCCGAACATGTTGATCAAACGACGATAAGCGTCGTACGCAAATCGTTCGTTCTTGGTGGCTTTTGCCAAACCTTCGGTAGCAGCGTCGTTGAGTCCCAGGTTCAGAATCGTGTTCATCATGCCGGGCATGCTGACTGCAGCACCGCTGCGAACGCTGACCAGCAACGGGTTCGCATCATCGCCAAACTTCTTGCCGAGTTCCTTTTCGAGCGTTTTGACGGCGGTGTTAACGTCATCCATCAAGCCGGCGGGTAGCTTTTTGCCGGACTTGTAATACGCATCACAGCACTCGGTTGTGATCGTAAATCCGGGAGGAACCGGAAGGCCGATCCGAGTCATTTCGGCAAGGTTGACACCTTTACCGCCAAGGATGCTCTTGGGCACGTTTTTGCCTTCGGTCTTGGTTTTACCGAAGTAGTAAACCATCTTCGAAGTTGAGTTGCCGTTTGCTTTTTTGGCCATCGATTTTTCTCTTGGGAAGCCGTAAGTCAGTGTGAATTCGGGGCGGAAGGAAGTACAGGAACAGCGTGCTTGAAACCAACCCCTTGATCGATTCCGCCCTTTGATCCGGAGGATCGCCAGGGCAAAAAAACGATGGTGAGGTGCCTCCGAAGAGGTCATCACGTGAAGCGACGAGTGGCCGCAGGATGATGAGAGGATGGCGTTGGCACCTCAGTCAGGTGACCTATTAGCCTAAAACACGTCATTTTTCGGCTAAATGTATTTGCGAGATGGCAAATGGTCAATGACAAGCGGTGCGAATTGGGCGGTCTTTCACGATCTATTTCAATCAAGTGCCAGTACAGTGGTCCGAAATTTCGGAAGAGAGATCCCAACGAATGGGATCTCGAGAGCATTCAAATAGGGCTGACAGGAATCGAACCTGCACTCCGTTAAGGAACTAGATCCTAAATCTAGCGCGTCTGCCAGTTCCGCCACAGCCCCGTATTTGAATCATCAGATGATCGTTCTGGCAAAATTTAAAACGATCGAGACACAAATGCCGGTCAAAAATATCAAAAATAAAAGGGTGACAGGAGCCTCAGGGGCAGTTGAGGCTCCTGTCACATCGCACCGGAACGTGGGGCACAGGTCCCGGGCGACTTTTCCAACTATGAACTTAGCAGGAATTCTAATTGATGGGAATATCGGTGAAATTCAGGCAACAGATGACGCAAATTTCAAGGATCACGTTTGTCTCCGAAGCTTTTCAAGCTTCAGCGACTTACGTGAGGAATTACGGGACCGCAGTTATGCGTTTCCGCTATCGCCAGTCACGGTTGGTACCACCCAAACCTTGACGCTGGCATCGACTTCGCTGTGCAAGTGAACCTTGACCGTGTAAAGCCCCAGTTCCTTCAGCGGGCCTTCCAGGCGAATTTGGTCGCTTGCCAATGTGAAGCCAGCACCCTTGAGCGAGTCGACGATTTCTTGTGGTCCGACGCTGCCGTATAGGTGGCCTTCGTCGTTCGCATTGGCTTCGATCGTAATCGATTGCTTGCCAAGTTCGTCGGCTTGCTTGCGGAATTCGCTTAGCTTTTCCAGTTCGATCGCACGCAGTTTCTCGCGGTGCTTATCGACCATTCGCTTGTGGTGATCGGTGGCTACCGTCGCCAAGCCTTGTGGCAGCAAAAAATTCAGTGCAAAACCCGACTTCACTTCGACGATGTCGCCTTGGCGACCTAGGTGTTCGACGTTGTGGATCAGAAGCAGTTGCACGCCACCATTGGGGCCTTTGGGCAATCGCTTGAAGGTTTGGTCACGTTTGCGGGGAGTTGAAGTTGGCATGTCAGAATCTCGAAATGATCGAACCGATGTTTCAGTTGGTAGGTTTGAATGTTGGGTTAGGGTCGGTTGGCAGGCCGGATGCAGCGAGTTGCTAGACGTTGCAAGGTGCTAGTTGTAGCGTGCCTCGGGCAGCCAAGCAGGGCAACCATACCGAAAAATAGTTCAGAACGGAATATCCGGTTCGTCGTAGCCGTCGCCATCACCGGTCGGTTGAGCCGACGGTCGGCCGGCTGACATTGGTTGTTGGCTTGGCGGGGCTGGGTTTTGAGAGGCAGGGGCTTCGTTAACTCGTTGGGTTTGGGCGGCTGGCCTAGCTGAGTTCTCGCTGTCGTGTCTTGGTGTGCTCTCTTGTCGTGTGCTGGCGGGGCGGCTTTGACCGCTGCTGGATTGACCACCAGCAGGTTGGTTGCCGACCTGTCCGCCAATCATCTGCATGCGGTCGCAGACAACTCTTAGCTTGCTTCGTTTTTGACCGTCTGTTTCCCAGGAGTCGAGTTTTAGGCGTCCCTCGACAAAGATCGGTGATCCCTTGCCTAGGTACTCGCTCGCCACTTCGGCCGTTCGCCCCCAGAAAGTAATGTCGACGAAGGTTGTTTCTTCGACCCACTCACCGCTGGCAGACTTACGTCGATCGTTGACCGCGATCGCGTTGTCCATCACCGCTGTACCGCCAGGTGTATACCTCAACTCGATTTCTCGGGTCAGGTTCCCCATCAACATTACGCGGTTGTAACTGGCCATCGTTTGATCTCGATTAACTGGCTGCTGCAGCCCTACGCGTCGGCGGTTTCTACTTCATCTGATTCGTCATCTACAGTTTCTTCCTCGGCGGTCTCTGCCGATGCCGAAACGCGGATGGATTCACCGCGAGCGTTCGCCAAAATAGGCTCGATCAACCGTGGTTCCAACTTCAGCGTCAGTTGGCGCAGGACAGGTTCGCAAAGGTGGAACGCGCGGTCAATTTTGACCAAGTTCGGCCCTTCCATTTCGAAGTAGGCCAACCAATAGGTGCCTTTCTGGTGCTTCGCAATGGGGTATGCCAGCTTTTGCTCCATCCACAAGCGGCTGACCAGGACGTCGCCGCCAGCTTCGGTGATGATGTCGCTGATCTGTTGAGCAACGGTGCCCGGATCGCGAGCGTACATGTTGCTGTCAAGGATCAGCAGCGTTTCGTAGGTGTTCTTAGCCACAGTTGGTCAATCTCTCTAAAACAGTTTCGGTCTTTGGTCGTTAGCTCGACGAATCAGGTCGACTCGTCGGAGGTTTCGGAATCGCTCGCGGGCGTTTTCGGCTGCCCAGCCGTTTTGGTTTGGTTCGGTCTTTTTTTCGGCTTCTTCTCTTCGCCTGCATTGTGCCGGTTCATCGCCGCCGCAACGCCTTCGGTCGCCCAGCAGATTGCCGCTTTCGCGGCCGCTGTTGTGGCAACTTCCATCGTTTCTCGTTCGGTGCTTGAAAATTTCCCAAGCACATAATCGGTAACCTCCCATCCTTCGGGAGGACGGCCGATTCCAATCTTCAGTCTCGCAAATGAATCCGTTTGCAGGTGCCGAATGGTGTCAGAAAGCCCTTTTTGACCTCCTGCCGAGCCTGAGGCTCGCAACCGCACTTTTCCGCTCGCTAGATTCAAATCGTCGCAAACCACCAGTACGTCTTCGGCGTCGATCTTGTAAAAGTCGACAGCTCGCCGGACACTCTGGCCGCTCGCATTCATGTAAGTCTGTGGCCACAGCAGTGCAACCTTCTTGCCGCTGGTGACCGCCTCGGCGAGTAAACCGTCAAACTTTGTCTTCGAAGGGCTTGCCGAAATCAAGGAGGCAATCTTTTCGACGGCGACAAACCCAATGTTATGTCGCGTCTGATCGTACTTGTTTCCGGGATTTCCTAGCCCAACGATAAGCTTCACGGGATCGTTGCTCTACTCTTCTGTCTTTTCACCGCCCTTGGCGATCACTTCGGGCTCAACTTCTTGAGCGGCACCATCGTCGTCCGCGGACGATGTGCGAGGCTCTTCGACGTGGCAAACGACAGTGTCAGCAGGGGTGATTAGCTCAATGCCTTCGCCCAATTCCAGGTCACCAGCAGTCATGTTGGCGCCAAGGCCTAGCTCGGTGACATTCAAGCTGATGCTTTCCGGGATTTGGCCGGCAGGGCAGCGAATTTCCACTTCGTGAAAGTTTTCCAGCAGCATTCCGCCTTCGCGAACACCGATGGATTCACCATGCAAGTTGATTGGAACGGTGACTTCGACCAGTTCCTTTAGGTTCACTCGGATCAGGTCCAAGTGCAGAACGTCAATACCAAACGGGTCCCAATGGACATCGCTAACCAAGGCGGTTTCTTTGCAATCGCCGCTTAGTTCCACCATTTTGCCGTGGTGTCGCAGTACGGATCGGACTTGGGCTTCAGGAATGGCCAAGTGCTTGTTTGCCTCGCCGTGTCCATAAAGAACAGCGGGAACCATGCCCGTCATGCGTAGACGCCGCGTGGCTGCCGAACCGACTTCTGTGCGAGTTTCGACTTGAAATACGTCCGCCATCGATGCGTTACCTTAAACTGACAATGTTGATCGGGAGTCTTGTTTCGTTACTGCGTGGTCTTTGCCGTCAGGCGAGACAACCATGTCAGCATCACTTGCCGGCACAATTTACCATTTGGCGCAGGAGATGCAGCCAGGTGTTTTCACGCGAAGCGGGTAAGTATGGCGTAAGAAGCCGCTCACGCAAGCCCAAAGAGGCCGCGGAATTTCTCGTTTTCCCCTGGTTTCGGTCCTTTAGCGAAAACCCGCAGTGCTGGTACACTTCGGCCCGAGTCATTCACGTCCATTTGAAGCGAGATTTTTCATGACCCAGGGTCATCCACCGCGCAGTAATTCCCCGCGTAAGGGGTCTGAGTTCGCAGGTTTGTCGGTTGCGATCATTACGCCTTTCACCGATGGTGAAGTCGATTACGCCCGACTGAGAGAACAAATCGAATTCCAGGTCGATGCGGGAACCACATGCATTGTGCCAGCTGGAACGACCGGCGAATCGCCGACTTTGTCGCACGATGAGCACGAACGCGTCATTACCGAAGTGATCCAGTGCGTCGCCGGGCGTGCCAAAGTGATGGCCGGCACTGGCAGCAACAGTACCGCCGAAGCCTTGCGATTGACTCGCCGGGCCGCGAAAGAAGGTGCTGATGCGACGCTGCAGGTCGCACCGTACTACAACAAACCTTCCCAAGAAGGCTTTTACCAACACTTCAAAGCGATTGCTGAAGATGCTGGGATCCCCGTTTGCGTTTACAACATTCCCGGTCGAACGGGAAAGGAGATAGACGTCGAAACGATACAGCGGCTCTCGGGGCTAGCTGGAATTACGATGGTCAAGGAAGCCACCGGCAAACTAGATCAATGCTCGGCGATCCTAGGAACCACCGATTTGACTGTGTTGTCTGGCGACGACTCGCTGACTTTGCCGATGATGAGTGTCGGCGCCGAAGGCGTGATCTCGGTCGTCGGCAACTTGGCGCCGGGGCCAATGATCGAAATGGTGAATGCCGCCGCTGCTGGTGATTTCGCAACGGCGAGGCAACTTCACCACCGAATGTTTGCTCTGTGCAGCAACATGCTGGGAATCGCAAGCAACCCGATCCCGCTCAAGGCAGCGATGCAAATGGTCGGCCGCGACAGTGGTGATCTGCGTCTGCCGATGACACCGCTGAATGAAGACGAGGCTCAGCGACTGCGAGAAACGCTTTTCGCATTCGGATTGCAAGAGTCCGCCTCGGTTTGACCTCGCGCGGGTCCGTTCAACGTTGATTCGAAAGAAGTGCAAGCAAGTGGATCACTTGCTTGTGCTTCGTGCTGCTAAATCGACGAGTGTTCGACGAGCGGTCGACGAGTGTTCGGTGTAGTGACGAATCGCTGGACGATACGTCAGTTGGGGCGAGATTGCTTCAAGAAGTCTTGCACCGTTTCGGTGCGCTGTTCTTCGACAGGTGCCGGCATGAACAGCGATCGAAAGAATCCCGGCTTCGCTTCTTCGCTGGTCGATTCCGTTCGCGACGAAGCGGGCAGGAAGTTGACCGGATTGAGCTTTTGAGGGTTGAAGACCTCTTTGGTCTTGGCCCAGCTGTTAGAAGCTGATTTTTTGACTTCACTGAATAGCCCGTCCTTCTTTTCAACGATCCGGGCTTTCTCGTCTTGGCCGGGAAGCATGCCCTTGAAGTCTGGCATCTTCCAGTTCGCAGGGTTCAGGTTGCTGAACATGCCCGCGGTGGGCGATGCCGGTTCGGCGCCGAATTCAGGAACCATGTCTTGGGCATTGGCCGAAATCGAGAGTCCGATGATGGCGGCCACGGCAAGCATGGATCGAAGTGTCGTTATTGGCAGTATTCGTTGAGTCATTGTTTTCGTTGCTCCTGCGATTCATCCAGGCTTTGTACGGAATCACTTCGCTGGAAGTCGATGCGTTCAAAGCCCCTGGGCATGCGCGTCAAATTTCGCATGACCGTTTGGGTTGTTGCTTCAGTGGGCTATCGCAAGATCGCCCCCCCTTTCGCAAGTGCATTTGGTCGAAAAACAGATTTCTTTCAGTTGCACGCGTGAAACCGGCATTTGGGGGCCGGCTTCACGTTGCCGCGGTTTCACGCTTTTTGCTTGACAGGCAAAACCGACTGTTGTATCACTGAGTTAACACAACAGGTCAATCATGCGTATCCATCTTTCTTCCGACGGCGTTCCGATCTACCAGCAGATCGTCGATCAAATTCGAAACCGCATCGTGACAGGCGGTTTGGATTCGGGCGACGAGTTGCCTGCGATTCGCGCGCTTGCAGAAACCTTGCAGGTCAATCCAAACACGGTTGCCCGAGCCTATCGCGAACTGGAAGTCGAGGGGCTGGTTGAGAAACGCCGTACCACGGGGACCTTTGTCGCCGAACTGCACGAGCGGCGCAGCATCGCCGAGCGGCGCCGAATGCTGGAAAAGCACCTCGACAATTTGATCATCCAATCTCGCCACCTCGGCTTTTCGCTCGACGACGTGGTCGAGCTGTTGCGCAAACGTGACTCCCAGATTACTCGCGATGGAGAACGGTCATGAATGATCCTGCAAGTTCGCCCACCCACAACTCCTTGGGTTCTGAGTCGGTCGGCGCGGATGCATCTTACGCCGTGGAAGTCGAAGG
Source organism: Rubripirellula reticaptiva (assembly GCF_007860175.1). NCBI lineage: Bacteria > Pseudomonadati > Planctomycetota > Planctomycetia > Pirellulales > Pirellulaceae > Rubripirellula > Rubripirellula reticaptiva. Next base: position 919,021 of record NZ_SJPX01000002.1, on the reverse strand, counting down.
GCTAAGCCGTTCGTTTCGCGGAAAAGTCGCGCTCGAAAACGTCAGTCTGGCCGTTCCCAGCGGCACCGTTTTTGGCCTCGTGGGGCTCAACGGTGCTGGCAAGACGACATTGATTCGGCACCTGATCGGATCGCTTGCCGCTAAGCAGGGGCGGGTTCGTGTGCTTGGCGAGGATCCTGTGGCGGATCCCGAAGGCGTACTGAAACGAGTTGGGTATTTGACCGAAGAAGACTCGCTGCCGAAATGGATTCGAGTGGGTGAGCTGATCGATTTCACTCGCGCGATTTACCCCACTTGGGATCAGGCGTACGCGACAGAACTTTGCGATCTGTTCTCGCTTTCGCGATCAACGAAGCTCAGTGCGTTGTCCAAGGGCGGGCGAGCGCGAGCCGGTCTGTTGGTCGCGATCGCACACCGACCACAGTTGTTGATTTTGGACGAGCCGTCCAGCGGGCTCGATCCGATCGCACGTCGCGACATTTTGGAAGCGATCATTCGCACGGTCAATGATGATGGCCGCACGGTGCTGTTTTCGAGCCACTTGCTCGAAGAAGTGGATCGCGTTTGCGACCATGTCGCGCTGATGCATGACGGCCAAATCATTGAAACGACCACGTCGAACCAATTGTCGTCGGAATACATCGAAATCGTTTGCCGATTCGAAAGGTCGGTGTCCGCACCGCCGTCGATCAGCGGTGTGTTTGGCTGGCAAGCCAGCGGCGGCGAATGGTCGGCCGCTGCGAAGCTTGACCAGTTTGACCGAAATGCTTTTTTGTCCGCGCACGAGTTGATCGAGACGCGGCCCCTGTCGCTGGAACGCTGGTTTTCGGCTCGCGTGCGGCCAGTGGCTGTTGCTGCGATAGAAGGAGAGCCAACTAATGTCTGAGATACTTGCCCTGACTCGGTTGGCTGTTTCGCGAAGTCGCAAGCCAGCGATATTCTTGATTGCCGTTGTCGTGATCGGAACGGCGATTGGAATGGTGCTGGAATGGACGATGCGAGAACGAGGTGCGTCCAGGCCTGATTTACCTTGGCTGGGGACTCTGATGGTATGGAGTTTCTTGCCGGCCGGGTTTGCTAGTTTTGTGCTGTTCGATTTCAGCAGTGGCAACAGTATCGGTTCGGCCGAAAGCAATTGTGACCGTTGGATTTTGCGAAGTCCGATTCGATCATGGAAGATTGCGATTGTGCCGCTCGCTTTGAAAACGGCTTGGATTGGCGCGTTGTGGTTGATCTTTTCAACGTTCCTTCGCTATGCGACTTCCGAACCTATCCCGCGAGTGATTCCTTGTATCGCATTTTCTTCGATCGCGATTTGGGGAATGGCGATCGCTTGGCGGCCGATGCAGTGGGCCTGGCTTAGGTTGGCTACGCTGCCGGTTGTCGCAGTGATCACGCTAAGCGTTTTCGTTTTGTTCATGAACCAACGCAATATTCACATCCCGTTCTTTCGCTGGGCGGCGTTCTGGTTCAGCCACTTATTTTTGGTCGCTAACTACGCCGTTGCGACTTATGGATCCGTCCGAGCGATCGAGCGAGCACGCACAGCACCCGACGGCCTGGTTCCGTCGCTGGCCAATTCGTCGCGCATCGGTTTGGCTCCCCAGTGGATGCAGTCCGTCGATCGCCACCGCGAGTTTGCGACGCCTCTTAAAGCGCTGGCTTGGTACGAGTTTGCCAGCACCCGGGAATGGATGCTTCGCATGCTGACGTGGGTGGTGGTACCGTCGATCTTGTTGTTGACGTTGGTGTTCCCGCTGCATCCCGTCACGTTGACGATGGCAGTGATTGGGTTCGCTAGTTTAGCGGCCGTGTCGGGTAACGGCGCCAACATGATGGAGAAGTCAAATTCGTCGCTGCTGGCACCCTTCTTGGTGCGTTCGCCGTTCACGGATGCTCAAATCGTGTGGACTCGGCTAGCCGTTTCCATGGGGATCATGGTGCTTGTCTATTCGGGCATTCTGATTGTGTTTGCTGGCTGGTCGCTGTGGCCGTCGAATCGCGAAAGTTGGATGCAGTGGGCCGTTACTCAGGCGGCGTGGTTGGGAGTTCCCGATCATTCTTTCGCAATCGGAGTTCAGCTTTCGATCCTGATCATCGTGTCGGTAACAACCGTGATTTTTGGTTGGACGATAGGGATGTATTGGACTGCGGCGGCAGGCCGTGATTGGATTGCCATTGCCGTGGTCGCGGGCGTCAGCATCTTTGTTCTCGGCCTCGTCGGTTGGTTTGCCATGTGGTTCACCCGGCAAACGGACTGGGAGTCCGCGATGGCCTCGCTGCGAGAAATCTGTCTCTGGACGACGCCGGTGATCGTGACGTTGTTGATCGCCAAAGCGGTCTTGGCGGTTTCGGTCGCGGCGGCGTTGCTGAAATCCAGATTGGCTGGTCTTGGCGCGATCGCGATCGTATCGACTGCGTGGTTGATTCCAGTCGCCATCATCGCAGCCATCTTGGCCAAGTGTGAACCGTTTGCCCCGATCGAAATCTGGCACTGTGTTGCGTTTGCGGTCTTGGCGATACCGCTTGGCGGAGTCTTGGGGTTGCCGATCGCAATGAGTTTCAATCGGCATCGGTAGAAAACGTTCGCAACGTTGTCTGTTTTTCAAGGGGCTGTTCTTCGGCACGACGTTTTTGCTGTCCGCCGAGTCGCCAAGCAACGGCGGCCCAGATTCCAACGATTGGCAGCACAGCCAAATTTAGCGTTGTGAACGTCAATCCGAGTGATCGCAGTGACCCGAATACTTGTCCAGAGATCGCATCGCCACCTCTCAGAACCACCGTGTCGATGAAGCTCTTTGACTTGTACTTTTCTTCGCGGCTAACCACCGTAAACAGGACCTCGCGAGCAGGGACGGTGATGCCGTATCCCGTCGCTCGCGTCGCGATCATCGTGACCATCAACGTGGCAAGGGTTGGGCTAAACGCGAGCGATGCAAATCCAAGTCCATAAACCAGCGGCAAGATCACAAGCGTCACAGCAACGCCGAATCGTCGCAGAATCACGCTCGACAACAGAGCCTGGACAAGCAGCGTCAAGACTTGTGCACCGAGGTCCAAGTTGGCGAACAGCACTGTTCGTTGTTGCTTGGATTCGATGGTGGCGTTGACGATTTCAGCTTGCTCAAAATAGAGTTGTGTACCACAGGCTTGGACGAAAAAAAGAAACACACAGATCGTTGCCAGATACGGTGATCGAAAGATCAAGGTGATCCCGCTAAGCAGTCCGCCGCCGGTCGGTTTGTCCTGTTTTTCGGCTTGGTGTCCTTGCCGCGATTCTGCGGCGGATCGCTTTTCCAGTCGCCACGCACACCATAGTCCGGCTTCGATCATCACGATTGGAATCAGCAGTAGCCAGCTTGTTGAAAGGACTCCGGCGAGTTTGCTCGTTACGATCGATCCGGTAATTGCACCTGCCGTTCCTCCGGCGGCAACAAGGCCGAACAAACGCTTGCCTTGATCGCTGGTAAAAAGGTCCGCCAATACGCTCCAGAACACGCTGGTTGCAAACAGGGCAAACACGTTCACCCAAACGAAAAAGACCCTCGCCGTCCAGACTTGAACGAGTTCGTTTTCGACTCGCATCAACAAGAAAAAAGCCAGCAAGCAGGCTGCGAAGAAGTGGTAAACGACTCGCACCAGCCAGCGGCGAGGCAAGGCGGCAACCAATGCGGAATAAACCGGAACTGCCACAAGCATGATGGCGAACGTGGCCGCCATCAGGCCTTGCAGTTCTCGTGTCCCGCCGATGCTGCCCATCGTTTCGCGCACCGGGCGAACGATCAAGTAGCCCAACAAAATAAAGAAGAACCAAGCGGTCGCCCAAGCGACGGCGGCAAATTCGCCGGGGCGAACTCGGTCAGTGAAGCGGGCGGCAATGGATTTTGGTGGGACCATGCCGGATCATAGCGAATCGATGCCCTCAACGGGTTCGTCGTAATTCGTCGTTGAAATTTACTGCTGGCTGCTAATCGCTGACTGCTAGTTCAACGGTCGCAGGTTTCGTGCTTGTTGACGCAGTCGCGACGTTTGCCCCCGCATTTGGTTGCTTAGTCGTCTCAGTTCAGCATCAAGTCGGGCCGCAGCGGCGTCGGAGTGGACTAGTGGCGACGATCCCAATCGGACTTCGTTATGGTCGGTCACCGTGGATGACTTGGACGCGGCTAGCGATTCGCGGACCATCAGGTCGCTGAGTCTCGATTCGGTTCGACGCTCATCGACAGGGATCATTTGCGGCGGGGTCCACGCCATGCGAACACCACCGATCTGATTCGTCGCTGCATCGTTGATCATCGCAATTCGATTGTCCACGCCGTGGGCGTCGACGTCGAAGACCCAAACCCAACGACGCGTGTCGGTTCGATAGGCAAGTTCGAACAATTGCATTTGGGTTTGCAGCAATCGATCGAACGCATCTGCGTTCTCGCGAGAAACAGCAGCTCCCAAGGTTACCACGCCAGCGGCGATTCGATCCTCGCAACGAGGTTTTGCGGTTTCGCTGGTGATTTCAATCGCGATCGACGGAGGGTCCAGGCGAACTCGTTTTTCAGTGGCCGCCAACGTTCTTGCGGTTGCGGATGTCTGCGGCAGGCGTCTGTGGCCCGGTTTTTGTAGCGGCCCTCTTTCGGCAACCCTTGCGGCCACTCGCCAGCGAGACCATGCGCCAGCGACCGAACGCGGTCCCATCGCGGGTGTCGAGAAGCTGACTTCGGTCCCCTCACCCAATCGCGAACGAATGTGCAACGATGAAAAATGGACCGCCGAGAGTTGGCGGCAAATCGATAGTCCAAGTCCTTCGCCACCATCGAAGGAAACTTGTCGATCAGCGATTCGGTAGATGTCCCGCTCGCTGATTCCTGAGCCTTGATCGATGACTGACCACTGAATCATTTCATCGGATTCAGTTCGCATCAAGCGAATCAAAACGGAGCTGCCTTCGCGGCTTGCGCGGATCGCATTGGTCGCCAAGTTAACGACAAGGCGGCGCATCATGGCTTCGTCGGCAAAGATCGCTGCGTCGTCATTGTCGGCGGAATCCCACAACACATCGATCCCACGAGGCACTGCCCATGATCGGATCGCATCGTCAACTTGCCGCCGAATGTTGGCGACCGGAGTCCAACCACGCAGCGCGCGTGGTGCGCCCGTTCGGAGTCGTTCCAGTTGAACCATTTCCCCGACCATCTGATCGATGCAGTTGCATTGGTCGATCGCCGCCGAAAGGTAGCTGCGTTGGTCTTCGTTGATCGAACCTAGATCTCCGTTATGGATCAATTGGATCGATTCGCGGACCGATGTCAGCGGCGAACGCAGGTCGTGTGCTGTCTCACTGATTACTCTCGCGGCCGCATCGGTAGCCGAAACATTGGTCAGCGCTGATGCAGTCGACGACGGTCCAGCAACTGAACCGATCGGTCGTCGGAACGCACGATGGGTGGTTAAGTGTGAAGGTGTTGGATGAGAGGTTTTCAACGGTGGATCTCCTGCGATGCAAGCTTTGACGAATATCGTCCTTGGTCTCTGACTCGTCAAATGCGCGACCGTAACCACACCAAAAGCCGCCCTGTTAGTCGCGGTGACGTCGAATCGACGTTATCGGTGCCAGATAGTCCGGTCGTATGGCCAGCGGTCACTTGGCTTAGAGAGATCCTTCAAGAGAGATCCTTCATTTGGCTTTGCTGGTTGTCGGGAACGCCGATTCGGCGTCGCTGTCTGGCTAAACGGCAAACTCGTCCCAATTGGTCTGTCCGCAAAGCTTGCGACTTCAACCTTCGCCGCCTAAACTCTTCTGTCTCACGTAAATCCGGGCAGAACCCCTTACTGACACTGATAATGAAACGATCATCGCTCTTAGTCCTGTTTGCCTTCGTTGGATCGGTGTTGATGACGGTCGGCTGCGGATCATCAAAACAGTCCAAGTCATCATCCGCCCAGACGCGTCCCTCGGTCGCGTATGTCACCAACGGCGTCGCTGCGTTTTGGGTCATCGCTAAGTCAGGAGTGAACCAAGCCGGCGAAGATTTTGATGCGGATGTCTCGGTGTTGATGCCGAGTGACATCAGCGACCAAAAACGTATGATCGAGGACTTGATCACCAAGGGCACGGACGGCTTTGCGGTCAGCCCGATCGATCCGGACAACCAAAACGAACTGCTTAACAAAGCCGCCAAGTTCGCTCACGTGATTACTCATGACGGTGACGCGCCCAATTCGGACCGCGAGTGCTACATCGGCATGGACAATTATCTTGCTGGTCGTATGTGTGGCGAGCTGGTTGCCCAAGCTTTGCCCGAAGGTGGGAAAATTGCTTTGTTCATCGGCCGTGTTGAACAAGACAACGCACGACGCCGTCGTCAAGGTTTGATCGACGAACTGCTGGGACGCAGCGAGGACTCGTCACGGTTCGATCCGCCGGATGCCGAAATCAAAGAGGGCAAATGGCATATCGTTGGAACTTACACCGACCAGTTCGATCGCGTGAAAGGAAAAGCCAACGCTGAGGACGCGATGTCACGGCACAGTGACCTTGCCGGGATGGTCGGTCTGTTCGAATACAATCCGCCGCTGATGTTGGAAGCGATCTCGCAAGCTGGCAAGTTGGGCAAAATTCAAGTGATCGGATTTGACGAGGCCGACGAGACGCTTCAAGGCATCGTCGACGGACACGTCTACGGCACGATTGTGCAAAACCCGTATGAGTACGGATATCAGTCGGTTCGCGTACTGGCAGGCTTGTCACGTGGCCAAACGTTGGCCGAACTAGAAATACCCGAAAGCGGATTCTTAAACATCCCCGCGACTCAAATTCGCCGCGACAACGTCGACGAATTTTGGACAAAAAAGAAACAGATTTTGGGTGAGAAGTGAAGTCGGTGTCAGGCTCATCTGCTCCCCTTCTTGAGGTTCGTGGAATTGGCAAACGTTTCACTGGTGTGCGGGCGCTGTCAAACGTTTCCCTTGATTTTATTGCCGGTGAAGTTCACGCCGTGATCGGTGAAAACGGTGCCGGCAAGAGCACGATGATGAAAATTTTGGCGGGCGTTCAGCCGCCCGACGATGGCGAAATCTTGATGGACGGCAAGCCTGTCACCATCAATGATGTCGAAAAGGCGCTCGATCTTGGCATCGCGCTGATCCACCAAGAACTGAACCTTGCGGACAACTTGAACGTTGGTGCAAATATCTTTTTGGGTCGCGAGCCGACTCGAATGGGCTTGATCGACTTTCGTAAAATCGAATCGGAATCTCGAAAGTATTTGGCGATGGTGGGGCTCGACCTTGATCCCAATACCGTTGTCGAAACGCTCACGATTGGCGTGCAGCAGTTGGTCGAAATCGCCAAGGCGTTGTCTGTCAACGCGCGTGTGTTGATCATGGACGAACCGACCAGCAGTTTGTCCCAGCACGAAGTCGACGCGTTGTTCAGGGTGATCGAAAATCTGCGGTCCCAGGGCGTCACGGTGATTTACATTTCGCACCGATTGCGAGAAATCGAGCGATTGGCAGATCGAGTCAGTGTGCTGCGCGACGGCGAAAACGCGGGCTTTCTTGCTCGCGATGAAATCTCGCATGATGCGATGGTCACCCGGATGGTAGGACGTGACATCTCGCAATTTTATGCGAGGACGACGCATCCGATCGGTGATCCGGTCTTGTCGGTCACGGATCTGCAAACACGTATGTGGCCAGGCCACGCGGCAACGTTCGAAGTCCGCTCGGGTGAAATCGTTGGTGTTGCGGGGTTGGTAGGCGCGGGACGCACCGAAGTGCTGCGAGCGATTTTTGGCGTCGACGCGCCGGTCACGGGTGCCGTTCACGTCAACGGTGAACTGATTCGTTCTCAGAATTGCCGGTCAGCCATCGCAGCGGGCATGGCGCTGGTACCCGAAGATCGGAAGAAGGAAGGCTTGATTTTGGAGTCGGGTGTTCGATTGAACATCGGATTGCCGGGCTTGGAACGTCACAAGAATGCCTTTGGATTCTTGAATCGACAGCAGGAAAGAATTGATTCGGATCGAATGACTTCCGAAATGAACATTAAGGTCTCCGACGACAACCAAGCGGTAGAGTGTTTGTCTGGCGGCAATCAACAAAAGGTTGTTATCGGCAAGTGGTTGGCGATGGATCCAAAAGTTCTGTTGATGGACGAACCGACTCGCGGTGTTGACATCGGTGCCAAGCAAGAGATTTATCGATTGATGGAAGAGTTAGCCTGTCGTGGTGTGGCGGTGTTGTTTGTGTCTAGCGAGATGGAAGAAGTGATTTCGATGTCGGACCGGATGCTGGTGATGCACGAAGGCCGAATTGCTGGCGAACTGAGTCGTGCCCAGTTCGACGAAGAAACGATCATGCAGTTGGCCACAGGCGGCAATTAGATGAAGAAAATACTTGGCATTCTTGGTTTGCTCGTTTTCATCTGTGTCATGACGGCGCTGATGAGCGATCGCTTTTTGACTCAGTACAACATCGAAAACCTGCTGCGGCGCAGCGCCTTGTTTGGGATCCTTTCCATCGGCGCGGCGTTTGTGATCATCACCGGCGGCATCGATCTGTCGATCGGATCCGTGGTTTGTTTGGTGGGGTGTTTGTTGCCGTGGATGATGGTCGACCAAGGTCTGTCTGTTCCGGCGGCGCTAGCGATCGTGGCGGCAATGTCGTTGGGTATCGGCGTGACGCATGGGCTGTTGATCACGAAGATGAGACTGCAGCCGTTCGTGGTCACACTGTGCGGCTTGCTGTTCTATCGCGGGTTGACCCGAGGGATTGTCCAGGACCAAACCCAAGGGTTTCAGGGCGAGTTTAAAACGCTGCGAGCGGTCTCTCAGGGACAGATTTCGCTGCCGGGCACCGATTTTGGTCTGCCGATGCCCTGTCTGATTCTGTTCGTAGTTGCGGTGGCTGCCATCGTGTTTTTGAACTTGACCGTTTACGGACGGTACATGCTTGCGCTGGGGCGAAACGAGACGGCAACACGACTGAGCGGCGTTAACACGGACCGAATGATCATCTTGGCCTATGTGATTTGTGGCTGTTTGAGCGGTTTGGGGGGGATGTTGTTCGTGCTGGATGTTGGCAGTGCGCTGCCCGTTGATTTTGGAAATTTCTATGAGCTTTACGCGATTGCCGGGGCGGTTCTGGGGGGCTGCAGTCTGCGCGGTGGTCAGGGCACGATCATTGGGGTTGTGATCGGTTCGGCCGTGATGCAGGTGTTAAAAAACACCATCACGTTGGTCGACTGGATACCTACGAATATCGAGTTCGCAGTTATTGGTGCGGTTATCTTGGGTGGGGTGATCGCTGACGAGGGGGTCAAACGATACGCTGCCCGGCGACGATCGGCCAAGTAAAACAGGGCGGCTGGCCGATCCACCGCGTAGTCCATTTGGCTCGTTCGCGTTACACTTGCGGGATGAATCAATCGCAAACGTCCAAAGACGCATCCTTCGATGACCTCGATCTCTCGCCCGTGATGCGTCGGGCGTTGAAAAAAGCGGGGTTTGAAACTCCGTCGCCAATCCAGTCGGCCTTGATCCCGTTGGCTCTTGATGGCCTCGATGTGATCGGTCAGGCGCGAACCGGAACGGGGAAAACTGCCGCCTTTTCGATTCCGATTCTCGAGCAACTTGATCCGCTGGAGGAATGTCGTGATCCGCAGGTGATCATTGTCGTCCCGACTCGTGAATTAGCCGACCAGGTGGGGCGTGAAGCTCAGCGACTCGCTTGGGGCGAGCCGACTGAGATTGCAGTGCTGGCGGGCGGAAAGAACATTACCGGCCAACTGCGCCAACTTGAAAACGGCGTCCAAATCGTTGTCGGCACACCCGGACGGTTGCATGACCACTTGCAGCGCCGGTCACTGCGAACTGACAAAGTTTGGTGCGTTGTCTTGGACGAAGCCGACCGGATGCTGGACATCGGGTTTCGCCCCCAAATCGAACGCATTCTGCGGAAGTGCCCGCGCGAGCGTCAAACACTGTTGCTGTCCGCCACCTTGCCACCTACCGTTCGACGCCTCGCCGAATCGTACATGGTGGACCCCGAGGTGATCGATTGCTGCAAAGACGAAATGTCCGTCGAAACGATCGAGCAGCGTTATTTCACTGTCGCACAGAACAAGAAGGGCGAGTTGCTCGAACGGTTGCTCCAGCGCGAGAAGCCAGAACAGGCAATCGTTTTTTGTCGCACCAAACGCGGAACCGATCGGTTGTATCGACAATTGGCTCGTTCGTTCGACAATTGTGGGGCCATGCACGGGGACATGCAGCAGCGCGAACGCGATCGAGTGTTGCAGAGCCTGCGTGACCGCAAGTTAAAAGTTTTGGTCGCCACCGACGTGGTTGGCCGCGGCATCGATATCAGTACCATTTCGCACATCATCAACTATGACGTGCCGCAAGACTGTGATGACTATGTTCACCGCGTGGGACGAACGGGACGAATGGGCCGCGACGGGGTGGCTTACACGTTTGTGGTGCCTGGCGAAGGCGACGTGCTGACCAGCATCGAACAACGAATCAACAAAGAACTTAAACGCGATACGATGGACGGGTTTGCAACCGTCGAGATGCCAGTCGAAGTAGTTGCGAAAGTGGAAGAAAAACCACTCCGCAAAGTGCTCAACCCGATGCACCGGAAAGTCACGCGGCGACGCTAAAGCGGGCGTTGGCCGCTAGGCGGCTACCAGTGGCCGCTCGAAGTTAAAATTTGCTGCTGATTCCAGCATGCCGTCCTGCATTCGATGACAAATGTCGGCGCCGGCGGCGATCGAGTCATCGTGCGTGATCATCACGATGGTCAAATTGTCGTCTTGGTTCAACTGAGCCAACAGCTTCAATATCTCTTGCCCCGTTTCGGTATCCAGGTTGCCTGTCGGTTCGTCCGCAAGCAATAGCTTCGGGTCCGTCATCAACGCTCTGGCGATGGCGGTACGCTGCATTTCACCCCCGCTCATTTCACACGGTTTATGCTTGGCGCGGTGGAGCAGGCCAACGCGGTCTAGCATTGCTTCGGCCCGCAACCGGACTTCTTTACGATGCGTGAAGTAGTTCCAGACACTGCGGCTGATCATGGTCGGGGCGAGTACGTTTTCGAGCGCCGATAGCTCGGGCAGCAAGTGATAGAACTGAAAGATGATGCCGATGTCGTGGTTGCGGTACGCGTCTCGACGAGATCGTGTTGCGTTGTCAATTCGTTCGCCACAGAAATGCACTTCGCCTGCGTCGGGGCGATCGAGCGTCGCCAACAAGTGCATCAGCGTGCTCTTACCGCTGCCACTTCGTCCGACAAGCGCCGTCACCAGCCCCGCAGTCATGTCCACATCGACGCCACGTAGCACGGGGACTTCGATTTTGTCCTTGTGATAGGACTTGTAGATACCGCGAGCGGACAAAACGGTGGGCTGTGTCATAAGAGTGTTCGTCGGCAAGGGAGAGTTGGCATGCCAGGGATGTCCTGGCAAGGTCAAGGCACGCGATATCCAAAAGCCCGGACAAGTCCCGGCCCACTGTTATTTTGAATCGCAAATTACTCGAATCGCAAAGCGCGAACCGGGTGCATGCGAGCGGCTCGCAGGGCTGGCAGCACGCTGGCCATCGCCGCGATCCCGACCGCACCCAACATCACCCACACCAATGTGAACGGATGGATGATCGTGGGAATTTCAGTGAAGTAATACACCGTTGGATCAAAGACTTCTTGTCCGGTGATTTTTTCGATCACCCCGGCAACCGAATTGATGTGACGTACGAACAGCAGTCCACCGACCAAGCCGGTCCCGCTGCCCAGGAAGCCGAGTAGCAGTCCGTAGCTCAGGAAGATGCTCATCACACCGCCGCCGGAGGCACCGAGTGCTTTGAGTGTTCCGATGTCACGAGTCTTTTCGACCACGATCATGAAGAACGTCGCCAGGATTCCGAAGCCGGCCACCGCGATGATCAGGAACAATAAAATGTTCAGGATCGTTGTTTCCAAACGCACTGCGGCCAGCAGTGGTCCCTGCATGTCACGCCAAGTTTGGATGTCGTAGGCGAAGATCGTTGGCGGGAAGCGACGGCGAAGCGCGTCGCGGACTTCGTTAAGATCAGCGCCTTCGATCAATTTCAATTGAATCGTTGTGACACTGCGAACACCCGATTCAGGATTGATCATGCCGCGGAAATCTTGCAGTTGATCAAGTCGGCAAAACGCAAACGTGCTGTCGTATTCACTCATGCCCGATTCGTACATGTCGACGACGGTGAACTTTTGATTGACGACTTTTGTGTTGTCAGCCGCATTGGGGAACATCATCCGCACATCGTCGCCGGGGCGACAGTAGAAGCGGTCGGCGACGTTGTTCTCTTCGTCGCGGTATCGAACGCTACAAGTTGAAATACCCAGGATCAAGCCTGGGTACTGGTCGACCATAGGATCGAATTCGGTAGCAACTTCTTCGCCATTGGGTGAGGTCAGGAATTCGCCGGGCGCGGCGAATCCCATAGAGGGGCCTGTGCTTGCAGTATTGGCGGCGACGGTGTCAGTCGTGGTACCGTCAGTCGCAGCAGCGTCGGTTTCGATTGGCCCCTGCATGGCGTTGAATCGTTTTCGTTCAATTTCAAGTGCTTTTTCGTACTGGGCTCGAGCTTGGCGATAATTCCAGCCCGAGGGAGGGAAGCTGTCGCGATCGGGCGCGTAACCCTCGGCTCGCAAATCGAAACTGGCGTGAGTCTTATTTTCAGGGTGCAGCAGATAGCGACCGAAATGACTGACGGTGTCATAAGTGTCGGCTTCGACGCCAACCAAGTTGACATGGCGAGTGACCAGTTGCCCGTTGAAGTCGATTCCCAGCATTGCAGGGACGTGAACGCTGACCGACGAGCCGGCGATCTGGTCGCCGCAGACGTCCATGATTTCGGCCATTCGAGCGTCTGGATCAGGCATGCCGCCGCTGGTGTGACATTCGATCAGAATGTCGGATGCTAGTCCGTGAAGCCGGTCATGCATTTCGGCTGAGAAACCAGCCATAACGCTGTTCACGACGATCAATGTCGCCACACCCAATGTCACGCTGATGATCGAAGCCAGCGCGATGTAGCGGGTGCGTAAGTAGCGAAAACAAAGTAGCCAGCGATACATATGCCGTTCCTTCGGCGGAAATCAATCACCGTCGTCGTTTGACGGCACGCGGCCGAGTCTACGGAAAAAACGCCGCCAAGGTAAAGCTTGGTTTTTGAGTGTCGAATCTCCCTTCGATCGCATCACGCGGAGTGTCCCGGTCGGTAGAGCGAGCCGAGAAGTCACGCGGCTAACGTTTTCATTGAACCAGCGGTGTTGCTCCCTTCTTTTTGCGGGTCGGGTTTCCTCGGAAGGAGTGTCTTTCGACAGCCCGCAGCTCTTCGCTGGCCGTCACAAACGGCGCAAACGGCAAACCTGCAACGGTTGACAAGCTTTCACATGTCGGCCGGCTTCCGCGGCGTCAAGCTAGCAATTCGTGACATAGGTTTTTGGTGTTCGTCTGGGAAACAACTCAGCGTCAAGGCAGCCAACTTCGGCTGACGGGGACGGCTGAAGCCTTATCAAAAACCGAGCCCCGATGTCTTTGCAAACCCCGATTCCGCAAACGCCTGCACCGGCTCTGCCGGCCGGTGTGTCGAATCCGGCCCTTGGCCTTAAGAAGCGAAGTACACTGACTTCGCTCTTAGAGTTCGGAATCATTCACGAGCAAAGTGATTTGGAGGCCGCCTTTGGCTTGGTTTACGAATCGTATATCCGGGCCGGTTTGACGGACGCCAACGAGACAGGAATTCGCCTGACTCCGTTTCATCTTTTACCTACGACAGAAGTGTTTTCAGCTCGCTACGAAGGCAATACGGTTTCGACCGTTTCGCTAATTGGCGACGGATACCTCGGGCTTCCGATGGAAGGAATCTATTCCAAGGAAATCAAGCAACTGCGGGACCGTGGATGCCGAATGGCCGAAATCGGCTGTCTCGCCGACCGGCGAAATTCTCCGGTTCGATTCATCGAACTGTTTGCCACGATGGGGCGAATGTTGGCTCGAGTCGCGAAAGTCCGCGGATACGACGGACTCGTCGCCGCCGTTCATCCTCGCCATGCACGACTCTATCAGCGAATTTTGCCTTTTGAGCAAATTGGCGAAGTCATCGAATGTCCGTACGCAAACGGCAACCCAGCGGTCATGGTCCAGTTGGTCTTTGACGATCATTTGGGGTCGTCGCTGTATGAGCGATTTTTCGGCGTCATGGCGAGCGGGTTCGACACGACGCTACGTCATTGGTCCAAAGAAACACGCGAATACTTCAAAGGCCATTTGCAAACCGACCAAGAGCGCAAGGACCAGCAAGTCAGTGGTCAATTGGCATTTGCCGCACTGACAGGTCAGTATGTTTCTCGCGTCGAAGTTTAGCCGGCGTCAGAGTTGCAGCTTGGCTGGAATTAGCTTCCGTCGCCGCCCGTCGGCCGCGGCAATTCGTGCTCGGGCTCAGCGAGGGATTGGCTGAGTCCAGGCGGACGTCTGCTCGGCAAAAGAATCGTTTTCGTCGGCGTGTCGACCGCCCGATCCCGCTGATAGTGCAGGAACAAAGAGGACAGGACTGCGATTCTCGCTCCGCAGTTGAAGTCGACGCTGGACTGGTCGTGTCGAGTCCGATTCGTCATCAATACCGCTCGTAATCGGGCCGTTTTCGCAAGACGATTCGATCAGTGGTGCGCGGCGAATCAACGCGGCGACCACCAAAGTGCAGACGCTGCAGATCACCAAAGCGATAGTCGTAATCGTTAGTAGAGTGGTCATGATGATTGCCCAGCTTGATTGCACGGGGGCGCATTCTGCCCCAGCTTTGAAAGTGGACGCAAAGCTGCAACCCTGCGAATGCGGAATCTCTGTAGTTGTCGCATCGGCTCAAGAATGACCAGTGAGCCATCCGAATGAGACGCATGCCGATTGGTCAGCACCGGCACAGCGGATTAATCCCTACAATCCCTAAATTCCCCCTAGGCGAGAAACTGGCTTCAGACTGGTTTCTTTTCGGCGCGCCGACGGGAAACTCGTTACCTAAGCATCGTTCGCCAAAATCGAGAGTCAAGTTAGTTGCCGGCGAGGATTGCTAATCTCAGTGCAAGGGCTGCCAGCAGAGCTGCCGAGCCAATGAAAACGGCGAAGTAGATCGCTGTTTGCAGAATTCGTTTCTTCGAAAACTTGGTGCGATCGATTGACACAAGCCGGTCCGTCACTCGCGAGGTAAGTGATTCGGGCGAGGTGACTTGCCCTCTTGGCCCTGGGAACTCGTTAAGTCCCAAATGTCGGCGGGGCTCTGCCAAATTGCTCGCAACACCCCTGTGGGGGCTTAGTTGGTGGCGGTTCGGGCTCGAATTTGGCTTTCGCAAGCCAGGCGAAATGCCGGCATCGATGCGGTTTTTCGGAATTTCGCCATCGGGGCGGGTTCGCCAAATTCGCAGGCTGCCGATTTGATAGACGCTGTCGCCCAGGCCAATTTCGCAGCAGGCCGTGTTGGACGGCGTGTGCACGTCAGGATTCAAGCTGATCATCCAAACGCGAGATTCGGTCGAAACGATAGCGTGATCGCAGCATCTCATACCCACGCCCTGCAATCGCAGAGTGCTTGGATGATCGTCGCCCAGGATCGTCACCGGCCGGCTCAGCTTTCTTTGGATTTGGTTTTCGCCCCACGCGACTGTCAATTCAACTTTGACGGCGGCGCCTTCGCCTTCCTCGTGATTTGGAAGGACGGTCGACTGTTGGGGGCCAGGGCTGATGTTGTTGGAGTGCCTATCGGAATGGTGCAGGCAGCGGATGCGGTGGCGACCGATCAGGACTTCGATCTCCGGCCGGATCACTCCCCATCGAGAGAAAGCGAGCGCGCACAGCGGCCAGACTTCGATATGCGATGCAAAACAGCACGCCAGGTAGGCGACTTCTGGGACTCGGCTGCCTGGAATTTGTATGTCGCAGTTTGGGTGCGACCCCATCAAAGCGAACGGCCGCGACGGTTCGAGTTCTGAGCGGTCTACCGCTGGCGAAACGGCGATTCTCCACCGCGCATGTTGCCAAAGCGCAGTTGCACTATTGGTCGGCGATTGTCCCTTGAGTGAGAGCGGCAGCAAATGACGAGCTTTACCGTTGAAGAAAACGAAATCGATGGGATCTGATAATCGCACCCACACTCTGTGTGGCAAGCCGTCAATTTTCAGCGGTCAATGTCCAGCGGTCAACGATCACCAGTTGGCGCGATCACCGTCAAGCCCGACTGGAGCATTCCTGGTCGGAACAAGCCGACGGGTTCAATCTGTTCGCGTGAGCGTGGCAGCTTACCGTTCAAATTCTATAGTCCCTCAGGTCTGTCGTGGCTTGCCGTCACGTTGGTGGTTGCGACGAGTTTCCTGCCAAGCGGCGCAGCCCTCCCTTTAAAGGTGTCGACAACGCGCCTTTAACGTCCAGCTAAGAAAACAAACGTTCTGGGGGCTTTCTCGCGAGCGTTATTGACACGGATATTGCGGGTTTCTCCTTGGTCTCGGTGGTTGTTGTCTCCTGTTGCCCTATCTTGCCCTCTTTAAACGCCACTCGTCCATTCCGGTCTCAAAGACTATCCTTCTGACCTGACGCCAACGTGGGTTGTTTTGCGATGTTCACTAACGTGTACACTGCTGCAGTCGTGGGGGATAAAGTTGGCGTTTGACATACCTCGCCGGAATCATCACGCTAACCACCGGAATAGTGAGACTAGAACTGCAATCGCGGATGGAATATCCGGTCAGCAGTCGTTGTTGATGGAACATGCGGAAGACACGAGTTTGATCCGTCAAACGGAAAGTGTGCTTCCTTACGATTTTGAATTTTCTCGGGGGGGAAAGTAGTTTTGGGAAGCACTCGACCAAGCAAACGCCGCCGTAGCAGCACACACCGAATCAATCTTCAGGAAAGTTCGTCGGCGAGTCGTCCGGCCGAAAAGCTGTTGCCGCTTGCTGCGTTTGGAACCACCGCGTCTTGGCTAGCGATCGGCGTGCCCGTTTTGCTGGTTGCGATCTATGCCTATTGGCCGACGCTGGTCTGGATGGAAGACGCTTGGCGGAACGAGCCCGACTACTCGCACGGTTATGTTGTGCCTTTCTTGGCGCTGATGCTGCTCTCACATCGCAGCGATTCGTTTCCCGGTGTCCGAGCGGGGGCGAGTTACGGCGGAGTATGGCTGGTCGCATTGGCTGTTGCCATGCGTTTTGCCAGTCGCTTGCTATACATGGATTTTTTAGATGGCTATTCGTTGTTGCCGCTGGTTGCCGGTTGTGTTTGGACGCTGCTTGGTCCGTTGGCAATGATGTGGAGTTTGCCAGCGATCGGCTTTTTGTTTTTCATGATTCCGTTGCCGTACCAAGCGGAAAGCTTGCTCAGTTGGAAGCTGCAGGGCATTTCAACTTCGCTTAGCACAACGATGCTTCGTGTGCTTGGTCAGCCTGCGGTTTCGGAAGGTCACGTGATTTGGATTGGCGATCAGCGATTGCTCGTGGAGCAGGCGTGTTCGGGGATGCGGATCTTCATTGGTGTTGCCGCGTTGGCGTATTTCTGGGCCGCAATGGTCACGCGAAGTTGGGTCGATCGGGTCGTGCTTCTGCTTGCCGTTGTGCCGCTTGCTGTGCTTGTCAATTCGCTTCGAATTACGGTTGTCGGCCTGCTGTATCAAATCGTTAGCGGTACCAATTATCGCCATGCGATCCATGACTGGTCGGGCTACTTGATGATCCCCGTAGCGTTCACTTTACTGTGGGCGATCAAGAAATATTGGGAACATTTGTACCGCCCCGTTGAACACCTGACTGCACGTGACTTCGTGCATCGGGCTACTTGATTTTGCAGGTGCTGCACCGCAGTGAATTGCAGTCGACGCGGCGATTGCATTGGTTTCCTGGCCGCATCCTTTCTTCGTACTTTTAGCCTCGACATGAGGTCCAGCTATGACAACGTCACGCAAAAAAAACGCCAAGCCAACGCACTCCAAGCCGACGCACAGCAAGTTGTCCGGTACGGTTCCTAGTGCTGCCCCGCGGTCGTCATCCAAGGCCAGGGCGCATGCACCGGTCGACTCAGAATCGAGTTCGTTTGATCCTTGGATTTTGTGGGTAACGTTCCGCCGGTGTTGGCCGTGGGCAGTTCCTGCTGGAATGGTCTTGGCCGGTGTCGCCGCGATGTTTGTGTTGCAAGGGTTTGTGCCCCGATACGAAGCGACTCACTTGTTGGTTGCAAACGACGAGTATGTCGTCTTTGACAACGTGATGAAGTACAGTAAGGACTTGGCGAGAACCGAAACGGCACTGATCTTGAATCCAATCGTGTTGGTTCCCGCTTTGGCGGACCCGAGCCTACATGACGTCCCGAGTTTGTCGAATCCGGCCACCGCCGAAGCACACTTGCGTAGCAATTTGACGATCAAGAGTGGCGGAGATCCCAAGAGTCTTGAGATTCGCTATGAAGATACGGATCCCGAGGTAGCGAAAAACGTTTGTAACGCAGTCGCCAAATCATACCTGCGGCAGCGTGATTCGTTCGATGCCGCTCGTGTGACAAATATCGAGGAATGGCTCGAGCCAGAGATTCAGCAATGGGAACAAAGAGTCGAAGAACGCCAGGCGCGGGTGCAGACGCTCAGTGAACAGACGCTTGGGTTTGCACCTGGCAAGGCTATCGAGAAAGCCGAAAACGAGTCAAATCTTGCTTTGCTGACGCAGTTGCGTTCGGAAATCGGGGATTTGAAAATTGAGTTGAGCTTGTTTGATGCTGGCCTGTATGACGGGGGCAACCTCGCAGCGTCGCCAGTTCTTGCGGCGGCTCCGATGGTCGTTCCAGAGGCGGTGGTAAAGCGTGGTAAGCCGAGCGAATCGGAAATTGCGTCGCATTTGGAAGCCGATCCGCGAGTAGCAGAGTTGGTTCAGAAAGTGAACCGGTACCGCGCCAGCGTCTTGGATATGGAAGTCAACGATATGGTGCGAGTCAATCGTGACTACTACAAGGAACTGAACAAGAACCTTGCGAGTGCGGAAAGCGAGCTGCAGTCGGAGCGACGCGAAGCTCGTGACCGTACGATTGAAAAACTCGAGCGATTCGCCGAGGACGAATACGAACGTCAAAAAGTTGCCGCGAAGCGCACAAGTGAATGGCAGCAAGAACAGTTCGCTGCTCAGGCGAAAGAATTGGCGCAGCAGTCTTCAAAAATCCAGTCAGAAGTTTCGGCTGCCGAGAAGGCGAGTCGTGAAAGGCAGCGTTTCGCAATCGTTTCGCGACTCGAGATCCTGCAGGCTCAGTATAACGAAGAGAGTGAACGCCTCGAGAAGTTTGGTGGTACGACCGCACAGCTTCAGTTTGCCCAAGACGAGCTTGCGGTTGCTTCGGGTGTTTTGAAGAAACTTCGCGATCGCGTCGCGGCAATTAAAACCGAGCGACGCCAGGATGGTGCCGTTCGCACCTTGGCGGAAGCCACGGCACCAAAGTCGCCGATTGAAACCGTGCCGTACAAGAAGCTGGCCATGGCTTCGTCGGTTGCTTTCATGGTTCCGTTCTTGATCGGGTTGATTTTCGAGTATCGCGTTCAGCGAGTCACCGACGCATCGTCGTTCACCAGGTCGGGTGACATGGTGCCAATCATGGGTGAGGTTGCTCGTCTGCCATCGGGTTCCCGGTCACAGAAGGGGCGGCGAGTCTTTGAAGAGAGTATCGATACACTTCGCGCAAACTTGTTCTTGTCGATGGACACTAGCAATGTTCGATCGATTGCGGTCGTCAGTGGAATGTCGGGTGAGGGCAAGAGTAGCGTTTCGTCGCAGCTCGCTCTTTCGATTGCAAAGGCTACAGGCGAAACCGTGTTGTTGGTTGACGGTGACTTGCGCTGTCCCGACCAGCACGAAATCTTCGGGCTTGAAATGGGTGATGGTTTTGCGGGTGTCCTGTCAGGCAAGACCACACTCATTGAAGCCGTCGATACCAGCTTGGGTGCATTGATTCATGTGTTACCCGCTGGTCGATTGACGGCCAGCCCGCACCGGTTGATGAGCCCGTCCGGTATGAAGGACTTCGTTGATCATGCTTTGTCGCATTACAGCTATGTCGTGATGGACACCGCCCCCGTTTTGTCCGCTGGCGAAACTCTTGCGGTCGCCTCAGCTGTTGATGCTTCGTTGATCTGTGTGATGCGTGACGTTAGCCGTATCGACAACGTGACTCGTACCACGCGTCGGCTCGAAGCGGCCGGCGCTAGCATCGCTGGCACGGTGTTTTCGGGTGTTTCAGCACGTCAGTACTCTTACCGATATGGCGATTATCACTATGCCCTTGGTGACGTTCCGTTTGGCGATTCATCGTCGGAATTAAGCGAGTCTAGTGTCTCGTAGAAACAAGTTTCGAACCAAGAAAACTGAGTAGCCCGACCATCGTTATGAGTACCACTCGCGCAGAAACGCCACGCAGCGACTCTAGGCGATCCACCAATAAAGGACACGTCATTAAGTCCCGTAGCGAATTAGACGAGCAATACAACGCCGCACGTGAAGCGAAGCTAGAGCAGCGTCGTTTCACTTGGCGAGTCAATTCTCGTTTGTTGATTGCGTCGCTGGCGGTGGTAGCCGTGGGGGCCGTTCTCGCGGCGATATCATATTTCTACTTTTCGGCTTCGACAGCAAATACGTTCTTGCAGCTTGCAGAAACCGCAGAAAGTGAAAAAGACTTCTCGGCCCAAGCGAAATGGCTGCAGCGATATTCGCTGGTCAATCCGGAAGATCATGATGCCATTTACAAAATGGCTTTAGCGGCTGATCGGGATGCGGCGCTGGCAATTAGCGATCAGCTTGATTTGCAGGAATTGGGCGGCCGGATCGATGCGTCGCGCCGATCGCTTAGCTTGGCGATCGGCCCAGTCGGTGCAAAAGATCGCGATAAAGTTGCTGATCTTCGGCGTCGTTTGATTCGCCGCTTGCTTCAACTTGGTGGCCGTTGGAACCGAGAGGCTGAGCAGCAAATAGTGCTCTTGGACGCGGCTCAGAATGATCCGCAAGCACTCGTGTCGATTTGCATCGCTTTGGTTGGCCAGTTGCAGGACGGTTCGTACCAGACACGATACCCAAATCGGCAAGATGCGGTTACCGAAGATGCAAGTTACTGGGAGTGGCTGGCGAATCAAAAAGTCGGCTACGTGCTTGCGACTGCCTTTAAGCAACAACCTGACAATATCGAGTTGGCGTCACATATGCTGACAGCACCGGCTCTGTACTCCGAACAATTTTCGTTCGATGACCAACAAGAAGGTTTAACGGCAAGTGAGCTTGCCGAGCTCAAAGAATTGGCGTTAAAAACGCTTGGTAATTCGCCCGCGAGTCGCGCCAAGTTGATTCTTGGACGACATCTCGCCGAAAGCGGTGACCTGGCGCAAGCGACTGAGGTGCTCGCAGAAGCGGCTGAGGCTGCGACCGCGCGGCTCCAGCAAGTCGCTACGCCGCCTCCTGCTACCGCTTCGCAAGACGTTGCAGCCGAGTCGGCGTCAAGCTTGGTGTTTGATGACTCGTCTGAGGCATTCACGACCTCCAGCCTTGCCCCGGCGGTGTTCTGGGATTATCTGGTGGTCTACGAGTCGGCTTCCATCTTGTCGGAGTCGAACCCGCAGCGATCTTTGGCGACACTCCAGACGCTGCTGGCAATTGATTTGCCACGAACACCACCGGAGATCGTTGAGAAAGCGTATCTGCTTTCGGGGTCACTTCAGGCGTCCAGTGGCGATGTGGCCTCGGCCGTTCGGACGCTCAGTGAGGGCGTCGAGCAATCCGGTGGAAACAGCGTTCCGTTGCTGTCCGAGTTGGCGCACGTGCAACGTAATAGTGAGCGCTACGCAGAATTGGTCAGTACAACGGAACAGTTGGCAGACGCAATCGAAAAATCCAAGCGAAACCTTGCCGGTGAACTTGCCAGCGGGATGGATCAGGCGGAACGAGTTGCTGCGGGACGCTACTTGGATTCGGCGGGCTGGATGTTGGATGTCATGCGTGGGACCATTGCAAAGTCGCAAGGCGACTCGCTGACTGCGATGCGCATTTTCGATGAAGCGATGCGATCAAGTGTCGATGTCGATTCAAGCATTCGAGTCGCCGTCGCAGACGATCTAGCCAGCTTGCAGCGCGAGCAAGGGATGTGGGACCAAGCGGCCTATACGCTTGATCGTGCGAGTCTGTTGGCGCCGACCGATGGTCGATTGCACCTCAAGGCAGCGCAGGCTTGGTCGCGAACTGGCAATACTGAACAAGCAATGCGGCACTGGCGATCCAGCAACATTGGTGAGATGCCAGAAATCCAAATCGCTCAGGTACAATCGCGTCTGCAGCAGGAGTTTCAACTCTTGCCAAGTCAACGGGACTTCGGTTCGATTCGAAGCGGGGTTGCTCAGTTGCGAAAGGCGCTCAGGTTAGCGCGTGAGACTTCAGCCTCGAACGTGTCGCAGAAGGCCGGCGAGAACCAGGCAGGAAATGGCGAGGATTCTTCTGACGCGGAGTTGGCTGAGTCATTGGTATTGCTGAAGGCAATCGAGTTGACGGTGCCGCTAGAAAAACAGTCGATCGGCGAAGCGGCCGCGCAGGACGCGATCGCCCAGTCGCTTGATCAGTTGGCCAGCGAGAACGTCAAAAACGCGAGGTTGCAGGCGTTTGTTGCTGAACAGCTTAGTCAGTTGGGTGAATCGGAACTTGCGATGAAGGCCATTGGCCGAATGGAAACACTGCCCGATGCCGATCCGACGGATTGTGTAATCGTTAAGTCCAAAGTTGTTTCAGTCACTGATCCAATCGCAGCGGCTAATCTGCTGATCGAGCAGGCTTCGGCCGATGCAGGTCGCTCGGCTGACTTGCTGGAATTGGCTGCCGCCTACGCGAACCGTGGTGCTGATGCTGAACTGGTTTATCAAGCATTGACCCAAATCGATCCGGCAAATCGAACGCTGGCGACGTTGTATGACATTGCCATTGTCGCCAAGCGACTGCCAAGCGGTTCGAAGCAGCTTTCAGTAGATGGAAAGGTTGTATCAGCGGAACAGCTATCAGGTATATGGGAAGATCGGCTTCAGCAACGTGAAGGCAAGGAAGGAACTTATTGGCGATTCTTGCGAGCCAGCGACCTGATGGCTCAGCAGAAGCTCGCAAAGGGCCCCGTCGATTCGAAGGACCCGCGGGTCGTGGAAATCAAGTCGCTACTCAAGCAAGTTTTAGCTCTACGGCCGCGTTGGGGCGAAGCAATTTCTCTAAATGGTCAAGTCCTTGCGCTCGAAGGTAAAAACGACGAGGCGATCATTCAGCTTCGTCGTGGGATTGCCGCTGGGGACAACCAAATTTCAGCGAGAAGGCTTCTTTGGAAGCTGCTGATCCTTGTTGATCGAGGAGATGAAGCGGAAGAGGAAATTCGTAATTCGTCGCTTGCTCATCAATCGGATCTTGATCTTAATTCTGCGATGCGAATTGACTTGGCAGAAAGCCGCGGCGACTACACCAAGAGTATGGAATTGGCCCAGGATTTCGCTGAACAAAATCCGGATGACTTCCTGTCTCATATGATTCTTGCGGTCACAGGAACTACCGCACTGAAGAACATTGGTGACGGCGACGAA
Organism: Rubripirellula reticaptiva; assembly: GCF_007860175.1. NCBI lineage: Bacteria > Pseudomonadati > Planctomycetota > Planctomycetia > Pirellulales > Pirellulaceae > Rubripirellula > Rubripirellula reticaptiva. The sequence continues at coordinate 895,382 of NZ_SJPX01000002.1, read as the reverse complement.
CGTCAGGGCATTCTGAAGCAAACGGTGGCGGCGATCAAACGGGCCGAAGTATTGTCGGTGACTGACTCACCACTGGTGCTAGCGATGAAGCTTGACCTCGCGGTTGTGCTTGATGAGCGTCAGCAGATTGACCAAGCGATTGCTAGAGTGATGGACAGCAAGATGGACGAATTGCCAAAGTCGCGTCTGCTGGCCCGGGCGTATTTTGCGAAGAAAGATTTCGATAAGACGCTCGAGCACCTGACGACCGCCGATCGACTTGATCCGTCTTCTCGATCGCAATTGGACCTAGCCGAGTTTTACGAGGCGACGGACCGTGTCGAAAGTCAAATTCAGGCAATGTATCTTGCCTTGCTGCGAGATCCATCCGATTCGCAACTGCGGAATCGTTTGGCCCAGAAAATGGTCACATCGGCAACCGGCGATAAAGTACCCGACTGGGATTTGATCAGTGAATTGTTGTCAGGTCAAAATGCCGCCGATTCCAGCAACCAATGGATGTATGCCGTTCTGCTTGGCAGCGAGGCTCTCCGTGAAATTGAAAACGACGGGGTGTCTGCGTCCAATCGAGAACGGCTAGAGCAATCACAAAAGCTGCTTCGGGGGCTGATCACCGACGAAACAAGAAGCAGTGATGATGCGACTCGCTTCTTGGCAATGTTGCTCGAAAAAACGGCGTCGCTCGAACTCGTCAGCAGTAAAGACTTGGATGCCGAAATCCGCTCGCTGTACGTAAGTCTGTACGATCGAGGCAAACGAAATCCCGTCGACATCTATCGTTACGCTCAATATCTGCTCGCCAAGGGGGATTCCAAGGACCAGTCACGGCTGAAGAATCTTGCCGACGAAATGAAGGTCGCTTCGCCGGCCACGATTCAGTGCCTCGAAGTCTGTTTGCAGCTTGCCGATCGACTTGGCAAGTCAAAGGATTTTCCAATCGTGGTCACTCAGTGGGCAGAAAATGCGATCAGGGCAACCGCTGCCGATGATCCGGATAAGGTTAAAGCAACCGCGATCTACTCCACCGCTGGAAGAACGATGGTCAAGCTTGACTTGGTTGATCAGTCGATTCGCTGGTTCGAAAAAGCTTATCAGACGAGTTCAGAAGAGCTTGCTCCTTACATCTTCGCTTTGACGCGAGCGGATCAGCCCAAGCGTGCCATTGACGTGTGTCTTGAGCACTTTAGGTCAAACTCGGATCCCGTTTCGGCAACTTTGTTTCTTGAAACTTTGTTGGGGATGAAGGATCTACAGGCTCAAGTCGAGATCTCGAAAACGAATGCGAAGGTCGTCGATCGAGCTGTCGAGTTGTTTCAAGGCGACGCCGGGCTGCTCGAAAGTGTCGGAACGCTCCGGATGACGGAAGGTGATTTTGAAGGAGCAGTGCTAGCATTTCAAAGTGCTCTCAAGAAAGATCCACTTCGAATTCGAACTCTCAATAACCTCGCGATGGCGTTTTCCGAAATCAACGGACGCGAGTCCGAAGGCCTCGCACCCATCGAGGCAGCGATCGAGCTTTCAAACCAGGATTCAGAGTTGCTCGACACCAAAGGGGTTGTCCAGTTGGCGTCGGGGCGTATAGCTGAAGCTGAGATTACGTTCGAGAAAGCGTTTGCTCAATCGCACGAACCCCGCCATCTCTTCCATGTGATCATCGCCCAGCTTGTTCAGGGCAAAGAATCGCAAGCGAAAGCGAATTGGGGAAAACTCGACTTAAGCAACGTTGATCTGTCGGGGTTGACGCCCAATGAGCGGGCCAAGTTGGGTCAGATCAAATCAAAATTTAGCTCCCGGCTATAAGGAGACGATCAGTGGCAGCATTATCACTTCGAGATCACGTGGATGGCTCCGTCGATAGCAACGGTGGTTCAAGTTTTCAATCATCCCCCCAGGCTGGCAAGCAACTGACAGTCGCGAGAAAACAAGGCGCGTTTTGGACACTAATCGCCCTTGTGGCTTTGTCCTGTGTTGTCCATGGATATCTGGATGGACGCTGGACAGTGAATGCAAACCTCAATGACCAGGGCAAACTACTGAGCGAAATTCCAGAGCAGATTGGTGACTGGAAACTGACTGGCACGAAACAGCTTGACCCGAAAGCAGAGCAGTTACTCCGCTGCTTTGGATCCGTTGTCCGTGAGTACACGAAAGAAGGAACGAGTGAAGTCGTTAACGTTGCGATCATGTTTGGCCCACGAGGCCCCATTGCAGTCCACACGCCCGAAGTCTGTTACAGCTCTGTAGGTACCGAAATCGCACGTGATCGCAAAGTTGAATCGTTGGATGTCGAAGGGCAAGACAATTCACTTTGGTCGGTTCAGTTCGCTGATGCTGTTGACGCTTTGCCCTCGCTTGATGTCTGGTATGCGTGGAGCGACGGTGGTCCATGGGAAGCTCGGGAGCAACCGCGATTCTGGTTGACGGAAACTCTCTACAAAATTCAAGTGGCAGGTCCGGTTGGTGAGATAGGTCAAAGGCCTGTCGAGGACTTTTTAACTGCCTTTTTGCCGGTCGCCGGAAAGGCTGTTCGATGAGTCTTGTTGTTAGTCAAGTTACAAAAACCAAATGTGTTCGAGATCGTTCAGATTAGCTAATCGCGGGCATTGAAGATGCTTGCTAAATGGAAGGCCATGCCCTGGCCAGTCACACGGAGAGTGAATCTTGTCCAGAAAAAATCATACTCAAGTACAAGCTGATCTGTCGTTCGCAGGTTTTGAACCGGAAGCGCAGCCCAGCAATTCTCCATCCTCGTCAAGTGCGTCAATCGCCATCAAGCCAAGTGTTTGGCAAACCAACCGATGGAGCGAGCCCCTGTGGCCAAACTGGATGTCCCGCAATGGAAATCAATCAAGTTCGATAGCGTTGGATCGCCCTAAGCCCCAGCAGTCTCCGCCAGGGGATGGGACGCGAGACTTCGTTGAGCAAGAAATCGCAATGAATGCAAAAACACCTTCTGTACGGCCGCGTGCTACGTTTTTTCGGCGCAAATATGTGTTGGACCGATGTCTTGGGGGACTGTTGCTGTTTGCAACAACGCCGCTAACGCTGACGCTCTACGTGCTCGTTCGACTGACATCGAAAGGGCCCGGTTTCTACCGGCAGCGTCGCGTCGGGCTTAATGGACGTGTGTTTGAAATCGTCAAATTACGGTCCATGGTTGTTGACGCCGAGATTCCTGGGCGACCGGTTTGGGCCACAAAGAAGGATGCTCGTGTTACGCCGCTTGGCCGAGTCCTTCGTGAATTGCACCTCGATGAATTGCCCCAGCTTTGGAATGTCTTCCGAGGCGAGATGTCTCTGGTGGGCCCTCGCCCAGAACGCCCTGAAATTTGTGAAAAACTTGCGACGGAAATTGACGACTATTACCAGCGCAATCTAATCAAGCCCGGTGTCACCGGGCTGGCGCAGATCAACTTGCCCCCCGATCAGTCGCTTGAAGATGTGCAGCGAAAGCAGGTCCTTGATTTGCATTACATCAATCACGCTGACTATTGGCTCGATACACGAATGGTTTTCGCGACCGCGCTGCGGTTGGTGGGTGTAAAAGGCGAGATCGTGATGTGGATGATGAAACTTCGGTGCCGTCATCTGCTGGGGGCCTTGAACGCCCCCGTCGAGTCTGATGCTTCTGCTGTGTCAGTTGTCGAAAGGCCCCTCGATGTCCGCTCGGTCTACGACGATGAAGCTGGGCTCGATGTGGTGATGGCGGCTGGTTTCATCGAAGCCAGCGGCCCGGTCAAACAAAATTAATTAGCTAACCGGTCCTGTGCCGAACATGGAAGCCCATTTGAACAACTCGAATCGTCATTCAACCATTCGCCATGCATTGACGGTCGATGTTGAAGACTATTTCCAGGTCTCGGGCTTCGAGAGTCGAGTGCAGCGAAGTAACTGGGACAAATTTGAAAGCCGCGTTGAGTCGAATACTGATCGATTGCTTTCGCTGTTCGATTCGCTTGAGGTGCGCGGTACGTTTTTTATTCTTGGGTGGGTGGCTGAGCGCTATCCGGCACTTGTCAAACGGATTGCTGAAGCCGGCCACGAGGTTGCTTCGCATGGATACTGGCACCGACTTGTCTATGACTTGAAGCCCGAAGAGTTTGCGCAGGACATCGCGAATTCCAAGGACGCAATTTACAACGCTTGCGGAATCGAAACGACTGCTTATCGCGCGCCAAGCTTTTCTATCGTGCGACGGTCGTTGTGGGCGTTAGACATTTTGGTAGAACAGGGATTCACGACGGACAGCAGTATCTTTCCGATTTCCGGTCATGATCGCTATGGAATTCCAGGTGCCCAAAAAGAAGTCCACACGCTTGAAACAAGTCGGGGAACGATCCAAGAGTTTCCTCCATCGTCTGCCGCTGTCGCCGGATTGACCGTGCCGATCGGGGGAGGATATTTCAGGTTGTTTCCACAGGCATTGACGTTTGCTGCGATTGAGAAAATCGAAAGGCAAGATCGTCCAGCCATGTTTTACGTTCACCCGTGGGAAATCGATCCCAAACAACCTCGCATTGAGGGTCTCGGCAAGCAAAGTCGATTCCGCCACTATGTGGGGCTAGCCTCGACCGAATCAAAGCTAACAAAGATGCTGACGCGTTACTCATTCGGGACACTCACAGCCTCGATGAGATCAGCCATCAGCATGGTTCCTGCGCCATCAGCGTAAGCAAATTCGATTTAGCATCGGTAGCCATTGCGTTGCCTGCCGAAGCAGTCGAGCAAGGCCCGTGTCGTTGTTGCAAACTCACGAGCAAACACACAACAGCAATTCACCCATCCTAGGGGGCCGCCGATTCAGCGGTCACCCAAGTGGACGAAGTCCGCGCTCAGGGCGACGATCGAGGTTCCTCGTTGACGGGTTCAAGTATCGATAGTCGGCAGGGTGTAGCGGTTCAGATCCAAGTCTTCAGTAGCCTTGGTGAGTCAGTTGTCCTGCTCGTTCTTCATTATAAATAAGAAATATGACAAGCTCGTTCAATATCAGTTTTTCAAAGAGTATCACCAGGACTCAATGAGCGTCGCAATAATCGTCCTGAAGAACGTCGCGTCGAGTTGGGTCGGCTTGGCGTGTCAGATTGTTGTGACGATGTTGCTCACACCATTCGTGATTGCAAAACTGGGTAACGAAGCCTACGGGCTTTGGTTGCTGCTGCAGGGTTTAGTTGGTTACTACGGCATGGTCGACATGGGACTGCGTGCAGGCCTAACTCAGTCGATTACGCGTCGCATCGCAGCGGATGATATTCCTTCAGTGAGGCGACACATTGCCGCCGCCATACCGCTGTTTCTTGGACTCGGAGTTGCCGTTGTCGCTATCGCAGGTCTACTCGCGATAGCGTTGCCCCGTTTTGTTGAGATCAGCGACAACATAGTAAGCGTGGTTCTGCCTGTCGTACTGATCCAGGCTTTGGGAGTCGCGATCAAGTTGCCCGTAACTCCTTATGGTGCAGTTCTGGTTGGACTGCAGCGTTACGATATTGCAAACGCAATCTCAATTGTGACCAGGGTTGTCTTTGCGGTGATGACGTGGCAGGCGTTAAAGACCGGTGGCGGTTTGGTAATGCTGTCACTGATCTTAACGCTAACGGACTTTCTCGACGGTTTTATTCGAGTCGTCGTTGCTCGGCGACTCTTGCCCGAAATAAGGCGTTGTGGGCTCACGTTTGATCGCAGTGAGTTGAATGAAATCATGCACGTCGGTGTTTGGAATTTTCTAGTTGGTATTAGTCGGCAGTTTATCTATTTTTCGGATGTCATCGTCGTTGCCATTCTGTTTAGTGCCAGAGCAGTCGCACCCTATGGGTTGGCCGCATCATTGGTTGAGTATGGAACGAAAATTGTAGTCGCAGCTACGAAAGTTTTGTTTCCTACCATGACGCACATGCTTAAGCGAGGCGACAAGAGTGCACTTGTCGATCTGTACGTTACATCGACACGTATCGTACTTGGCTTGTCACTGTCGCTTTTAGTGGTTGGGTCAACTTGGATTCGACCTTTCCTGACCTTGTGGCTTGGAGACTCTGAGCAATCGAAAGAACTTGTTTCGCAGGCTCCGCTTCTTTACGCCGTTCTCAGTATCGCATTTATCTTTGTGGGCTTGCAAAGAGTCGGTACTCAATTGATGCTCGCGGACAATAAGTTGAAGTCGTTGTCCCTGTTTCTCTTGGCGGAAGCAGTATTCAACCTACTCGCGAGTATGATTGCGGGGAAAATACTCGGACCTGTCGGAATCGCAGTGGGGACGTTGGTGGCGGCTTCGCTTATTGGTTTCGTGCTTCATTTGCCTGCTCATGCCGTGATTTTGGAACAGCGGAGTCTGTCGCTCCTCGGCAAAATAGCTTTTCGTCCGTTAGCTTTCGCTGCGTTGCTTGCCTGTACGATGATAGCTATGTCTCGTGGTTTGGGACCTGTATCGAGCTGGTTCGATCTCGCATTTGCCGGGACGGTTTCTGTGTTTGCGTCAGTTTTCTTGTTTCCGATAATGCTCTCGTCTGCCCAGATTTCTGGTTTGCGTACGCTGATTAAAATAAAGATTTCGGCTCTGCTCAAGCGATTCCCACGTCCGACTCAATCTTTTTGACACATTGATTTCGTAAACTCAGTTGATGTTGACGTTGAGGAAAGTAAGACGCGAGTGGAAGCAGTGGAAGCACGCTCTACTGCAATCGGTCCCAGGTCGAATCGGCGAGAAGGCTAGGTACCACTTCTATGGGTTTCGGTCCGACGCAAGCTCGCGAGTACTTGCAAATGTTACAATTTATCACCCTGAAAACCTTGTGGTTGGCAAAAACTCAGCAGTTTCAACCTGTTGCCAACTCAATGCTAAAGCCGGGATAACGATTGGCAATGATGTGCTGATAGGCCCTGGTTCATTTGTCTGGACACAAAATCATAAGTTTTCGAATCTGCTGTTGCCAATCCGCAGCCAGGGTTATGAATCCGCGTCCGTCGAAATTTGCGACGGAGTATGGCTTGGCGCTCGATGCATCGTCCTGCCAGGTGTTCGTTTATCAACTGGCACTGTTGTCGCCGCTGGAGCCGTTGTGACGAAATCGTTCGAGCCATTCGCAATTTTGGCAGGGGTTCCCGCCAAGCAGATTGGTACCCGAAGTGATCAAGTATCACCTTCAGACGCGCAAGAGGACGCGGAGCAATGACTATTGCAGCGTCGCTTAGCTTTAGACATCGTTTGAAGAAAACGCTGAAGTCAGCACATCGGTATCTTGCGCAACCACATTTAACACACCAAAAGATGTATGACCATTTCGAGGATCTTGGTCTTCGCCGTGGTGGCATGGTCTTGGTGCATTCATCGTTGTCGTCACTCGGCTATTGTGCTGGTGGATCGGCGATGGTCATTGATTCGTTACTTTCGTACATCGGGGAATCGGGCACCTTGGTCATGCCGACCCACACATGGAGCGCGGTGAACAACGGGAAGCGTTCTTTTTCATTGCCCAATGATGCAACGCACGTCGGCAGTATTCCCGAGACTTTTCGTAAAATGCCAAACGTTAGTCGAAGCAATCATCCATCGCACTCTGTCGCGTCTTCCGGGCCGCTGTCAAATAAATTAATTGAGGATCATGTCAGGGCCGAAAGTCCTTGTGGCGAGGGGACTCCTTATGCTCGACTGATGGAAGGCGACGGACAGATTCTATTGCTCGGCGTTGAACTCAGACGCAACACCTGTTTCCATAGCGTCGAAGCAATGGCGAAAGTTCCCTACCTGCTGAGGCCGGACAAAGATCGGTTTAAAATTGAGCTGGCCAGTGATGACACCCGATACTTTGACGTACGTTGTCATCAGCCTGCGTTGCCGAGCCGGTTTCACGAATTTCAGGAGCCGCTAAAAATTGCAGGTTGTCTTCGAACGGCGAGAATTGGAAATGGCGAATCGATTGTTATCGACGCTAAACAGTTTCTTAATTTCATGATGCCACTTCTCAGTGAAGATTCTGATTTGCTATTGGTTCGCTCTGAGACTCCCTTTGACGTTCTCATGGAGTACGCCAGAAACTTCAAGAGCACACTAAATGAAAATTTAATGCCACAATGAAGGAACAGCGTCAGCTGAGACTTGCTGTGCAACATTCCACGTTATGCTGAAATGCGATTTCCCTCCCGATAATAGCACTTTCTTACGCTTGTTGTAAACGTTTCGTTTGTCAGCAATCTTCCTGGAAAAGGACCAATAGCCAATTCATGAGTCCTCATCAAAACAAGATTCACAGTATGTTGAAGCAAGAGTACGAGGCAGATGACGGTCATGAAAATCCGAAGCGGTATCGAAGATATCTCAGACAGTTGTTTGGCGATGTAGATTTGAAGGGCTTGCGGATTCTAGAAATTGGCAGTGGAAAGGGGTTGATCAGCTTGCATTGCGGGCTTGCAGGTGCCAAGCACGTGATAAGTGTTGAACCAGAGATGGAGGGTTCAACTTCGGGCGTTATTGCGATTCAAAAAGAACGAATCAAGTCTCTTTCGCTCGAAAATGTTGAACTCCGCCAGCAGGACTTCAACTCGCTCGACGTAGCAGGAGGTTCAATTGATTTAATCGTGATGATTGCTGTGCTGAACCACCTTCATGAAACGCCTCACAATGCAAGTCGCAACGCGGATGCATTTGACAAGTATGTAGCCATCGCGAAAAAGCTACACTCGTTGCTCGACGAGGGAGGATCCGTTGTCGCCACGGATGCTTGCCGCTACTGCCTTTGGACTCAATTGCGCCGAGTCGGTTGGCCGCGAAAGTGGTGCTTGACCCAACGCACAATTGACTGGAAGATCCACCAGCAACCAGCCGTTTGGGAGAAGATATTTCTTGCCGCGGGGTTCTCTCGGTTTGAAGTCAAATACCCGGTTCCCAATCGTTTGCGATATTTGGAGCCTCTTGTAAACAATTCGATAGGAAACTTCGCCGTGATGGGTGAGTTCATTTTCTATGCCTACAAGTAACACCTTTAGCACACAATCGAGATGAGCCTTACTGGACTTCTTTGGATCTGCTTGTTCGTAGGCTTGTCAATCGCCTCGTTGAAAAGGCCCGTCTTTGCGGCAATTGGTCATTTAATGGTCTTTTACGCCAGTCCTGTTTTCTGGTGGTTCGGCGGTGGATTGCTTACTTCGTTGACCATGCGATGGAGCCTGGTAGCCGTTTTTGTATTGGCTATCGCAAACTTGCTAAGTTTTAAGAATCGGCCGCGTCGTGATATCCCGGGTCGTATATTCATGCAATTGCTGTTGCTGATGTCTCTGAATGCCTTTTTTGTTCATCATTTATTCGCTGACTATCCGCCGGAAAGTGAAAAGGTTTTTGACATCCTTTGGAAGGGCTGCTTAGCAACCGCACTGTTTTACATTTCCGTTCGAAGCTTAAAAGACCTTGAGCTCGTAATGCTTGCAATGGTGGTTGGTTGTGGCTTTGTCGGATTTCAGATTGTACTAAGCGGTCAGGGTTTCAGTGATGGCGGTAGGCTCGAAGGAATTCGGTTCGCTGGTGCGCAGGGTTCAAACGGAACGGCCGCGGTACTGTCGGTTGGGTTAGTCGTGGCGGCTTATTTCGTTTTGACGATGAAAAACAAATGGTTTGGATTAGTTTCATTTGCGTCTGCGCCACTGGTACTAGAGTCGATTCTGCGTTGTAACAGCCGCGGTTGTTATCTTGGGTTGATCACGTCTGCCATTGCAATTGTTGTATTTGCTCGTGGGCCGGCTCGGAAACGCGCTATCGGACTTTGTGTTCTTGGAGTGGTCGCAATACTCCTGATGGCAGGCGACGCATCTATTTGGAATCGATTTGAATCCATATTTGTCAGCGCGGATGAGCGGGACAATTCAGCGTCTGAACGATTGGATTATTGGCAGGCTGCGATCAAGATGATCGCGGATTTTCCACTTGGATCAGGAGGCGAAGCTGCATTTACTAGCCCAAGGGGGGTCCGTTATATCGCTCACTTTCGAGATGAATTCCGTTCGGTGCACAACGGTCCGTTGGATGTAGCCGCCGGTTGGGGAGTTCAGGGTCTTTTTCTGATGACATTGGTTTTGTGTACCGCATGTTTGTCAGCTTGGCGGACGCTGCGACAATGCATGCGTGATCAGAATGTAAATGATGGGTTGATTGGAACTGTTTTAATTTCGGCAATCATTGGTCAATTAGTATGCTCACTATTTACTAGCATTTTGGATGGTGAGTGGTTCCTTTGGTTGGCAGCATGTTGTTTTGCCTACACTAGGTTGATGCGTTCGAGTGAGGAACTGGAAACAGACGATAGCGAGTTCGACGATGAGCCGGCCGATGATCTCGGTGAGGACTTAGACGAGAGCGGTTTGTCTGAGTTTGATTTAGATGGTTCGGGGTTCGTGCATTGAGTGACGACTTCAAGTCAGTTTTAGTGGTTGCCTTTAACTTCCCGCCGGCGGTTTCGGCAGGAATTCATCGGACGCTGCGTTTTACTCGTTTCCTTGGCGAGTTTGGGTGGTTTCCCACTGTATTAACGTCGAAGCCTAGCCAAGACGCGCAAGTAGATCTTAAGTTATTGAATTTGGTGCCGGTCGACGTTGTTGTTCACGATGTTGAATTGATTCGTCCGGAAGACGTGTTTAAAGCTCGGGTAAAAGCGGCGTTAGGTTTTGTCCGGCCACAAAGATCAACGAGTCCTGGCCACGATCAGTTTGGATCGCCGAAAACAGGCAGCGGCAGTTCGCGACTCGATTCGAAGGACGCTCGCCGCCTACGGTCCGCTGCTTCGGGGATCTGGGAAAAGTCGAACGAGCTTCTGTTTGCGATCCCCGATAATCGCATCGCCTGGAAAAAGGACGCCGTTGAGCGGGGGCTGCAGATTGTTCGCGACAATGGCTGTTGTCTCGTTTATGCGACCGCTCCGCCCTTTTCGTCACTGCTTGTTGGTCGCGAGATCGCGCGGAAAGCAAATCTTCCGCTGGTAGTCGATTTCCGCGATCCGTGGACGCGAGTTCCATGGGGACCACGGAACAAGTCTTGGCTTGCCAACCGCTGGGTCGCCCGTCTTGAAAGAATGTGCGTCAACGACGCCTCCAAAGTGGTTCTGAATACCCGTGAACTCGAAGACGACTTTGTCGCTCACTATAAGAATCAGCCTCGTGGAAAGTTCACGTCGATTCCTAACGGATTCGATCCAGAGATTAAGTCCCGGATTGATTCGCATCTCGCAACATGCACGTTAGCGTTGCAAACCGGGCGGCCGATGCGACTACTTCATCCCGGCAGTGTTTACCGCAACCGAGACCCACGACCCATTGTCGACGCGATTGCGAAATTACGTCAAAGCGGCCTGTCCGTGATCCTTGAACAGGTCGGCTTTTGTGATGAAAATTTCGATCTTCAGAGCTACGCCGTTGAAAAGGGTGTGGGCGATCTGATCGAAGTGAAGCCAGCTTTGCCTCACGATCAAATGCTGCGACGCATGGCCGAAGTGGACGGCTTTGTCTTGCTGCAACCTGGAACCGCACTTCAGGTTCCCGGGAAGTTGTTTGAGATGATTCTTTTTCGTAAGCCAATTTTGGCGATTTGTGTGCCAGGCGCCGTTTCCAACATTGTCGAGCAGTATCGACTCGGCACAATCGCAGAAGCGGGAGAAGTTGATCAGATCGCAAATGCAATCAGGAAGATGGCGGTTGCTGATTCATCGCAATCCCTTTGGGACGAAGCGCAAATGCAGTTTCATGGTCAACGGTTGACGGAAGAAATGGCAGCCGTCTTTGATGACGCAATTTATCCCGATAAGCGACGCGTCGTTTCATGACGTCTTCTGTGATTCGATCATCTGAGAATGTCAGTTTTCCCAACGAAGTGGACTCAGTGCGATATCTGCATGTCTTCCCTGAGTTCAATCGAGGGGGGGCGGAGATTCGCATATCTAAAACCATCAATGCGATGGGGCCGGGGCAAGGACATGCGATCCTTTCGATCAGCGGTGGGGCTGACGCCGCGGACATCCTGGATTCCGAGTGTGCTGTTCGAGTCATGGCAGGGCCGCCAAAACGCGGCGCGATCCAGTTTCCTTTCGACTTGTGGAAGTGCATCCGAAGCATCAATCCGAAAGTGATTCTGACTTACAATTGGGGCGCGACGGACGCAGTGCTGGCGGCAAAGATCGCTAGGTTTCGCCCGGTAATCCATAACGAATGCGGGCTTTCGGCGGACGTTGATGGAAAGGGGTGGCGTCGGCGTGTTGCCAGACGGTTGTTGTTGCCAAGTTGCCATAAAGTCGTCGTCACTTCATTCACGCTTTACGAATTGGCGATCGAAAAATACGGTGTTCCAAAGGACAGAATTGAATTCATCAAGACTGGCGTCAGCACAGAACGTTTTTTTCCGGGTGACAACGATTCGTTAAGAAATCGTGTTACGGAAAATGGTGGTGACTGCGTCGTCTTCGGTTACGTTGGTTCGCTACGGCCGAGTAAGAATGGGGCGATGCTGTTGAGGGCATTCGCGGCGGCCAAGCCCGCGATGGTGTCGCGCACCAGACTCGCGTTTTTTGGTGATGGCCCCGAACGTGATCGGTTGACGACTCTAGCCAAAGAGCTCGGTGTTGCTGATTCCGTCTACTTCCACGGCTATGTTGCTGATCCCGAGAACGCTTTTCGTGCAATCGACGTCAATGTGACCACCTCGAAATCGGAAGCGGCATCCAACTCATTGCTCGAAGCGATGGCATCGGGGCTTCCTGTCGTGTCGACCGATATCGCCGACAACCGGCGAATGCTAAGCCCTGAAAATCGACCGTTTGTGTTTTCGCACGATGACAATACTGGGTACGCATCTGCTCTTGAAACGATGGCCAACGATGCGACCTTGCGATGCCGGCTTGGCGAAATCAATCGCGAACATGTTTGCAATGAGTATCCCATTGATCGTATGTACCGCGAGTTCGCAAAACTTTGGACCGACGCTGCCTCGCTCTGACACGTTCAATCGAATTTTAACACTCGTCTCTTCTTATAGCTTTCACGAATAATCATGTTTTTGTTAAGTCAGTCTACTCACCGGATGCTGATCCAGCACGATTCGGACATTGGCCATCGATTTGTCCCCAATCAAAACGCACGGTTGACGAATGAAGCTGGCGGATACTTTGTTAAGACCAATTCAAGTGGTTTTCGTTCCGATTTCGAGTTCGTTAAACCGAAGTCTGGTCGTCCTCGGATCTTGATGTTCGGAGACTCGTACACCGCCGGTGACAATGTTTCCAACTGTGATCGGTATTCCGACCAGCTAGCCAAGTTGCACGGATGTGAAGTGTACAACTTTGGAATCTCGGGCAGCGGTACGGACCAGCACCTATTAGCGTTTCGTAAGTTCGCCAAACAGATCGAAGCTGACGCGATTGTGATCTGTGTGCAAATTGACAGCTTCCACCGTATTCAGACTTCGCATCGTCCGTCCGTCGACCGAGTTACCGGCCGTCGTGTTCGGGTTCCGAAGCCGTACTTTGAACTAATAAACGGCGAGCTGAATCTTTGCCAAGTGCCAGTGCCAACCGATCGTCCGGAAGACAACGCTGGCGATCGGCCGCCATCGACGAAACGCGACGATGATCTCATCAACAAGGTTCACGACCTGTATTCTTTGGTGCCCGGCCTTAAGGAGCTTCGCAATTCGTCGCTCTTCTCGGATGCCGGGTCACGTTTGATCACAGAGTTCAAGAGGATTCGAGGTCATCACCCTTATCCCGATATTCTGTCCGATCAGACGGGCGGGTGGAAACTGATGGAAGCAATCCTGCGACAGTTCATTGCCGAGGTACAGCCGCTGCCTGTGGTCATCTTTCCGATTCCAACACGGGACTTTTACCTGGTCGGCATGGAACCCGTTTACCAACCGCTTTTCGAGAAGCTCGATTCGCCCGAGAAGAATATTCATGTTGGTGATGTCTCGACCGAGTTGGGACAGTTGCCCTATCAGGAGCGTCTGAAACTAAGTTTTGAGCAAGGTGGTCACTTCACGCCGTATGCGAATCGACTGGTCGCCGAGAACATGGACGCGTTCTTGACGAAACGCGGGATCATCAAGGTAGCCAGTGATAAGGAGGCTGTGACTGCTGCTTCCGCAGCGCGATCAGTCGCGGCGAGCGAAGAAAAACCGAGTGATGGCGAGTACATTCTTGGCCTATCGTGCTTTTATCACAATTCGGCGGCAACGTTGTTGAAGAATGGCGAGATTGTTGCGGCGGCCGAAGAAGAACGGTTTAGCCGCGTTAAGAACGATCGACGGTTCCCGGTCAACGCAGTTAACTTTTGCCTTGAGCAGGCGGGAATCAACCAGGATCAGTTGTCGGCTGTTTCGTTTTATGATGATTCAGCATTAACTTTTGAACGGATCATGCACAGTCTGATGGCGGTCGACGTTGATTCGGCGCGAAAGATGTGGGCGACGATTGTGCCCGACTGGGCAAGAACAAAGCTGCACTTCCCAAAGCTTGTTCGCGAAGCGTTGAATTTCGACGGACCGGTACTGCAAGGCAATCACCACCGCTCGCACGCAGCAAGTTGTTTTTATCCTTCGCCGTTCGAGTCTGCAGCCGTCATCACGATCGATGGCGTTGGCGAATGGGCAACAGCATCGATCGCGCACGGGCAAGGCAACTCGATCAAAATGTTGCGGGAAATGACGTTCCCCAACTCTTTAGGGCTTTTGTATTCAGCCTTCACTCACTTCACGGGATTTAAAGTCAATTCCGGCGAGTACAAGATGATGGGCCTGGCGCCGTATGGTCGCCCAATCTATACGCAATTGATTTTGGATAATATCGTCGATTTGAAAGACGATGGTTCGATTGAATTGAACATGGATTACTTTTCATTCTTAAGCGATGTCAGTACGACGTCGGAAAAGTTTGACGAGCTGTTCGGTGGCCCTCGTCGAGACCCCGAGAGCCGGATCACGCGGCGCGAGATGGATCTTGCGAGATCGATTCAAGAAGTCACTGAGATGGCCATGATTCGTATGGCGCGGCACGCTCGCGAGCTGACCGGAGAAACGCGTCTATGCCTTGCCGGCGGTGTCGCCTTGAACTGCGTTGCTAATGGCAAGCTGCTTAAGGAAGGTGTCTTCGACGAGATTTGGATTCAGCCGGCTGCAGGCGATTCAGGTTGCGCCCTTGGCGTGGCACTGGACACTTGGCACACCTATTTGGGACGCCCTCGAACCGAACGCAGTGAGTTGTCGGATCAAGGCGGTTCGTACCTCGGTCCTGGTTTCTCTAGCGACGAAATCAAGGCTTACCTCGACACGCACGGTTTCCCGTTTCGCGAACTGTGTGGTGATGATCGCAATCAGTTTTTGTCGAAGCAGTTGGCAGACGGAAAAGTCGTTGGTCATTTCTCGGGTCGGCTCGAGTTCGGGCCACGGTCATTAGGGGCCCGGTCCATTCTCGGTGATGTGCGAAATACCGAGATGCAAACCACCCTGAATTTGCGTATCAAATATCGCGAATCGTTTCGGCCTTTCGCTCCAGCGGTGCTGCACGAAAGGGTTTCGGACTACTTTGATATTGATCGCGAGAGCCCTTACATGTTGCTGGTTGCGCCGGTCAAAGAGAGTCGGCGGATTCCTGTTAAGGCAAGTGAAGGTGATGCGGCCGAAGATCTGTTGCCGATTGTTCGCCAGTTGCGGTCCGACATTCCTGCGGTCACACACATTGATTATTCGGCTCGAATTCAGTCCGTGCGTCGCGAGCATCACCAAGCTTTCTATGACCTGATCAAACAGTTTGAAAAAGACACAGGGTATGGAGTGCTCGTAAACACCTCATTTAACGTGCGGGGTGAACCTATCGTTTGTACGCCACAAGATGCGTATCGATGTTTTATGCGTACGGAAATGGATGTGCTGGCACTCGACGACTGCATACTGATAAAGGCCGATCAACCGGAGTGGCCCGAAGGCAAAGGCGAGGGCCTCGAGAACGAAGACGTCTACGCGGTTTCGCAAGCGAAACCGACCGATCAGTACCACGATCAGATTGCCAAGCTGTTCGATTCGTCATTCTGGCCTCAGGCCACCAAGGCAAAGAGCCAGGACATGGTCTTAGTTTCGGTGACGACGCCGCCACTTCGCAGCAGCACATGGACGGATACTTCCAAGACGGGAATGGCAAGCGAAGAGTTTGAGTTCGCGTCCGCTTTCGCCAACTCCAATTCGTCTGCCTCACAGACTGCCGCGGCGATCGTATCGCGATGGCGCGATCAGCCAGCAGGGCGACTGCTAGAACCTACCGTGGCAAAGATCTTGCAAGTTGCGTCCAAGCATCCAAGGGACGATGACGAAGCAGCAGAAGTTTCCGAGTCTGTCTATGTGATGTTCTAGGCCGATGCGTCGGGTTTGTTTTTGAGTTGGATGTACCGAAGTACGCCAAAATTCCCGAAGCCAAAAACGATTCCGTGTGATCTCTCCAACCGTCTCCGCCCAAAAATTGTATTGGCCTCACCGCTGCATCGTGGCGTCTCTCTCGCCTACGACGCTTCTCTCCAATGCTTTTCAACTCGTACGAATTCATCTTTCTGCTCTTGCCGGTCGCCTTTCTTGGCAACCGGATATTGGCAGAACACTACAACGCGCGCGTCATTTGGTTATTGGCGTGTTCGTTGTTTTTTTATGCGTGGTGGAATCCGGTCTATTTGCCTCTGTTGTTGGTGACTGTTGGATTTAACTATCGAGTTGGTCGTCGGCTTAGCGATTATCGGGAAAAATGGCTGCTGGTGCTTGGGATCGCTGCGAACCTTTGTTTAATCGGTTACTTCAAGTACGCCAACTTTTTCGTTCAAAGCGTGAACAGTCTGGGCGGTGCCGAGTACGACTTGGGCCACATTGCGCTGCCCTTGGCCATCTCGTTTTTTACGTTCCAACAGATTGCTTATCTGGTGGATTGCTACTCGGGCGTGTCGACGGGTTATCGCCCGATGGAATATGCATTGTTCGTCAGTTTCTTTCCGCAACTGATCGCCGGCCCCATTGTTCATCACGCGGAAATGATGCCGCAGATTCGCGTTCCATCGCGTCGAATCAGAGAGGATCTGTCGGTCGGGCTAACCATCTTTTCAATTGGGCTGTTCAAGAAGGCGGTGCTTGCCGATGGAATCGCTCCTTACGCTAATGAGCTTTTCGATAGCGAATCGGCTTGGCAGTCCGTTACGTTCTTTCATGCTTGGATCGGGTGCCTTGCTTATGGGCTGCAGATCTACTTTGACTTTTCGGGCTACTCTGACATGGCCATCGGTTCGGCACGAATCTTTGGGATTAAGTTGCCGCTGAATTTCTTCGCGCCTTATCGATCCGAGACCATTAGTGATTTTTGGCGTCGATGGCACATGACACTTTCTCATTTCCTTCGCGACTATTTGTACTTTCCGCTGGGCGGAAATCGGAATGGTACAGTCAACCGGTACCGAAATCTGATGGTAACGATGCTGTTGGGTGGGCTGTGGCATGGTGCCGGATGGACATTTGTCTTGTGGGGACTTTTGCACGGCAGCTTTCTGGTGATGCAACATGGCTGGAGCCACATGACTAGTGGCGTCACTGGTTGGAAGAGACTCCCGCCGTATCGGATGGCCGCATGCGCAGTCACGTTCATCGCTGTCCATTTCGCTTGGGTCTACTTTCGCGCGGGCTCGCTGGAATCAGCAAACCAAGTGGCCCGAGGAATGGTGGGGATGAACGGAGTTTCGATTCCGGACGCCATTTTCAACCGACTGGGATCTTTGGCGACACCGCTGGGCAACTTGGGAATCGGTGAAGACGCCGCAAGCGGTTCCTTGTTTGTTGCTGCAATCGCTTGGATCACCGCCCTTTTGACAATCGTCTGGACGATGCCAACGACCCAGCAATTTATGATCCAGCACGAACCCGCGTGGGAGTACGCCAACGACGAACGTGTACGGACGCTCCCAGGCCCCGGTGTCGGTTGGCACCTGCCGCTGACATGGAAGCCAACGCTCCGATGGTCAATTGTGATCAGCTTGATTTCTGTGGTTGGAGTTCTTTCGCTCGCCGAATTGTCCGAGTTTCTTTACTTTCAGTTTTAGGAAACCATGCAATCGCAAGATGACGCAACGGTGACCGCGCCATCGAATGACGATCGTCAAACGTCCCATTCGAGATACTTATGGCAATGGCTGCTGGTGGCTAGCGTACTAATGGGCGCGGTCGTTGCGTTCAACGTGTCGGTCGATCCGTACTTTCGATTCGCCAATGCGCGAGTCGATGGCTGGAATGCCAGAAAGCCGAAAGCGATACGGCAAGTTCGCATGACGAAGGCGTATGGAGTGGCCCGTGGCAGCTACAAATTGCTCCTGCTGGGGAACTCGCGAGTCGATATTGGGATCGATCCAAGCAGCAGCGAAATACCGAGCCGCTTACGACCTGCGTACAACCTTGGGCAACCGGGTGGCGGTACCGAGCTTGCATCGCAATATCTGCAGCACGCCCTTGTGACTCAAACGCCAGACGCGGTCTTGCTAGGCGTCGACTTTCTCAATTTCCTCCGCAAGCCCGACCACTTAGTCGGCGCGACGAGTGATGACGCCGAAAATGAGACGAGCTCCGCTGCGGATAGCCGACTGCTTGCTCGGCGCGGTGGCCCAACGCCGTTTGCCGCGCTGAAATCGCGTGCAAGTGACATCGTCGCATCGACCGTTTCTCTCACCGCCCTCAAAGACTCGATGATCACGGTTGCCGAGCAGCGGTCACCCTACACAGCCGACATGTCCGACGAGGGATTCAATTCGGGGGTTGCGTTTCGTCAACTGATTCGCGACGAAGGGCAAGCGGCACTGTTTCGACAGAAGAATCTCGAGTATGCCCAAAAATGTCTGACGCGAGTTGCGCCCGCAATGGATCGGTCCACCGAATTTCTCGCCGTAGAAGCGGTCTTACAAGCTTGCCAGAGTGAGGACATTCACATCGACGTATTCATCCATCCGTACCATGTCGATATTCTCGAAATCTTCGACGAGTCGGGGCGCTGGGATGATTTCGAGCGATGGAAGGCGTCGCTGACCCATCTGTGCGATCGATACGATGTGTCGCTTTGGGATTTTTCCAGCTATAACAACTACACCACAGAACCGACACCAACGCCAAAAGACAAAAAGACCATCATGAGGTGGTATTGGGAGTCCGGCCACTACCGATCCGAACTCGGTGACCGCATTCTTTCGAAGATTTATCGGGACTCGAGTATTGCGGAAGAGCCAGTCGGCGACCGTCCGTTGGCTAGGCGACTGACGCCAGAAGTGCTTGACGATTGGCTGGAAAGCGAACGGCGGGCCCAGCAGGCTTACGCTCAACTGTTCGCAGCTTCATCAGAGAGCACGCGTGGCCTTGTTCAAAACCTCACAGCGAAAGACAACGCATCGCCGTGAACGTCCTTAGCGTATGCACCAATCTGCCAACCCAGCAATCGCCTTTGTGTGGACTGTTTGTTCGTCGCCGGCTGGAAGAGCTCGCAAAGCTGGTCCCCACCCGCGCGTTGGCCCCACAGCCGTGGTTTCCCCTCGTTCGCCCTCGCAGGACCGACCCAGCGATCAGCACCGAGAATCTAACCGTTGACGCAGCTAGCATGTTCTACTTTCCGGGCGTTGCCAAAAGCCTCGACGGCTTTTGGCTTGATCGATGCGTCGATCGCTGGCTTGACGGGATGGATCCCAAAGTGGTGAGCGACGCCATTCTGGACGCTCATTTTGGTTACCCCGAGGGTGTCGGGTGTTGGCGAGTCGCCAAGCGTCGCGGTATGCCGATCTTTATCACGATTCGAGGACTTGAGGTCGATCTCTTTGGGCGATCATCGCGTGGTGATCAATTGTTGCAGGCGCTGTGTGAAGCGACAGGAGTGATTGCGGTTAGTCACTCGCTAAAAGCAGCGGCAGTGACGGCAGGTGTGCCCGCCGATCAAATCACGGTCATCCCAAACGGAGTCGATGCGGCGACCTATAGTACGGGCGATCAAGCCAATGCGAGATCTAGCATCGGTTACGAAAGTGCCGGAAAATTGGTGGTCTCGGTGGGCAACTTGAAGGCTGTGAAAGGACACGACATTCTTGTCCGCGCGGTGGCTAACATTCAGTCCGACTGCGATTTTCAATTGGTCTGCATTGGCGGAGGCGTTGAATCAGCTTGGGGAAAAAGCTTGCAAGACTTGGCCAATGAATTGAACGTGCAAGACCGAGTTCATTTTGTTGGCAGCAAACCACCCAATGAAGTGGCTGATTGGCTTCGCGCTGCCGATCTTTTTGCGCTGGCAAGTCGTCGTGAAGGATGTTGCAACGCGGTGTTGGAGGCGCTTTCGACGGGCCTACCGGTTGTGGCAACTGACGCGGGAGATAACTCGCGTTACCTTGAAGAGCCCTGGGCAGGTGTTCTCGTTGCGACCGAGAGTCCGATCGATCTAGGTGTGGCGATTAAGAGTTGTCTCGAACGGAAACCTGACCGCCCACTCATTGCTAAGACCGTCGCGGACGTCACATGGGCATCCGTTGCAAAAACCGTAGTGCAGTGTTTAACCAGTAGAGCACCTCGGACTGAACTAAATACAGATCAATGAAAATACTATACCACCATCGAACACGAGGAGATGGAGCCGAAGGCGTTCACATCAATGAGATGAAAAACGCATTTGTCGAACTTGGGCACGAAGTTGATTTGTGTTGTCCGAAATCAGCCAAGCGTGAAGCGGGTTTGAAGTTTGGCATGACTGGTACGACGGCTGAAAAGTCAAAAGGATTGATCGGCACCATTCGAATTGCGGTCCGCCAGTTTGCGGAACTAGGCTACAACGCGATTTCCATTCCTCGGTTGGCGATTTCTATTTTTCAGAACCGACCGGACGTCATTTACGAACGCTATTCCTGCTATCACTTTGCTGGAGTTCTGGTGGCGAAATTAGCCCGGATTCCGATCGTACTGGAAGTGAACTCTACCTATGCTGGGCGATTCAACCGACGAAAAATTGCATTCAAGAATGTTTGCAAACTGACTGAGCGATTTGTTCTCTCAAACAGCACGCTTATTGCAACGGTTTCTGAGCCACTGCGTCAATGCATTGTTGATCGGACAAACGATTCGGGACGTGTTGTTGTAACTCCGAACGCCATCAACGAACGGCGGGTCCGTGACCATGTGCAGAATCTTGATGCAAGCCGTCAGGATCTTGGGATTCCTTCGGATAGTGTGGTGATCGGATTTGTCGGTTCGCTCAGGCGATGGCACGGTGTCGGTATGTTGATCCGCGTGATGCCGGAGGTGCTGCGGGAAATTCCAAACTCGATCTTCCTGGTTGTCGGTGCCGGCGAGTTGGAAGGCGAACTCGATACGCTGAAGTGTCAGCAGGAAGTTGGGAACCGGCTAGTCCTGACCGGTGGGGTCAGTCACGACCGAGTCAACACATTAATTGACGCGATGGACATTGGTCTCATGCCACATTCCAACGACTGGGGATCACCAATGAAAATCCTCGAGTACATGTCACTTGGGAAGACGTGCATTGCACCTCGCCTACCGCCCATCCAGGAAATCGTAAACGATGGTGAAACGGGAGTTTTGTTTTCTGCCGGAAGCGAAACTGAGTTTTTGAACGCAATGATTTGTACTTGCAAGGACAAATTAAAGCGGGAACGCATCGGCGCAAATGCAAAAAAATACGTGCTCGCAGAGCGACGATGGACGGACAATGCGAGTCAAATCATTTCGGTACTGGATCAATATGAAAACTCTATTAAGAACTAATAGCATTTTGTTTTTTTTCGTCTGCACTTCCGCATTGTTTTTGTCTGTATTCAGGGGGACTGTTGCTCCCGCCGATCAAAGCGTCCCCTTCGAATATCGAAAGGTAATTCCTGAACGTCCAGGGCAGCCTCCAAACCTGTACTTTTCGGATCTTACGCATGCTCCAAGCATTGGATGGTCAGCGACCGATCCGCAAAAAGGGGCAGCCGTTACGATTTGGGGCAACGGCTTCGGGACGGAGCGTGGCGACAGTTTTGTCACCGTCAATGGAGTCAAGCTTGACCGAGATAGCGACTATGCCGAATGGAATGGTGATTCATTCGATGTCTTTTTCCTGAAACGAATTACTTTTTGGTTGCGGTCCGAGTGTCCCGTCGGCGTAGGTAGTTTGTCGCTAACTGTCGGCGGTAAAACGTCTTCCGAATTTCCCTTCTCGGTCATTGAGGGGAATCTCTTGTTCGTTGATCAGGATGCGTCAAGCCCAGGGAATGGCACGCATGACGCCCCATGGTCCAGTCCAAACGAAGCCGTCAAGTCTTTAAGGCCAGGTGACGTCCTTTACTTTCGTCAGACGGAACAAGCGTACGGCGACAAGTTTTTTACAGGGAAACAGAACTTCTACCTGACCAGAGGCAATAGCACCGACGGAACGGAGAACGCACCGATTGCCCTTGCGTCTTATCCTGGCGAAATTGCGACGATTGACTCGGTTGGAAATGGCGTTTCACAGTCGATGATTGGCAACTTCATGTTAGCTCGCGACTATTGGACGATTTCGAAATTTCGACTTCGAGCAACGCAGACGTGCCTGTTTCTTGGAGCCGCGAATGGAGAGCGTGGGTATGGGATCCGTGCAGTCGGCAATGACTGCGTCGGATGCCAAACGTTCGGGACAGGCACGGCGCCGATAGCCACTTTTGCAAGCAACATTCAAGTGCTAGGCAATAGTTCGCATGGCGGGATTTCGAACAACAAGCTTGATCACGCTCTCTACATTTCGGGTGATGCTTCACGAAATAAAGGCGTCGAACTGGGGTGGAACTATTGTTATGACAACCAATACGCGATCGGGCCTATGATCGTTGTCAATCATCAGGGGAATCGTATTCCGAAAGGCAAGTCGTGTAAGGGGCATGCCATCCATGACAATTTCGTTGATTGCCAAGAGTTCGCTGGACGTGGTATTGGGATATATTCAATGTCCTGGGAAAATGCCCCTGGCGAGCCAGAGCCAGAAACAGCAAAGGTTTACAACAACATTGTCATCGGCGCTGGCTTCATGGATAGTAGTTCATCAGCGATCTATTGCCTCAATGGCAAGGCGGCGTTTTATCATAATACTTTGATAGCATGCCGAGGCCACGGATTGACTATCGGAGGAGAGGATGTTCTATCCGTTTCGTTTCAAAACAACATCGTCCATATGGCCAGCGGAGGGAAATATATTTACTTGGTCTCTGGTTCGGAGGACCTGTTGTTCAGCAATAATCTGTATGCAGGATTAGACAGGCATCCGGATCTCGACACGTCATCCACGTTGGGCCCCACAAGCTTGGACGATCAGATGATCCCAAGCACCACTGGTAACGAGACAGCGTCAGCTATCCCGATAGCTGACGCTCGTCTTGATTTTTGGGGCGCAAGACGTCCATCGAATCGCAACTCAGATATTGGAGCGTGCCAGCATTTCCGCAATACGCAAGCCGACTGATGCAGCTCGGAAAGAAATCGCACATCGGTCCCGCTGGGCTATAAGACGGGATTCCCGGTCTGGCAATGAGAGATTTTGTCGTAAATTTCTCTTGGCTTTCAAGCGTGACTAATGCTTTGCTTGTCTTTTTCGGGGCCCTGTGCTTCCAAAGATCGTTTGTTGGAAATTGGAATTCCGCTGTTCACGTTTGAACTTCTGATCGGTTACCTCTTGCCCCTCTATTGTTGATTGACCTTCTTTTTAGTTCCGGTTTTTTGGTTTGCGGCTTTCGCTTTTGCAACTCCGTTTTTGTTGTATCCCGCCGGCGTTTTCATGCTGTCTCGTTTTCGGCGTGTTCCGATGCCAGGGCGGGCAACTCCATCGGTGACGTTGATCGTTAGTGCGTTTAACGAAGCGGGCTGTATCGGCGCGAAGATCGCCAACGCATTGGCGATTGAATATCCCGATCAACTGTTGGATGTG
Organism: Rubripirellula reticaptiva; assembly: GCF_007860175.1. Lineage (NCBI taxonomy): Bacteria > Pseudomonadati > Planctomycetota > Planctomycetia > Pirellulales > Pirellulaceae > Rubripirellula > Rubripirellula reticaptiva. The sequence continues at coordinate 871,434 of NZ_SJPX01000002.1, read as the reverse complement.
ATGGTGATCTCGGATGCGTCGGACGATGGCACCGACGAGATTGTTCGGGGCTTCGATGATCCGCGGATTCAGCTATGCCGGATGGAAACTCGATCGGGTAAATCCGCTGGCTTGACTCAGTTTTGTCCCCAGGCAACGGGCGAAATTTTGGTTTTTACGGATGCTAATTCTATTTTTCAACCGGACGCGCTCTCAAAATTGGCGAGACATTTTGAGGACCCTCGTGTTGGCTATTCGGTGGGGCGGCAGTGTTACTCGAATATTGAGTCTTCGTCATCGGATTCTGAGAATATCTATTGGTCGATCGAATTGATGATAAAGGCATGGGAGAGTCGCTTGAGCAGCGTGGTCGGTGCCGACGGCGCGATCTACGCACTTCGTAAGGAGCTTTTTGAGTCGCTGTCGGCCGAGGACATTAACGATTTTTTGTTGCCTTTGAAGGTCGTTGCGAAAGGATATCGCGGAGTGTTTGATTCGGAAGCGGTGTGCTTCGAAGACGCTGCTCCGGATTTTTCCGGTGAGTTTCGTCGTAAACGCCGGATCGTGAATCGTAGCATGCGAGCGGTCTTGAAAGTGCCTGCAGCAATGAATCCATTTCGTGTCGGTTGGTTTGCAGTTCAATTGATTGGGCACAAGGTTTTGCGTTGGTTTTGCCCATTATTCCTGGTGGTCATGCTGACGACTTCGGCAGCTCTCGCGGCAGCGGAAGTGTCTCGCGGAAGCGGAGAGTCGTTCTACACGGCTCTGCTCGGCTTGCAGCTGTGTGGCTACGGAACGGCGTTCCTATATGTGTTCAAAAGTCTGCGTCGGGTCCGATTGGTGTACGTCGCCTATTACTTTTTGATGGTGAACGTCGCGTCGGCCAGAGGTCTGGCGATGTTGGCTGCTGGCAACGCCATTGGTGTTTGGAAGCCGGAGCGATGATCGCAGTTGCGTTTTGGCTGACGTTCGGGCTCTTGCTGCACACTTATGTGCTGTATCCGCTGCTAGCTGGGCTGTTGCGGCATCATCAGACTCACCCTGTCGACGGTGACCTGCCTTCGCTTAGCGTGATTGTTCCGGCGCACAATGAAGCTGCGGTATTGGAAGCGAAGATTCAAAATTTCTATGATTTGGACTATCCCACGGACCATATTGAACTGCTGGTTTTTGACGACGGCAGCAGCGATGGTACGGCGGACATTGCACGAGCGAACACGAATGACAGAGTTCGTTTCTATTCGGCGAAAGACCGACTCGGAAAAGCATCGGCAGTTAACCGATTGGTGGCCGAGGCTGCTCATCAAAACCTGCTGTTGACTGACGCTAACGTGACGATGGATTCGGCGTCCGTGTTGTGCATGGTGAAGCACTTGTCGGATTCCAATGTGGGCGCGGTTACTGGTGAGGTTCGCTTGATTGGCAGTGACAAGGAATTTCGATCCGGCGAATCGCTCTATTATCAATTGGAACGTCGGATCCAGCAGGCCGAGTCAAGTGTTGGGAGCGTGATCGGCGTCGATGGTGCAATGTATGTGTTACGCCGAGGACTATTCGAGCCGTTGCCGCAGGACACGATTTTGGATGACTTCTTGATTTCGATGAATGTCTTGCGGTCCGCAAAGCGGATCATTTACGAACCCACCGCAACGGCGACAGAGACGGGCACACTTTCCGCTCGCCAGGAATTCAATCGTCGGATACGAATTGCGGCGGGCGCCGTTCAGCTCTTGCGACGCGGCAACGTTCCACGCTGGAACCAGTATTCGATTTGGTTTCAGTTTTTGTCGCACAAAGTGTTGCGATGGGCGTCGCCCGTGTTGATTGTGTTCCTAGTCGTGTGCAGTTTGGTGCTCGCGTCAAAGGGTTTCGTCTATGAATTCATTCTGTGCTCGGAGCTAGCGGGCATTGCGATTGCTGCTGTGATTTGCGTTGTTCCAAAATTTCGAGCAACCTCACTTGGCGGCGTCGTGTTTTACTTTTCGATGAGCCAAGTTGCGATCGCGATCGGGCTTAGCCGCGGTCTGTTTAATCGGCAGCCGCCCCAGTGGGAAAAGGCTCAACGAGTGAGTTGCTCGGAGGAGTCTTGACGACTCGCCGAGCCATGATGCCATTGCCGGATCGGGCTGTGGTTTTTCGCGGTGCCCTGTACCAGCGGCCCCCAAGCCGCTAGCTCGCTTGACTTGAAGTCGCTTGCGCTGGTAGTTCGATCTAGAGAATAGAGACAGTGTCTCAAGTTTTCTCTGGGAGATGGGTCGAAGTGTTTTCTAATGCCACGCGGTTCTTGAGACTTTTTCGAACCTCAGCGCCCCGTGTTCGTCGATCTGTTCGAAAATCACTTCGTTCCGAGCAACTCGAGAGCCGATGGGTCTTCAGTGGCCTGGCGATGTTCGAATCGACGGCAGGTCTTGCTTCGGTCGAGACAGTGGCGGCATCGGAAAGCTATGCCGCCAGTATCGCGTCAAATCAAATTGGATTGGCGGCGTCTCCATCGAACGAGATCGTTCCGTTTTGGAGGAAAGTTGGCGACTCGCCTAGTTTTGCGCCCGACTGGTACGCCAACAAAGGTCCGGTGACCTTGGAAGTTCACTATGACTCGGCTTTAACGCCCGCTGAGAATGGTGCGGCACTGAAGAGCGTGCTCAGCAATCTTTCGGCGGGTGAACATATTAAGATTCACGCGGGCGAGTACTTTGTGGATTCGTTCTTTACGATCGAAGCAGCCGGTACAGCTCAGAACCCCGTTACGATTGCGGGAGCCCCGGGCGAAGTCGTCGTTATCACTCGATCAGACGTCAAGCAGAATGTGGTGAACATTTTTCCGTCCCAGTATTTGATCATTGAGGGGCTGGAATTAATAGGCGGATCGACGGGAATCAAGTTGCAGGAAGTTGATCACTTCATGCTGCACGATGTCGAGATTTCGCAAACCGACGGCAATGGCATTGCCGCAAATTCAAAGAATACCTCGTACTTGTACTTTATTGACAACGAGATCCACGATACTGGCGGGAATGGCGAGGGGCTCTATCTTGGTGCGCATGACGGATCTCATATTACGCATCATTCATATGTGATTGGCAATTACATTTACAACCTGAACGCCAGGGATGTAGGTCAAGGTGACGGCATCGAAATAAAGGATGGCTCCTACGCGAATACCATCAAGCATAATTTTGTTCAGAATACAAATTATCCGGGGATCGTCGTTTATCGAACCGGGCGCGCAATCGAAGATCGGAATGTCATCGAAGAAAACGTCGTCATCAATTCCAACGATACTGCGATCCAAGCAACAGCTGACGCACTGATTCAAAACAACTTGATTGTCACCAATCGAACTGGTTTCCTGTCCAAGCCTTTTGCGACCGTTCCCCAGAATCTTAGCATTGTCAACAACACGATTGTCGCTGGCACCGACGGTATACGAACATTTGGCTGGGATGACGCCGAAGCGGTCAACAATATATTTGCAAATAATGCAGTCTACTCAGCGGCTGGCCGCCCGATTCCCAATGGGCTAGGGAACGCTATTTCGACCGGAAACGCTGTAATTACCGATCTTGCCGAAGCGTTTTCCGATGTTCGGCTGGACGAGCCACGTTGGGATGCGACGCCCCTAGCCAATACTGAGCTGATTGGAAGGTCGGATCCCCAGTATGCACCGACCCATGATCTGTTTGGGAATGCCCGCGTCACCGGCAACGACATTGGCGCGATCGACTTCGCTGGGATTGGTGGCGAACTGCCAGAACCCGAAGTTCCGGTTGATGGTGTTTACGGACGCTTCGATTTTGGAACCGAGACGTCACCTGTCGAGTCTGGATATACGAAGATCACGGCCCTGGATCGCTATGACTATGTCAACGAATATGGATGGCTTAATGGCAGTGTGGGATCACGAGATCGAGTCAATGCCGATGATCTTGACCGCGATTTCAACTACGTCTCGTCAGGTTCAATGACGTTTGCTGTCGAAGTTCCCAACGGCATCTACCAACTCAGTATGGTGGTTGGAGACGCGAGTTACGAGAGCAGCAGCATTGAAGTTGAGATTGAGCATCAACTTGTTGACACCATTTCGACAGTTGCTGGTGAATTCGTCAATTCAATCTATGAAGTCGAAGTGACAGACCGCCTTTTATCGCTGCGGTTGACCCGAGGCACGAGTGGATTTGCGATGATCAATTCTCTTCAGGTGACTCGGGTGCAGCAGGTGCCAGCTGCGGTTATTGTTAAAGCTGACTTGGGTTTGTCGACGACCGAGTCGCAAGGTACAGCGTCTTTCACTGTCGAACTGCGGTCTCAGCCGACGCATCCTGTCACGATCGACATTCGTTCGAGCGATGTTACCGAAGGCACGGTGTCGACCAGGCAACTGACGTTTAATGATCAGAACTGGAACATGCCACAAACGGTCACTTTGACGGGCGTTGACGATTCTTTGCACGACGGCAACGTAAGCTATCAAGTGATCACATCGGATACGGTTAGTAGCGATCCAAATTACAACGGCTTAGTGATCGAAGATATATCGCTCAGTAACATCGACGACGAAATCGCAGGTCCTGATCCTAGCCTCCGTTTCGATTTCGGAACCATCGGTTCACCTGTTGAAACGGGCTATGTACAAGTCACACCCCTGATCGAATATGAAAGCACGAGGGGATACGGGTGGTTGAACGGAAATGTTGGGTCGCGGGATCGTGGAAAGGGCAGCTCACTTGTCCGAGATTTTAATCACACGGCATCGGGCGCGATGACCTTTGCGGTTGATGTGCCGGACGGTGACTATCAGGTCAAGGTGACGGTCGCCGACCCGTTCTATTCAAATCGTGGCATGCAAGTTGTCATTGAAGGGCAGGCCGTTGACACGCTGTCGATCGACGGTGGCGATTCGCTGGCGCGAACCTATGATGTCATTGTCCGAGATGGTCAGTTGACGTTAACAATCATGCGAGGCACTACAGGGTTTGCGATCATCAATTCGCTCGAAGTGATTCCGAAACGTCGTTTCGACGCTGGCGTCTTATTAAAAGCGAGCCCAGTTCTTTTTACAACTGAAAAGAGTGGTTCCGCCCAGTTTACGGTTGAACTACTTGCCCCGCCCACAGAAGCAGTGACAATTTTACTCAACTCGAGTGATGTAACCGAAGGCGTGTTGTCGGCAACTCACGTCGTGTTCAATCCACTGAATTGGAATCAGCCACAGACCGTTATCGTGACTGGCGTTGACGACGATGTGCAAGATGGAGACGTCATTTATCAGATCATTACATCAAGTGCGTCCAGTCTTGACTCGGCCTACCAGGGGCTTGATGTCGATGATGTTTCGTTGGTCAATCAAGATGATGATAGTGATGAAGTTGGGTTCGAGTCCATTGCCCGGTTCGATTTTGGCAGCAGTAGCTCGCCCGTTGAAGGCGGTTACACACAGGTGGTGCCGGCCGATCGCTATAATGCTGTGGCAGGTTATGGGTGGCTGAGCGGTGCGGTTGGGGCACGTGACCGCGTCAATGCGACAGATCTTGACCGAGACTTTAATCACGTCGCATCCGGCGAGATGGTATTTGCGGTTGATCTTGCCAATGGTGTATATCGCGTGACTGTTTCGATTGGCGACCGTTATTATGGGCACGAAGGGATTGGGATTTCGATCGAGGGCGAAACGGTTCAGGCCGTTTCCATTGGCCCTAATGAATTTATTAGCGAAAGCTATCTTGCAACCATCGCCGACGGTCAGTTGACGTTAAAACTGACACGCGGTCAAAGCGGTTTTGCATTGTTGAACTCGCTGTTGATTGAGCGTCAAGTTTAGGGGATTGCCCAAGACACAGGCTGGCGCCATTCTTTGGGCCCGGCTTCTTTCCTGTATCTTGGGTTCCATGCGGATACTGTATCACCACCGAACGTTAGGCGACGGTGCCGAAGGCGTTCATGTTGCTGCCATGATTGCCGCATTTCGGCAGCTTGGGCATCAGGTTCGTGTGGTTGCTCTTGCGGGCGATCCCATTGCGGGAGGCGATGCCTGCGCCGCAAGCGGTTCGCCGACCGGTTCGGTTGAAGCCTATCAGTCCGGGGCAAGCATCAAAGTAAGCAGCAGAGCGAGAAAGAGGTTGTCGATGTTGGCCAGCTTGCTTCCTGGCGTGGCGTACGAATTAGCCGAACTGGCTTACAACTTACCGGCAAAATGGCGATTGAAACGAGCGGTGCGTTCCTTTCGTCCCGATATGATTTACGACCGGTACAACAGTTTCTCCAGTGCCGCGGTCGATGTTGGGAAGGCCACTCAAACTCCCGTGTTCTTGGAAGTGAATGCGCCGGTGGCCCTCGAGCGGACGATGCCCGGCGAGAATCGGCCGCTTCGACTAAATCGCTTGGCGAAACACTACGAGCGACATATCTGCCAAAGTGCCGACCGAGTCATCGTCGTATCGACTCCGCTAAAGTCGTTCTTGGTTGAAGAGCGGGGTGTCGAGTCGGATCGAGTTTTGGTGCTTCCCAATGGTGCTGATCCCGTTCAGTTTGATCCTGATCGATCAGGCGACATCGTTCGCACGCGATATCAGCTTGGCGATTGTACAGTGATTGGCTTCATTGGCATTCTGCGGCGATGGCACGGAGTCGATTTGTTGATCGATGCCTTTGGGCAGATTGACTTGCCAGTCTTGCCGCACCTGTTGATTGTCGGAGACGGTCCAATCCAACAAGATTTGGCCGATCAAGTGGCAGCGAAGGGGCTTCAAGATCGCGTGACCTTCACCGGCCGTGTGCCTCACGATCAAATGCATGACTATTTGGCTGCGATCGATATCGCCGTTAGTCCCAAGGCGACGTTTTACGCGTCGCCAATGAAGATTCTTGAGTCCATGGCGATGGGGATCCCAACGGTTGCGGCCGACACGCCAAATATCCGGGACCTGATCGCGGACGGAGAAGATGGTTTGCTTTTTCGGCCCGGGGATGCTGGATCTTTGACCGCAGCGATCGAGCGACTTGCTCGAGACCCTTCATTTGCGCGAGCGATCGGCAATCAAGCTAGGCAAACGATCGAACGAGAACGGAACTGGCTGGCGATAGCTAGCGAAGTTCAGGCTGCGTTCGATTGTCGCCGGCTGGCGACTGGAACTTGAAGTTTGCAGAACGTGAGCTCGATTCGGGCAACAACATGATTTTCACGGATTCTTGGGCGGGTCACGGCATTTGGTGAAGTTGGAATGGCGTTTAAGTCGATGGTAGCCAGGTGTCCATTGTGTTGACGGTAGCCAATTGGTGCACGAACGTGCATCTTTCGTTCGGATTCAGCCGTGATTAGGGCGATGCTGGCCTTGGCTTCCGCCCACCAGGTTGGTAGATTTTCCTCATGTTCCGAATATTCATCCTTGCCGCGATGCTTTGCACGGTTGGACTCGCGTCCGCTGAGGCTGGCATTTTGACGCAATCGCCGGACAAAGTCCGGGGGGACGTCGAGGCGTTGGATGGGTTTGTTCCATCAGCACCAGAACAACTGCCGCGAGTAGTAGAGGGGGGTGATTTTGATCTCGCCATCTGTGCACCGGCAAACCAAAACAGTGCCGCACAGCCAGCTGCCTTGGTCGGGTGGACGTTTTGCGTTGATTTGCCCGTTGCTGATTTAGTGGCGTTAACTGAGCGTTCGCCACGTGATCCCCACCGAAGAGGTTTGCTAAGACCTTCGTAGCGTTTGAAATTCGTGATCGAAAATGAATTTCAAACTCTACAAAATTACTTAGGAAACCTAATATGAAACGCGTTCTATCTGTTTTGGCCTTGATGGCTATCGCGACTGCCGCACAGGCTGGCGTAATCGTCCAATCGTCGTTGGTAGTTACCAACTTGCGACTCGTGCGTTCAGACGGCACTTTGCTGCAAGCGGGCGTTGACTATCAACTGACTCCGTCGCCGCCAACGATCAGCGTTAACCCCAGTCAAGTTCCAGGCAGTGTTTACGGCAGTGCAACTGCGACCTCGACCGGAAACGTGCTGACCCTTCCTGGTGTTACTGGTACAACGATTGCCGGTCTGAACCTGCCCGACACCTTCACCGGTGCCGTGAACGAAGCCCTTGCTAGTATCACCAGTAACAGCAGCTTTACGGCAGCGAGAAACTTGAATGGTGTCAAGGCTTTGTTTGACGTTCAAGCGTTTGTCGATGTTTCGCGCCCTGTTGTGGCTCCTAACAATCTTGACCCGACCCTGCCTTTAGGGAACGGTCGTGGCGAAACTGAGTTGACGTTCGGCGTTAGCGGTTTCGGTGCAAACAACTTGAATGTTATTTTGGTTCCGCCAGCTAACTTCAATTTGGTACAGGTCGGCATGGGCCGTCAGGAAAGCGGCCTGACGTCGTTTACGACTCAGTCGTTCAATATTCTGGAAAACCGCACTTACGGTTTGACTGCGACTCAAACGTCGATCGCTGGTTTCAGTGCAGTTCCAGAACCAAGCTCGATTTGCATCTTTGGTGCGATGGGCGTTGCTGGTTTAGTAATGAACCGCCGTCGCAAGGCTGTTAAGAAGGCTTAGTTTGTTCCCTGACCAATTAGGTCGGATCGAATAATTGAAAAGGGTTTGCAACGTAAGTTGCAAGCCCTTTTTTTGTAGGTTGGCTCGGTCCTTGTGCGCGAGAATCGCCGACGGCTTGCGGTTTCAGTGCCGTTAGGATCCGTTAAGGCCAGCGGCCTGGGCGTCAGCCCGGTTCGTTGGAGACGAGACCGGCGCTAACGCGGCGAGGCTGATCGCATCGACCGAGTCGCCGAAATCCTCAGCGAAGCCGACGTGCATGTGCGAGTCAGAAATAACGCAAGTCTTAGCGGTCAGCTCTTGCCAGCGACTTGCTCAGTTCGACTGAGGATCGGGCGAGTAACGCCCTGGCGCAATCAGTCCAAATGGGTCGATCGCATCCTTTAGCTTGCGGACCAGCGACTGATGCTGTCCGCTGCCGCGATGCAGCATGTCCATCGATCGGGTACTAAGTCGATAGGGAAGACACCCTAGCTTGCTACCCTCTTCCACTAGATCGCCGTAGCAAGCGTGAGCACGGTCAGCGGCTCCTTCCTGGTCCGTACGATAAAGGATCGGGACGGTCGAGTCGAACAGCCTTTCGGATAGGCTGGTCAGCGTGATTAGTGGTTCGATCCCGTGCTTGGTACACACTGTTCGGACCATGTCGATGTAAGACTGGACGTCGACTTGTCGCATCGGCACGAGAGGGCTGTACCAGATCAATCCACAGCCGTTTCTGGCTGGGTTGATTTCTGATTCGTCTGGTAGCGTATCGCCTTTCAGCCAATAGGCCAGAGGCAGCGCAACTCGTCGTGGGACTCCGTCAGCGAGATCTAGTAGGGCGTCGATCGAGTCAACTTGTTTCGCGACGACTTGATGCTTGGCTGGCAGTAGCCGAGCAAGCTTTTTGACGGTCGCCAAGCGTCCTCGGTTAAAGAACATCGGGCGTGAACTTGATGCGGGCAACATTCGCTTTAGCTCGCGTCGGACCGACCGGATCATTGATGTTGGGCAGTGGATAATCCCTGCCGCCGTCCATGCCGTGACGCTAGCACCGCGAGCGAGTTCGTTGCAGAGTTCTTGCGACATGATCCCTTCGCTATCGACTTGGTCGTTAGGGTAGGGGCGAGACATTGATAGCACTCGCCGATCGTTCATCAAATTGACGCCAGCTACGATCGCGCCGAGGCCGGAGAGCATTTCGCGGAGCGATTCAACAATGTCGCCGAGTGACTTATCGTCGGCGATTTGCAGGAAAAATGCTTCGGTGTGTTGGGCTCGTCGCCGCAGTGTGAAGACGGCTTTGGTGACAATTCCGAAATTACCCTGGCTGAACATTCCGTCAAGATACGGGCCGATGCCCCATCGGTGAGCACTGCCAATCAAGTCGGCACCAAGGCTGTGAAGTCCCGATCGATAGAGAGTGCCATCCGGAAGTACGGCCTCTAGCGACGTCAGTGCCTGGAAGTGATCAGTGGTTGGTGTAAGTCCGTAACCGCGTTCAAGTGCGTTGCCAAGAATCGAGCAGTCCGGTCCGCCCCCGTGGACTGGAACTAGGAGGTCAAGATTGCGATCCTGCAGGTAGCGATACAGCATCTGCTGAGTCACGCCGGGCTCGACTTCAACGATTCCGAGTGTTTCGTCGATAACGCGAATGGTTGTCAAGTCAGAGAGTTCGAGGACCGCCTCGCCGTTGCCACAGGGGCTGGCCGCGCCGTATCCCCAGTTTCGTCCTGTGCTTATCGGGTAAATCACCACGCGGTTTTCGAGCGCGATCAACATGATGTCAGCAATCTGTGAACTTGAACTTGGCCTCAAGATCACACTGGCACGGTGAGTCGAGCCGATGGCGTTTTTTCCATGCTCGTCGACTTCATTTCGTTCGACCACAACGCGATCGGCGTCGATCAATTGAGTCCACGAAGCGATCGCACGCGTAAGATTCGACGGTTCGCTTCCTTGGAAGCTGGTAACCGGTACCGAATCGAATGAAGACGAAACGGGATGAAGATTTGATTGGGACGTCACGATGATTGGTTTCTTGCTTGTATGAGCGGATCGCGGCTAGTCGCTGACGAAAACTAGCTCATCAATCGCTTTTATGGCAAGACAATTCCGCGACGACTCGTCCCGCGAAGTTCGCTTTTGCAGAATGTTTGGCCTGTAGGGCCTGTGTTGCTAGCGTGCTTTGTTTGTCATCGCAGAATCCAATTCTGCCTTTGACGCTCGCAAGCGTGTTTCCGGTTTAATTGGGAATTGTGCGTTTGCCAAAGACTGGGCAAAGAATTTTCGGTCGTCACCATCGATCGGAAATGGCTTGAAGGTGCTGGTGGGAAAGTCGCCTTCGCAGTAGTAGCTGCGGTATCGAGGGTGGCAGTTTTCGTGAACATTGAGTGCGCCGATGACGGCAACGCCGGGGCGTCCTTCGACGGCGGCGAATTCCATTTCTTGGCCAATTTGTTTGAAGCCTAGCGCGTTCTGGTAGAACTTTGCATGTCGAGGGTGAACGATTGCCGCCAAGTGATCTAGCTCATGAAAGCGAGCAAAGAAGCATAGCAGTCGAGTCAGTTGGGCGAAAATCTCGCCGGGTTTGTCGTAGGACGGATCGACTGCCAACGAAGTGATTTCGCCGATGCGCGAAAGCTCTCGACGACGGCCGATTGCACCGGGATAGCTGGATTCAATCGGCAGGCCTTCGGGGCCATCCATCACTAGGGTCACGGTGCCGATGACCGCGTCGTTTACGGTTGCAACGAATACCTGCGAGTTACCTTGCAAGTGATATTGCAGGACTCGCATTTGTTGATGCGAGTCTGGGGTTTCTGCGTATTTGGCGAGCCCCACTTCCATATACCGGCGCTGCAGCAGTTCAAATGCCCCGGTCCACTGCGGGCGAGCCGACGCGGTTTGGTACGTCACACCGCCAGCCCTACGAACGCGATGGACCTGCGGCGTCGAAGGTTCAGTGAACTGCGAACTCACCGGAGCTTGATAAGCGGCGCTTTGTTGGCGCGAACGCAGTCGTGCGGCGGCATTCCTCGCCCATGGCTTGTCACACGCACCGAGTGACCCAGGTCTCTCCATTGAATCGAGCGCCGATTGCACCGAAGCGGGGCCAAACGCTTCGGATCCGATGCGAAGATCGGCCGTGCAATGGGGGGCCTTGTTCATGGAATATCGCAATCAAACGGTGACAAAAGACTCGAGACGCAAGCATCCATCTGCGCCCATAAAAAAAGGCAGTTGCCTAAGTCAGGGCCAAACGGCTTCAATTTTTTCTAAAGTTCTGTCTATCCAAATTCTTTGGCTGAAGTCCAGCTTGGTTTGTTGCTAAACCGACATTTCTTCCCCGTCCCCCAGTTTGATTTGTTGCCCCAATCACTAAACTAAGCGGCGCATCTGAGCGTTCACCACCATAAAAAAGCAGTTTTTCCCATGGCTTCGGATTCTTGCACCCAATTTTTGGCGTCACTTCGCGATCGCGAGAGCTTGGTCGGGGTAATTGGGCTTGGTTATGTCGGTTTGCCGTTAATCGACGCATTCATCACGGCTGGCTTTTCGTGTCTTGGCATCGACGTTGATCAAACCAAGGTCGACACGCTCAAAGGTGGCAAGAGCTACATCAAGCACATCGACGACAAGAAGATCGGCGTTTGGTTGTCAAAGGCGAAATTTGACGCCACCGCTGACATGGATCGCATGAGCGAACCGGATGCGCTGTTGATCTGTGTTCCCACCCCTTTGGATGACGCTCGCGATCCTGACCTGACATATGTGATCCAAACTTGCGAAATGATCGCGAAGGTGTTGCGACCAGGCCAGTTGGTGGTGCTTGAAAGCACGACTTATCCAACGACCACTCGTGACGTCATGATTCCGATCCTGGAAAAGAGCGGCTTGAAAGCCGGCGTAGATTTCTTTGTCGCTTACAGTCCCGAACGCGAAGACCCGGGCAATCCCAACTTCTCGGCTGCTGGCATTCCCAAGGTTGTCGGTGCGATCAACGACGAGAGCTTGCAGGTTGCATGTGCACTTTACGAATCGGCAGTCGCAGGAACGGTACCGGTTAGCAGTTGCGAAGTGGCCGAAGCAGCCAAGGTGTTGGAAAATATTTATCGTGCGGTCAACATCGCGCTGGTCAACGAGTTGAAAATTCTGTTCGATGCGATGGACATCGATGTGTGGGAAGTCATCAACGCGGCAAAGACTAAGCCGTTTGGCTTTCAAGCGTTTTATCCGGGGCCTGGCCTGGGTGGACACTGCATTCCGATTGATCCGTTTTACTTGTCGTGGCTGGCTCGCAAGCAAGGTCTCAATGCTCGGTTCATCGAATTGGCGGGTGAAGTCAATCGCTCGATGCCTCAGTACGTGATCTCGCGTACCGCCGAGTTTTTGAACGAAGCGAAGAAGCCGATCAATGGCAGCAAGATTTGCATGCTGGGGATCGCGTACAAGAAAAACGTTGATGACCCACGCGAAAGTCCTTCCTTTGATCTGATGAAGATTTTGTTAGCGGCTGGTGCCGAGTTGACGTATAGCGATCCGCACGTGCCATCGATGCCTAAGATGCGACACTACGACTTGCCGCCCATGAAAAGCGAAACGATTACACCAGAGTTTCTTGCCAGCCAAGATGCAGTGATCATTGCGACCGATCACAGTGATTTTGACTATGACATGATCGTCGAACATTCTGCATTGGTGGTCGACACTCGCAACGCGACGGCCAACGTTTTGACCAACCGCGAAAAAATCCGTAAAACTTAGTGAGCTGATGACTATCCAACCAAAGAACTATCTGGTTACCGGCTGCGCTGGATTCATTGCGTCTCGCGTTGCCGCGATGTTGCTTGAGCAAGGCCATCATGTGGTCGGCGTCGACAACATGAACGACTACTACGACGTGTCGTTGAAACAGCACCGTGTGGATCAGTTGAAATGCGATCGATTCACGTCGCACACGATGGACATCGAAAACGAAGCCGAAGTCGAATCCATCTTTGATGCGACCAAATTCGATGCCGTGCTGAACTTGGCGGCTCGCGCCGGTGTTCGCTACAGCATGGAAAATCCGCGTGTCTACATGACGACGAATTTGTTGGGAACGCTGAACCTGTTGGAATCGATGCGTAAACGCAACGTTTCGAAAATGGTCTTGGCGTCGACGTCGTCGCTGTATGCTGGCCAACCGATGCCCTTTGACGAATCTTTGCCCGTCAACACGCCAATCTCGTCGTACGCTGCGTCGAAGAAGGCTGCCGAGATGCTCGCGCATTCGCATCACCATTTGTACGAGATGGATATTTCGGTTTGTCGTTACTTCACGGTCTACGGGCCTGCGGGAAGACCCGATATGTGCATTTTTCGGTTCATTCACTGGATTGCACAGGGCGAGCCTATTGAATTGTTTGGTGATGGAACCCAGTCACGTGACTTCACCTACGTTGACGATATCGCGCGTGGCACGATCGCTGCGCTGAAACCGGTTGGTTTCGATATCTTCAATCTGGGCGGCGGGAATGATCCGGTAAGTCTTCTTGAAGTCATCGCAAAGCTTGAAGCGTTGCTGGGTAAGAAAGCAAAATTGACCCATCGCGAGTTTCACAAGGCGGACATCGTCACGACTCAGGCCAACGTGTCCAAGGCAAAGACAATTCTAGGTTGGAAGCCATCGGTCGACCTGGACGAGGGGCTGGCCGCATGTGTGGATTGGTATCAGAAAAACCAACCCTGGTCCGCCAACATTCAACTTCCTTGATTGCGGCCGACGACGCTAAGTCGCTGCTGCGTCCGACCGTAACGCCTGTCTAGGAAAAACTCTTGACCAAACGTTTTGCCATTGTTGCTGGCGCTCGTCCGAACTTCATGAAGATCGCGCCGATCCTTCGTGCGCTGGATTCTCTTCCCGGTTTGAGTACAACGCTGATTCATACCGGACAGCACTATGACCATAATTTGTCGGACGTGTTTTTTGATGAACTTGGCATTCGTCGGCCAGACTTGTCGCTTAACGTGGGCTCGGGGTCGCATGCCCACCAGACTGCGGACGTGATGATCGCGATCGAGAAAGTGCTGGTGGATGCGGCAAGCGAAGGCAATCCGTTTGATCGATTGGTCGTCGTTGGCGATGTCAACTCAACGATGGCGGCTGCCATTGCGGCCACGAAAGTTCATGTGCCGGTGGCTCACGTCGAAGCCGGTTTGCGAAGCTTTGATCGTTCAATGCCTGAAGAAATCAACCGTATGGTGACAGATTCCATTTCGGATCTTTTGCTGTGCAGCGAGCCAGCCGGTGTGAAAAACTTGTTGCGTGAAGGGCATGATCCGTCGCACGTGCACTTGGTCGGCAATGTGATGATCGATACGCTGCTAGTGCATTTGCAAAACGCAAAGAAACAGGACACACTTGCCCGGCTTGGTCTGACCGCCAAGCAATATGGTGTGGTGACATTGCATCGGCCATCGAACGTTGACAACCCAGAAATGCTGAAAGAATTGCTGGAAGTTCTGGTTGGAATTTCCAGTCGTTTGCCGCTCGTTTTTCCCGTCCACCCACGTACCAAGGCCCGGATTTCTGGATTTGGTTTGGATTCGTTGCTGGCGTCCAGCGACCAGTTGCGATTGCTCGATCCACTGGGGTATTTGGACTTTTTGTGCCTGACTTCACAAGCCAAAGTGATCGTGACGGATTCGGGTGGCTTGCAAGAAGAATCAACGGCTCTTGATGTGCCATGTTTGACGATGCGAGAGAACACAGAACGACCTGTCACGTGTGACGAAGGGTCTGGGATCTTGATTGGCCAGTCGCCCGAAATGCTTCGCGAGCAACTCGAAGCGGTGTTAGAGGGTACATATAAAGACGGCAAGTGCCCCAAGCTGTGGGACGGAAACGCCGCGGTTCGCATTGCGGATATTTTGGTTGCCAGTGTCCCGGAACACGATTCGTCGCAAGCCGATTCGCGCGCATCGTAATGCCCGTTGCTGATTTGCAGATCGAAATCTTGACGTCGTCCGAGCGATGGAGTGAATTTGCGCGAACGATGCCGGACGGGTGCTGGGCTCCTCGGCTAGCAGGGCACTGCGGTGAATGGATCAAGAGCCTCGAGGACGGATTCAGCCATCCCATCTATTTGCTACGTGCTTTGGATTCCAACGCATTGGACTCCGCTGCAACGGTTGGTTTGCTTCCGCTGGTATTGGTCCGTGGGCCGGTGTTTGGAAAGTTCTTGGTTAGCTTGCCCTATCTGAACACAGGCGGCGTTTGGGGGCTGACGCCGGCAGTGGCTAGCAAGTTGGTTGATGCGGCGTGTGATTTGGCGGACCAGCTTGACGTAAAGTATTTAGAACTTCGCGGCGAGCAGTCGCTCGAGAACCCGAAGTTCAATTTTCAGCGAACTGAGAAGGTTCATATGCGTTTGGCTTTGCCTGATACGGCACAAGCGTTCAACAAATCGCTGAAATCAAAGGTTCGTAGCCAAGTCAAGAAAGCGGACGAGCACGAATTGGCGTTCGAGTTTGGTGGCGTTGAGAAACTTGATGACTTTTACCGAGTGTTCGCGCGGAATATGCGAGACTTGGGAACGCCTGTGTTTTCGAAGAAACTTTTTGCGGCGATCATCAAGCACTTTGATGGGAACGCCGAGTTTTGTGTGGTTCGAAAGTCTGGTTTGGCGATTGCGGCTGGGCTGATTACCCATGTTCGTGGTGTCAGCGAGGTGCCGAGTGCCAGCAGTTTGCGAGAGTTCAATCGTACGAATGCAAACATGCTGATGTATCAACGGATGATCCACCGCGCGATCGAGCGAGGCAGTTCAGCGTTTGATTTTGGTCGCAGTAGTCAGGGCAGCGGCACGTACCGATTTAAAGCCCAGTGGGGTGCTCAGCCGCATCCTGCGATTTGGCAGTACTACGTTCGCAAGGGCGATCCGGATAGCATGCGACCCGATTCCGACGGAAAGAAGACGCTGGTCCAAGCGTGGCAAAAGCTGCCGGTGTGGCTGACTCGTGTGATTGGCCCGGCGATCGTTCGAGGGATTCCCTGAATAGGAATGCTATGAAAACGAGGAATAGAGGAAGGGAAGCCGAGAAGAGAAATGGTTCCTTTTTTCCCGGTTCGACAGCCAAACGTGCATGGCCAGAGTTGCCCCATGCAAGCCCCCGATTTTGGCCGCATCACGGTTCCCCAAGAATTGTTAGTCTATGGGCATGGCATGAAAACGACTGAATCAACCCGGCGCCATGCCAATGATGAACTCTAACTCCCCCGAGCATTTGATGAACCACTCTCGAAATTTTGTTCTCACCGGTGTCTTCGCAGCGATTGTCTTGGGACTTGGTTTCTGCGGTTATCACCAACTGGTAGGTG
The DNA here is from genome assembly GCF_007860175.1 of Rubripirellula reticaptiva. NCBI lineage: Bacteria > Pseudomonadati > Planctomycetota > Planctomycetia > Pirellulales > Pirellulaceae > Rubripirellula > Rubripirellula reticaptiva. Next base: position 854,570 of record NZ_SJPX01000002.1, on the reverse strand, counting down.
CTCAGGAGCCGCTACTGCCCGGACAGAGTCGTGATACGACATCGACGGTGACCGACGAAGCTCGATATGGTGATGTGCCGAAATCGGCATTGCTGACCGAGCGTGGCCGACAGTTGGCCGAAGAGCTTGGGCATTTGCAACGCAGCAAGGCGACACTTGGCGAAAAGCATCCGTCACGACCGGCGATCGAGAATCAAATTGATGCCATACGTCGCGAGCTGACTGCATGGTCGTCTGTCCCGGCAGGTGGGGCAGTCGGGGGGCAAGACATCGTTGCGCTCGGCGACGAAGTCACGCCACTGATGAACGAAGTCGATCTTCGTCAGTTGGTGTTGCGATTGAGCGAGCGTGTCGCGCGACTGGAACAGAAGGTGATCATTCTGGAACGTTCGCAACGATAAGTTGAGTTTCTGAGCCAGTCCTCTCGACTTGGCGGCGGGTAATTTAGTAGCTCAGGTACAGTTGGCGGTAGGCATGGACGATTGTCTGTCTATCGCCTTTGGACACAACTACTTCTTTACCCCCAAATAAATCGAGTGCGATGCTCTGGAACATTGCCACGCGCACTTTGTTTCACGACCGCGGGAAACTCGTGGCGGGACTTGTCGGCGTTATTTTTTCAGTCGTGCTGGTCAACATCCAGGGCGGCCTGTTCTTTGGTTTGATTCGCAAGGCTAGCCTGCTGATCGACAAAGGAAATGCTGACATTTGGGTTGGTCATCGTGGCATGCACAATGTCGACTTTCCGCACGACATTCCCGAGCGATGGATTCACCGAGTCCGCAGCATTCCCGGCGTTAAAGAAGCTGAGCCGATGCGGATTAGCTTTTCGGAAATGTCCCTTCCGGGCGGTGGATTCGAAGGCACGATGGTAGTCGGGCTTAGCCCAAATTCGGATCTTGGTCGCGCTTATGAGATTTCCGAAGGCCCCCCTGACGCGCTTAGTCACGTTCGCGGCGTGATCGTCGATTCCTGTGACAACGACAAATTGCTAGACCCTGCACTGGGCGATTTTCGCGAACTCGGTGGTCAGCGTGTCAAGATTGTGGGCAAGTCGTACGGGATCCTCAGTTTTCTGGTTACACCGTATGTTTTCACCACTTATGCCCAGTCGGCCGAGTTCTCGGGCGGCGACCCAACGATGTCGTCTTATTTCTTGGTGCGGCTTGCACCGGGTGCCAATGCGAAAGACGTTTGCAACGAAATCACGAACCGCTTGGGTGACGTTTCTGCGTTCACGAGTGATGAATTTGCGAGCTTAAGCATCAACTATTGGCTGACACGAACGGGGCTAGGGATCAGCTTTGGTGCTGCAACGGCGCTCGGTTTGCTTGTTGGGCTCGTTATGGTTGCACAGACGCTTTACGCGATGGTGCTCGATCGGATTAGCGAGTTTGCCACTTTGAAGGCACTTGGATCGACTGAGCGAGAGATCTTGCTGTTGCTCGGTGCACAGAGTTCGTTGGTCGCCAGCATTGGCATCGTGATCGGATTGGTGACTAGCTTTGTGATTCAGCAAACCTTTAGCAGTCCGCGTGCGGAGATTATGTTCTCGCCGGCGCTTTACATGGGCAGCGGTCTTTTGGTATTCGTCATTTGCATCGCGGCATCTGGGCTTCCGTACTTGCGCGTCCGCCAAGTCGACCCGCACTCGATCCTGCAAGGTTGACCCAAATATCCATGGACACATCGAGCGCAAGCGAGCCCTCGCCGCCCGACCACTACTTCTATGTCGATCCTCTGCGTTCGACGAATAAGGACTTAGTTTCACAGGACTCTGTTTCACAGATTCCGTTGTCGGAGGCTGTGTTGAATGCTCGGGGTGTGAAAAAAGCATACGTCATTGGCGGAAAGAAGCACTGGGTGCTTAACGGTGTCGACTTCTTCGCTCACGCTGGTGAATGCGTGTTTTTGTCGGGGCCATCGGGCAGCGGAAAAAGCACTTTACTGTCGATCATCGGTTGTTTGCTGGATTGTGACGAAGGCGAGATCAACATCGCAGGCCAGCGTGCCGATCAAATGAGTATTTCAAAGCGCACCGCGATGCGGCGAGTAAATATTGGATTTGTGTTTCAACGATTTCAACTGATTCGAGGGCTATCCGCGAAGGACAATGTTTCGGTTCCGCTAACGATGCAAGGCATGTCACTTTCCGATGCACGTGATCGTGCGAGTGAAATGTTGAAGCGAGTTGGACTGGAAATGCACCGAGATCAGTTGCCGACATCGATGAGCCCGGGGCAATGCCAACGTGTGGCGCTTGCGCGAGCAGTGGTGGCGTCGCCAAAATTGTTGCTTGCCGACGAGCCGACTGCGGCGTTGGACAGCAAGTCGGGACAAGACGTCATGGAACTGCTTCGTGAGTTGGTTGAATCAACCGGCGCGGCCACGGTGGTGGTGACGCATGATCCTAGAATTTCCCGATACGCCGATCGCATCTGCGAGATCGAAAATGGATCGTTGACATGACCCAAACTCACACCATCCTGTTGACGCTTGTTTTGTGTTGCTGTGGTATTGGCTTGGCGGAAACGCGGCGTCGTCAATCGATCCCAACGGAAGATGAGGTCATTCGCCCGACGCCAACTCGGTTTGTTGGCGAGACGATCCGCGCGCCTGGACGAATCACCGGCACGACCGAAGACATCAAACTGCACGCTCAGATCATTGAGCCCATTGACGTCATTCATGTGCAATTGGGCGATCGAGTTAAAGCCGGCGATCGCTTAGTCACGCTCGATCAACGTGGAATCCAACACGAACGAGAACTCGCCCTGGCGATGTTGCAAGAACGCGAGGCGAAATTGCGCCGGCTTGAAAACGGAGCTCGCGAAAGTGAAATCGAAGTCGCCCGGCGCGAATACGAAGCGTCAGTTTCTCGTTTAGAGGGCGCGAATGCGCGTTTCGAACGGTCCCAAAGACTATTTGATTCAAACGCTATCAGTGCTCAAGAACTGGAAGACGTTCAGTACGACTTGCGAACGTTGTCGGCACTTGCGGCCGCGTCTAAAAATCAATTGCAGGTGCTGCAGGATCCGGCGAGATCTGAAGACATGGCGGCAGCCAAGTCGAGTGTAGACGCTGCGAAAGCCGAGTTGATGATGGTTGAAGACCGACTGCGCCGAGCGGAAATCACCGCGCCTTCGGACGGTACGATTCTGAAAATCGATGCCCGTAAAGGTGAATTACCAGGCCAGCCGCATTCTGATCCGTTAATCATCATGTGCAACACCCAGCACCAGAGGGCATTGATCGAGATCGACGAGTTTGATGCGCTGCGAGTTTCGATGGGGCAGTTGTGTGAGCTTTCGGCCGATGGCATCGACGGCGTCGTTGCTCGCGGTAAGATCACCGAAATCGAGCCACGAATGGAACGCAAAAAACGCTACGGCCAGTGGGCGGGCGAGCGAGTCGATTCGTTCAGCCGGCGGGCCTGGATCGACCTGGATGATGACAGCCCGAATCTGCCGGTGGGACTTCCTATCCGCGCTCAAATCGAAGTCGCGGAGTAAGCACGAATTCGGACAGGTTGTTCGGCTTAAGCCGATGCATAACCCTTGGGATGTGACTGGTGCCACTTCCAAGCCGTTTCAATGATCGACTTGACGTCGGTGTAGCTAGCTTCCCAGCCAAGTAGTTCTTTGGCCAGCCGAGCATCGGCGACGAGTTCCGGTGGATCGCCCGCGCGGCGTAGTCCCATGACTTCGGGAATCGGGTGACCGGTGACTTCGCGGCACGCGTCAATGATTTCGCGAACGCTTGTGCCGCGTCCTGTCCCAAGGTTCACGCACAAGCCCTTGCCTGCTTCCAAGCGTTCGAGAGCCGCAAGGTGAGCAGCGCCCAGGTCGTCGATGTGGATGTAGTCGCGAATGCAGGTTCCGTCGGGCGTTGGGTAGTCGTCACCAAAAATGGTGATGCTTTCGCGTTGGCCCAATGCCACTTGCAGGACAATCGGGATCAAGTGTGATTCGGGGTCGTGATCTTCACCGATGGTCCCATCGGGGCGAGCACCGGCGGCGTTAAAGTATCGCAGCGCCGCGTAGGCGAATCCGTAGGCGGCCGCATAATCGGCGAGTGCCTTTTCGACGACGAGTTTCGTAAACCCGTATGGATTGATTGGATTTTGAGGCGTCGTTTCGGGGATCGGCACAACGTCGGGTTCGCCGTAGGTTGCCGTTGTGCTGCTGAACACAATCTTCTTTACGTCCGCTTCTTTCATTGCGTCAAGCAATTCCAGGGCTGCGATCACGTTGTTGCGGTAGTAGAGCGAAGGGTCGTTGACTGATTCGTTGACCAGCGCGAAGGCGGCGAAGTGCATGACTGCATCAATTTTCTTGCCGCGAAGAGTTTCGACCAACTTGGCTCGGTCCGCCAATTCACCTTGGACCAGCATTCCCTCGGGGACTGCCGCAGCATGGCCGCGCGACAGGTTGTCATAAACCGTCACGGTATGCCCAGCATCTGTCAGCAATCTGACCGCATGAGAACCGATGTAGCCTGCGCCACCAACAACCAAAACATTCATAACAACAAGACAATTCAGAGGAACCCGGAAATTGAAAATGCTCGGCTGGCGGTTGGCCCCGGCGGCTTCGCATAGACGAACAGGATAGATAGTCCCGAGCAAAGCCGAAAGGCATTTCGAAAATAGCGGTCGATGGCCAAACGTACCACCAAACTCCAGCAACTCGCCCAAGTCGGTCCGGTCCCGAAAACCGGCCAGGCTACGGAGACGCTTTGCACCGAGTTTCTGGACTATCTTCGCGGCGAATGCCACCTGGCGCCCAATTCGATCGCTGCGTACGGCCGCGACATGCGACGTTTTGTGGATTGGGTCGGCAAGCGGCGTTTGGCCGATTTGACGATCAGCGACTTGTCGGCCTACATGGGCGTTCTGCGTACGTTCGATCTAGCCCCTGCCTCGATCGCTCGTAACATTGTGGCGGTACGAACGTTCTTTAAGTTCTTGCAACTTGAAGGAATCGTTGTCGATAATCCGGCCGAGCTGATCGCGACGCAAAAAATGTGGCAGCGAATCCCGTCCGTGTTGACGATCCGCCAGGTCGACAAGTTTTTGCGGGCGCCGAAGAAGACCGATGCGTTCTGGCTGCGTGACGTTGCCATGCTAGAGGTTCTTTATGCGACCGGTTGCCGAGCGTCCGAGGTTTGCACCTTGCGTGTTCGCGATCTTAGCTTGGCCGATCGCTACTTGAAATGCGAGGGCAAGGGGGGGAAGCAACGAATGGTGCCAATCGGAAGCGGCGCGATCACCGCGATCAATCGGTACTGTGCCGAATTGCGGGGCAAGCTAGCCGCGAAGATGCCCCATCCACCCGAGGAGTTGTTCTTGTCGCGAAGCGGTAGACCGCTTGATCGCATTCAACTTTGGCGACTGGTAAAACAGTATGCAAATCGAGCGGGCATCGATTCGAAAATCAGTCCTCACTCGCTGCGTCACAGTTTTGCGACACACCTATTGGCTGGCGGTGCGGACTTGCGACAAGTTCAAGAGATGCTTGGCCACGCCAGCATTCAAACAACTCAGATCTATACTCACGTTGAACATTCGCGGCTAAAGAAAGTGCATCAGCAGTTTCATCCGCGCGCTTGATCTGGTCTGACGGATCGGGTGTTACTGATCAGGGTCCGCGATGTTTCGCGTCATCTCTGCCAAACGCGACTGAACGTCGAGCATGCGTTGCCAAGCCGAAAGTTTCAGAACGACTTCCTGGTTGTTTTCGTCAGTGCGAGCCGACTCGATCAAGCGATGCAAACGTGATTGCAAATAATCCAGGATTTCACAGAGCTGTGCTTTTTGTCCTGGCGAGAGTCCATCGGGAATCGATGGGACTTCAACGATTTGGATCACGTCGGCTGGCAGCGGACTCTTGGCGTCCTGGCTCAACTGCACAATGATCGAACTCTCCGACGAACTCATCTCGCGACTGAGTGTTGGGTTGTCGGTTCCCATCGCAGCCAATCGGGCAGCGATTTGCGATTCCGATCCGACCAACATCAAACTGCGTCCGACCGCGATCAAATCTCCGTGACGCAAGATCTTCAATTGGCATTCGGTGCCGTTGACCTTGGTGCCGTTAGTGCTGTCCAAGTCGGTCAGCACTAACCGATCGTTATCGCGTTGGACTTTGAAATGGCAACGGCTAACCCGCTCATCATTCAATTGGATGTCATTGCCTTCTTCGCGACCGACCGTAAAGGGCGGGCTGAGGGTTTCGTAGATTTTGCCGCGATCAGCGCCGTGCAAAATCTTCAGGGTCACGCCCGTCATGGGGCACTCCAAAGAAGAAGGTTCAGGATGAGCATCGTTGGACGACCACAAGTATAGACGCGCTGGCAGGGCGAGTCATGGGTTTTCGCAAAACCAGAATAGGTTTTGATGCTGTCCGTTTCGTAAACCGAAATCGGCGTTTACCAAACTTGGGCAATCACACACTTCAAATAGTCACTTTCGGGACACGAGATCGCGACCGGGTGATCCGGGGCGGGGCCTCGGTTTTCCAGCATGACGATATCACGACGGCGACGGCGTCCAACATCCATCAGCATGTTTAAAAAGTCGCTTCTCGATACTCGTCCGCTGCAACTGCAGGTGGCGAGTATTCCACCCGGTGGAAGTAGGTCTACGGCTGACGCGTTGAGCCGTCGGTAGGCACGAACGGCGTTGTCGACTTGGTGACGCGAGCCCGCGAATCGCGGCGGGTCCAAAATCACCGCATCAAATTTATCGCCTCGTTCGCCCATCTCTTTCAGTTCGTCGAAACAGTCTGCGGATTTAAATTCCATGGTTTCAATTTGATTTCGCGCCGCCGAGGCACGCGCTGCTTCCAGTGCCGATTCACTGCTATCGATACCAAGCACTGATGCGGCGCCGTGTTTGGCAGCCACCAATCCGAAACCGCCTTGATAACAGCAAACATCCAGAACGCGTCGACCGGCCAAATAGCCCGCAACCGTTAAGTGATTGAGTCGTTGGTCCAAGTAGCCGCCTGTCTTTTGACCGCTTCGCAGGTCGACGGCCAAACGCAAACCGTTTTGGTGATACTCAACCGGTTCATCGATTCCGACATCGCGGTGCCAATGTTCGATTGCCTCGCCCCCTTCATGTTTGGCCGTTTTGGGGTCGACTCGGACCATGATCGCTCGGCATCCAAGCGACGCTTTCAGGTGATCGAGGATTTCGTCTTTCCATCGCATCAGCCCGCCGGCAGTGAACTGAACACCCAGACAATCGGCATAGCGGTCGATGATGATGCCGCTTAACAGGTCTGACTCGCTGAAACAAAGCCGCTCTGCTGCGCCAGCGTCGGCTGGGCCGGTGAGTCGTCGGCGGGCAACGGCTGCGTCGATTCGCGATTTCCAAAGTTCTGGGCCGATTTCGACAGATTGGTCGTAACCGTATAAGCGAATCCGCAGGCGACTTGCGGGATTGCAAATGCCTCGCGCCACCCAGTTTCCGTCATGATCCAGCACGTCAACGACTTGGCCGCACGCCAAATCCCGTCCGTCTTCGGCCAAAGCGTGAGCATGAACCCAGGGGTGTCGCGCCAGAAACGGGAATTGCCGAGACGGTTTTAAACGCAACGCAACCGGGTCAGAGGAGAAAGACGAACTAACGGGAGAAGCAGAATCCGACACGGAGGGGCCACCGGTGAGGCAAAATTGACTGGGAACAGGCGAGACGAACGATCGATACGATGACGGATTTTCGCGGAATGAAGAATCCCCATCAGAAACTTGCTTGGCCAGCGAACCTGGATCCGAGTAGTCTCTAAATCCGACAACCTCGAATTCTCGTTAATCTAGGGTGACTCGGGGGGCTACAAATGGCCAGACAGGCGTTAGAATTTTCTAGACGTTAAAATCCGAAGGTTGGATGATTCGCATTGGCGAATTCAGTTCAGTCCATCGGTTTGCTAGTCGATACAGAACTTAACCAACCGTAGATAAGAATTCGCAGAGAAAGGTCCTTAATCATGACTCACGTTGTTGCTGAACCCTGCTCAGGATGCAAATACACCGACTGTGTCGTCGTCTGCCCCGTGGAGTGTTTCTACGAAGGTGATCAGATGCTTTACATTCATCCGGAAGAATGCATCGACTGCGAAGCTTGCGTTCCCGAATGCCCAGTCGAAGCAATTTTCCATGAAGATAACCTTCCAGAAGAATGGAAGAGCTACATGGAATTGAATGCCACCAAGTCCGAATCGGGTGAGTGCGAAGTCATTACCGAAAAGAAAGAACCACTGGCGGACGATTGATCTGCGTCGCTTACCGGATCAATTTCACTTGAGTTGAGTGACTCTGGGTTTGAGTGACTCTGGGTTTGAGTGACTCTGGGTTTGAGTGACTCTGAGGTGCAGCGTTCTACGTTGCAACGCATCTCAAGCCAATCAAAATAAGACGAAGCCGCGCGAGACGATGTTGTCTCGTGCGGCTTCGTTCATTTTGAATCAAGCGACCATTTAAACTGAGCGATTGGCGTTACTTCAGTTGCAAACGACCGACCGATGTTTCCAGTGCTCGGATGCTGTTGCGAAGTTGGTCGAGTTCGCGCGGTAGGTTGTCGGTGTCGCGATCGGTGCTGTTGATTTGTAACTGCAACCGGTCGACTGACCTTTCCAGCTCTTGAATTTGGCGCCGCATCGTGACTCCCCACGCTGGGATCGAGTCATTGTCTTGAACCGGCGCCGCTGGTGCTGCGATCATCTCGTGTGAACGCTGTTCAAGTTGGTCGATTCGGTCGTCCAAACGTGTCAACATCCGCTCGACTGATTGGCGAAAAGCACCATCGCCCTCAGTCACGTCTGCAGAGTCCCCCGGTTCGACCGACAATTCTTGAGCCACCGGGTCTCGCATCATCAAAACGGCGAACACCAAAATTGCCAATGCGACAAACGGTATAGCGTAAGTCTTCATCATCGATCTCCACCGAAGTTAAACACCGGATCGGCACTACACGGGATCTGCAAAATACAGGATCCGTCGGCCAACGCTCGTGCCGACTGAATTTTACCCAGCAGCCGCAGCGGTCGGCAAAAAAGTTTTCCAGCATTCGTAGCGAGGGTCGTCGATCGACTCGACCAACAGTGGGTTGAAGCGTGGTTTGGTCGGGCGCGACATCAAGTTCATGTGAGCTTGCTTTGGCGTGCGGCCTCCCTTTCGCGAGTTGCATCGCAAGCAACAGCAAACGATGTTCTCCCACGTTGTAGGGCCGCCGTGTGATCGCGGCACGACGTGATCCAGGCTCAACTTGTTCATCGGTTCGTTGCGACCACAGTACTGGCAGGTGTGGTTATCGCGCGCGAATAGATTCTTGCGATTGAACCGCACCGTTTGCACCGGCATTTTGTCGAACCGAGTCAATCGGACGATTCGCGGAACTTGCAGTTCGAAGCCGACGGCTTGGATGTAGTCCTCGCCCGCCTGCTTTTCCATCGCCGTCAATTGGCTGAGCTCGCACCAGCTTTCAAAGTCATAGCTGAGGAAGCTGCCATTTTCTTGGGCGATGACTTCGGCACATTGGCGGTACAGTAACGTGAAGGTTCGACGTACATTCACCACGCGGACCGCCATATAAAAGCGGTTTAAGACAAGCACATTGGTATCGAGCACACTCTGTGACATGGCTGCTTCGGTCCCTCGGTCTTCTCGGGTGGTAGGACGCACAAACAAGTGTAGATTCACTTGAAGCCATAGGGTTTGGCCTCGATCATTCTACGGTCGTTGACTCTTTCGGCAAAAACGAGGTTCGGTCGATTTTCGCTTCTGTGCTGCTTGACTGTACCAGCCTACCCATCCGTCTGCCCGCATTTCACGCAATGTTCAACCTATCTTTCGAGGCCTTCCGCTGGACGAGATTACCCCTGACGTGGCTCCGACTTGGACCGAGTCGATTGGCGACACCTTCACCGATTGGACGTCGTGGATCGGATTTGACTGGATAGGCTTTGATTGGCTGGGGCCGACCGGCACTGTTCTGTTGGCGACTGTTTTGGTCGTTTTATGTGTGGTTGCTTGGGGCCTGAACCTCATTTCCCTACCCGGAAACTGGATGGCAGTCGCATTGTTGGCTCTGTTCGCGTGGTTGGGGCCCGAATCGGGACGAGCCGCCATTGGGCCCGTGGCCGTTGGTGCTGCGTTCGTGTTTGCGCTAATTGGCGAAATCGTCGAGTTTGCCGCTGGAGCGATGGGGGCTCAAAAGGCCGGCGCCAGCCGTCGGTCGACGTTGTTTGCGATGATCGGTTCGATGATCGGTGCGATCGGCGGTGCGATCATTGGTGTGCCTGTGCCACTGATCGGTCCTGTCCTGGCGGCGATCTTGTTCGGCGGGATGGGAGCCATGGTGGGCGCGATGTATGGCGAATGGAGCGACGGTCGGGCCTGGAAAGAGAGCTGGTCGATCGGTCACGCTGCATTCTGGGGACGCACTTTCGGCACCCTGGGTAAGTTTGCCGCTGGCTTGGTGATCGTTTTGATCGCCATCGGCGGAGTGCTGATTTAGGCGGTATCTGAGCTTTACGGCTTTGCTGCTCAACCTCTCGCCACCTTCTAAGTTCACCGTTGACGTTTGGGGACCAGGTTTCCTACTGTCGTTGGCTATGAGCATGGGAAGACGAACGAACGATCGGCGCCGGCGGGTTCTGTATTCGACTCACCTGTCCGACCAAACCGCCTCGACCGCTGCGAGTCGCCGCGAAATCGAGCGGCTGCGCGAAGCACGTCGGCCCACGGCGGCCTACGGAGCTCGCGTACAACGGCGACTTCGTGGACGATGGTTTTCGTTGGTTCCCGTCAAGCGACGCAGCTATACGATTTTGGCGTCGGTTGTCACAGCGGTAACGCTGCTGTTGTGTCTCGCTCATTACGCGTCGAACGCTTGGCCAGCGCTGGTTTACCACCCCGAAATTGCCCGTCCATTGCGATTGGATGTTCCTGATAGTTTCGGCCGTTGGTTCATGGTGGCGATGTTGTCCACGTCGGCGGGCATCGCGCTGATGACCTACCAACTGCGTCGATACCGGCTGGACGATTACTTGGGCCGCTATCGATTGTGGCGTTTGGTTTTGATTGTGTTGGTGATTGCCAGTGTCAACGCATTGGTCGGGCTGGTCGATTGGACTGGCGCGCTATTGGACGTGACCTTTGGCAAGCGAGTTGCCTTGACCGGTGGCGATTGGCTGCGAGTGGTGGTGGGGCTTGGCGGCGCCGTGCTGTGTTTGCGAATGATTGCCGAGATGTACCGTTCGCGTGCTGCGTTTGTGTCAATGTTGGTCACCTGTGTTGCGCTGATGATCGGACAAGCGGCCCAGTGGAATGTGATGGAAGACGACACGCTTGGTCCATGGACATTGGTGACATCGATACCGCTGATCGCATCGACATCGATCTTCATCGCGATGACTGGATACCTGCGTATGCTGTACCGGGAAGTCCGCGAAATCGAAGATAGCGTGTCGCTTCGCGAGCGACTGGATCGCATGCGGCTAAAGATTTTCACCAGATCGGATGCTGGCGAGTCGGAGTTGGATTCGCAGGAAATTCAACCCACGCGCGCCGAGCGACGGCAGGCCGCCAAAGAAGAAAAGGCAGCAGCCGCAGAAGCGAAACGACAGGAAACCGAGCAGAGGAAACAAGCGGCTGCTAACCGAAAGGCTGAACGAGATGCGGCTAAAGCCGAGACTAGTGACGATGACGAAGCGACCTCGGGCGAGCTCAAGCGAGGCTGGTTCGGCCGAATGCGATCCAAACCAGCGGCTGATTCCGACGACGCGAATCCAGCAGGATCTGTTTCTGAAGTCGCCGATTCATTTGAATCAGACGATCGCGATGATCAACACGAGCCCAAGGCAAAACGGCGTTGGTTCGGTTTGCGTGCGGCTAAATTCGAATCGGGCGATACCGATTCAGGCGACGAAATCGACTCGGCTGACCAGCCGAGTGCTGATGAAAACGGCGAAGCGGCGCCAAAGAAACGTCGTTTCGGCTTGGGGCTAAGGTCTCGGCGTGCCGAACGGGCTGATGCCGATGCTGGGGAATCTGGCGGTGAAGTTCAGTTCGAACCGGCTGCGGAAAACGCCAATGGCACGGCGGACGAAAATGCCGAAGACGCACCGGCAAAACGTCGATCGGGACTTGGCGGATGGTTTGGACGAAAGAAGGCTGATTCCGCCGATGCTGAATCCGGAAACGATGCTGACGATCAAACGGCGTCTGGCAGCAATCATTCGTCCAGCCAAGGCGATGACGAAGGGGACGGCGAATACATCGATCCGGATTCAATCGATTGGAACTCGTTGAACAAAACTGAGAAACGCCGAATCAAGAAGCAGCTTCGGCGCCAGGACCGTGCGGCGTAGGATTGCCGCGTCGTGGCCTTGAGCGTGGCGTTACTTTCGACAACGATTCGGGGGTTCGGTTTCGATTCCCACCACTCATTGGCGATCCTTCAATGTCGACAGCTCAAGAACGCACGCTCGCCCAGTATCATGGTTTGATGCATGCCAACGCTTCGGCTCACCTGCTTCGCGTGGGCCGCGAAGTCGGTTTGATCGACGAACTGCGCAAAGGACAAAAGACGGCCGAGCAACTGACCGAGTCGCTGCAGTGGTCGCCTCATTCGGCGTCGCTGTTGATCGACGCATTGCTGACGATCGGATTCATTGAAAAGTACGGCGACGACTACGCTCTTTCGCGGGCCGGCCATTTGCTTTGCCAGTACGACGAAGACCTCGGCGATGCGACTTGGATGCGTTTGGCCGAAGTCGTTCGCGGTGGCGATCCACGCAGCCAACACGATGACCAAAAACAGTTCGACTACTTGGCCGCCACCCAGTGGGCTCATACGGGCGCGGCGATGCAGGCCGCCGAAATTCTTGACATAGGCGAAGGCGGTGAGTTTTCCGGGGCAAAGATTCTCGACTTCGGTTGCGGCTCGGGCGTTTGGAGCTGTGCGATTGCCCACCGTGATCCGGAATCTTCGGTGACCGCGGTCGATGGTGTCGCCGCATTGGAAGCGGCCAAAGCGACGGCCGAATCGATCGGCTTGGGCGAGCGGTTCCAAACGATCGAGGGGAATCCCCTGGATGCAGCAATTCCTGCCGATACGTTTGATTTGGTTCTGGTGGCCCAGCGGATTTCGTGTTTGGACGGCGAAACCGCCAAGAAGTGGTTGGCCAAAGCGGCTGCGTCGGCGAAATCGGGCGGCAGAGTCGTCGTGATTGATCCGTTCCGCGGGCCGGCGAAACCAAATTTGGCCGAGTGCGTCGAGGCGCTTCGAATCGACTTGGGCACGCGAGGCGGCCGGATGCGATCGCTCGACGAGGCCCAAGCAGATATGCATGGTGCCGGTTTGCAGCGGATTCAGTTCACCTTTTTGGCGGCCAGCCAAGTGAATTTGGGACTAGCGGTTGGAACGAAAGCGGCTGGTTGACCACGAAATGGCTCGCCAGCGTGCCAAATTTTCACGAAAACGTCGCATTCGCCAAAAAAGTTGCCGTGGCTACGTTGACGATCGGCTTGCGAACTTCCTAAGCTACGCGGCTCGACACGTACCCGTAGTGACCCTGGAAATCGGAATTCACAGCCATGGCTGTTCCAAAACGTAAACACTCAAACGCTCGTACCGGCAGCCGCCGCGCCCACGATCAACTCAACAAACGCCAAGTCGGTTACTGCCCACAGTGCAGCAGCGCCGTCCCAACGCACTCGGTTTGCCCCAAATGTGGATATTACCAAGGGCGAACTGTGATCGAGCATGAAGAAGCCTAATTTAGGGAAGCCTAGTTTAGAGTTGGCCAGGATTCGTCTTGGCGACGTGCCCCCTGCCAGGCTAAGTCCTGGCCTACGTTGGGTTTGGCGAACAACATGAATTCAGTTGGCATTCTCTTTCCCGGCCAGGGTGCTCAGACGCTCGGCATGGGGGTCTGGCTTTGCAAAACATTCCCGACGGCTCGTCAGCTTTTTGACGAAGCCGCCGAGGTTTTGGGCTACGACCTGATGGCAATTTGCACCGACGGGCCGCTCGAAAAACTAAACGCGACTGAGTTCAGTCAGCCTGCGTTGTTCACCGTTGGTATGGCCGCAGCCACCGTGCTTCGCGATCAGCAACCCGACCGAATCGCAGCGGTGAAAGCAGCCGCCGGTTTGAGTCTTGGCGAATACACCGCAGTTTGTTTTGCCGGCGGACTTTCCTTCGCAAACGCACTGAAATTGGTCCAGCGTCGCGGCGAAGCGATGCAATCGGCTGCCGATATCGTGCCCAGTGGGATGGCCAGCGTGTTGGGCCTAGATCTCGAGGCGGTTGAAAAGCTGTGTGACCAGTGCCGCCAAGACGGTGAAGTTTTGCAGCCGGCAAACTTGCTTTGCCCCGGCAATATCGCTGTCTCCGGACACATGACCGCCATCGAGCGATTGATCCCTGCCGCGACCGAAGCCGGCGCGATGAAGGTGATTCCGTTGTCGGTCGCAGGTGCTTTTCATACATCGTTGATGGCGCCAGCGGTGGAAAAGTTGAAAGCCGCGCTGGACGAGATGCCGATCACGGACACCACGATGCCGGTCTACAGCAACGTCGACGCAGCACCGCATACGAAAGCCGACGAGATCCGAGATCTGTTGAGCCGACAAGTCGTTGGTCCGGTTCGCTGGGAAGCGTCGGTTCGCCGCATGCTTGACGATGGCATTGATGCTTTTGACGAAATCGGTACTGGCCGCATCCTTCGCGGAACGTTGAAACGAATCAATCGTAAAATCGCCACAGACGGCTTCGGCGATGAATAGTGGCGACGAGTAGTTCGGTTGTGGCCTGACGTTCAGGTGACCGAGTGATCTGTGTCTAACTGCATCCCGCCACGGCTTGGTGGGCTTACTTCTACAACTTTGAATAAAGAACCATGGAACTGTCACTCTCTACCGACCTGAAAGGTCAAGTCGCCGTCGTGACCGGGGCTTCGCAAGGTCTCGGTAAAGCGGTTGCCATCGCGTTGGGCATGAACGGCGCGACGGTTGTCTGTCTGGCCCGAAACGCCGACAAACTGGCTAGTACGGTTGCCGAAATCGAAGCTGCTGGCGGAACCGCCGAAGCGGTTTCGTGCGACGTCACCGATCGCAAAGCCGCCGCCGCCGCAATCGAAGGTGCCGCTAACACTCACGGTCGACTGGACATCCTAGTCAACAACGCTGGTATCACTCGTGACAAGCTGATGCGTGGCATGTCGGACGAAGAATGGGACGACGTGATCGCCACGAACCTGACAAGCTGCTTTGTATGCTGCCGCACGGCGGCGGGTATCATGCGACGTAAAAAATATGGCCGAATCATAAACATGGCCAGCATTTCAGGTCTGATCGGCAACCCCGGCCAAGCCAACTACTCGGCCAGCAAGGCGGGCATGATCGGCATGACACGGACGATGAGCAAAGAATTGGTTAGCCGCGGTGTGACCTGCAATGCCGTTGCACCGGGGTTCATTGCCAGCGAAATGACCCAGGAATTGGGCGAAGTTGTGCTGGAAGAAGTGAAAAAGCGAATTCCTGCGAAACGCGTCGGTACTCCCGAAGACGTCGCTGCAGCGGTGCTTTTCCTCGCATCTAAAGACGCCGGATACATCTCTGGCCAAACCCTAGTCGTCGACGGCGGCATGATCGGCTAGAAACTAAGCCTCGGCTGCGTATTGACGCGTTTTGCTTGTTTGACCTATCTTTTCGGCGAATGAGACCGCAGGCCGCGGGCACTAGTGCATCTAGCTGGTGCGATGAACGATGCCCAGCCTGGCAGAACTGCTAAAACTTGACCGCATTTTCCATTAAAATCTCCCTCAGCTTGCTGACCATCCTTTAAAGACGACTCATGGCAACTATTGAAGAACGCGTGATCGATATCGTTTCCGAACAACTCGGTGTCGACAAAGACAAAATCACTCGCGAAACCTCTTTCGTGAATGATCTCGGTGCTGACTCGCTCGACACGGTCGAATTGGTCATGGAACTCGAAGAAGAATTCGACATCAGCATTCCCGACGAATCGGCCGAGAAGATCCAAAAGGTCGGCGAAGCGGTTGATTTCATCGAAGCTGCCAAAGGCGACGACGCCTAACTCGGATTCCGGCTCGGTCGGATGTAATTCAACCCTGCCTATTGAAGATAAAATCGTTGCCGCCCCAGAATTTCGAGCTGCCATTCGGCTTGTAATGATGGGGGCGGCATTTATTTTTTACTGACATTCGTTCGTCCCAAATCTTGAAGGCTTCGGCAAAGGCAATCGCGATGCAAAACCCAAATCAACGACGCATTGTGGTTACCGGTGTCGGCGTCGTAACGCCTCTAGGAAATGATGTTGGCACGTTTTGGAATCGGTTGATTGCTGGTGAAAGCGGCGTTCATGAATTGTCGATCATGGACACCACCGAATACAAGATTCACTTTGGCGGCGACATTCCTGATTTCAATGTCGAAGATGTCGTCGATGCTCGCGAAGCCAAACGGTTGGACCGGTTCACCCAGTTTGCTGTTCACGCGGGACATCAAGCAATCACTGACTCGGGTATCGATTTCACCAAGACAGACTGCACCAAGTGCGGTGTCATCTTGGGATCCGGGATCGGCGGGCTCGGCGAAATTGAAGTTCAAATTGAACGGATGCTAACCAAGGGCCCTGATCGCGTTAGCCCATTCACGATTCCGAAGATGATGGTCAACGCCGCGGGCGGCAACATCTCGATCACGCACGGATTGAAGGGCCCCAACTACGCGGTGGCCACTGCCTGTGCTAGCGCTACCAATGCGATGGGTGACGCGCTGCGAAGCATCCGACTTGGTGAAACCGATTTGGTGATCACCGGCGGAACCGAAGCCGCCATCACGCGGATGGGCTTGGCTGCGTTCCAAAATATGAAGGCACTTTCGTCGCGCAACGATGAACCGCAAAAGGCCAGTCGCCCGTTCGATTCAGATCGCGATGGGTTCGTGATGGGCGAAGGCGCCGGAATCTTGGTGTTCGAAGATCTCGAGCACGCCAAAGCCCGTGGTGCGAAAATCTATGCCGAAGTCCTCGGCTACGGCACCACCAGCGATGCCGGGCACATCACTGCACCCGACGCCGAAGGGCGTGGTGCTGCAGCTGCCATGCAAGCAGCGATTGACGACGCAGGCGTCGAATTGACGGCCGTTGATTACATCAATGCACACGGCACCAGCACTCCGCTGGGCGATAAGGCCGAAACCGCTGCGATCAAACGCGTCTTTGGCGACCACGCTTACACGACGTCGATCAGCAGCACCAAGAGCTCGCTCGGTCATTCGTTAGGTGCCAGTGGCGGCATTGAAGCAGTGATTCTGTGTAAGTCGATCGAAACTTCGACGATTGCGCCGACGATTAATCTTGAGACGCCTGACCCGGCTTGCGACTTGGACTACACGCCCAACAAATCGAAGTCGAAAGACATCAAAGTCGCGATGAGCAATAGCTTCGGCTTCGGCGGCCACAACGCCTGTGTGGTATTCGGTAAGTACGAGTAAACGCGGACAACCTGATGTGGATCCGCGACTCTGTTTGCGGGACGTGAACTGACAAGCAGTGCAATCGACACGCCGTATACCCTGCGATCGGAGTCGCAGGGTCTCGGAGGGGCACTTTTCCGGCGCGTAGCGGCTACAATCTGCGCATGACACTTGCATCTCTTGAACGCGTCGAATACGTCGAACAGGCGTTTCTTTACAAACTGCTTCGCGAACGTTTGGCTGACCAATTGCCGATGCAGGAACTGCTCGAACAGGCTCGTTACGAGCTGTTGGCGACATGCAAGTTGCCGATGGCGATCGATTACCTGTTGACCGAACTGAAGCACTCGGGGCTGATGTCACCGGCAATGTACAAAATGCAGCATTACTTCACGCCGTTCCAGTCGTACCTCGTCTCGCAAGCCGAGTCTGACGTCGGCCGATTCACGATGTTGGGCGCGCTCGAAATCTTAGAATCCGAAGCCAACTTTCGAATCACCGAGGGCAATCCGCAGGGCATGTTCTTATTTCAGTTCGAAGTTCTCTGCCGCAACCGGTTGAACTATGACAAAGGGCTGACGGCGATCAGCGGCGATCCGATATTCGACAAGGATTGGGCGAATTGGATTCTTAAGCTACGTTCCCAAATCGGCTTAGTCGACTTTGCTGACTTGCTGGTCTTGGCTAGTGACGAGTATCGCCGCCAATTGGAAGCAGCTGGCGAGCCGACCGATGGCAAAGGCCCGTTTCTGTTCGGCCAGCGCGAGGGAGTGATTGCGATCGGCAACCGGCGCAAAGATCCGCTGTTTCTGTTCGCAGCGATGCAGCGTCATCTAGGTTATCCGCCAGTGCCGCGGCCAAAGCCTCGCGATGAAACGCCCGAGCTGATTCCCGCACTGATGCGCCGGGTCGAGCGTCTGGAATCACGGATCAAATTGATGGAAGAAGAACGTCGCGGTGGTCTCGACATCACAAAATTCTACGAGAAACACAAAAATAACCTTCCCGATTTAGAAGTCTGAGACACGCCGTCGTGAACGAGTCCGTCGATTTCTATTGTGAACGTTGCAGTGACGCTCTCTGGGCCGAACCGCTCAATGCGCTCAGTAATGTTTCGTTTTTGGTCGCCGCCGCGCTAGCGTATCGATTGGCGCGGCGAAGTTCACGGCTGACCGGAACGGTGTTCGCCATGATCGTCCTGGCATGCTTGGTTGGATTCGGCAGTTTTGTGTTTCATACGTTTGCCACCCGGGCGACACAGGTGATGGACATCCTGCCGATCTTTGTTTTCCAGGTCTATTTCTTGTGGCTGTATCTGGTGCGGTTCTTAGCTTGGAATCGGCTTGCTGCGACGGTCGGCTGCATCGGATTTTTGATTGCAAACATAGCGATGCTGGGTCTACCGCGATGGCTGAACGGATCGATGATTTATGCGCCCACCTATGTCCTGATTGGTGCGATGACGGTCTATCATCAAATCTCGCGTCTTCCGGCGGCTGGTTGGATGGTGACGTTGCTGACCGGTTTCAGTTTGTCACTGTGCTGTCGCACGATCGACATGGCGGTCTGTCAGGCATGGCCGGTTGGAACTCACTTTCTGTGGCACCTGGTCAACGGAGTGGTCTTGTTCGCATCGATTCGGGTCGTGATGGAGTGCGAGGCACAACCGCTGGCCAGTGCTGGTGATTCGGCCGCGTGATCGCATTCAAACGAAAAAACGCCGACGTCACTTTCGTGATCGCCGGCGTTTTCGTTTCGTGGCTCTTTAAGATTGCTTAGGAATTAAGCGCTCTTGGTAGTCGGCATTTGGAACAACTTGTTCTTTCCTGACACAACATTTTCGTCGATCGTATACAGCGTGCCTTCGGGTTGCTCGGGCAAGTCGTACATGATGTCCAGCATCACTTCTTCCAAAATTCCTCGCAGACCACGGGCACCGACGCCCTTGTTCATGGCTTTGCGAGCAACATAGTGAAGTGCTTCGTCGGTGAACTTCAGTTCACAATTTTCCATTTGGAAAAGAGCTTCGTACTGTTTGATCAACGAGTTTTTCGGTTGGGTCATGACGTTGACCAAACCTTCTTCATCAAGCGGTTGCAAGTAGCTGACCACTGGCAATCGTCCGACCAATTCGGGAATCAAACCGAATTGTAGGATGTCTTCGGTTTGCACTTGAGCCAACAATTCGGACTCGGTTTGGTCATTCCGCTGGCTGTCGCCACCGCCAAACCCGAGTGTCTTGTGGCCGAGTCGTTTGCGGATGATCTCTTCAATTCCGACAAACGTACCGCCGACAATGAACAGGATGTTGCTGGTGTCCATTTGGATGTACTGTTGCTCGGGATGCTTGCGTCCGCCTTGCGGTGGAACGTTCGCAACCGTGCCTTCGAGCATCTTCAACAGACTCTGTTGCACGCCTTCGCCTGAAACGTCGCGAGTGATCGAAACATTGGCACTCGTTTTGCCAATCTTGTCGACTTCGTCGATGTACAGGATCCCGCGCTGGGCAGCTTCGACGTCAAAGTCAGCTGCATGCAACAGTTTCAACAACAAGTTCTCAACGTCTTCGCCAACGTAGCCGGCTTCGGTCAACGTGGTTGCATCGCCGATTGCAAACGGAACGTTTAGCATTCGTGCGAGTGAACGGGCGAGCAACGTTTTACCGCTGCCGGTTGGACCGGCTAGCAGAATGTTGCTCTTTTCAATCTCGACTTCGGATCCGCCTTCAAAACCACTACTCAATCGCTTGTAGTGATTGTGAACTGCAACGGCCAGCACTCGTTTGGCACTGCCTTGACCGATGACATATTGGTCAAGGTGTTCAACGATACTTCGTGGTGTCGGAATTTCACCGAACAGCGACTTGCTTGGGCCGCGTCGACGTTGTTCTTGATCGAGGATCGACTGACAAAGCTCGATGCATTCTGAACAGATGTAAACGTCACCTGGTCCTTCAACAAGCGGTCCGACGTCGCGGTAACTCTTCCGACAGAATGAACAAAAGGCGTTCTTCTTGTTGGTTGAGGTTCCTCGGCGGGTGGGTGCGCTGGGGGTATTATCTTTCGAGGGCATACACGACTCCTGTTACGGTTTCGGGCCACGGCTCGAATGCTTTCCCGCTTCAACGGTGACGTTTCCGACGGGCGACATGTGGTCGCTACGTCAGAATCCGCCCCGAAATGCGGGATGGGTCATCCGTATCCTCGAAAGCTCGAGCCTAAGGTGGTTCTAATTCAAAAACGATCTATGGTTTCCGAATGCATGCCATCATGGAATTGGGAGGGCGTACAGACAGATGGGTTGTCCTTCAAACAATCCGTCAAAGTCGATCACTCAAAGTTCCGAACGGTGGGAGTCCAAATCGGATGCTGATTAGGAAAGCATCAAGTTTGGGTGTTCGGTGACGAGTCGTCCGGGGAGGTTGGCTCGTCATGGATGATCGGTCCAGCGGATTGTTGCTGGGTTCTAGCTTGTATAGTTCGGATTTCTTCTTCGCTGATGTCACCTTTGCGGTGCATTTCCAGCAACTTTAAGAGGGCATCCGAGCCTGTCTCCTGGTCGTCAGCGACATAGTCCCGATAGCTTGCCACGACATAAAATGCCGCCGATATCAGGATGCACAGAATCACTACGGAAGTTGCAGCTTGTACTAAAGGTGAAGTGAAAAAATCTGGCATAACCATCATTTCGATCACTCCCTCTTTCGCGGCTCAAAGTTCGTTCTCTGCGACACCCGAATGATAGGAGTGTCCAGTAAGCTCAGTCCAGCATTTTAACCCGATCAGGCAAACTTTTCCTAGTTTCATGGGGCGATGCAGCGTTTCACGGACATCCCCAGGGGTAATCCTCAGGTCACGCGAAGCCGGGTGCCCAGAATCATCGAAGGTACAACTAGTGCAAAGATCGCTAGCGCCCAGCCCGAACCGGCGCCTAAGTACGCGTAAGCAGCGGCCAGCGGGATGACAGACAGAATGCCAACACGAATCGCCATCTGAATATTCATGGGTGTAGGGGTGCGGACGGCTCGGATCGCTCGCACGACCACCGGAAAGGCGATCGTTCCCATCATCAAGGGAAAGATGTCTCGCGTGGAAACGGTCCACCCCATGTTGGCACCTCGCGCAAGTTGTGGCGCAAACGCCAGCATCACGCACCCTAGCACCGTCACGATCAATCCCATCGGTAAGTTGTGCGACGGGCCGCCAACGGCCTCACGACGCGCCATCGTCGTCAAACCCATGATGTACACCCCGAACGCCATCGCGATGCCGACAACGTACTGGGGGAATGGGGGCTGGCCAATAGTCAAAGCGAACAACGGGGATGCACCCAACAGGAAACTGAGTACGCGGCAGCCGCCCATAGCCATCGGCGCTAACGGCGTTTTCTTGAGCGGTCCGTCGTACGCCACGATCATGATCGCCAACAGCACCGAGATCGCGGCGGGAAACCATGTCACCGGATAGGAATCGCCGCCAGGCAAGTACCCGCTGGCGGCTCCAATCGCGACGCCCAATCCTAATAAAAGCCATCCAGCAAATTTTGCCTGACTGATTGGGATCGCACCGGCGGCAAGCGGACGCGTCGAACGCTGGGCTTTGTCCTGTACGACGTCAAAAACGTCGTTCAGGATCATCCCGGCCCAATAGAGGGCTACGCCCGCGATCACGACGGCAAGGAACCGCGGCAGCGGCGTGGGGCCATGCGCGACCAACAGGAACGCTGCACTGACATCCGCCAAAACGGTGAAGACATTGGGTAAGCGAACGAGCTGAGCCCAGTGGAAAAGCGTCGAACGAGACGATGACGAGGGCCCAGGAGCCGATGCGGGTGAAGTAGACGAAGACAATGAGTCGCAGACAACTTTGGAGGCACGGAAACAGGGTGCGGGAAGCACCAAAAACGGGTGCCACAGTCTACCATCGGACCCGTTGTCAACTAAAGTAGCGGTCGCTTGGCGATCAATGACAGTGTTTCGATACTCGCCGGCCGTGCTAGCGAGTGAGCAGGTGGCGTTCCCGCTCGGTCAATTGAACGCCGTGCATTTGCAGATAGCGATCTGTTTCGTTGACAAAGATGACTTCGGTGTCTGCGTTCTCGTAGCGAAACTTCTCGATCAGTGGCGGCTGGATCGGACGTAGCGAATACAGTTCGATCAGTGTGATCAGGCGTCCGTTGGTCGTGACGGTTTTGGTCGGATCTTCTGGATCCGAAACTGTAACGGCATCGCTGCGGTATTCGATGTGGACGGGCAGCCATTGGCCAAAGTTCGTTTTGGGGTCGTGCTTGGCTGCGATCGCGATGCGAACCTGAGTCGGATAGAGGTCCGGCCAAGTCGTCAGCCCTGACTCGGCCAAGACCTGTTCTCGCTTGGATTTTCTTAGCGTCCCCGTCAGAACCCAAACGGGCGTGCCTTTGAGTTTGAAGCTGGCGGCGGTGAGCGTGTAATCACGCTGGATCGTGGTCAGCATTTCGATCCAAGCACCGACTCGTAATCGCGGCGCGATCGAGCTGTCGTCGCTGTTACCGCGAATCCATTCATCCAGTCGCCCCACATCGACGCGGCGGAGCGAGACTTCGCCAGCGATTTCGGTGCGTGTCCAGGCAAGTCGCCCGTCGCTGATTTGTTGAAAGCGATGCTTGCCGTCACCATCGTGCATGGTCACTTGCAGATTGAACCGTCCCGTTCCGCCGCCGGCTTGTTCGTAAGTGCCCACGCCGACGACTTCGCGGCCGGCTGTCCAAACGGTTTCGCGGACTTTTGCATCGAAGGCTGGTCCGTCCGCGATGTAGTGAACGACCTGTTCGAGCAGTGCGACGGCCTTGGGCTGGGATAATTCGGGATCGATCGGACGATTTTTCTCGGCGACCACTTCGTCAGCGTAGGCATGCTGGCCAAACAGCGGAATCGCGTCAATGCATAGTTCTAGACACGTAAACGTGGTCGCAAATAGCGCGAACAGCAGTTTCACGGTCGGGAAACACAGATTGGGCTTGCAATGATCGATCTTCATGCGCCGGTTGTGACGGTTTTCTCAAAGATACGGCCTGTAACGAGCCGATGACCTAAACACGAAGCCGGTATGACCGCACTTCACGCAAAGATGATGGCTCGAGGCGGATCGTAGGTTCCCGTAACCGGGTAAGTCCAGCCAGAAAACAAACCGACTGTCCTTTCGAGGCTGTCACTTCAGCAACCACGTGTTTGAATACCCAAGGAACGGGGGAGAAGATGAAACGAATCGTCACTCATATGTCGCTAATGGCGGCCACGGCGATGATCGCCACCGGGTGTGTGCCGGTTCGCCACAACCTGCCACCCGAACAGATGATGCTTGAACCGGGACCTGGTGTCGGCGGCCCCGGCCCCGGCGTCATGGGAGCCCCGCCGTTCGGCGGTCAAATGACGGGCGGCGGAATGGGCGGACCCATGGGCGGAATGGGAGGCCCGATGATGGGCGGCCCAGGAATGATGGGACCGATGAACGGTCCTATGCCTCCAGGTGCGATCGGCCAAGCGGGGCCTGATGTCATGCACAGCGTTCCGCTGCAAGGCGGACCATCGATGGGCACTTCGGCGTCCAACGCATCCGGCGACATCGGACTTGTCAATTACTCGTGCGGTAACGCAGGTTGCAATTGTGGCGGCGGAGCCGGTGGTTGCCTCGGCGGATTGCTCGGTGGTCGAGTCGGTGAAGGTGCCATGATTCCGGCCGGTGGCGGTTACGCCATGGGCGATGGTGGTGCCATGGCGGCGATCCCATCGACCGTTCAAGTCACTATGGGGCAACCCGACGGCATGTACGTTCGCTATGACGCGACCGGTGCGGGCATGTTCGACAGCGAACCGCTTGTCGTTCCAGCTCGTCAAAACTTTCCGCAAGGCGGACTGTATCGGTTGAAGCTGACCAATATCCCTGGTCGTGAAGGCGTCGAATTGTATCCGACGGTTGAATTAGCCTATGCAAACCCTCGCACCGGAGCCTACTTGGCTCACAATTCAGTACCGATTCAGTTCACCGAAGAAGACTTCGACCAAGTCTTGACCGGTAACTTCGTCACCAAAGTGATCTACCTTCCAGATCCCGATTTCCAAGGCCCAGCACTTGCCGGTATCGACACGCTTGTCAGCACTCGGCTCGATCCGGGTATCGACCCCATCGTCGAAGCGGATCGTCGCGGTTCGATCCTAGCGATCATTCGCTTGGGCGATAAAGATATCGAAATGTCGGGAGCCGGTGGAATAGGCGGGGGCCTAGCAGCAGGTGGAATGTACGGACCACCAATCGCAGGACTTCCTGCACCGTTTGCTCCGGCAATGACAGAAGGTTGTGGCGGTTCATGCGGAGCCGGTGGAATGGGTGGCAGTGCAGGTTGTGTCAGCAGCCCCGTCGGATTGCCCGGCATGGTCGCTGGTTACAACGCACCGCAGTACGGCATGCCAATTACTGGCACGCCAATCGGATTGCCCGGACCACCTCACATTCCGCTTGGACATCCAGCCGGTCTGAAGAAGCACGTCATTCGCAACCACACGGCGGTGAACATTCCTCGCCCGGTTGAGAAGGTCAAGATCAACGTTCGCCAACAACCTGGCATGAGCTATCCCAACCCAGTTAGCCGTGTCCGGATCACCGAACAGAACTTGAACCCAGGTGTGCCAAACGGTCGCGGACTGTACCAGCACCCAAGCCAAGCGGTGGACCCGAACTGCAACCAGTAACGTTGCGTTTCGACCAACCAGATTGGTCTAGTTAAAAAACGAAACGCGGCGAGTTGGCACCACAGCTCGTCGCGTTTCTTCGGTAACTCTTGATTCATAGCCAGACACGGCGATCCGATGCACCACTTCATTCGAACAAGCTTGATCGTCGGTTTCGTCTGCGTGGGATTCATGTCCACTCAGTCGATACCAAAGCTCGATGCCGCTGATCCGTCGACGTACCTGCCCTCCGGCGGTGGTCATCGATTGCTGTCAGCCGATTTGCCGCCCGGATACGTGGGTGCAGCTCGCAACAGCGGTCGTGGTCTATGCGATGGCTACTTACAACCGGTCTCGATCATCGGTCCCCTGGGAACGAAGTTCTCGCTGGCCCAAGCCGGTGCATTCCTTGAACCTACCGAAAATTTACAAGCTGGGTTGTTGGTCGGCGGAGTCTACCGCTTCCAAATCACACAGATCCCTGGCCGCGAAGGAGCGGAACTGTTTCCGACGATCGAATTGATCGATCGCACGTTCCCGCCACCCGGCTTGGCAACCCGTCATCCGATCCAAATCCAGCTTGATGAATCGGACTTGGTTGCCGCACTGAGTGGCCAACTGGTGACGCGAGTGATCTATCTCGAAGATCCACAGCTAGCGACGCCAATGGTTCAAACGCCCGAAACCAATCGCCCGATCGAGGTGTCTGAATTTCAAGACGCACTCGAAGTGGCCGACCGCTTTGGTCGTCCTCTGGCGATCGTGCGAATCGGTTCGCTCGCACCACCTGCCCAACCGGAACTGTTGCCGCGGTTCTTCTTTGGCTACCCGATGTGGGCTCCTATCTACGCTCCTGCTCCCGAAACGTTGACGCAGCAATGAAAACGATCACCACTTTGACGCTCTCGCTGGCGACAACCGCGGTTCTGGTCATGACCGGATGCGGAGTCACGTCGACCAAGAAGCTTGCGCATGCACCATCGATCCACATGCCAGCACCGCAGGCAGTTGCTATCGCACCGCCTGCTGCCATGGATTCGTCGCCTGCAGCCGTAGCTCCACAATACGCCAATCAAGCGGCGGCTCCGAATTCAAAAACGAATCAATCGGTCTCGCAGGTTGCCTTCATTGGCGATCTAAACACCGACGTTGCTTGCCCACCCGAAACGATCTTTACGGAAGTTCCATTCGAAGGAACCTGCCAGTCTTGCCAAGCACCTGCGCCGCAGGACTGTGGTGGCCAAGGCTGTGGTTGCCAAGCCTGCGAAGTCGTCCCCCATGGTTATGCGATGCCTAACGTTCCTTGCGTGACCGGATACGATCCGCAAGAGTTTTTGTGCGACGGTGGCGATCAAAACTCGGACGTTTTCGTACGCCGCGACGATACGATCGGTGGCCTACAACCCGAAGACACAGTCGTTCACTACACGACCGAAGCTGGCGACATCGAAACCAACGCAAGCAACCGTGTTTGTGTCTATGCACCTCGGTTCTCGTCGGTACGCAAGATCACTGGGGCCGTTGCCGGCGGGCATTCGATTGGACTGGCCGCTGTGGATCGTCCTGTTGGCGCAGGCCGTGTTGGAATCAACGAAGGCGGTGTCGTGATTGGCGAAACCGTCGAACTAGGACACGCCGATGTGTCACGACGCATCGACGCGATGCGAGATCGAAACCGTGGCGTGCCTGTCGACAGCGTCTTGCAGCCCATCCAAAATGTCGACGTTTTGGCTCTGCTGACCGGTTTGAAACTGGATCAAGTCAACCTACTGCGTGATGACCAGCTGGCCGAAGTTCAGCGTCTTGCCTTGGCGGCCGTGGCCTGGACGATTGACGAATCCGTGGAAGTTGAAATTCAAGACTTGAAGCCACCGACGATCGTTCGCGATCAATCGGTCGAAGGCCTAACGATCTACGAATTTCCCGAAGCCGGACGTTTGCAAGTCGTAAAACTGGCTGACCGCGCCGATGCCAAGCCAGGCGAAGTGATCACGTTCGCCATCCGTGTCGAAAACGTAGGTGATTCGGCCGTCGATCACGTCACGTTGACTGACAACTTGACGACTCGGTTGGAATATGTCGTCGACAGCCAAACCTGCAGCGGCGGCGCCGAATTCAGCTCGGTAGAAAACGACGCCGATTCGATGCAGTTGGTCTGGAACCTAACAGACAAACTGCGAGTAGGCGAAAGCGTTACCGTCCGCTTCCAATGCAAAGTACGATAATCGACACGAATGTGTCTGCAGTAACTGTCACGATTCCCGGCGGGAGAAACGCCTGACCTTTCTCTTTGCTGGCTCGAGTTGACGAGCTGGCAGTAACCTTTCTCTTTTGTTGCTCCCCAACCTGAGCTCGCGCGAAGCGTTTTTTCCTCAAAAAGAAAGCCGGGTTTGATGCTTCGGCGGATGGTCTTGAGATCCTGTTTGTCACACGGTTTACCAACATGTTACGGCGATATTTCAGGCGACGGCCCGCGTGTGGTTTCCATTTTAGCAATCGTCGGGCAGCGGTTCGTATGGGGCAGTATCGCACAGCGTGAAGCCTCGGCGAATTATCGGGGACTCAACACTTAGACTCTCCTCTAGGGTTCGTCTGTCGACGCCGCTGCGATGCAGTACAGTTTTTCAACTCTTTCCTCACCGCTGCCGATTCCGACTCGATAGAAAATCGCATCTCCTGCGATCGCTGGACTAGCGTAGCAGTCGTTACCTAGCTTGTTTTTCGAGACCAGTTCGTAGCTGTCTTTGCTGGCTTTGAATACGAAGGCATTGCCGGACAAGTCAGATACGTAGATGTTGCCAAAACAAATGACCGGTGAGCTGCTGAAATTGCCGCCCAGGCGTTTCTTCCAGTGCTCGGTGCCGTTGGCAGCGTCCCAGCAATAGGCGACTCCGCCGTCGGTGATCCCGAACAGATTTTCACCATCGGTGATTAGCGATGGCTCGTATACCTTCGTTCGATTTTCCCAGACGCGATTGCCGGTTGCGTCGATGCAAACGGTTTCGCTGTCGGGGTATCCACCGGAGGCAAAAACATGGGTGCCATCCGAGACGACTGTGCCACACGTCGCTTCGGAGATGCACTCGGTTTCCCAAATCAGATCTCCCGTTGCCGGGTTGTAGCTGGCCATTTTTTCCAAGCCTGTGATGACGAGTTGATCGGATCCATCCAACGTGACCAACGCGGGGCTGGAGTAACTGCTGACGGCTCCCCGAGATCGGCGCCATCCAATGTCGCCGGTCCGAATGTCTAGTCCGACCAAGTAGCCGCCGCCTTGGTTGTCGGCAGCCACAATGACGAGCGACTTGTAGATGACAGGCGAGGGCGCGTAGCCGAATTTAGAACTGAACGCACCGATATCGGTTTGCCAAAGCAGTTCTCCGCCGCTCCCCAACGCAGTGACCCAAATATGGTCGCCGTTGAGATGCGCGGTGACGAAGTGAGTGCCGTCGGATGCGAGCGTACTGTTGGCCTGAGTTGCCTTCTGGTGAACGGATCGTTTCGAGGGAAATCCCTCGCTATGGATAACCGTTCGCCATTTTTCTTGACCACTTGCGCGGTCATACGCAACCACCAACTGCTGCGGAGGTTCTTCGGTTGCCGAACCAAGCACGATGAGGTCGCCAACGACAATCGGGCTGCTATGACCGCGACCGGGGACATCGGCCTTCCAACGGACATTCGTCTGATCAGTCCAGGTGGTGGGAACGCTGCTTTCATCAGCCAGACCGCCGGTCCCGCCTCGCCATTGCGGCCAAGCGAGATCCACCTCGCTTGGCGAGATGTCCTCGACCGCAATTCCACTTTGTTCGATTGAAATTTCTTTGACGGGCGTCGTTTTGCTGCATCCGATGGTGGCAAGACCTAGAATGCAAGCGAGAGTCAATGTCTTATACACTGGCGAAGACCATAACAGAGAATCGAATACGGAAATGAGAGGAGGGAATTACGCTTAGCGGGCGCGAAGCGTCACTGCGATTACACACAGTAGAACGGCTGATTGCCTCGCACGTAAAGCTTCGATTCGGAAACGGCCGGGGCAGACTTTGAAATCCGTTTCATCGATCCAATACGACCGACTGTCCATAATCAGCGGTGTGGCAATGGACGACCAGCGACAGTCAGATGCGAGGCGAGCGTGATGGAACCAGGGAACGCAGGCGAAGCGGAACCGTTGACAAGATTAAGTCGAAGTCGACCAAGTCTTTTCGCGCAACTTGGAAGACTGTTTGTTATCGCTTTGGCGCTGCTCAGCTTCCCAAGCGTCCTTCCTTGGATGGTTGCGTTTTGGATCGGGTGTCACACTTTTTTGGCAAAACGTGGCAAGCCTGGGTGGGTTCCGCTTTTCATTTGTTTGGTCATTCTCATCGCCAAGCTTGCACCACGCACGCCCGCGGTGATCACGATAAGTATCGTCTTGGCAATCGTCGCAGCGATTCGGTGGAAACATCGAACCCAGGCACAACGATTCACTCGGTGGTGGTTTGGCGCGGCAGCTTTATGGATTGCTTGGGCGTTCTTGTATTTCGAGTGGAATGCAATCGAACATTGCAGTCGCCCTCCGGCGCTCGTTGCGAATCGTCCTATTGTTTGCATTGGCGATAGCTTGACCGATGGCATGCGTCCTGATCGTGGCTACCCGGATCAGTTAAAGGCGATGGTGAGCGTTCCGGTTGTCAATTGTGGTTTCTCGGGGATATCGACGTCGCAGGGCCTCGGGCAGATGGAGCGCGTCCTTGGCCACGATCCTCAAGTCGTGATCATTGAACTGGGAGGCCACGATTTCTTGA
Source organism: Rubripirellula reticaptiva (assembly GCF_007860175.1). Classification (NCBI taxonomy): domain Bacteria; kingdom Pseudomonadati; phylum Planctomycetota; class Planctomycetia; order Pirellulales; family Pirellulaceae; genus Rubripirellula; species Rubripirellula reticaptiva. The sequence continues at coordinate 824,561 of NZ_SJPX01000002.1, read as the reverse complement.
AAGGCTATTCACGACAATCGACGAAAGCGAACCTGCTGAAGATGATTCGGCAATGTCGCGACCACGGTGCCGAAGTCGTCTTGATGGAAATCCCGCGTGGATTCATCTTTGATCCCTATGCCAGCTTGGAGCGAGAGATCGCGTACCAAGAGGACCTCGAACTCGTTCCCGACACGTGGCTTCGACAGATCGTTATCATGGGGCCTGCTAGCCTGCCTGGTTTGTGGATGCCTGAGTCAAGACTCAGTGACGACGGTATCCACAGCAATCCCAAAGGCAGTTTCTCAATCGCCAAGCACGTTTTGAGGGCGTTGCACCGCATGTACGGCGATAAGATCCTGGCCGCAAAGGAATGATTTGCGATGGCGTGGTCATTCATCATCGGTGGGCAGGCAGACTTCTCTGTGACCGCTGTTCCCTATCAGCCCACTTCAGTTTCGATCACCCATGAACCAAGTCCACGGCCGAGACCCGAGACGAACACCCAATGCATCTGTGGATAGTGCATCGGTGAGTAGTGCATCGGTGAGTAGCGCATCGGTGGAAAGCGAGTTGCCGAAGTGGTTGTGGCGTCAGTTTCGTCAGCGCAGCCGACTTGTGCTGAACAGTCTGCAGGGTCCGCCTTACAAAATGCTGGCAGGCTTCTGCCATGATTTTGGAATGTGTGTCCGGTCGACAACAAATATCTCGCGGAGCCTCGAGTTGTGCCTGAAACCGATTCGCAGGTCAAAACTGGGCTCTCTCTGGAGCGACGCGGCCGAAAAGGTTTCTCGCGGTTCGTCCATTGCGGAAGCGCTGGCGAGCGGTGAACCCCGACTGCCACCGTTTTTCCTTCCGGTCGTTCGGGCAGGAGAAATGTCGGGCAGGCTCGACGAAGCATTTGCGTTCTTGGAGAGCCACTGCAAAATGCTTGCCGGTCCCGCCACTGCTCTTCGCAAGTTGTGGTTGTTTCCGATCCTGGTCATGCTGTTTGGATCTGCGATTAAGTTACTGATGCACTTGGGGTTGGGTTCCATCGGCGGTGCAATCACAACGCTGTTCGTCGAAGCATTCTCGTGGGTCCAACTTGCGGTGATCGTTGCGATCGTGCTGATGACGCCCGTGCGATACTTTTTCGACCAAGTTCGCTTAGCGATCCCGCTGGTCGGCGCACTCGAACGAGAAATCGCTCTTCATCCTTTCTTTCGAGTGATGTCGTTGCTTTACGGTGTCGGCGGCCATCGAGTTGAAATGATGATCCAAACAGCCGCGAGGACCGTCAGCAACGAAGCCGCCAGACGCGATCTCCTGCAAGCCGGCGTCGCGATCGAGAACGGAGCGACGATCGCCGAAGCGTTCCGCCAAGTCAAAATGCTGACCGATGACGAAAAAGCAACGATCGGTGTCGGCGAGATGTCAGGTGTGCTGGAACGATCGTTCGATCAAATTTCAAACGATACCGGATCCAGCATGCTCTCTAAGCTCAACATCATCCAACCCATCCTGATGCGCATCGTCACCGCGGTGGTTGCCATGTCGATCATTGGCACGGCAATGGGGATCCTTTTTTAGCGAATGAAGGGAAACGGCTTCGCCGGGCGCATGCTCGCAGCTAGCACGACGTGCGGTTGTTGAGCTTTCAACTGTTGAATTGTTGCTGCCCAGGCCTTAGCTTGTTTGGAATACCATTCCAGCAGCCTGATGGGCTGTCCTCCAACGATGTGCCTACTATGCGACGTCTTGTCCTCGGTCTTCTGTTGACGGTTTGCTGTTCACTCGGTTGCCGAACCGAATACCGCGAAGATTTGGATTACTCGTACGACGTTCGTCAGACTTGGACGGTCGACGAGTTGGCGTTTGGCGAGATTGTGCAATTCGAGTCGGTGTTCTGGGAAGCCGATGACACGATCTCGCTGCGCAAAGAAATCGTCGACAACACGATCGCCGCAGGACGTGACGTTCTGGAAATTGGCACCGGCACAGGATTGATCTCGATCCTGTGTCTGCAGAACGACGCCAAGCGAGTCGTTGCGACGGACATCAATCCCGCTGCTGCTGCATGTGCAAAGTACAATGCAGCGATGCTAGCGCCCGATGACGAACTTGACGTGCGACTGGTTTCGCAGCAGTCACCAGGAGCGTTTGCGGTAATCCGCTCCGACGAAAAATTTGACCTGATCATTTCCAATCCTCCCTGGGAAGACGGATCGATCAACCAGCCGCTCGATCATGCGTTCTACGATCCGGGTTTTGCGCTGATGGATTCGCTGCTTGATGGTTTGCCCGAACATTTGAAACCAGGTGGTAAGTGTTTGCTTGCCTATGGGCATGTTCCTGCCATCAAACGCTTGCAAAGTGAAGCAGCAAAACGGAAATTGACGTTGAAAATCTTAGATGATCGAGATCTCGATTTATTGAGCACCGATTTTTTGCCAGGAATGCTGGTCGAAATCAAGACACCACTGACGAAGTGACTGTTCCGACTGACCGAAAGTGTCCTGCGCGGATGCGGATTTCGGCTCGCTAAATCGCGTCATGTCAATAGCGATTGGGAAGCGATGAAAAAGTCCGTGGTATTTGGCTTGCGAACCGCTATCCGACGTCACTAACATGAAGGTGGATGACGACGAAATTCATTCGCTCTTCTTTTGACCGGTCTTGTGTCGGTCACGCCATCATCCATCCTCACAGTCGGATACCATGCCCGATGATTCACTACACCTGTGATCGTTGTAAGCGCCAAATCGACACCGCCGAGCAGACGCGATACGTCGTGCAAATTGAAATCCAGTCGGCTATCGAAGAACCGACGATGGTTTTTAACGACGACGTTGATCAACTCAGCGAGCTGCATGAATTACTGGAAGGCTTGCATAGCGAGTCACTCGATGACGAATCGCTCGACGACTTGATGCACGGCGACTTGATGCACGGCGAACCGCTTGGCGACGACCACTCGCAGCTCAGTCACCAAGGCAGATACGATTTGTGCCCCGACTGTCACCACCAATTTTTAAAGAACCCACTTGGCCGTGATGCGGTGATGGCCATCGGTTTCAGTAACAACTAGCGTTTGGCACGCCCGAGCCAATTTCTGGTCGGCTTTGCCGTCACTCAATCGCTGGTTTGGCGACCACGACCCGAGTCCCCAGTTGCTGTGAATCCAGTTGCTGTGAATCCAGTTGCTGAGAATCCAGTTGCTGAGAATCAAGCGGCTGAGAATTCAATCGCTGAGCGCCTTCGATGTGATTGAGCGAGACGAAGTCGTCTCGCGAATCGGCATAGTCGAGCGCGGCGATACGAACGGGCATCGGCAATTTGGTGATCTGATCGTCCAAGTAGGGATCAGCCGCTCCGCTAAGAAAACGAGCGAGCCAGCGTGTGTCCGCGGCGCTCGGTTCCAAGTCCAGTTTGATCGCAACAGCACGCAGCATCGATGGTAGTGAGTGTGGGGGCGATTTTGGTTTCAGTCGCCCGGCAATATTCCGCAGTGCGTATTCCGCTTCAGCGATTCGTGCCGCCTGATTGGCGGCGACTTCGTCGCCCGCTCGGTAGGTCGCCACAACAAAATTTGCGGAACCAAACGTTTTCGTTTCTCGATCGAACCCGCCAAACGTTTTGTGATCGGACTGCGCGATCACCGAAACGTCCATCAAACTTCCTCGCCAGTTCGCGGGCACGGCAAGTGTGATGCGAAACACTTTCTCGCCTTCTAATACTTGCTGTGCCGTCCAGCGAAGCTTGAAATACACGCCGCGCCCGCGGTTGATTGTGCCAGCTGCAGTCACGGCCTGGACGGCCGCTTGCCGATGGAACTCGATCGAGTTGATGTTCTTGTTGCCCTGGTCGGCACCCAGACTTCCGCTGGCGAGATGACCGTAGCTGCCGTTGGCGGACAGTCCCAACGTTAAGTTTTTTTCTTCGACTTGCTTGACCTGAATCGGCGACGACACATCGCTGGCCGTTTCAGTTCGTGGCGCGTAGTCAGCGATCGTGATCGCGGCGTCACGAGGTTGGCAGCGGACCAGCCACTGATCGATTGTCGGTATCGTCGGCGTTGTGATCATCGACGAAAGACGAAGTTCGATAGTGACAAGCGAAGTGTCGTCGGGCGAGACTTCTGCCGCAATTACCGGCGGTAAGTCAAATTGGATTTGATCGGCTGCGACGACAACCGTCGAGGTCAGCAGGCTAAGTGTGACGCATAACGCAACGTGTTCAAAACGCTTTGTAGGAGCAAACATTCTGGCATTCCTTTCCATCACTTCGCCCACTGATTCGGCAGAGGCGATCGACAACGCTGAGGGAGACGATGGTCGCTTCGGTTCATCCAAAGCGTGCGATGCGAGCGTCAAATTAATGAGCACCCGCGAAATCGCACAACCACTTCCTTCCTGGAAAGGGTCAAGCCGTGACGGCTCGACAACACAAGGTTAGAAAGAAGCTTGGCATTGGCAAATGCAGCAAACAACAGGCGCGGCTGGGCAGCACCGACCACCCTCCACCGCTCAGGCATGCGTGAAACTTTACTCGATCACGGATTCACCGCGGCGAACAGTCGTGAAACGCAACCCTTGCGATTGCCCGCCGGGCTGATCGAGTTCGCCTAGGTTGGCGTCCTGTCGTATCGTGGACAGTTTGGTCCGGCGGTCACAGCGCGGCGGCGCTCTGGTTGCTCGGCAATTCTGGTAAAACTGGCTCTATCAATTCCGGTTCAGCTTCGTCAGCGAGCGCCCGGCTCGCGACAATATCTTGCAACGCCCGCCTTCTATGATCAAGACATTCGAAGAAGCTTTTCAGTTTGTGATCGAGCACAAAGTTTGCACGGTATTTGGAAGCAAGGGATCGCCCTATCCATCGCTCTGGGACAACACGGGACTATCCGAACAAAAACCGAAAGAAGGCGGTTGGAATCCCAAGGTCATGGCAGTTTGGGATTGGAAGACTCGGATTCCGCAGACATATCCCGACGCCGTGTATTACGGAAAGATGCCTGGTGGCGATGCTGCGCTGATCGAAATGCAACACTTTCGCGACGTGCATTACCCCGCCGCGTACCAATCCGTTGGTGAACTCGATGCGCTATCGCAAGCCGTCTATGAACTTGTGCGGCTTGAACCGGGATACACCGGCACAGTTCGTAAACGAGCGATCGCCAAAGAAGGGTGCACGAAGAGCCAGTTCGATACCTCGCTAAAGAAACTGCAAGTCAGCTTGAATATCGTCCGAGCGAATGACGTAAAACTCAAAAATGATTTTTGGCTAACAATGCGCGAGGTTCATCTGGACATCGTGCAACAGCACGAATTGGGACAATAAACCTTGCCGATTGTTCGTGCTAGTTCGGACTTTTCTGTGACGTCAGGAATGCCAATAGGTCGGCGGCTTGTTGGGCCGTCAGGTCGGCGAGCAGTCGATCGGGCATCAAGGATTTTTCCAGCGGCTTTAGGTCCTCGATTTCGTCTTGCAAAAGCTCGTGCGATTTTCCTTGTGCGTCGATTAGATACACCGCGTCTTTGGTTTCGCTTTGCTTCAAGCCACTGATTACCTGGCCGTCCGTCGTTAGGGCAATGTAGCCTCGGTACTTTTCTTCGATCTTGGCAGAAGGATCCAAGATGCTTTGCAACACTTCCAGAGGTGTTCGAGTTCCGCCGATGTTGTTCAAGTCGGGACCGACCGCAGGGCCGGGATCGCTGATGCGGTGACATTGTTTGCACGTGATGCCTGATTGGTTGAAGTACAGGTCGCGACCACGGGCAATGTCGCCCGGAATGCTTAGCAATTCATTCTCGATAACGTGATCGCCCAGTCGAACGATACGGAGATGTGCGGGAAGAAACCGCTCGAACAGATCTCGCACTTCGGGCAATGTGTCCTTGGATGCTTTCGCGGCGATTTGTTCGCGCAGCGATGCCGGCATGTCTCGGTCTGCACAGGCGACCGATAGGGCCAGCGCCGACGGGACGGACTGCAACAGGCTGTTGATCCGATCGGTGGTGTCATCATCAACGGGTGAATGGATGAGCTGCGAGATTGTATCGTCGTATGGCTGGGCAGGTACATCGGCGTCAAGCGACGCGATCCAGTCGTGGACAATTTGAATACCGGCATCATCGACCAGGGTTGGTCCAAATTGCGGCATATGACCGCGTCCAGCCTTAGCCATCCGGTACAGCAGGACACTGCGGCTCGGGTCGCCAGACGCGACAACTCGTGCGTCTGGAATATTGAAGGTTCCCTGCGTTGGCATCGCGTTGACCAAATTTAATTGGTCCAAGTCAACGTTGCGGACCAGTTCGAACGGCGCGGTTCCTCCGCCGCCGCGACGATGGCAATGGGCACAGTTCAGATCGAGGTAGGTGCGTGCCCGGTCTTCGATTGAAGCCAAGTGGTCATAAGGGTTGGCGCAGACACCAACGTCGGCTGATATTTCGTCTAAAAGTCCGATGCGTTTTAGCTTATCAAGCTGGTTCTCGGATTCGTCGGCGTAGGTTCGATTGAGCTGGTCCAGTTTGAAACCATGAACCGTGCTAGCGCTCCAAATGTGGCACAGCGAGCATTGATCGCGGCTGGCGTGCAGCCATGTTTGGGTCCGATGCCCGCTTGGCTGCGATGGATCTGCGATCGTCAATTCGCGAGTCACTGCGACATTGTCTTGCAGGATCGCGTCAGTTTGGTCGTCGTTCCAAATGTAATTGTACGCGTTCCAATCATCGTGGTTGCGATGCAGAACTTGCGTTTCGAGCCGGCGCTGAGATGCTGGGTCCGAAGTGTCAGCTAAGTAAGTGACCGTTTTGGCTAGCACGGTGTTGTGGGGGAATGAAAAGAAACCAGCAACCTGACCGGTTTGCCAATCACTCTTGTCGAACGTCGAAATCTTTTCGTTACTCACGATTCCGATCCACTGTTGCGAATCAGTGTGATCGGACCAGTGGTGAGCGTTGATCGAATAGGGAATCACGCCGACTGCGGGGGTTTGATCCTCGGTCTTCGTGAACAGGCCTGTGTCGCTAAGTCGGCGGGGGAAGGCGGCGGCCGCGGACTCATCAAGGTTTGGAATCAACCGATGGATTGTTCCGTCATAGCCGATGGTTAAAATTTCTCCATCGTCGTCGCTCGCGAAGCAGATGATCTGCAATGTGCTGTCGGCGATTTCCGCTTGCCAGGTGACTTTGCCGTCGGCGTATTTCAACGCCCATATTTTCCCTGTCATCCAGTCGCCGTAGATGTAGGCATCTTTGAGCGCTGAAATGCGATCACTTTGCCAGAAATAGCCACCGGTAATGCTGCGAGCCTCGGTGTGATCATGTTCGACTGTCGGCGGCGTGATCGGTATGTCGCTGCGGTAGCCGTCACTCTTGACGACTTGGCTGCCTTCGGTCTGGCTCCAGCCATAGTTGGCACCTCGCTCGATTTTGTAGACCATCTCTCGCATTTCCCAACCCACATCGCCGGTCCATAGCGAGTTGTCTTTGGGGTTGAACGACATCTTCCAGGGATTTCGCAGTCCGAATGCCCAAATCTCACCTCGCACGCCTGGCACTCCGACAAACGGATTGTCTTTGGGGATTCGGTACGGTTGCTCGGGTGAATGACCACGCACATCAATGCGTAAAATCGATGCTTCGAAGTCCGATAAATCCTGGCCGGTGTCCAATCGATCGGGAGGATTGGGATCTTGGCCGTCGCCGACCGACACGTATAAGTAACCATCGGCGCCGAAGTGCAGACTGCCGCCGGAGTGTCCTTCGCTATTCCAAGTTGCCAGAACGGTTTCGCTAGCCGGGTCGATCGTCATCAGGTTCGTATCGGTTACGCGAAAACGCGAAACGCGAGTTCCATCGGCTGTTTTCAAAAGCGATGTGTAAGCGAGATAGCATTCGGGCGTGCGGGGAAAGTCTGGATCGAAGGTGATACCGTAGCTACGCGACAATGGTTTACCGAACGTCTTACCTTCCATCGCGGTGTGCAGGTTAGATGGATCCGACTTGTCGAACGTAACGACGGTTCCGTTTTGCTGGACGACGACCCATCGATTGGTTTCGGGAAGACGAACCATTTCCGTGGGCCCTTTTAAATCGGCGTCCGCGAAAATGCGTTCGAGCCGGTAGGGCAACGGCGGGTCCGGGGTGCCCTTGATTCGAGAGGATTGCCAGCGAAGAGGTTCGTCAGCGTTTGCCCGATCTGCGTTCGCGTTTATCGCGATCGCCGCTAGGCCCCATGCCCACAAAAATAGAAGACGCTGCACGCTAAGCTCCGTCTGACCGGCCGAAGAGAGTAGATGATCGAATGCAATCGATCATTCTATTCAAATCTTAGATCAAGAATGCGGCCCTAGGAGCAGAACCCCACTATTGAGTTCCCGTATTGAGGACTTGAGGCTGTTTCCCTGCCCAGCGAGCTGGTATTAGCCGCAGGGGCTATCGCAGCTTGCTTTCGATCGCGCTTCGCAACCGACTGCCAAGCATGGCTTCGGCGTTGCCGGCTTCGCTGAGAACCTTGCGGCTCATTTCTTCGATCGACTTGTCGGCACTGGCTAGCAGGGTCCGAGCTTCGGTAGCTTGCGATCCAAGCCATTGACGCAGCGCGATCGTTTGGTCGGCGTGTACCTTTTCGATCTTGGCGGTCATCTTTGCTTTTGTGTCACGAAGTTGGCCATCGATCGCATCTTGCGATGCACGACGCATCACTTGGCCCAAGTTCGTGTTGAGTTTTAGGTCCAAGTCTTTCCAAGTGCCGGCGAAATTGGCATCAATTTCGATTCGGTCAACGGCCGCCAACGAGTCTCGCATTGAAACGACACCGGCAGCGTTGTTAAATTTGGGATCAACATTCAGGTCCATCTGCACGCCGGTTTGCTTGCTGACCAATCGGCCTTCGATTGCGTTGCCTTCGGTGCGAACTTGAACCCACAGTTCTCGCTTACCACCGTTGATTGCCAAACCAGCTTCGGCAGGATTGCCCAACCGCATCGGCTTGGCGTCCATTTCGGGCCAGTGCAGTGTCAGCAAGTCGACGTTGGCGTCATTACGTCGATCGCGAACATACTCGACTCGCAGCACTTCCGGTCCTTCGAGACGGAATCGAGCACGCGTTGGCTCGGCAAGTTGTTCAGGCGTGGGTGTCATGTTTTCGACGATGCCAGTCATGGCGTACACATCGCCGCCGGAACGCATCAGTCCGTTGACTTCGCAGTGACGGACCATCAGTTCGGGACGTGCAACACGTTCCAAATTATGATCGACACCGCGGACACGCAGACTCTCCGGCGCCACGATGGTGTAGTTGGCAAGAGTTCGACCGTTGTCCAAGTAGGACTTGATTTCTAAGATTTGATCGCGGACCGCATTGGTGATGATATCGATTCCGAACCCCGACGCATTGCTAAGATCGCCAGGGATGTACTTGTCTACTTTGGCGATGTCGATACGTTTCGCTTCTTCGAGAGATGCCAAATCGAGTTGCAATTGTTCGGGAAGTGAATCGAGCGACTGGCGCACGGCCATCAAGTCGTCCTTTGCCTCGCGGGCTTCGGCGAAAGTACGTTCGATTTCAACATAGTCACGCAACGGATTATCGATCCCTTTTGCACGTTCGCTGATCGTTCGGATTTTCGACTCCAACTGGCGTGCTCGCAGAACCGTGGCGGCGTATTCGCCTTCCCAGCGTGCGCGAATCTCTTTGCTGCGGCGCAGCGTTTCTAAATCCGTGACCAGCGATTCGGCTTGGTCGCCAAGCTGATCGACTTGAGCGCCAAGCAGTTGGGCGAGCATGGATTTTCCGTCATCCGACTTGTCAGCCGATATTGTGTTTTCAATCCGGCCAGAGGTTTCGCGTGCCGATCCGATTTGCAATCCTGTGATCACACCGCTGCTAGCGACCCAGCGGCGATGCAGCATCGCGTCGCCATCAATCACCAGCTCGATTGAATCCGCTCGGATTGCATCTCGCATATCTTTGCCATCACGCGGATCCGTGATTTGCACATTGACGTACTGAACGCGCGGCGGAAATAGGCCAACGTTCGCTCTCGCAATGTCGACCTTAGCGCCCGTGACGCTTTCGATTCCGCGAACCGTGACATAAGTCGCCAGCGGTCCCAGTCCCCAGCTAAGCAGAAAGACGATCGCAACGACAACAATCAACCGAGTGAGTACAAAACGCCAGCGAATCATACCGATTTCCTTGTCTGTGAGTCTCGCAATTGACGCAGCAAGTAGTTGAGTGCTTCGTCCATTGGTTGGCTTTCATCAAACGCATTTGATGAAGCGGATGGGGACTGCGTCGAGGCGTAGTCGTCATGAGGTGCGGGGACTGCCGAGGCATCGGACATTCGGATCACGTCGACTCGAGTCTGTACGGCGACCTTGGTTCCGTCATTTGCCGTGACTTCGTCATCACCAATCTCGTCGCTCGAAATTTCTTTGAAGTCGATCCGATTGTTGGTCGCGCCAGACTTGTCACGTTGACCGTCGCGCTGGCTTTCACGGTGCGGTGATGGCACTGCACCATGGCCATGATCGACAAGCGTGATCGGCCGAGTTTCGGTTTGGTGCAAATCGGTTTGACGGGTGTCGGTCGGCAGTTTCGATGCCGCAATTTCCGATTCGGCCGAGTCTTCCTTGGGACGGAATGCTCGGAACACGGGATAAGTGATTATGAACACTGGCAGCAGCGCCAAGGTCCCGATCACAAAACTGCCCATCACGACGGTGTTGTTCAGGTCCATCCATGGAACCAGCGGTAACGCCCACGCATTGGCGGCGACCTCGGTCACGTCGGGGTGCGTCAACACATAGTTACCGACTTCGTGAGAAATCGGATCTAGCCGCGCTGCGATGAACGACACACCGATGGCGGTCAAGCCCGCCGCGGCATGGTTCAGCTTCAACGACAAAACGACCACCAACAGCATGATCGCCAGCAAGTTGCCGTGCGGTATGATGCCAAGCAATAGCCCGAACGCGACGGCCCAGGCTAGTTGGTGCGGATAACGACGCCCGGCGATTGCTCGTCGGAGTGTATTGAACAGTTTGATTGTCCAGAGAATCATGTCTGTGCGCCTCCATGCGCACGGCTATGTCTGTGGGAACTCGCAGTGCTGTGTATCGTCTATCTGGGCCCGAACATTCAATACGACCCGCAAAGTTTTCCAAATCGGTTGACTCGGTTATTGCCAATTCGCATGCCTGGCGACTGGGATTGTTGCCTGAAACGCAGTGAAAACGAGGTTTTGCGCTTCGGCGTTGGTCTGGCGAAATAAATTTTGGGCAAGGTTGCTTTCAAGTGACCAAACGTGTCAAAACGATGGCCGACAATCGCCGAAACTTCTGGCTTCAACGTTCACACCCCAAGACACTGCCGCGTGAAACTTTTTTCGACATCCTGTGAAACTGTGTTTGTTGGCTGGGACGGTCCCCTGTTGCCACGCTCTGTGACGACGTTGACCGAGCGATTCCAGCGTGACCACCAACTGGATCTCTCTGGATTGTTGTGCGTGTTGCCATCGGCCAGAGGCTCGCATCGGTTGCAAGACTTGCTGTCGCAGTACAGCGAAGCGAACTCGATCGAATTGCGCCAGCCCGACGTGACCACCATCGGAAGCCTTGCCGAACGCTTGTACGAACCGACGGCAACGTTGGCGCTCGAGTTCGAACAGACGCTCGCGTGGGCCGAGGTCATGCGGCAAATGCGATCGGAAGAACTGGAACCGTTGATCCCAACGATCCCGCCACCCGAACCGATCTCGCCATGGCTGGAATTGGCGGGCATGCTGCGCCGCTTGCATGAAGAACTCGCGTCAAGCCAGTTGACGTTTCGAGACGTCTACGATGTTTCCGAGACCGAATCCGAGAAACGCCGCTGGAAATTGCTGGACCATATTTTCAAGAACTATTTGACATCGCTTGCAAATGTGGGTCTGGCCGATCCGCATGTCGAGCGGCGCAAGGCGGTCACCGCGGACCGATGTCAAACCGGAAAAACGGTTGTGCTGATCGGGACAAGTGACCTGAGCGGCGCGATGACGGCGATGCTTAGGAATCTGCACTCGGATGTGCTGTCGATCGTTGCGGCGCCATCGTCGATGGCGGATCGGTTCGACGAATTCGGCTGTGTCCAAACGGATCGGTGGACTGAACATCATTTGCCGATCGAAGACGCGCACCTTATTTCCGCGGGTGACGTCGCAGATCAAGCCATGGCAGTTGCGGAATCAATGGCGGAATTTGCAGTGCGTTATCGTGCCGATCAAGTGACGGTCGGCGTGACTGATGAATCCCAAGTCGGTCCAATCGAAGTCAGTCTGCGGGGCTGTGGGGTGCAGACGTTTCGGCATCTCGGTTGGACGGTTTCGGAAACCGCGGTCGGTCGACTGCTTGACTTAACGGCTTCCCATTTACAGCGACGAACGTGGCAGTCATTGGCGGCGATGGTGCGGCACGCTGACGTGTGCCGATTTGTCACCGAAAGTTTAGACGAAGAGAGTTCGGATCGATGGCTTACCGAGCTCGACAAGCTGCTTGCCAATCATTTTCCGATTCGAATCGGAAAGCCGTTGCCGTCCAAGGCCGTCGAGTCTCACCCGCTTGCGATAGCGGCCGCTGACGCGGTGGCTCAGTGGTTGGCTGTGTTCGGCGATGGCGGATCAGGCCAAGAAAAGGCTTCGATTGCCTCGTGGAGTCAAGTGATTGGGAAATGGCTGACCGAACTGTATCAGCCAGCCGAGCCGCCGGTTTCCGACGACGACGATCTTGATCAGCAGCCGGCTGTGACTCGCGATCGCACATCGATGGCGCTCGATGCAGCGACGAAGTTGATGGAACGGTTTGCTGATCTGAACGCTGGATTGGACCTGGACATTACTGGCGCCGCTGCCATTGAAATGCTGGCGGCACGGTTAGGGGACACTCGTGTGGTGGGCACCGCGAAACCAGATCATGTTCAGATTCTCGGTTGGTTGGACCTTGCACTTGACGATGCACCGGCGATGACGGTCGTTGGTCTGAATCATCCGTTTGTGCCTGGTGCGACGACCAGTGATCCGTTCTTGCCCGGTTCGCTTCGGACTAAACTTCGCATGGCCGACAACGAACGCCGTTACGCTCGCGACGTCTACGCGATGCACCTGATCCTGTCTGCTCGAAAAGACATTCGGTTCATCGTCGGAAAGTCGAAGGCGGATGGGACGCCGACACCGCCCAGCCGATTGCTTGCGGCAACGCCAACCGAAGACGCGGCTCGTCGAATTCGAATGCTGCTTGGAAAACCTCGAAGCCGGACGCTGATCGACCACCAGTGGGATCAACCGCCAACCGAAAACGGAATCGTCATCGCCGGATCGAAACTCGAGATCCCGGCGTTTGATTTGTCCGGTGACGAAGACATCGTGAAGACGATGAGTGTCACAGCGTTTCGCGACTACTTGGCGTGTCCTTACCGTTTCTACCTTCGTCACGTCTTGAAACTAAGGCCGATTGATGATCAGTCGGGTGAGCTTGCCGCCAATCAGTTTGGCGATCTTGTTCACGGGGCGCTAGAACGTTTTGGTGAATCGCCTGACCGCGATGAAGAGCAAGCGTCCAAGATCGAAAAGTTACTGTTGGAATATCTGCATGAATACGCCGCGGACTTTTACGGCAGCGACGCTTCCACGGCGGTCGGGATCCAAGTCGCCCAAGCTGAACGCCGACTAAAGGCAGTCGCGATCGTGCAAGCCCAGCGCATTGCCGAGGGGTGGAAGATTCACGCCTCGGAAGCTTCCGTTAGCGAAAAGGAAGGAGCGGGGGTTGAAGTGGATGGCCGGCGAATGGGGCTGCGGGGCCGATTCGATCGAATCGATTTTCATCAAGCGACCGGTCGCTGGGCGATCTTGGACTACAAAACTCACGGGCACAAACCCGAAAAGAAACACCTCGAAAAGGCTGGTGATGGACACCGCTGGATTGACCTTCAATTGCCACTGTATCGCATGATGGTTCCGTTTTTGGGAATTGAGGCTCCGCCTCAAGAAGTATCGCTCGGCTATTTCAATGTCAGTGAAAAGGACGAAGAGACGAAAATCAATCTGGCCGAGTTCACCGAACCGCAAATGTCAGATGCCGAACAGATCATTCATCACTGCATTCGGCAAATCTGGCAGCGCAAGTTCGAACCGACAAGCGAACGAGTTGAGTTCGATGACTATTCGATGATTCTGCAAACCGACGTCGCCAGCCGCATGCTGGATCAAGATGATTCCTGGGGATCCGAAGGAGAAGGAGCATGAACAAAGTCACTGATCCAATGGAGTCACCATCCGATTCATCTGATGTCGACGCATTTACCGATGGTGGATTGCTGCCGACACTCGTCCGAGCATCTGCTGGAACCGGCAAGACCTATCGCTTGACGGCGCGGCTGCTGCGAATCTTGTTGCAGGGTGCTTCCCCCGAAACGATCTTGGCGACGACGTTCACTCGCAAAGCCGCGGGCGAGATTCTCGATCGTGTGTTGCTAACGCTGGCTCGCGCCGCCGATCCCGATGATCCCGAGGCCTTGCAGTCGCTGCGCGATCAAGTCGGCATTGCGACGCTGCCGCGCAGCGTGTGCCTGCAATTGATCGACACGTTGCTGCGTAACATTCACCGACTGCGCATCTGCACGATGGACAGTCTGTTTTCACAACTTGCCCGATCTTTTCCATTCGAATTAGGGTTGCCGCCGGCCTGGCGACTGACGGATGAAATCGAAGAGGCTTGGTTGCGCGAGCGGGCGGTCGATTCGGTGATCTCAATGCTCGATCGTAGCGAAATGACGGCGGTTTTGTCGATGCTCGGCAAGGGCGACATCAAACGATCGGTTGCCCGTGAATTGTTGCAAGTCGTTGACGCGGCTTATAGCGGCCAGCGGCTATGCAACGACGACGTTTGGAAGCAATTGAAAGCACCGAAGCTTCCCGAGTCTGCAGACGTGACACGCGCCGCCGGGATCATGCGAATGGCTGAACCGCCACAGAAGCGGCTGCGGACGAAACTGGATCAATTCGCTGAAAAGCTAGAGCTTCGTGATTTTGGTTCATTGGTCGATGACACGCTGGTCGCCAATATCGGTGCGGCAAGACGATCGCGAACCGAAGTTCTGTACTATCGATCGCCTTTTCCTGAGGGCGTGGATGAAGCATTCGATGTCGTTTACGCCGCCGCGAAGTCGACGGTCCTTGCGCTGATGAATGCGCAGAACGAAGCAACCGCGACTGTGATCGCAGCTTACGATCACCACATCGGACAATTAAAGCATACTGCCCGTGCGGTGGGGTTCGAGGATGTTGCGATCCGCTTGGCGGCTGAGTTTTCGCGATTGGATCAAAAATCATTGGCGCTGCGAATGGACGGCGCCGTGGATCACTTATTGCTTGACGAATTTCAAGACACGTCGCCGGTGCAATGGCATGTGCTGCGCCCGTTTGCGGCCAGGTGTGCAGCACCGGTTGATGAATCTGCCGGGAAAGATGCTCAGCGTGAAGTGCCGAAGTCGTTTTTTTGCGTTGGCGACACTAAACAAGCGATTTACGGATGGCGCGGCGGTGTGGCAGAAATTTTCGAGGCGGTAGCGGATCAGATTTCGGGGATCACAGAAGTTGAGCAGAACCAAAGTTTTCGAAGCAGCCCGGTCGTGGTCGAAGCGGTCAACGACACTTTCAAGAATCTGCAACGCCATCCGATTTGTGACGCTGCCAACTCGGGCGATCTAACCGACAAGTCGATGTATGAAGCGGTTGCGGTCCGAGACTTTGCGGTTCGGTTTCCGACGCACTCCACCGCTCGGATGGAACTGCCCGGACACGTCAGGCTGGAAACGGCGCGTCAGATCGAAGACGGCGATGCGTCCCAGCGGCAACTGGCATGTTTCGAAGACGCCGCGCGGATCGCCGCTGAAATCAATGCTGCAAACCCTGAACGTTCGATCGGGATTTTGACGCGGACCAACCGTGGAGTGGCTCAGTTGATTTTCATGCTCGAACAGATGGAAGTTAGCGTCAGTCAGGAAGGCGGTAACCCGCTGACAGATTCGGCTGCGGTAGAAATGATCTTGTCGGCACTTATGATGGCAGAACATCCTGGCGATGGCCGCTGGGCATTTCACGTGTCATCGACGCCGATGGCCGCGATTCCCGGTTTTGGCAGCGACTTTGTTCGGTCGATGTGCGAGGACCGCGGGGTGGCGGAAACCGTCGAATTCTTGGCCGGAACATTGGCACCGCTTTGCGATGTTCGCGAAACGTTGCGGTTGAAACAACTGGTGCAACTGGCGCTAGGTTACGAAATGAATCCTGCGCCGCGGCTTCGCGACTTCGTGCGAATGGTTCGCGAAAAGCGAGTCGAGCGTCCGCAAGCCGCCGCGGTTCGCGTGATGACGGTTCATCAATCCAAGGGACTGGAATTTGATGCAGTGATACTGGCTGAATTGGACGGCCCGTTGACTCGTGCTCGGACGTCATGCGTGCCCGATATCGAACGAGCCGGTGATCCACCCAAGGGCCTGTCGCGATACCTCGGCAGCAAGTCGTGGCACTACTTGCCCGCAACCTGGCAGCGGGCGTTCGGGATGCAAGCCGAAGGATCGATGACCGAGGCGATGTGTTTGCTATATGTTGCGATGACGCGCGCTCGGCAGTCGCTGCGGATGGTGATTCAGCCACCCAAGAAAACGGCATTCGAAAACCGAACGCCATCGTCATTGATCTATCACGCGCTTGGGTGCAAAGAGGATCCAACCCAAGGCGAGACCGTTCTTTTCGAAAGCGGTGATCCCGCTTGGATGGGCGAACCGTCTGAGCCTGTGGCCGAGAAGAATCCAATGGAGGCACCCATCGCAATCAAGTTTCGTTGCGACTAGCAAACCGTTTTCAAACGGCGCAGGTGATCGTCCCACGCGATTCGTTCCGGCAGGCTACTTGCCCATCGATCGAACGCCTTTGTTTCTGGCTTTGACTGCCATCTCATAGGCTTCGTCGTCGCCGTACTTTTCGACTGAAAATCGCTGTGTCTTTCGCACGCCCGGCTGGGGGCTCCACTGGGCAACCCAATAACCGTAGACCGGTTTTGACTTCCACCGCGGATCGACTTCTTCGACATAACGGACGCCGACAACACCTGACGTGTTGTTGGATCGTTCTTTGTTGGCGATTTGCTTAGGAGTAAAACCCTTCAGCTTTTCTTCCATTTTGTCGCGGTGTTTACGTGCCGCCAACAGTGCTTTTCGTTTT
The DNA here is from genome assembly GCF_007860175.1 of Rubripirellula reticaptiva. NCBI lineage: Bacteria > Pseudomonadati > Planctomycetota > Planctomycetia > Pirellulales > Pirellulaceae > Rubripirellula > Rubripirellula reticaptiva. The sequence continues at coordinate 807,337 of NZ_SJPX01000002.1, read as the reverse complement.
CCGCCATATTCGCGGTCCGAAAAGTATTCCATGTGCATCTTAGTTTTTCGCATCATGCGAATCAGATATCCGCCCGTGGTAACGCGTTCGATACGGGTGATGTTGCGGTCTGCACTCATGTTGAAAAAACTCAATCTAGATATGAATCATCTGTTCCCGCTGCAAATTGCTTGTGTCAACCGATCAGCCATGCAGCACGGACGCTTCTTGGAAGCTCCGATTCAAGCACAAGTAACTGGGAAATGCAACTCGCCAACGAGCCAATTTGATAAACCGCCCTCACTAGAGGGGCGGTTTGTGGAGTAGTGACCAACCAATGCACCGGATCGCGAAAACGCTTTTCATCGATCCAACGGTTTAGACGATGCACTGCTTGACGGCGTCACGCAGTCCAGCCATCGGATCGCGGACTGGCAAGAACTCGTGGGCGAAGTAGCCGTCAAAGCCGGTGTCGGCGATCGCTTTTGCGATCGGTGGATACAGTAATTCTTGTGAATCGTCCAGTTCGTGGCGACCTGGATTTCCGGCGGTGTGGTAGTGACCGTAATACTTGTGGTTTTCTTGAATGGTGCGAATGATGTCACCTTCCATGATTTGCATGTGGTAGATGTCATACAAAAGTTTGAAGTTGTCGCTGGCGACTCGCTTGACCAGTTCGACGCCCCACTTGCTGTTGTCGCACATGTAGTCGGCGTGGTTCACCTTACTATTTAGCAGTTCCATTTGCAGTGTCACGCCCGCTTTTTCGGCAAGCGGTACGACTTTGGCTAACGCATCGACACAGTTCTTCATGCCGGTTTCGCGATCGGTGCCACGCGCGTTACCACTGAAGACGATTACGTTCTTCCAACCTTCGGCGGAAGTCGCTTCGATTGCCGCAGAAATTTTTTCGATGCAATTGTCATGGAACTTCGTGTCGCACAATCCATTACTTAGTGAATGCGATTGAACCATCGTACAGATCAAGCCGTGCTTCTTTAGTGTTGGGAAGTCGGGCGGATCTAGCAGGTCGATCCCGACCATTCCCATCGACGCTGCTTCTTTCGCCAAGTCTTCGAGCGACATTTTCGGGAAGCACCACTTGCAAACCGATTGATTCAGTCGGCCCTGTTTGGCATCGACCGAGGCGGTGGCGTTTTGGGTGGTCGCAGCAGCCGATTCCTGTGCCGATGCGACGCCGGTGACGGCTGCACTTGCAACGGCTGCCATCATCATGCCGCGGCGACTAACTTGGCCAGACGATTGTGATTGATTTTGATTTTGCGGTGTCGACATCAGCTGAGCCTTGGGGCATGAGGAGTCAAAATGGGGACGCGTATTATAGCTTGCGATTCGAAGGAATTATCCATCGGATTCTATTTGGATCGATAGGCACGCTGGACTTCGTCCGCGATCGTTTCAAGCCCTTTTCGCACCTTTTCCTCCGGCATCGTGAAAGTCATTCGGATGCACTGGTCGCGGTGAGGCCACGGTTTGGCCTTATCGGCGGATAATTGATCGCCAAAGAAAAAGTAGTTGCCAGGCACAATTAAGACGTCTCTACGTTTGAGGCGTTCGTACAGTTCGGTCGCTGTGATCGGCAGATCTTCGAACCACATCCACAGAAAGAACGCACCTTCGCTTCGGTGAATCCGATAGGGAGTCGCGTCGTCGAAAATTTCTTCGGCCATTGCAATCGCGTCGATCGATTTTTGGAGATAAAACGGTCGCACCACATCGTTGGATAGTCGCAGCAACTCATCCGTTTCGATCAAGGGTTTGACGATGGTTTGTCCAATATTGGTGTTCGCTAGTCCGATGATCGAAGTCATCGATGCGATGGATTGAATCAATTCCTCGCGAGCGATCACGATGCCAGTTCGTGTTCCCGGCAGCCCGATCTTCGAGAGGCTTAGAGTCAGCACCATCTGGTCATCCCACATTGGCGTGACGTCGGTAAAGATCGCGTTGGGGAAAGGCACGCCGTAAGCACCATCGATGATCAGCGGGATGTTGTGCTGACGAGCCAGGTTTGCGAGATGGTCGATCTCCTCGTCAGTGAGTACGTTCCCACTGGGGTTGGTGGGACGCGATACGCAGATCGCAGCAATGTCGTCGGTGACTTCTAGTTGTTCGAAATCGACTCGGTATTTGAAACGGTGCTTCCCGATCTTTTCGATCCGAGGCCGGACCGCGTGGAAGAAATCTTCGCCGACCGATTGGTTGGCATAACCGATGTACTCTGGGATCACCGGCAGCATGACTTTCTTAGTGCGACCATCGCTGAATCGGCCGGCAAGTGCATTGAGGATGAAGAAGAAAGCCGATTGTCCGCCCGGCGTGACTGCGATGTTTTCGGGGCCGATTTTCCAGCCAAAGTTGCGTTGAAACATTTCTGCTAGCGCAAGTCGAAACGCCGCGTTTCCAACCGGTGGTTCATAGTTGCCGAGCGAATGCTCGAGTTCGCCGGGCACGGCAGAGATCTCTTCGATGCGGCGTCGCCACACAGCATCGATTTCGGGGATGTGCGCCGGTTGACCACCGCCGAGCATGCAGATGCGGTCACCGCCTATTGCGATTGCGTGGCCCAAGTCGTCCATCAACTCGCCAATTCCGCTACCGCAAGCCAGACGCTCGCCAAATTCAGATAGTTCCCAACTCATGTGTCTCGTTTCCATTCGTGCAGATTCAATTGAACTTTGTGGGCCGGTCAGTTTTCTCGCCGTTAAGAGTCGAACTCAAATACCGAACGATAAGAATCCGCTTTGTCAAAGTACTCGAGCATTGACTCGTAGAATCCGTTGATGCCCAAGGTTGCGCTGTCGCCGATCACAATCAGCTTCCGTTTCGCGCGGGTCAACGCCACATTGGTTCGCCGTGTGTCTGCCAGGAATCCAATTTCGCCGATCGAGTTGCTGCGCGTCATCGTGATGATCACGACTTCTTTTTCGCGGCCTTGGAATCCATCAACCGTGTCGATTTCCAGCTCCGGTGCATCCAGTCGATTCCGCAATAAGCGTACTTGCGCGGCGTAGGGAGCAATGACGGCAATTTGATTGGCGCAGATGCCCGCTTGAAACAGTTCTCGCACCAAGTTGACCACTAGATTCGCTTCTTTTGGGTTGCGTTTGCTTTCGCCGTCCGGTTCTAGCTCTTCGTCAAATTCGGCGCCGGCGGTGTCGATGAACATCAGCGGCGTTTCGGTCAGTGACGTCGTGTCGACACCTTTGAGGTCACACAGGCGATGTGCCTTGACCGACGCATCGGCAACTAACGAACTGTCGTAAAACATGTCCGACGAAAAACGCATGATCGATTCGTTCATGCGGTATTGGACAGTCAATCGTCGGAAGACTTCTTCGCCATCTCGGTTGACCATTCGCTGCATCAGAGATTCTCGCAGGCCTGCGCCTGCGGCTTCGTTCGACAATACGGTTGGCGGCAATTGTTGGTGGTCGCCGCCCAGGATCAACCGGTCGGCTCGCATAACAGCCTGCCAAATGCTTGGCAGCGTGCTTTGGCAAGCTTCGTCCATCACCACCGTGTCGAATTCACGATCGCCCAGCAAGTCGTCATCGATTGTGGTTGTCGTGCAAACGACGTCAGATCGGTCCAGCACGCCGCGGATGATAGATCGTTCAATCGCTCGGATTTGGCTGCGTAGTTGGTTGGCCTCGGCTTGGATTTCGCGTCGCTGTCGATGTCCGCTCTTGCCGCGAAAGTCTTTGGAGGCCGCATTCATCAGCCCTTGGATTTCGCGGCGGATATCACGAATGACTTCGTTGGACGGATCAGCATCAACTAGTTCGTCTAGCGTGTGACCGCGCAAGGCCTCGAATACTCTCGCCGGATGCCCGACGCGAAGCACGTGCGGCAACATCGCGACCAAGCGCTCAAGCAAATTGTCGACGGCTGTGTTGCTCGACGCACAGGCTAGGACGCGCTCGCCGCGCAGAACGCATTGGTAAATGATTTCGGCAAGTGTTGTTGTTTTGCCGGTGCCGGGTGGACCGTGGATGATGGCGACGTCTTTGGCCGACAAGGCGAACCGGACAGCGTCTTGTTGGGGTGGGTTCAGCGACGTTAAGAAATCGACTTCTTTGGGTTCGCTGAATCGCAGTGGCCTCGTCCCGATCAGCACATCGCGTAGCGTCTTCGCTCGTCCGCTTGCGTCACGGGCTCGTGCCATCGCGGCCACTTGGCGGCGGCGAGTCGTTTCGTCAGGTGATAAATCGATGCGAAATCGATCGCCTTCTGGCCAAACGTCGACGGCGACTTGCAGGGTATGGGGGCGGCGTGCGCTGACGACGCCGGGGACACCCTTGTCGGCTGGATTTGCGTTGTCCGACACGACGACGGGCGATCCAACCTTCAGCCGATTTTGTGGCAGCGGTTTCTCACCCGGTTTTCCAAAATCCAGCACCAAGCGTCCCGCCAAGCCCGTGTTGTGGTCCAGCAGGTCCATCCGAACCAGGGTTTCACCAGTGCGTTCGACGTTCGTTTGGTCGCGGATCTGGCGCCGACGGACCATCCGCTCGCGTTCCGCCTCGGCCTCCCGTTCCAACCAATCAGCCAGCGTGTCAAAGTATGCATCAACGGTGATGGCGTGATCGAGCGATGGCGGTCGCTTCGTGTTCGCTTTTCGAGCAGGCGTGTTTTTCGATCCGTTGGGCATGCGGTCAGATTTCAGTGAGACTTAGGTAGTGAGAACGGGATACTAACGAATGGGGCTTTTATCAAGCATCTTAACAGCACTGGCGATCTGGACAGTGGTCGCTAGTTTGGTCACTGCCTGGCTGTACGCGAGAGACAAACGGGCGGCGGGGCGAAACGACAGACGGACGCCCGAGAATACATTGCTCATCTGGAGTCTTGTCGGCGGATGGCCCGGTGGGCTGATCGCAAGTCGTTTGCTGCGGCATAAAACGTACAAGATGTCGTATCGGATCCGCTTCGTGGCTTGCGTAATCGTCAACGTCGCAGTCACAGCTGGAATCAGCTGGACGATCAATCGAAGTGTTAATTTTTTCCGTTGAGTACACGAAAAATGCTTTTCATTGATTCGACAACCGTTACGATCAGGGGCATATCTGTTCACTCATTAGACGCTTGAGGTCGATTCGATGATTGCGGTCAGGTTTTTAGGGTGTCTTTTCGCTGGAAGCGTTTTTCTTTCTTTGATCTCAGGCTGTGGTGGTGATTCGCCGCGACAGGTGCAAGAGACGTCTGAGTTGTCCTTTGAAGATATGGCAAATCAGATTGAACAAGAAAGCTCTGTGATTGAAGAAGAGTGATCTGAAGACGTGTGAACAGACGAATCTCGATCGACGATCTTACGACTAGGAGTAACCCTGTGATGACGAATTCACACCGTTTCATTCGACCGGCGTTCACGTTGGTCGAATTGCTAGTCGTTATCGCGATCATTGGAATTTTGGTCGGTTTGCTCTTGCCGGCCGTGCAAGCGGCTCGCGAAGCAGCGCGTCGAATGAGTTGCAGTAACAACGCGAAACAGATCGCTTTGGGGCTGCACAATTACCATTCGGCCTACAAGCAGCTACCTATTCACGGTGGCGGCCCAACAAACGAGTTCGAAAATTCGACTGGCGCAGCAATTCGGACCGACGGGCGAGGATTCACGCGACTTGAACTTAGCTATCTGGTTGGCCTTCTGCCATTCGTGGAACAGCAAGCGATGTGGGAAATGGTTAGCAACCCGCTAAACGAACCCGACGGCGATGTTTGGCCCGCGTTCGGGCCACGTCCCACCCTTGGCAGCTATCCACCTTGGGCGACGGACGTTCCAACGTTCCGGTGTCCGAGTGATCCCGGATTTGGATTGCCGGCGCTCGGCCGTACGAACTATGCCTGCTGCACGGGCGACGCATTTTATGATGCCGAGGAAGGCGCGACGATTTGGAACACTGGCGCGAATCGATGGGAGTATGAAACTGATGCGCGGCAAATGCAGCGTGTTCGAAGCGGAATGCGTGGTGCTTTTGTAACGCGAAAGTCGATGAAATTTCGCGACATGACTGATGGATTGTCCAACACCATCATGTTTGGCGAAATCATTTCCGGATTGACGGACCGAGATAAACGAAGCGTCAGTTTCACTAACGCTAAAGGTGGATTTGTCCAAGTCGCCAACAACCCCAAACGCTGTCAGGATATTGGTTACATCGATCCTCTGCGTCCGCGTTTTTGGACCGCTGCGGCAAACGTCACGTTTAGCGAACGAGGCAGCCGTTGGGCTGATTTGCATACGTTGCAAACTCAGATGAATACCATCTTGCCGCCCAATGCGGAAGTTTGCTTGGTCGGCAGCAGTGACACCTATGGAATGGCACCGCCAAGCAGCCAGCACAACGGCGGTGTTCACGTGTCGCTTTGCGACGGATCCGTTCGATTCGTGACTGATTCGATCGAAGCGGGGACGTCGACGACGCCGACCATCTACTATCGAGCACTGTCATCGGAAGTCAGCAGTACCACGCCGCCCGGATCGCCGAGTCCGTTCGGATTGTGGGGCGCGCTGGGAACTCGAGCGTCCAAAGAAACCATCGACGAAGATTTTTAATAAAGCTTCGTGGTTTGACGAGATCCGTGGTGCTGGTTTTGCAAAGAGACCAGCCGTTTCTGACACTTTTCCACGAGGGTGTGATGCCCAGCTAAACTGCAGGCGAATCACTAGGATCGCTTGCGGGTAACCTTGCATCCACGATGCTCCGTTCCGCGAAATTCCAAGAGAACGAACCAAGTTTCCGACGCCTTTTGCCGTGAACTGGCCACTTTCGTGCTTCACGCAACTCCCGGGGCTACTCACAAAAGTAGTCGGACACTTACTTTTCGTTCATCCCTCAGTAATCCAATCGTTCAACTCTCTTAGAAAGCGAACCATGATTTTTCCCTTGCTGGCATCGGTTGCCGAAGATGCAACTCTTGCAAGCACTGTGTTCACTGCTGTCAGCGCAATTTTGATCCTGTTGGTTTTGATCCTGTGGGCAAAAGTGCACGCCTTTGTGGCGTTGATTCTGGCCAGTTATTACGTCGGGCTGATGTCAGGCATGGATCTGCTGACGATCAACGACAGCATCAAGTCGGGGATGGGCGGCATCCTGGGGTTTGTCGCTACCGTCGTGGGGTTGGGAGCAATTTTTGGAAAGCTATTGGAAGCTTCCGGAGGCGCTGAAGCGCTCGCCTATTCGTTGCTGAAAAAGTTTGGCGAGAAGAACGCAACTTGGGCAATGGTCATCACCGGGTTCCTGGTTTCAATCCCAGTGTTTCTTGATGTTGCCCTCGTGATCATCATCCCTATCGTTTACGCGTTGACTCGCAAAACGGGGAAGCCCATTCTGTACTACGGTATTCCGTTGCTGGCTGGACTTGCCGTCACGCATGCGTTTGTCCCACCGACCCCCGGGCCAATCATGGTTGCCGAACAACTCGGTGCGAACATGGGGTTGGTGATCCTGTATGGGGTGATCATTGGCTTTCCAACCGCCGTTTTAGCCGGGCCAGTGTTCGGTAGCTTTATCTCACAGAAAATCACCAAGGGAATTCCCGAAGAGTTCTCGACCGAACACCTCGCCCAGAAATTTAGCGATGAGAACCTTCCTTCGTTCTCGTGAGTCTTCATGGTGCTTTTGCTGCCCATCGTTCTGATTCTGATTCAAGCGGTAGCATCCGAGATTTGGAAGCCGGCGACAACGCGAGTGGTCGTTTCGTCGTCCGCAGTCGAGATTCCAATCGATAGCGAGGATCAACCGCGAATGACGATTGCCGAGTCCGGGAATGGTTACGAAATTGACTTCATCGATCACGCGGGTACACGATCAACGCTGCTCACATCTGACTTGAGTGCGGACAAGGCCGCCGCGTTACCGGCTTTTGGAACGCTTGTGTCATCGGTTAATTCTGGCGAGCAATTGTCTCCCAAACAACGCGAAGAGATTCTTGAAGCGGGACTGGATCTAACGGGGTTTTCAGAAAACAGACCTGAACAGAGCATGGTGCTAAAGCTGATAGCATTCTTTGGTCACCCGTTCACCGCATTGATCATCGCGATCTTTGCTGCCGCGATTTTCTTGGCCAAGAAACAAGGTTTCTCGCGCGATCAGATCATGGACCTGAGCAACAGTGCTTTGGCACCCGCAGGAATCATTATCTTGGTCACCGGTGCCGGGGGCGTGTTCAAGCAAATCCTAATCGACAGCAACGTCGCGACGGTCATGGCTGAAGCAATCGTGCAGTCGAACATTAATATCGTTGTCTTGTCATTTCTGATTTCCGCACTGGTCAGAATTGCACAAGGTTCAGCCACCGTTGCAATGGTCACGACCGCGGCGATCATTGCGCCGTTGTTACCGGGGATGTCGGGACTGTCCAGTTCGGACTATGCGCTGCTTACCATTGCAATCGCATCGGGTGCAACCGTCCTTTCGCACGTCAATGACAGCGGTTTCTGGCTGGTCAGTAAGTTCTTTGGTTTGACCGAAAAAGAGACCCTGATGTCGTGGACGGTCGTGGAGACCATCATCGGTATCTCGGGGTTTATCGGTGCCTTGACGCTGAGTTACTTTCTGTGAGTCGCACCCTCAGCTAGACGATTGAATTGCCATTGATGGGACCTGTTATGAAGTCTGTTGTCCGCCGAACACATCTCGGTACGCTCGTCTGTTTGGCTCGTTGCTTCGTTGCAGTCGGACTGTTGGTCTGCGGCGTGGGGCGTCTCGGTGCCGTGGAAAAGCGGCTTGTTGTTTCGCTGTCCGGTAAACAAGAATTGGCGGTGCTTGCCATTGATGATGATGGCGGGTTAAAGATCCTGTCACGCAGTCCCGTGGTGGGCGCGCCAGCCGCGTTATGTTTTGATTCAACGGGGCGCAATTTGTATGTCGCCTCGGCAAATCCTGGCACGATCAGTGTTCATCGCGCCGATGCGGACAGGCTTGAACATTTGCAAACGGTTTCGGTTCCGGCCAAGCCGTCGTATTTGACGATCGACCCAACCGGTCGCTTTCTGTTGGCGTCCTACTTCGTAACTGGCCAAGTGTCGGTTCATCGAATCGTCGGCAAAGGACGATTGTCGAACGCGCCGGTTGAGTTGTTATCGATTGACCCGCGTGCTCACAGCGTTGTGTTCGACCCGAGTGGTCGTTTCGTGTTTGTATCGCACACGCAAACCAATTCGATCACTCAGTTTCGATTCGATAATCAAACTGGCAAGTTGAAACCGAACTCAACATCAAAGCTGCAGCGTGATGTTGGAATCGGACCACGTCATCTTTGGTTTCGCCCCGACGGAAAATTTGCTTACGGAAGCGATGAGTCTGGTCGTAGCATCAGTGGGTACCAATTCGATGCCGCAAGCGGAGCCCTCACGCATCTGCAAACACTGTCGAGTTTTCCGGATGACTTTGAGGGCAAGGGGTCGACGTCGCGAGTGCAAGTGCATCCCAGTGGCAAGTTCGTTTACGTTGCCAATCGAATCCACGGTAGCCTGGCGGTATTCGGCATTGATGAAGACTCGGGCCGCGTCGAATTGATTCAGCGAGTTCCCAATGACAAGGTTGTTCGTGGGTTCAACATCACTGCCGATGGAAATTTTTTGGTTTCTGCCGGGCAAAATTCGGGAATGGTGGTTAGCTACCAAATCGACGAAATGGGGCGTTTGCACCGAAAGGCCGAGTTGGCTGTCGGCGGAACACCTTGGTGGGTAGCTAGTTTTCCTTCGTCGGACGAGCCACCCCAAGTCGTTGTCCAGAATGCAGCGCGCGTTCTTCGAACCGCGGATCGCAGTTTGATGTTGGGGCAAGGAACGATGGCTGGCGAGACGACCGAATCGTCGGTTTTGCTGCAGACACGGCTTACATTTGGGACCGAATTGAACGAACAAGGCGACCTGCCCGGTTCAGTCGGCGCCGCGTGTTTTGAATGGTCCCTGAGCGAAGATCTAAAGAATGCCATGCGTACCGAGTTTCAGCTTGCATCGCCGGAGCGAGACTTTATCGTTCGGCAGAAATTGACGAATCTGCGACCGGACACGCTGTATCATTACCGAGCAATTTATGGCGAGTCGCAGTCCGACGCGAAGGCTGGGCCAAGCTGTTCGTTCCGCACGTTGCCGGGCGGTGGTGTTTCGCGACCGGTCAACTTTATCGTCGGTAGTTGCATGAACTACATCAAGTTCATGCACGGAAAAGCTGGAAATGCTGGTGGTCCGTTAACAGCCACCACAGAGGACAAGCAATTAGGATTTCCAGCTTTCGCAGCAATGCAGAGTCTTCGCCCTGAGTTTTTCGTTGGCACCGGTGACATTGTCTACTATGACAATCCGTTCCGAGTTTCTAAGACCGTCGAAGAGATGCGACGATGCTGGCACGAACAGTTTCGTTTTCCGCGAATGATTGAGTTCTTTCAACATGTTCCCGCGTATTGGTCCAAAGACGATCACGACTATCGCTACAACGATTCGGATAATGAATCCGACCGACTACCGCTGCCGGAGACCGGTCTCAGCATGTTTCGCGAGCAGCTTCCCATTACCGCTGTCGACTCTACTAACTCTTTGACTTACCGCACCATCCGTGTGAGCCGTGATGTCCAGATCTGGATGACCGAGGGGCGGGATTTCCGTTCCGCCAATGATGCACCTGACGGTCCTGAAAAAACGATGTGGGGAAGAGAACAGCGGGACTGGTTGCAGGCGACTTTAAAAGCCAGCGACGCCAAGTGGAAATTGCTGATCACGCCTACACCCATCGTTGGCCCCGACGATGCCTACAAGAATGACAATCACGCAACGTTGGCCGGTTTCCGCCACGAAGCGGATTCATTCTTTCAGTGGGTCAAGCAAAATGATGTCGAGAATCTGTTTCTGATTTGCGGCGATCGCCATTGGCAGTACCACAGCATTCATCCGACGGGTGTTCACGAGTTTGCTTGCGGGGCATTGAACGACGAGAATTCACGGATGGGCGTCGAACCGGGGGATCAATACGGAACCGATCCCGACGGATTGGTTCGGCAGCCGTTTAATTCTCCGGAGCCGAGCGGCGGTTTCCTGCAAATCATCGCTGGCGAGACCCTCGGCGTGACATTCTTTGATGACCATGCCAACGCATTGCACCGTATCCAGTTTCCAATCGGCGGTTCGCCAAGCGAATGACAGTCAATCACGGACAGAACTTTGCCTACGCATTGCCTATCGCAGAGAAGGTCAAGCCAATGAAGTTTTCACAAAACGGTGTTCGGTATCTCGCGACGTGTGTCTGTCTGACGATGACGATCGCGGCCAATGGCTTGGCTGAGGATTTGCAGTTTAATCGTGACATCCGTCCGCTGTTTTCCGACACTTGCTTCAAATGCCATGGTCCCGATGCCAAGACACGCGAGGCCGGACTGCGTTTGGATCAGCTTGAGGCAGCGGTCGAGGACTTGGGGGGTTACGCCGCGATCGTGCCGGGGCATCCGGACGATAGCGAAGCCCTGAAACGAATCGAAAGCGATGATCCCGACCTAATGATGCCGCCACCGGAATCGGGTCTGATTCTCAGCGATAGCGACAAGCAAACTCTTCGCCAATGGATCGCCGAAGGTGCCGTGTATCAGTCGCACTGGGCATTCGAACCGATCCAGCGTCCCGATCCGCCAGCCGAATTTGCTCAACACACTCCGCTTGATGCGTTCGTGCTTGATCGACTGAAACAGGCGAACTTGGATCCGCTTGGTCCTGCCCAGCCGACCACTTTGTTGCGACGTGTTTCGCTTGACCTAACCGGGTTTCCGCCAACGATCCAGCAGTCGCAGCGATTTGTGCTAGAAGTCGAAACGCAAGGCCTGGACGATGCGTACCGCCGCGCTGTCGATCGACTTTTGCAGTCGCCACGCTTTGGCGAGCACATGACATGGCTATGGATCGAAGCGGCGCGGTACGCCGACACCGACGGCTATCAAAATGATGGGCCACGCGAGATGTGGCGGTGGCGTGATTGGGTGATCGACGCTTACAACAGCAACCTGTCGTTCGATCAGTTCACGATCAAACAACTCGCTGGCGATCTATTGCCCAACCCAAGTGAGCAAGATTTGATTGCAACCGCGTTCAATCGCAACAATCGATACAACTCGGAGGAAGGCATTCCGATCGACGAGTTCTTGCTAGAGAACGCGGTCGATCGTGTCGACACGACCGCGACCGTTTGGATGGCGGCAACGGTTGGCTGCGCGAGATGTCACGACCACAAGTACGATCCGTTTAGTCAGCGCGAGTATTACCAACTGATCGACTTTTTTAACGACGTAGATGAAAGTGGACGTGCGATCAAATACGGTAATTCGGAACCTTGGATCAAGACGCCGACCGACGATGACCAAAAGCGGCTGAGCGAATTGCAGCACAACGTTGCCCGTTGTGCGAAGCGACTGTTGGATGCCGAATCCGAGATTGCGCTTGCTCAGCAATCTTGGCAGACGCCGGCCGAACTCGACACAGCGGTATCGATTGTCAGCAACGGACTTGATCATTTCTTCGGTTTTGATGGTCCCGATGCGCGTGTGAGCGAGAAGCAGGGCAAGTCGAAGGTCGTTACCATCAAGCAAGCAATCAAACCCGTCGCTGATCCGGCCGACTTGTCGGCTCCAAAGGTTCTGGCAAGCCAGGTCGGGGCACCAGACCAGGCGAGCGGCGTTGCGACTTTGTCGGGTGATAACCACTATGATATTGGCAAAATTCCAGGTTTGATCGGTAATGGACGGTTCTCGATTGCATTCTGGTTCTCGCCCGACCAGGTCGATTCAGGCGCGGTGCTTTCCAATGAGCAATCCACAACGCAGCGATCGGGTAACCTGGTCGAGTTCGTTGACGGACATTTACAGTGGAGCATCATTCACCGCTGGATTTCAGGCGTCTCGGCCATTCAAACGACTCGGACCTTCGAGCCTGGCCAGTGGACGCATATGACACTGACCAACGACGGCACCCAGCGTGCCCGCGGCATGGAAATTTATGTCGATGGTGTGCCACAACCTGTGGAAGTCATTCGGAATACCAACAGCAACACAGCCAAGCGGGACTACGGTGCCGCCATGAATATCGGTTACAGCAAAACCGCGGGGACATGGAAAGGGAAAGTCGACCAGCTTCGGTTTTACACATCACGCACGTTGTCGCAAGCTGAAGCTGAGTTGTTAGCGGTCGCCGAATCTGTCAAAACGATTGGTCGGATGCCAAACGTCGATCGCAGTGAAAGCCAAACGCGGAAGATGCGAGCGGCGTATCTTCAAAACACAAAAGTGGATCAACATCGCCGGTTGCTTTTCGAGATGCGAAAAGCAGAGTCGGCATTGACTGAATTCTCGGACTCACTTCCCACCACAATGATCATGCAGGACCTTCCCGAGGGTCGGCCGTCGTTCGTGCGGACTCGGGGCGTCTACGATCAGTTAGGAGAGGCTGCACCGGCAGGTGTGCCCGCGGTCTTTCCGCCGCTGCAACAGCCTGCGGATCGGTTGGCGTTTGCAAAATGGTTGGTGGATGGGAAGCATCCCCTGACCGCTCGCGTGATGGTCAATCGATATTGGCAGATGCTCTTCGGACGAGGACTCGTCAATACGCCCGAGGACTTTGGTTCGCAGGGTGAACTGCCTTCGCACCCCGAGTTGCTGGACTGGTTGGCGTCAGAGTTCGTTGATAGCGGCTGGGATGTCAAGGCGTTACTGAAGACGATCGTCACAAGCGATACGTATCGTCGCAGTTCTAAAGTGGGCGAGCAACATCTTCAGTATGATCCTGGTAACGTTTTTTATGCACGGTCGTCGCGAAAGCGGTTATCTGGAAATGTGCTGCGAGATCAAGCGTTGCAGGTGTCCGGGTTGTTGGTCGAAAAGGTTGGCGGGCCGAGCGTTTATCCCTATCAGCCGGACGGTTTGTGGAGCGAAGCAAGCAACTTCAAGTACACGCCCGGCAAGGGAAGCGATTTGTACCGGCGCAGTCTCTATACCTACTGGAAGCGAACCCTTTCGCCACCAAACATGGCGCTGTTGGACACCGCCGATCGCGAATGGTGTTCCATCAAACTTCGCCAAACCAATACTCCGTTGCAGGCTCTGACGTTGATGAACGATGTTACGTTTGCAGAGGCGGCAAGAAAGTTTGGTGAGCTGGTTCTTGAAAGTGCCGGCAATGATCGTGACCGCATCAAATTTGCATTTCACAGTTTGCTGTGTCGAGCTCCCACCGACGCAGAGCAAGGCGTCTTACTTGCCGCATGGGAAAGCTATCGACGTGAGTTTCTAGCATCACCCGATCTTGCCGACAAAGTCGTCTCGATTGGCCAGTCGGAATCACGCGATGCCTTTGACCAGGTCGAGCGCGCCGCGGCGACCGCGCTTGCAAACGTTCTGTTAAATCTAGAAGAGGCAACGACCCGTGATTGAAAATTTGACGAACGAGACTTTAGTCAGCCGTCGTAATATTCTGGCGTCAGCTTCGTCGACACTCGGTGGTGCTGCGCTGGCATCGTTGATGAACCCTGCTTCGGCGGTAGCCGCGCCGGCAAGAGCGGGTTTGCCACATTTTGCACCACGGGCCAAACGAGTCATCTATCTATTCCAATCCGGTGGCCCGCCGCAGCATGACATGTTCGACTACAAGCCGCATTTGGAAACGGTTCACGGCGAAGAAACACCTGAGTCCGTCTTTGGTGACCAGCGGTTGACAGGAATGTCGTCGGGGCAAGCTTCTTTTCCGGTGGCAAAATCGATCTTCAAGTTTGCTCAGCATGGTGAGAGCGGCACCTGGGTCAGTGAAGTGATGCCGCATACGGCAAAGATTGTTGATGACATCTGTGTCATGAAGTCCGTTCACACCGACGCGATCAATCACGACCCTGCGATTACTTTTCTGCAAACGGGATTTCAAATCGCCGGCCGGCCCAGCATCGGTGCTTGGATGAGCTACGGCTTGGGCAGCGAGAACGAAAACCTTCCTGCATTCGTCGCCATGATGTCAGGCAACGGTGGCCAGCCGCTGTACGACCGTCTTTGGGGTAGTGGATTTCTGCCATCGGAACACCAAGGCGTTCGGTTTCGAAGCGGCAAAGATCCCGTTTTGTACCTGAACAACCCGCCGGGATTCAGCGCAAAGCTGCGGCGCGCAACACTTGACCATCTGTCGCGATTGAATCAGCTCCGCGCCGACGAGGTCGGTGACCCGGAAATCGCGGCCAGAGTCGCGCAGTACGAGATGGCCTTTCGGATGCAGACTTCCGTTCCCGATCTGACAGACGTTTCGGATGAACCCAATAGCACTTTTGAGCTTTACGGCGAGGACGCGCGGAAGCCCGGCACGTACGCGCACAACGCTTTGATTGCTCGGCGGCTTAGTGAACGGGGCGTTCGTTTCGTACAACTGTTTCATCGGGGCTGGGACACCCACGGCGGGCTGCCGAAGCAGTTGCGAGCCAGGTGCAAAGAAACCGACCAGGCGACCGCCGCGCTGGTAACGGACTTGCGGAACCGCGGAATGCTGGATGATACGTTGGTTGTTTGGGGCGGTGAATTTGGACGAACCGTTTATTGCCAAGGCGATTTGAAAGCTGCCAATTACGGCCGCGATCACCACCCACGCTGTTTTACGATGTGGATGGCCGGTGGTGGAATCAAGCCCGGCATATCGTACGGTTCGACCGATGACTACGGATACAATGTGGTCGACGGCCCGCTGAGTGTGCATGATTTGCACGCGACAATTCTGAATCAATTGGGCGTCAACCACGAAAGGCTGACGTTCAAATTCCAAGGGCGTCACTATCGTCTGACCGACGTTCACGGCGAAGTCGTCAAGGAACTACTCAGTTGATAACATCGAAGCTCTTCGAACTAAATTATCGGTCATTTCATTCGCTCAACTCGATTTAGTAAAAACGATGCACTTAACACTTCGATCAATCTTATTGCCCGGTTTCCTTATCGCTTTGGCGGTTGTTGCGGGTGCTAAAGAGCCGATCACCGAAGGCGAGCAGTCTGCGGTGATGAAAGATTTAGATCCGTATCTGATCAATGCCTTGTATGGCACTGATGCCAAGGGGGAAACCGGCCGCTTTGGCGCCGAGGGCGGGATGGCGGACCTGCTGAGCGAACCAGAGTTTGTTGCGTTGGTCCAGAAGCACGACTTAAAGTTGTTTAGCGGCCCCGTTCTGGGTGACATTCGTCCTACTTCTGCAAAGTTCTGGGTACGCACGGCAGGTGAAGCGACCGTGCAAATCAGCATTGGCGATTTGACTTCGCAAGCGATCCAGACCACTGCGACCGACGATTTTACGGCTGTCATGGCAGTTGAGGGACTGCAGCCGTTCACGACCTATTCTTATTCGGTGCTGGTCGATGGAAAAGCGATTCAGCGTAAAGCTTTTACGTTCAAGACATCGCCGGAGTCAGGTCAACGAGTCGCATTCGATGTGGCCTTTGGTTCGGGCGCTCGGTACGTGCCTGTTAACGAGTATGCTTGGCGCAACATGGCGGCGTCGCAGCCACTTGCCTATCTGGGGCTTGGCGACAATGTTTACATCGACGTCATGAATCGGCGCGGAGCCCAGCGATTGTTCTATTACCGGCGGTATCTCAGTCCGGCGTGGAGCGAATTAGTCAGCAGCGTTGGGACGTATGCGGTTTGGGATGACCACGACATGGCGATGAATGATTCGTCAGGCGGCGCAGGGCTGAAAGCGCCTTGGAAAATGCCAAATTTGAATGTGTTCAAGCAGAATTGGAATAATCCTCAATACGGCGGCGGAGATTCGGTGCCTGGTACTTGGCATTCGTTCTCGCTCGGCGATGTCGACTTCTTTATGACCGACGGTCGTTTTTATCGCGAGAAAAAAGACAAAACCATGCTGGGGCCAGACCAGAAGAAGTGGCTGTTGGAGGGATTGGCTGCCTCGAAAGCCAAGTTCAAAGTGCTTGCATCGGGAACCATGTGGTCCGATGGCGCGGATAAAGACGGCAAAGATTCTTGGGCCGGCAGCTGGGCGCGCAGCGAACGTGACGAAATTCTTGATCTGATCAATGACAAGAAGATAGACGGTGTAATTTTGATCTCAGGTGATCGCCATCGATCCGACATTTGGAAAACGGATCGACCACGCGGATACCCACTATACGAATTCGTTTCGGCAAAGGTCACAAACCAGCACACTCACGAAACTTTTGAGAACGCGGAATGGTCTTACAACAAAGGTAACTTTTGGGGGCAGTTGAGTTTCGACTTGCGTCCGGACGATCCCGTGATGACCTTCAAGTGTATCGATATCAGTGGCAAGATCGTAAAGGATTTTCCGCTTAAGTTGAGCCAGTTAAGTCACAAATAGCTCGTGGACTCTTCAAGCTAGACTATCGAACAACAGTATGCTGTGTTTCAGTCATTCGCTTGGCCGAGTCGCTTCACCTTCAAATAATTTGCCGATTCTTTCCTTTGCGATTATCCATTCCATTGATCCATCTGATTCAGTTGAAGCCGACGATGAAACATCTGCTCACAGTCTTTGCGATTCTCTTTTTAAGTATTTCAGTCAATGCTGACGACCGCCCAAACATTGTCCTGATCATGGCGGACGACATCAGTTGGGAGGCCTTTGGGTGCTACGGCGCTGAAGAATACGAGACTCCGAATCTGGATTCACTGGCCGGCAAAGGTGTTCGTTTTTCGCATTGCTATTCGACGCCCATTTGCACGCCGTCACGTGTCATGCTGATGACTGGGAAATATAGCTTTCGCAATTACACGCATTTTGGCTACTTGAATCCGGCGGAGAAAACGTTCGGAAATCTCATGCAGGACGCGGGATACAGAACCGCCATCGCGGGAAAATGGCAATTAAACGGGCTCTACAACCGTTTGCCCGGTCACGATGATCGTGCGCGTCCGAACACAGCAGGGTTCGATGAATACTGTCTGTGGCAGTTGACTCGGCTCAAAGACAATTTGAGTGAACGCTTCTGGAGTCCGCCAATCGAACAAAACGGGGAATTCATTTCAGCCGAACAGAATGTCGGTAAATACGGGCCCGACATCTTCTGTGATTTCATTTGCGACTTTATGGGAAAGGATCAGGGCAAACCATTCTTTGCTTACTATCCCATGGTACTCGTTCACAACCCGTTCGTGCCGACGCCGGATACCATCGGTGATGCTCCTCGCACCCAGGTCGCAAATAAAAGTGGCAAAAAACAAAAAGCCAATTTGCAGGCGATGGTCAATTACATGGATAAGATTGTTGGCCGCATCGTTGCGCGAACCGAAGAGCTGGGGATCGCTGAAAAAACGTTGATCCTATTTACTGCTGATAATGGCACGAATAGCCAAATCACTTCGCAGTGGAATGGGAAATCCATCAAGGGCGGCAAAGGAACGATGACGGATATGGGAACGCACGTTCCACTGATTGCCTATCAAAAAGGGCGTACTCCGGCCGGTCGCGTGCTGGATGACCTTGTCGATTTCACGGACATCTATCCAACGCTTGCCGGAGCGGCCGGCGTAGCAATGGGTGATGATGATCCCACCGACGGTCGCAGCTTCTTGCCGCAACTTCACGGCGAGCTTGGTGATCCACGGGACTGGGTTCTGTGTCACTATCAGCCGTACTGGGGCATGAAGTCACCGGGGCAATTTGCGAGAACTGCAAATTACAAGCTCTATCGTGATGGTCGCTTCTACGAGCCCGCTGTCGACCTGAAAGAAGTCAACGACTTGTCAAAGGATCTAGGACAGGATCAACGAGCCAAAGTTCGTCGCCAGCTAAAGACGTTGCTCGATACTGCACCGCCCGCACCAACGATTCCTGGCGAAAAGGACACCAAGGATAGGCCTGTCTATCCGACCTGGCGAAAGATAGGTTCGGCCGATTGATTTGGCTTGACGATAACGGTAGATCAGGGCGATTCTTTTGGCTCTCGCGCATCCGGCGAAAATCTCATCATCTTCGAAAGCGTCGCAGGAATGCTTTTTCTTTTTCTTTTTCTTTTTCTTGCGTTGCGGGAGTGGAGCAAATAATAGCCAACTTCGCAGAAAACGAGCACCGCATCGCTGATACAATAGGTGCGGTTATTGATCGTACTCTGTTTCGTGAGTAGTCGCGCGAGGTTCTGAGCAGCCTTCTGTGCGTCACGGGGTGATGGAATTGCTGCCCGCGACAGTTCCACAAAAGTAGCTTCTTAGTCCAAACGTTCAGGTTTGGGTGAGCCAAGAATCTTCATCAAGAAAATCATCTTATGAATCCCTTCCTATCGATGTTGAATCAAATGAACAATCCGCGACGTATCAGCGATGGACTTGGGATCATTTTCATTGGTCTGTTGTTTGCATCATGCTGCGGTGATGCTTGTGCCGTCGCTGAGGACGCAGGCGATACGATTGGATCGAAGCCGAATGTGCTGTGGATCATGATTGAAGACTGGTCGCCCGATCTGTCCTGTTATGGCACCAAGGGAATTGACACGCCGCATGTGGATCAACTTGCATCGCAAGGAATTCGCTATGAATCGGCATTCACCACATCACCGGTTTGTTCGACTTCGCGATCAGCGATGATGACGGGGTTCCATCAAAACTACATTCGTGCCAACCAGCATCGCGAATACGACAAGCAACCTCTGCCGCATGGCATAAAGCCGATCCCGCACTTGTTTCAAGAGGCCGGCTATTTTACGGCTCTGATGAGCAATAAGACTGACTGTAATTTTACGCCGAACACGAAATCGGAACTATTTATGGGCGAAGATTGGTCGGAACGGAAATCCGATCAGCCATTTTTTGCGCGCATCACGTTTGGCGGCACCCACCGGGCTTGGCATCGTGATCCTCAACGTCCCATCGCTATCGACGACGTTGAATTGCCACCGTATTACCCCGATACGCCTTTCGTTCGTCGCGATTGGGCCAATGGGCTGGAGCAAATGCAATTGGTCGATCGGGAAGTTGGCGCGTTGTTGAAACGACTCGATGACGAAGGACTTGCTGATAACACGTTGGTCTTCTTTCTTGGCGATCATGGCCGCTGTCACATCCGTGGCAAGCAGTTTCTTTACGACGGTGGCATTCGCATTCCCTTGATCATGCGTTGGCCGGGTAAGGTCGATGCTGGGCAAGTCAGCAATGATCTTGTGATGTCGATCGATGTCTGTGCCACGATTTTAGAAGCCGCCGGCATCGAGGCACCCATGCCATTGCACGGCAAAAGTTTGTTTAGCGACGAAGTAAAGAACCGAAAGTATGTGTTCGCAGCTCGGGACAAGATGGATGAAACGCACGATTCGATGCGTGCCATTCGTTCTCATGATTTCAAGTTGATCCAGAACCTGATGCCCGAGCGTCCTTGGTGCCAATACAACCGTTACAAAGAAGCTTCCTATCCGGTGCTTGCGGCGATGAATGTGATGCACATGAAGGGTCAGTTGACGCCCCAGCAGGCTATCTTCATGGCGTCTGAAAAACCTGGGGTGGAACTGTTCGATCTAAGGAACGATCCATACGAGCTAAGTAATTTGGCGGACGAACCTCAGTATGCTGCAGTAAGGGCGGATTTATTGGCCGAACTGAATACTTGGCGAACCGACGTGATTGACGACCAAGGTGTCAGTGCCGAGTTTCGAGCGGTAGGTGTCTTTCCGGATTCCAATCCGGAACCGACCGTCGATGACTGGGTATTGAAGAACAGCAAGAATTACGATTTCAACAAACACGGTTGGCCAGCCTGGTATCCCACGCGAACATTAGCCGATTGGGAAAAGGCCGTCACGGATTGGGAGCCATATGTGTTTCGAGAAAAGGATGAAGCAGTTCAGCGGCCCGATACGGTGCAGGTGACCAAGAAGCCGAAACGGAAGGCCAAGTAAAACAAAATGTCTACAGTAACATTAAACTCAATGACTCAACAAACGATACGCGCATCAAATTTTGTAATACGTCAAGTCTCGGTGTCTTTGTTCTTGGGGTTCGTGGCGAGTGTGTCTTGCGGAAATACCGCTTGGTCCCAGGAAACCGATGCCAGCGATGAAACCAAGGTGCAATCGCGGCCCAACTTTGTGTTGATGATCGCTGATGACATGAACTGGGACGACTGCGGCGCGTATGGGCACCCTGCGATTCGCACTCCAAATCTCGATCGTCTTTCCAGTGAAGGTTTGCGATTCAAGTACGCCTATCTGACGACAAATTCGTGCAGTCCATCGCGGGCGAGCATCATCACCGGTCGGTATCCGCACAACACAGGTGCCGAACAATTGCACTGGCCGATTCCGGCCGGCAGTGCCACGTTCACTTCGGTGCTGCGAGGGATGGGGTACTACACCGCCGCGGCGGGGAAGTGGCACATGGGGGATTTCATTCGCGATCACTTTGACAAGGTTTACGAAGCGTCAACGGCAGGGTTCGTTCTGCCGTCTGGCAAAGATGGCGAGCCACCCAAGATGATTGCCGAGCAGCCGAGCGGCTGCGAAGACTGGGAACGAGCACTCGAGGAGCGCGATATGTCGAAGCCGTTTTGCATGTGGTTGGCCGCGCTCGATCCGCACCGCGAATACACCGACGGCGCGCTAGATCCACCGCATCGGGCCGAGGACGTCATCGTTCCTGCTCACTTGCCAGACACCGCGGATGTGCGCGAGGATTTGCGTTTGTATTACGACGAAATTGGACGGCTCGATACTTATGTCGGCAAAGTGATCGCGAAGCTGGGCGAACAGGGCGTCGCGGACAACACCCTTGTGTTATTTATCAGCGACAACGGACGTCCGTTTCCACGTGATAAGACGACCTTGTACGACGGCGGCATTCGAACGCCGTGGATCGTTCGTTGGCCGGACCGAGTCGCGGCCGGCAACACCACGGATGCACTGGTCAGCTCGGTGGACATTGCTGCGACGTTCTTGGAACTTGCCCAAGGCGATCGTGAATCTGCCGCCGTGGCTGGGTTCCCGAGTGAAGGGTCTAGTTTTGCCCGAGTGCTTACTGATCCGGCCGCATCTCATCGTGACTTTGCGTTCGCTGAAGATCATTGGCATGACTACGAAGATCACGCTCGTTGTATCGTTGACCAGCGTTTTAAATTGATTCGCAATGACTATCTGGATCTGCCTCCGACACCATCGGCGGATGCAGGTCGCGGCTTGTCATGGCAAAATATGTTGAAACTTGAAAGTGCTGGTGAATTGACACCTGAGCAGAAAACTTGTTTCCGCGCTCCTCGTCCGCAGTGGGAATTATTTGACCTGCAGCGCGATCCCGGCGAACTGAAAAACTTGATTGACAACCCGGCGTACGCGTCGGTGGTTGCGCGGATGAAGAGCCGCTTAGAATCCTGGACTGCTCAGACAGGCGACTACATCCCAAGCAAACGTACGCCGGATGAGTTCGACCGCGTCACTGGCGAACCGGACCATAGCGTCCGAGTCCGCCCGAGGCGTTCGAAGGAAGAAACATTCGGAACCAATGGTAAATATTGAACGAAAGAAAGACGATGAAACCTTTTGCATTGAAATTACCGTTGTGCGCATTGGTTGTGTTAGTTCTCAGTACAGCCCCCAACTCGATTCGGGCAGAGAACGGATCCGCGACGCGGCCCAATATTGTCGTCTTCCTGGTTGACGATATGGGCGTGATGGATACTTCGCTGCCATTTCTGACAGACGCAAGCGGGCAGCCCAAGCGTTATCCGCTGAACGATTTCTATCGCACGCCGAACATGGAAAAGTTAGCAGCAACGGGGATTCGGTTCAGCAACTTTTATGCGATGAGCGTTTGTTCGCCAACTCGTGCGTCGATCATGACCGGGCAAAATGCGGCCCGACACCACACGACTCAGTGGATCGCCCCAGAAGAAAATAACCGCGGCGAGTTTGGTCCGACGGATTGGAATTGGGAAGGACTGCGAAAGGCTAGCATCACGCTACCCCGGATAATGCAGGCGGTTGGTTACCGAACCATTCATGTGGGTAAAGCCCACTTTGGCCCTTTCGACAAAGAGGGCGCCGATCCGATCAACTTGGGATTTGACGTCAACATAGGGGGACGTTCGATCGGTGCGCCGGGCTCTTATTCGGGGCAACAGAACTACGGAAACTTCGTTGGAAAGCGAAAGGGTAGAGATCGCGCCGTACCTCATTTGGAAAAGTACCATGGAACGGATATGCATCTGACCGATGCGCTGACGATCGAAGCCGAAGCACAGATTGGCGATGCCGTTAAAAACGAAACACCGTTCTTTCTTTATCTCGCTCACTACGCCGTTCATTCACCGCATCAATCTGACCCTCGCTTCGCTGATCACTATTCCGGTGGTGATCGTCCGAAGCAATTACAAAATTTTGCCACGCTGATCGAAGGCATGGATAAATCTCTCGGTGATCTGCTTGCTTCGATCCGCGAGCTTGGCGTCGGTGAAAGCACATTGATCCTATTCCTTGGCGATAACGGAACCGACGCTCCTATCGGACACCAACATGCTGTCGCTTGCGCCGCACCGCTGCGTGGCAAGAAAGGATCTCACTACGAAGGCGGCATGCGCGTTCCGTTCATCGCGGCCTGGGCTACACCCAACGCGGAAAACCCTTTGCAAAAACAACTGCCGATTCCGGCTGGCAGCATTCAATCGCAGATGGGCAACGTTTGTGATCTGCTGCCAACGATTGCCGAGGTGACGCACATTGATCCGCCGGCCGAACACAAGCTTGATGGAACATCGCTAACGACATTGCTGTGTGGCAAACGTGACCCGGATCACTCGAGTGAGTTTTTGATGCATTTTCCGCATGAGCATCGAACGAACTACTTCACGAGTTTTCGCCATGGCGATTGGAAGGTCGTTCATCACGATTTGCTTGACGAAGCATCGAAGCAACCGCGGTACGAACTGTTTAACCTAGCGAGCGATCCTTTCGAGCAAACAAACCTCGCCGATCAGAAACCGGACGTGCTGCGACGAATGATGAGCGAACTCGTCGCCAGTCTCGAACAGCATGATGCTCAGTACGTTACGACGCCATCCGGCCCGCAACCACCGCGATTGCCCAGTGATAAAAATGATCGGCGTTAGAACCTAGATTCTGGAACACGAAGAACAGCACGTCATTGGCAAGCTCTGACGCGTTAGCATCGTCCTAACGCCAGCCGATGATTTGCTCAGCGTTTCATCGTGTTAGTTTGATCCTGAAGTCGAGTGTGATCAGTTGTCGAGATCCGGGACGGCGCCAGGAAGTCCGCAGACCTCCGCTGCCTTCTTGCAGGCTATGCGGAGCGAAGTTTCGTGCGATTCGCCTCGAAGTAATCCGTACACGAATGTTGCGGTGAACGAATCACCGGCGCCAACGGTATCGCGAACTTCCGTAGGGAAACCGGATTGTTGAATGGTTTCGTCCTTTGAAACCAGAGTGGCTCCGTCGGCGCCACGTGTCACGACGACGAGATCAAGCGAGTTTTGATAGAGAAGCTGAGACAGAATCTCTTGTTCGTCGTCAACTTTGGATAATCCGCACGCAGCTGCAACAAACGAAATTTCTTCGTCACTGAGTTTCAGAATGCTCGCAAGTTCGATCGAGTCACGGATCAGTTCATCATCGAAAAATGGGACACGAAGATTGATGTCTAGAATTCGCGGTACTCCCGCGCTGCGTGCGGTTTCGGTGCAGCGACGGATCGTAGTGCGCGACAGTTCGCTTCGCTGTCCAAGAGTTCCAAAGTAGACTGCATCCGAGTTTCTTGATGCCAATTCTAATTGGTCGCTCCAGCGGATTTGATCCCACGCTGAGTTTTCGTGGATCTGATACGTCGGTTTCCCATTCTTGTCCAGCTCAACTCCAACAGCACCGGTCGAAATGCCTGGAATCGTTTGCACCAGACTTGTGTCGACACCGTACCGACCCAAGATCATTGCTGCCTGGCGACCGCGGGCGTCGTCGCCCACTGCGCTCACCATGAATACCTTGCCGCCTGCCAGCGCGGCATGCGAAGCAAAGTTGGCGGGCGCTCCGCCAAAACGTTCAACGTCCGGGAAAATATCCCAAAGGACTTCGCCTAAAGAGATGATTTTCGGTTGATTCATCGGGATGTCTCCAAGTTGTGTTCGATGTCCTCGAGCGGACGTCCATTGGTTTCGGGCACCATGACTTTGACCCAGACGAGCTGGAGCACCATCATGAAGCAGAAAAACCCGAAGATGTAGCCCGGGTCAGTCATCGCCACCATGGATGGAAAGAACAGTGTCAACAGAGCCGCAAAGATCCAGTGTGTGAAGCTGCCAAGTGATTGACCCTGAGCCCGATGTCGGTTGGGAAAAATTTCGGAAATGAATACCCAAATCACGGCTCCCTGTCCAACGGCGTGCGCCGCGATGAACGCGAAGATACACGCAGGTACAATTGAAAAGCTTTCTGTGAAGAACGCCCACGAGCACAGTCCAAGAGACGCGATGTAACCAAACGATCCGATGTACAGCAACGTTCTGCGGCCAAGTCGATCGATTAACCACAGGCCGACGAACGTGAAAATCAAATTCGTAATGCCAATGCCGATTGATTGCAGTAGCGCCGCTTCCTCGCCCAGGCCAGTAAGTTCAAATATTCGCGGTGCGAAGAACAGGATGGCGTTGATCCCAGAGAGTTGGTTGAAGAACGCAATCAGAAACGCAAGCATTATAGGCGTCTTCAGACGAGTGCTCCAGAAACCGCCGGTGCTGATCGCCTCGTGGGAAACTTTTGCGATCTCATCCACCTTCGCTTCAATTTCGGTATCCGCTGCGTTCGGGTGAATCAGTTTCAGTACGTTCGCGCCGGCCTCGCGATCTTCTTTTCGGCCGATCAGCCAGCGAGGGCTTTCTGGTAAACCAAAACACATCGCCGTGTAGATTAACGCCGGAAACGCCTCGACGCCCAGCATCCATCGCCACGCGTTCTCGCCAATCCCACCCAGCAGTTTGTTGGACACGAAGGCGATTAGGATCCCAAACACGATGTTGAACTGAAACATTCCGGTCAAGCGACCGCGATGTTCGGGCGGTGCAATTTCGGAAATGTAGAGTGGAGCGGCAACCGTAGAAATGCCAACCCCCAGGCCGCCAATGAACCGTGCGATCATGAACGAATACACGTCGTCGGCTAGCCCGGACCAAATTGCAGAGACGAAATACAAAATGCCGATCGACAGTAATGTTCTCGTGCGGCCGAAACGATCAGTTGGCCAGCTTCCGACGAGCGACCCAATGACCGTCCCCCACAACGCCATGCTCATCGCCAATCCGTGCTGCATGTCGCCAAGTTCCCAAAGCGACTGAATGGTCTTGTCGGCTCCTGAAATTACAACCGCGTCAAAGCCGAAAAGAAATCCGGCAAGCGCCGCTGTCAGCGACCAATAGAAAAGGCGTTGATTCACGTATTGAGCTCCGAAGCCATGGTTTGATTGACATTCCAATCGTACCGCTACGATTCGCGAATGAAATGGCGTGGGTTGCGAAATTAGAACAGCAGTCCCGGATTCTTCAGGTTCCTATGCTCTAGCAAACCCTGCTTGCGTCAAAGACGCACCCTACCAAAATTCAAGCGAGCGAAGTTGCTGCGACCCGCCAGTGATTTTGGCTCGCAGCGATAGTCAATCGGGAATACCTCGGATCCCAAAATGCTTTTCAATCGTGATTGGGAGCTGGCTCGCCATCCGCAAGTGGTCGCCTCGCAATTCACCCGATTCGGACAATGTGGCCTGGCAAGCTCCGAGCGATTGGTCTTGCCACTGTCTGAACTTGCCTTTAGAGCTGCTTGTCGGTCGAACAAGCCGTAGAAATCGACCGAGTTTCTAACGTTACCTCGGCGCCGCGTCGGCGAATTCCGCCAAGATGTCCATCGTCGAGACGATGCCCATCAAAGAGTCATCTTCATTGATGATCGGCAGATGGTGAATGCGGTTTTGCAACATCTCTCGCAGCGCTTTCCCAATCGTCGTGTCGGGCGTTGCTTTGGTCACGGCTTCGCTCATGAACGACTGCACTGATTCCGTCCCCATGCTGTGCGCCAATCGGTCCAACAGAAACCGCTTCGTCGTCGGATCCACCATGTCCAAATGATAGATGTCATCGTCAACGTCGCGGGTCATGTCGACCAGATCCGAGGTTGATAGAATTCCAACACACTGGTTATGTCGATTAACAACCGGCAACGCCGAAACCCGGTTTTCGCCCATCAAGGCAAGAGCTTCGTGGATCGTATCGCCCGCGGACAGGCTGACAACGTCGCGGCTCATGATTTCGCTGACAGGTCGTCGATAGATATTGCCAAGTGAGGTAACTTCTTTGGAATGTTGAGTCATGACAGATCCTTATTGGAGGTGAAGCGGATTGAAACAAAGGAATGGTTAAAACGAATTCGTAGCTTGCCACTTAGACACGAACCCAGTCTTTCAGACGAGCGTGTTCGAAAATCATGTCGTGTTGGACTTGCAAATCTTGGCCCATGCCGGCTTCCATCGCACGGTTGTGCATCGCCATTGCAATTCCGACATCGACATAGGCAAGGCCGACCGCATTGAAATAGGTCCGTTCTTGGTCGTTCACTCGTCCTTCCTTTTTGCCGTTGATCAAGTCGATCAAATTGCAATGGATGTCGGCGTCTGTCAGTTCACCATCCTTGTACATTCGGCTCAAGGTCTGAGTGCGGTGCTTCACGGTGTCCCAGTCATCGCAAACGATTTTCTCGCACGCCGCTGCCACCGCGTATTCATCCTCCCAACCACCGATGTGGCTGTAAAACGCGCCAGGTTTCATCCACGCTGCTTTTAAAAGTGGTGCTTGGGCACTTGTGGCGGTCACGATCACATCCGCATCACTGGTGGCACGCTCGAGATCCGAGTTTGTCGACTCGAACTTCAAAGTTGGAAGAATCGTTGACATCTCTTTGACGAACTGAATTTCTTCCGCCGGATCTTTTGCCGCGATTCTGCAAAGTCGAAGTCCAGGAAGTACAGTCTTCATTGCGATCAGGTGCATCTTGGCTTGCTCACCCGCACCGATAAAGCCAATGGATTCCGAGTCCTTCTTGGCTAAGTGCTTTGCCGCGATAGCCCCCATTGTGCCCACGCGTATGTTCGAACACAGCGTGCCCTCCATAAACGCAATCGGAAATCCGTGCTCAATCTCTGACAGAATGATCACGGCAGACAGGTTCTGCATGCCATACTTAACGGGGTTCGGCGGGAAGACCGAGACCCATTTGACGCCGCATACTTTCTCGTTTTTGAACGTCGCGGGAAGACAATTGATTCGTTCTTGCGTTTCATCGTTGAAGATTTGGACAATCTTTTCAGGAAACAGCACGTCGCCCGATGCATAGGCGAGCATGGCGTTTTCTGCCGCTTCGATCGCCATGTTGATGTCAAGACAACCAGCACCCAGAAGGTCTTCTTGAGAAAAAAATCGACATTTGATTTCGTGTAGTGCCATCGCCTTACCCTGCGGGTCGTCCTGCGGATTTTGGTGACGCATTGTTGCGTCACAGCGACGCTTAATCGAGTCGCTGTAACCGTAAGAGTTGCATGTTCCGGACCAAAACACGCCAGTGCGATTAAAGCGAGAAACAGGCCACCCGGGCGTGCACATTGTCACGCGTGGGCCTGGAAAGACGTGCTCTTTTGCACATTCTAAATGGCACAGAATTAGGTCTGGCGATTGGCGTTACTGATTGGTTTCACTGCCGAGGTTCGACAACGTCCGCTTCTTTGAGCTGAGGATAGGTTTTCAGAGTTGGTTGGTGGCAATAGGGCCAGCCGTCGTTTGTTTGCTTCGTTCCGGGTGTCGTGCGCCCATTGTGAAGAGCCGTCGCAAGGTCGTTGACTAATTCGTCCACTTTTGCGGGGTTGGTGACTTCGAGGTTCCTCCTTTCGCCGGGATCGTTCTTTAAGTTGAACAGTTGCACTTCTTGCGACGTTGTCGTGATCTCGGTTTCCCAGGGCAGGTCTCCCCAGCCACCTCCGCCGTCGATCGATAGGATCAATTTCCAGTCTCCCTTGCGGATGGCAAACTTTCCGTTCATCGAATGATGAATCGTGAACGGACGCGCCGGGTATTGGTTGTCTTCGAAACATCGACTAAACGAAAACGAATCTTCGGCGGCATTATCCGGAACGGCGTCCTGTTTACCGAGGATTTCGGCAAAGGTCGCAAAGAAGTCGGTGGTGCAAATGGTCGTGTCGCACTGACTGTCCGCAGCTACCTTGCCTGGCCAACGCACTAGAAACGGAACACGATGTCCGCCTTCGTAGGCCGATGCTTTTGCGCCCCGGAAGGTACCCGAAGGTCGGTAACCGGCGGCGAGCATTTTGGGGATTTTTACGTAGGGAGCGAAGCCATTATCCGATGTGAAAATCACCAACGTGTTGTCTTCGATCTCTGACTCCTTCAGTTGTGCGAGCACTTCGGCGACCACCCAATCGGTTTCGGCAATGAAATCGGCATACCAACTGAATTGTTTGTATCGTCCTTTGAACCGCTTGCCCGGTGCGATAGGAGTGTGCGGTGATGTGAGCGGAAGGTAAAGGAAGAAGGGCTTCTGCGTTTTGTCCTGCGCACGTTTCTTGATGTAGGACCGCGATTCTGCCGCCCAGTTCGCAAGGCACTCGCTGGGATCAAAGTTCTTCGCTGCGGCGCCAACGCGTTGGTAGTCGTTGTATTCGTTGTGCGGGAATCCTCGGCTGACCGTCGGCGCGGTGACCACGCGATTGTTTCGCAGGTAGGTGTAGGGAGGCATGTCCAGCGACGAGAGGATAAAGAATGCTTCGTCAAACCCAATGTCGACTGGGCCGTTTTTGAATGGCTGGCCATATTCGACACTCCAAGATCCAAAGTCCTTCTTTTTTAACGCGTCGTTCGGATCGGTGTTGTCGTTGCCGATCCAATCCACACCGAGGTGCCACTTGCCGACGCAGGCGGTATGGTAGCCAGCTTCCTTTAAAAACTTTGGCAAGCTCTTGCGATTTGGGTCCATCAGTGCAGGTGAATTGACCGCCGTCAGAACACCACTCTTCAGCCGGCTGCGCCAGTTGTATCGGCCGGTCAGGATGCCATAACGCGTCGGTGTGCAAACGGATGAACTGGTGTGCGCGTCTGTGAAACGCATTCCTTCGTTTGCTAAGCGGTCCAGGGCTGGTGTGGGAATCAGCCCACCGGCATAACTCGGTTCGCCTGGACCCATGTCATCAGCCAGAATCACAATGATATTCGGTGATTTACTCGGACGCTCTTCGGCGGCAAAACTGGTCGCGGACAATGTAAGAATCGTCGATGCGAAAATGATTGCGAATTGGAGAGGTTGTCGATTCATATGAGTCGCTGTTTCGCTGTCGATTTTAATACGAAGCCATCGTGTCGCGCTCGTCACGACATCAGGAGCCATCGTATACTCGGCAAGTACTCGCAGCCAGCGATTCTTTGATGAGTTGGGTAATTGACCAGCCACTAAGACGAATCAAGCGGCCGAAATGCATTTGCTTATGAGCCGGAAACGAAACCACTCACTTCGATCGCAGTTCTATGCCAATTCAAATCGTACGAACTGTCAAGCAATCTCATCACACAGTGTTGTCAGAGGATGTGGTCGACGCCATGATGAGTGGTCGGGGCCGTCGCAAGTTCATCGTGTTGTACTTGCTCGCCTGATTGCAATTGATGCAGCCTGGAGTTGCTGAGTGATCGCTCGCGGATGAACCGGGACGAATCATTTTTTTTTTATGACTTCACGTTGTCCCAGCATGCCGTTAGTAAGGTCGCCCGCGGCAAGTGGAAATTTGCCAATCACGAAGCCAGTTGTGTGGCCGACGCTGAGTTGTTCAAGCAATTCAATAACCACGATCCCATTTTGACTTGGCCTAATTATTTCACCGAAGGCACGGTCGAGATGGAAATCAAAACAATCGATTGCCAGCGGGGCGTCTTCACGCTCAACGGCGATGGTCACTTTTTCGCGTTACGCTTGCCGATCAACACGACAAAGCATCGGCAGGCAAGTCCAAGGTTCCCAACCGTTTGATCGCATGGGCGACGAAGTCATCAAAGGAGAACAAGGGCGACACGATTGTTCCGGATGGTCTTCCTGACCTGCCTGCGGTCAACAAGCAGTGGGGCAAGCTGAAGGCGGTCATTCAGGACAACACGATGAAGTTGAACATCGGTGAATTTGAAACTGAAATCAAACACGCCGCGATGCTGCGTGAAAAGACAAACGTCACGATCACGTTTGCCTTTGGCGAGATGTCGGTGCGAAACGTGTCGATTCAGTAGTTTGTTCCAGAGAGACCCTGTCCCTGAAATCCATTCAGCCAGGTGCTGTGCATGACCGGCGACGATTTCGCCGTTGCTGATTTCTCGGGACGCGACAGGAAACGCTTAACAGGCCCAGGCCATCCGCGTCTTACTTGAACGTTGGAATTGGCGTTGGCGAGTAACCTTCGTCGGTCGCGTCTTTCGGGATTGAATCCAGAAAGAACTGGTCGCGTTTCTGGTGGTATTTCTTATAGCTGTCCAATCGGCTGGCCACGTTGGATTGGTTCCATGCCAGCCATTTAGCATGAAGTTCCTTTGCCAAAGATTGCTCGTCGTTGACGCGGTTAACCTGTTCCGAGACGTCGGACGGTAAATGAAACAGTTCAGGTTTACCGGCTGCGCTGTCCAGGACATGCTTGGTTCGGTCGGAATTCAAGATTGACCAACGCGTTCCTCCTTCTCGCCAATACAGAAAATCGTGCGGTGAGTTTTCGTTCGATTGCTGCAGCAGTGGGATCAAGTTGACGCCCTCCATGCCTTTGGCGGGACTGCTTTTTGAGCTGGCAAGGGCGACGGCGGTTGCGGCGATATCGAGTGAGATTACGGGACGATCATAGACGCCGCCTTGTTCGATTTGTGCTGGCCATGATGCGATGAAGGGAACGTGGATCCCGCCATCATAGAGATTGCCCTTTCCACCACGAAACGGCGAGTTGGATGAACCGTTGCCTTTGGTTGGCTGTTGCTTGCTCGACTGGGGGCCTCCGTTGTCGCTTAGAAAGAAGACCAGTGTGTTGTCGCGAATCCCTTGTGTATCGAGTGCATTGATGACCATTCCGATTCCCGCGTCCATCGTGTCGACCATCGCGGCATAGCGGCGACGCTTCTCGTCTTTGATGTGGGAGTACTTGGCGATTGCATCCGCAGGTGCTTGCAGCGGAGAATGGGGCGCGTTGAAGGCCAGATATAGAAAGAACGGCTCTTCGTTGCTGGACTGGATAAAGTTGACGGCATCGTTGCTGAGTGCTGTGGTCAAGTATCCGTCGAAAATAGCCGGCTTTCCATTGCGTTCGAGCGCCTGCGTGTAACCTTCCTTGACTGGCTCGCGAAGATCGATTTTGAAGTAATCATGGCCACCGCCGAGGAAACCATAAAAGTAGTCAAAGCCGCGATTGTTGGGGTGAAAGGGAGCAGCCGCACCGAGATGCCATTTGCCAATCACGCCAGTTCGATACCCGGCCTGCTGAAGTCGCTTGGGGAATAAGGTCTCGTTCGGATCGATGCCCATGTAAGGGTTGGATGGATCGTAAGCAGGGTTGGTTTCGAAGCCAAATCGGTGTTGATAGCGCCCGGATAACAATCCTGCTCGACTCGGTCCACAGTACGGGTGAGTCACGTAACCATTGGTGAAAGTCACGCCTGACGCAGCTAACGCGTCCAGATTGGGCGTCTGGATGTCCGTGGCGCCGGTGAACCCGGCGTCGGCGTATCCCATGTCATCAGCCATGATCAGAACGATATTTGGACGATCGTCGGCGCGACAATGGCCGAAGGCAATCGATAAAGCGACGAGCAGTGGAATCATGAATCTCATGTGGATGTCCTGGGGTGTTGAAGGCTTCGCAGTGCAGGCAGCAAACCGATTTTTTACCGCGCGATACTAATTGGCGGTGCGATGCACGACGACTTGAACGGAGGTGATCGTCGCTCCTTCTTGCGAAGTGATCGTGACTTGGTTTTGCTCACGCAGTATTGACATCGGCAACGCGGTGTCGAGTGATCCGAAGAATTCGCTGAACTCGTTGGCATCACCCATGTCCAACGTGATCGGGGTGTCGTTGACGCTCACCTTGACTGGCTTGTTGATGCCTCCGTTGCGATGGATGCCAATGATCAGTTTGGCGGACTGAACCGTTTTGGGATCTTCGAGCTCAACTTGAAAAACCGTTGGTTTGTCGGCTGTCGCAACCGCCGTTTCGGCCGCATAGATACGATCCATTTGCAGTGTACCGGACGGATTAAGTGGACGGCTAAGCGTGAGACGGATCACCGTTGTTTCGTTCACATCGACGGGGATCGCGTTGGCGTCGACAGCTTGCTCGGGCTCGAAGACGACATCGCCTTGGTGATAGTTCAATCGAGTTTGCCGTGCTGCGGTCGCCCCAATCTTTGACGCCACACCGGACAGGTCGACGGCGATTTGGCGGCCACCCATATTGGTCACAGCCAGCGAGACTTGTTTGTCATCATGGATGGCAACGACATCCAGATAGTCTCGATCAAAAGCGACTGGCAATCGACGACCATCGAAGTCACGCCAAAGATCAAAGTAACGAGCCACAATCGTCGGTTCGAAGTCGTCGATGGTAACGTGTCGCTTGAGCCCTGGTTTCGGTGCAAAGGCTGCATCGCCACTGTTGGGGTTCCAAGACATGTGCAGAAAAATGAACGGTACAAACATGTCGATCTGGTCGGGTCGCTGCATCGACTTGGTCAGGTACGCATTCCAGGCATAGAGTCGCAACCAGTTGTCCGACGGTTCGCGGCCGTTTTGTAACGAACCGGTTTCGGTAATCAGAATTGGTAGCACGTTGTCGACGCGATGCATCTCGGCCCTCAGCATATCCAGGATCGCTTCGTATCGACCGAGCAGATAGTTCGAGTAGCCCAAGCCACGTCGCTCGTGTGCCCCCAAAGTCAGGGCATTTTCATAGAAGTGGTGCGAAAAGAAATCGAGATGGCCACGAGTTTCTTGAATGAAGCGAGCCTGGTTCTGGTAAAGCTTGAAGTTGCCTGCTTGCAACTGCATGTAAGCCGATGATGGTCCACCGACTTTCACGGCTGGCGAGCTAGCGTGAACTTTAGCGGCAACGCGATTGTGGAAATCGCTTAGTAGTCCCCAGCCGTCGGCATCCTTGCGGTCATGGTGAGACCATTCCGACGCCACGCTGCTCTCGTTCTTCACTTCCCACCACGCCGCAGTGGATCCGCCGTCCTTGATTTGGTCTGCAACGTATGCGGCCGCAAGTTCGGCAGCATCGTCGAAGTGTTCAACCAGCGGCGTACCGCGACCCTGCAAGGGTACCGACATGAACTCGGGCCAATCATTGAAACACAGCGCGAAGGGGGTGTCCTTCCACAGGGGAATCGTTCGTCGCTGTCGCTCTCCCGCGTCATAGCGATCAAAGAAGGTTAGGTCGGCGGCACCTGGTTTGTCCTTGCGTTCCTGCAGTGTCTCGGCGTCCTTTTTCCATCCGTGCGTCAAGGCCGGATTGAACTTGAATGCTCCGCGACCAGGAAGGAAATTGTGTTCTGAAGCCCAAGTTTCAAAAGACTGGTCAACCACGCCAGACGTTTCGTGCATCCGAAACCAGCGATGGCGTTGCAAATCGGATGTGCCGCCAATCGACAATTCGTGATCCGTGTCAACGTGAACCTCGACGCGCTCGCGAGGAAACTCGGAACCAAGGTCACGGTAGGGAATCGTGTCAAATTCCGGTGAAATAGCGTTCTGAGCATAAAAGACGAGATCGTCGATTCTGCATGCCGCATCCTTTTGTTTCATCAAGAAGCGAATTTTCATCCGTTGGGGCGGCTGATCGTTATTTGAAATCGAAGGCATCTGGACGCGGTAGAAATCTTTCACCTGCACACTGCGTGGGGGGGCCTTGTCTGGCGAAAACGGAAAGACGTGGACTTCTTTGATGCGATCCAAGTTTTCGCCGTGGAATCCGAAGTGACGGAACAAAATCGCAATGCGTTCGGTTCCCGCGGGCAGTTCAATTTCTTCGCCATCGCGAATTTGATGAATTTGTTCAAGGACCGTCAGTTCTTTAAGACTGCGGTTGTCGGCGCTGCCTTGGTAGACCGTCTTGCGATTCTTGATAAACGTGTCGAACAGATAGTCGTGGATGGCTTTCTGCTTTTTGCCTTCCTTGCTAATGGTCGGTGGCGTCGCTGTTTGCTGGGCCATTGAACAAGTGGCCGAGGCCAGCATGGCAATCCAAGCAAGCAAGCCAAGGGCACGTGGGGATCGTCGAGAGTTTGGCATTTGGGCGTACTCTGAATGCTTCGCTGCGATGTTAAAGTGAGTTATTTCTTCTGATCGATGAATTGAATGTCGGCGAAGTATGCACCTCGCCGCAAATTAGTTTGAGCGTCTGTTAGCCAGCTCTGCATCACCGCATCGCCGGCGGGCAGTTCAATGTCAAAGGTCGCTGATGAATCGCTCGGATCGATCGTTTGTGTCTCATCGATCTCGCCGATTTCGAGTCGCGCTTCGGACGCGCCCATGGCGGCCGGAGCGTCACTGGGAAAACGCGACAATGAAATTCGATAGCGACCGGCACGAACCGCATGGACGGCCCAGAAACCATTGATGACGAGCCCGTTGTCACCGAGTTGTTCTTGCTTCCAAATCACATTGCCGTCGGTTGGATGCCAATCTCGTACCGTCAGACGCGTTGGGTTTTCTTCGGCTACGCCAAGCTGAAACCGGGTGTAAGCAGCGCCCGTTGCAAACACATCGGCAAAGTAATTTTCGTACCGAGATCGCAAGTCAGCGAGGACATCTTCATGCTTGGCAGCGACGTTGGTTCTTTGTCCGGGATCAGTGATGATGTCGTAAAGTTCACCGTTGACCATTCGCCATCGCTCGGTAAGCACCGCGTAATGTGGATACTTGCCACGTCTTTTTGTCGAAGGCACCAGTTTGGGTTGGTCCCCCTGTCGTTCGACGAATAATGTTCGGTCCGGCCATTCTTCGCCGCATCCGTCAAGCAATGATGCCATGGATCGCCCATCAAAATCGGCGTTGTCGTGCCCTTCGAGTTGGCACCAATCGACGAGCGTGGGTAGCCAATCACGACAGGACGTCAGAGCGTCGGTTCTCTGTCCCGCGTTCAGTCTCGCTGGCCAGCGAACAAAACAGGCAACGCGGTGACCACCTTCATAGACGGATCCCTTTTTGCCTCGCACGCCGGCGCTATACCCATTGTCTGGTAACCCGCCATTGCCTCCTTCGGCCGTGCCGTTGTCACCCATGAAAATGACGATGGTGTTGTCTTCGATCTGCTGTGACCTTAGGAAATCGAGCAGTCGTCCAAGATTTTCATCAAAGTTAATGATTTGGCCAAAGAAGTCGGATCGGGCATCGGCATGCCCATCCGCTTTGAACGGCGCCGAGTACTTCGCGGCGACCGTATGCGGACTGTGCATCGCGTTGAGCGGTAAGTAAACGAAAAAAGGTCGGTCGGATGGCTGTGCGATCATCCGTTGGCACTCGGCAAAGAACACGTCCGTGCAGTAGCCGTCAATCTTTTCAGGCTTTCCGTTTCGGTAATACATGTCATCGAAGTAGTCGTTACCGATCGGGTTGCCAATCTCGTCGATACCGCCGGCAAGATGGCGGACAACCGTTTGAAAGCCACGGTATCGCGGAGCGTACGGCCACGTGTCACCGAGGTGCCACTTTCCGAACATTCCCGTGCGATACCCCGAATCGGCAAACATGTCTGCGATTGTGAC
Source organism: Rubripirellula reticaptiva (assembly GCF_007860175.1). Classification (NCBI taxonomy): domain Bacteria; kingdom Pseudomonadati; phylum Planctomycetota; class Planctomycetia; order Pirellulales; family Pirellulaceae; genus Rubripirellula; species Rubripirellula reticaptiva. The sequence goes on along the minus strand of NZ_SJPX01000002.1, from coordinate 770,543 downwards.
TTCGTCGGGGTTCAGCAATTGTCGTCCCTCGGTCACTGTCCATGCACCGACGCGGGACGAGTATCGGCCCGTCATCAGCGCCGCGCGAGTGGGCGTGCAAACGGGGTCAACGTGGTAGTCGTCCAGTCGCACGCCTTCAGCGGCAAGTCGGTCCAGATTCGGCGTTTCTAGCCAAGGGTTTCCGTGACAAGACATGTCGCCGTATCCCTGGTCATCCGTCACGATCAGAATCACGTTGGGCCGGTCGCCAGCAATTGCAGTGCAGGTGAAATGCAAGACGAACACGAGTGAGTAAATGAATTTCATCGATTGCGTTTCTATTTGACGCTTGAACTGGTGAGCAAACCCATTCGCTGAGACTAGCGAAGCGGCGACATCTTGGGCGAACGAACTTGTAAGTTGTCGAATTCAATCGTCGAACCATTGATCGTTAGCCCGACGTTCGTTTTTGTTGCGTGCCCGATTCCTGGGGATTGAAGGCGAGCGATAGGTTCGCCATCCAAGTACGTCTCCATGACATCGTCAATGATGACTACGCGGACGTGATACCACTTGCCCTTTTGTATTTCGACATTGCCGACTTGTCGCGTCTTCTGCAACAGTTCCTCTAGCGCTTTGACTTGGTCCGCGACGAGATCGGTACGTTGGCGTAATTCACGAACCTCCAGGTTCATGGCCCCGGTTTTGTCGTCACCTAGAATCATTTTCTTTGGTGTAATCGAAACGCGGCAGATGTGACCGGCGTGAACCGTTTTGTCATTCTTGTCGTCGATGACCACGTTGAACTGGGTGCCGCCCTTGAATCGAACGTCAAACTGGATGTCGCCGTCCTTGAAGGCGACCATGGGGTGCATGTGGGCGCCGTGGTCTTCCTGTGTTTGCTTGCACGTCAATACACCGTCAACAATCGTAAACGATTCAGCGATTGCTTTGCTTGTGTGGTACCGTTCGCCAAGTTCGCTACGGCCATCAAAGTCGTCACTGAACAGCAGCTTTCCGTTTCCGCCTTGCCCGACGATCCTCGTCGGTGACCGTTTCTGGTCTTCCGTGAATACGGAAAGCACGTTTGGTTTTGGCGGCGCAGCCAATGCCTTTTTAAGGCCGTGAATACCGTCGGTCGCTTCGACTTTTGCTGGGTTTTGCTTTGGCTTTTTTGGGGGGGCCTTGATGTTGTTATTTGTTTTTTGCTTCGCCGGAATTGTGGGCAGTTCAACGCCCGGCGCATCGTGTTTGGTCTCGTGCAGGTCGAACCGGGGCAAGACCGCTAGCAGTTCGTCTCGCTCGGCGCGATGGGCATCGCTGACTTGGTTCCAGTCCTGAATTTGCGGGAAACTGATCAAGTCGTCGGGATCTGCCGAGACGTCCCACCACTTGCCCTTGCCATCCTTCAAAACCTTGTCGCCGCGAATGATCTGGTCCGCGCCGTTGTATCCGTAAATCCAATCTCGGTGCTTCGGCTTGTCGGTGAACAGGAACGGAACAAGACTTTCGCCATTGATTTCATAGTCATTTGGAATTGTTGCGCCGGTTAATTCCGCGATTGTCGGCAGCATGTCGGACATGTTTACTAGCACATCCTGGCGACCCTGTTTGGTCATCCCCGGCGCCACAATGATCAGCGGGACGTGCGTGCCCTTTTGGCGATCCGAACTGCTCTTTCCATAGCCGCTGGTGCCATTGTCGGCACAGAAGATTAGCACCGTGTTGTCAGCGATCCCCATGTGCTGCAGCTTGTTTCGATATTTCCAGATTTGGTAATCGAGGTAATTCACATGATTGTGAATGCCGGGTTCGGTGACGGTGTCATGATCGTTGTAAACGCCTTGGTCGCCAGTGACGTTGGGGGTGATACGTGTGTATCCGTTGCCATCCCATTGGACGACGGGAGTCCCCGGCCATTTGGACTCGGACTGAGGGTTCAGCCAATCAAAAGCGTCGTGACCTAAATGCGAGGTGTGGTAGACAAAGAACGGTCTTTTAGCCGCGTCTTGTCGGTCCATGAAGTCAAAGATGAACTCAAGTTCGACGTCAGGACCGTAGGTGTTCAGGCCGAAGCTTGCTTCGGATTCAGGCGTGTTCGGCCACCACTGCAGTCCCTTGTTTTTGCCCGGATGATTCATCAACCTGACATGCGGTTTCCAATACCAACCGTGTTGTAGATAGCTGTCGATTGGTTGGTTCGTGTCGGAATTGAAGAGCAACTTTCCGCCATCGATCTTCTTTTCATACATCTTGAAATCGGTGTACGGGTTATCCGTGTCCGAAAGGTTGCCGGGTGTAAAGCAACCCTGGTCAAAACCAAACTTGCCAAGGTCGCCAGCCATTTGCGTTTTGCCGGCCCAGTAAGTTGCGTAGCCGGCTTGTTGGGCGACATGGCCGATCAAGCGAGGCGAACTTTCGTAGAGCGGCCAAGTGACGGCTTTTCCTTTCGCGTCGAGGTAACGGCCCTTGTCCTTGTTGTTCCACCACTTGTGCAAGTGAGCGTAACGGCCGGTCATCATCATCGCTCGGCTGGGCGAGCAAACGACGGACGCCCAAGCGGTTTCGACCCAGCAACCTTCTTCGGCCATCTGGTCCAGCGCCGGAGTCTTGGCGCGAAAGGCAACGTCGGCGGTATCGCCACCGCTGGGCGGGCTCCAAGTCGACGAACCATACAGTGGTAATTCGCGAGCACTGATGTCGTCCGCAAACACCAAAATGATATTCGGACCGTCGGCCGCATGGACTTGCGACGCGATGGCTGCGATGGCAATCATCGCTGAACAGATGATGGATTTCATGGAATGTTGTTGTTTGCGGTACAGGTGGGCGATTCGCCGGGTTAGCGTTTTCTGCCGCGATTTGGATCAGTGTTGAACAAACGTTTGTGTTGGACTTACAGTTAGTAAAACTCTTCCCAACCATGACGAGGCGCAGGATCGAGCAGCGCAAGTGCTGCATCATTATTTTTGATCGTTTTGGTTACACGGTCGAATTCAATTTCGCCGCCCAGTCTTTGGGCGATCACGCCAAGGTTGAAGACTTGCGTCAACGGACCGCTGATGTGGAAAGGCGACTGGGTTTCTTCGACGCCTTTGCAACTGAGCAGAAAGTTTGCCCAGTGGTTGGAACTTTTGGTCGAATACTTTGGCAGCGTTGCCATCACTTCGTCCGCGCCTGTCGAAATGACTTCCAGTTCATCGCCGTGCGAATCGCCTTGGAAAACATGATCGCCCGCATAGATGATCTTTCCGGGACGGTTTTCCTTCGCCGCTCGATCTACCGTTGCCTTGTACTCTGGTTCGACCTCGGCCAAGTTTTCTCGGCCGTCATACCAAGTCACATCACACGCTGGCATTTCGCCGCGACTGGGAAAAGCAAACTGAATCGTGGACGCTTGCGGGAAAACCAAGGTGTTGGCACCTTCGCGTTTGATGGCCGTAATCCGTTCTGGTAATCCGAGTTCCAAGAACCGATGGCAGGTGTCCAGAATGTGCGGCCCCCAATCGCCAAAGGCACCGCTACCGTAGTCGAACCAGCTTCGCCAATTGCCAGGATGCAACCGCTTGCTGTGCGGATTCATCGGTGAGGGGTTGCACCAAGTATTCCAGTCCATGCCTGTGGGTAACGGATCGGTTGGGTACTCGGTTACACTTTCGCCCCAGCCATGCCAACGACGATACTTATTCATATACGCGGTGATCTTCCTGACGTCTTTGAAGACGCCGCCTGCGGACCATGCTTTGAACTGATGGAAGTTTGCTTCCGAATGACCTTGGTTTCCCATTTGAGTCACCACACCGCTGCGATCAGCAAGGTCGATCATGCGTTCGACTTGACCGAACGTATGCGCGAGTGGTTTCTCGACCCAAACATGCTTGCCCATCGACATCGCCAACATGCCTGCGGCAAAGTGCGAGTGGTCGGGCGTTGAAACCACGACAGCGTCGATCTGGTCGCCCACCTCGTCCAGCATCCGGCGGAAATCAGTAAACTTCGGCGCATCGGGGTGAGCTGTTAGCGCGGGCTGGACATGTTTGCCTTGCAAGTCAACGTCGCAGAGGGCAACGACATTGCACAGTCCGGTTGCAAGAAATGCTTGCCGATTGCGATCGCCTTTGCCACCGCTGCCCACGAACGCCACGTTGACTCGTTCGCTAGGTGCTCGCGTTTCGCTGTTCGCCTGGTCGCCAAGTGCGATGTGTGCGGGTAGAAAAGTCGCTGCGCCGAACGCGGTGGAGGCCTTGAAAAATTGCCGACGGACGAAGTGGTTCATGGAAGACTCAATAGGTAACAGTGGATGACAGAAGCGGGATTTGCTTTTGTTGAATAGCGTTGTGAGCTATTGAGTGACATGATCCGTTTCCGAATTCTTCTTGATCAGAGGAATGTGAACGTTGAACGAATGAGCTTCGTCGTTTGTTTCTTCGGCTGCACAGTACAGCACCGCCGGCTGTCCGTTTTCGAGCCAAAGCTGCGGGCGTTCGAGTCGATGAAACGACTGCTCGGTACCGTCGGTCCAGGTCACCTTGCGCTGCAGTACCCACGGATTCGGAGCGACATCCCATGTCAAACCATCCTTCGATGTGAACAATGCAAGTGAATCCTCGCCGGTGCCGTTGAATGTTCCTTTGTGGTCGTTCACGATCGCCCAACAGCGATTGCCCTCGGCCCAAACGTAGGGATCTTCGGCCGGGAACTTGACGCCCGGTGCGGTAAACAACGGCGTCATTTTTTTGTTGAATGGTCCGGTCGGCGATTGCGACGTGGCAGCCAAGTGAATCACTGGGCCACCGAACGGTAGTGGTCCTTTGGTTCCCACCGCTTTGTAAATCAGAACGTACGTGCCGTCAGATCGCCGCAGAATCGACGGGTTGCTCGTCATCAGCTCGTCATGGGCACCTGGCTGATGGGTAACGTCAATCAAAGGTTTGTCAAAACGCTTCCACGGCCCAGCCGGATGATCGGCGACGGCAACACCGATGCGTTGATGGTTGCGATGGATGGGGTTCAGCTTCACGGTCGCATTACCGTCACCGAAATTACCCATGTAATAAAGATAGTACTTGCCGTCGAATTTATGGACGGTTGGATTGTGAGTGCACATTCCATCCCAATACTCTGGCCCGCGGGCTGGCAAGGCAACGTCAACGTATCGGAAAGGCCCCAGCGGACTGTCGGCCACTGCATGAGCGATCTCGGAATGCGTGACCCAGGCGTTGTGCCCGAGTTCGCGAAGCCAGCGACTGTACAGCAAGTGACACTTTCCATCGGTGTCACGCACCATGCTAGCGCCCCAGATGTAGTAGTTCTCGTCGATGAACTTAGCCGACGTGGGAACCGGCGAAACCAACTTCTTGAAGTCTAAGTTGGAGGCATCGGAAAAATTTTCGTTCGTTTTCGCGTGAATTGGAGATCGTTTCCAAATGCGAACGTCATCCACGGTCGCAGTATTTGGGACGAGCAATCGCAATAACGATTTGTTAGCGTGGGCAAATCCGTCGGATTGATGACTGCCGACGCGTTGACCATCGATGTCCACGACGACATGGTCGCCATCGATATGAACGAGGATCTCGTGCCACTGATTCAATTCAAGTTGAATCGGCATCCGCTTTTTCTTCGCTGACAATGTCTTGCGTTGGCCGTCGGTGAGGGTGCCGGCTTTTGACAAAGCACGTGTCTTCAAGTTCATGACGCCTGTCTTGCGATCTTCGATGGTCAGCGTACTGACGCTTACGTCTGCATCAAACAGGTGACCGGCATGAACCGTTTTGCAGGCCAGATCGGCGAAGTTCAGCTTTAGGCTGTCGCCTTTTTTGTGCAACATGAACCGCAGACCGATGCTGCCGTCGGTGAATGCGAACGGATGTCGTACCGATGTCGCATGATTAGCAACCTTGTGCGTGTAAATATGCATCGCCCCGTCGCGCAAGTCGACTTCCTTGTGACCTGCAGCTGTCTTGTCGCTGCTAGTGGTCCAGTCGTTCCCAGGTTCGTCCTTCTCCTCTTGCGATTCTGAACGTTCAAAGTGATCTTCAAAGATCAGTTCGCCCAATTCAGTATTCGGTCGACCCTGCTCGGCCAATGCCAGAGGTGTCAGAAGAAAGGCTGCAAACGTGAAGGCTTGTATCAATCGCAGAAAACTCATTGACGCACGTTGATTGGTGAGGAATTAAGTTGAAAGGTCTTGGCATCCGCGACTATCGCTCACCACGTGAAGCAGCGTCGATCGCCTTTTGTCGCGACTCTTCCTCGCTGCGAACATTGGGTCCATGCGCGTCCAGCCATTTCGGCGAAATATTCTTGGCGTCCCAGTTTTGAATCAGTTTGCTCAACCGAGCGACCGTTTCGGGTTGCTGTGATGCTAAGTCATGGTGTTCCCATGAATCATTGGCAAGATCGAAAAGCAACGATCGACCTTTGTAGCCGCTTTGAACCAGTTTTAGATCGCCGTCACGGACTGCGTACCCAAATTCAGTGTCGCCAATCGCGTATCGCCAAAACAACGTTCGCGGATTTTGGTGAGACTGCCGATTGCGAAGCATCGGAATCAAGTTCATGCCGTCTAGCTTCGCTGCGTCGTCGATGGTTGTTCCTGCTGCGGACAAGACCGTGGGGAAAATGTCCAAGGCGGTAATCGGCGTGGGGACAGTTGATCCTTTTGGGATTTGCTTTGGCCAGGACATCAGAAACGGAACCCGGATACCGCCTTCGAACAACATGCCTTTGTGACCGCGATACGGAAAGTTGACGGCGTGTTCTCTGCGTCCACCGTTGTCGCTGTAGAAGATCACCAGTGTGTTGTCTGCTACGCCAACTTCTTTCAACTTGGTCATCACTCGCCCGATGCCTTCGTCCATCCCCGCGACCATCGCTCCGTAGACCGCGCGGCCGCCATATTCGATGTGCTCGGTTTTCGACAGGTGTTTCTTGGTCGCCTGATCGGGTGCGTGAGGCGCGTTGTAGGCGAGGTACAAGAAGAATGGTTCATCCTGGTGACGATCGACAAACTGCACGGCTTCGGTCGAAAAGTCATCGGTCAGGTAAGTCAACGTTTTAGGATCGACTTGTTCGTCGCCACGATGAACCCCTAAGGCTGCAGGCTTTTTGCCAACGTCGCCCCAATAGTTCAACCCGCCGGCGCTGAAACCAAACCACTCGTCGAATCCGCGACGATTGGGCCAGTACGGTTTCGCATCACCCAAATGCCATTTTCCAATCGCACCGGTGGCGTATCCCGCGTCGCCAAGTGCACGTGCCAACGTGGTTTCCGAAAGTGGCAATCCGGGAGCCTGATCACCCTGTTCGAAGGCGTCGGGTTCCGGGTTGCATTCGTGTCCAAACCGTTGCTGGTAACGTCCCGTCAGAAGCCCGGCACGACTGGGGCTACAGTACGGATGTGACGCATAGCCAGACTCAAACACAACGCCCGACTGAGCCAACGCATCAAGATTGGGAGTCGGGATCTCTGTACAACCGTTGAATCCCACGTCACTGAAACCTAAATCGTCGGCGACGATCAGCACAATGTTTGGGCGTTCGGCGGCGGGGCAACAGTTTGAAATGCAAAACAGGGTAACGCTGATTGCAAGTTGAAAGAAGCGAGTCATGGCAGTCTGATTGATTCGAGGAAGGCAGGAAAAGCGAAGGTCAAAAGGCGAAACCGAATCAACCGGGTTTGGCTCCGTTGTCAGCGGTGTATCGGAGCACTTTGGGAACGCCTTTTCCTCTTGCTTCGATTAGCTTTTGATTCCAAGCCTTCTTCAATCGCTGCAGTACGTCGGTGTGATGGTCCCGGTCAATCAAGTTATTTAGTTCTGCTGGATCGTTCTCGATGTCGTATAGTTCTTCGTAAACCGCAGCCTCGCCCGCTAGCGACGATTCTGCGTAGTGCCGATAGACTGCGATGCCGTCGTCGTGCACGGCGTACAGCATCGCATTGACGGGGATGTTTAGTTCTTTGGCCGTGCGCACCTTCACTGAGGCAGGAAAATTTTGGTTCTTGTAGTAACGAATGTATTTCCAGCGTTTGTCTTGCACGGCTTCGATACGTGGATTGCCAAAGTGCGTTGACCACAAGTTTTCGGTAAAGATGTATTGGTGAACCGCATCACCGTTGCCGTCGATCAAGCTTCGCAGACTCTTTCCCTGAAACTCGTCGGGCGTTTTGATGCCCGCGTAGTCCAGCATCGTCGGTGCGATATCGATGCTTTGCACCAATTGACTTCTTCGGTGTCCTTGAGCCGTTTCCGCAGCGGCCGGGTTGAAAATGATCATCGGCACATGAGTGGTTTGTTCATAGCAAAGTGCTTTGCCGCCAAGGCCCTGTTGACCTTGGAACTGACCGTGATCGCTGCTGAAGATGATGATCGTATTTTTGTCGATCCCCTCTGCGGCAAGCTTGCTGCGAATGTCACCAATCATGCGGTCGATGCCGGTGAGAGCTTGCATTTGCCGCGTCATCCGTTCGGTCAAATCCTTAGGTTCGTCGACCCAGTTGTAGCCGGTCTGGCGTTCTTCGGTTTTCAACACGTCCGCCGGCAGTTTGGGGGTCGTGATGTCCTTTTTGGCGACGTAGTTCTTGGGCAACGGAATGCTGATGTCGCGATAGAGCGTCTTGTAGATTTCATCGTCGCTGTTTCGCATTTGCATCGTGCTGGTGCCCGCATCATGCGGCAGGTTTAGACAGATGCTTAGGCAGAACGGCTTGTCGGTTGGACGTGAATTGAGAAATCGGATCGCGCCCTCAAGTCGATGTTCATTGGACAGAAAGTCCGTCGCGCTTTCGCCAACGATTTCGATCTGGGTGTCGTCTTTGGCCGACATGAAGATGTCGTGGTGATCTTTGGGATAGAACTTGATGTGACCGTGGCCGGCGTAGAAATAGTCGAATGACTTATCCATCAAACCACTCGTGTAACCACCGTCACCGATCGGTGCATGGTTCTTGCCAACGTAGCCGGTGTAGTAGCCGTTGCTTCGCATCACAACCGGATAGGACTTTTTCCACGCTTCTGGGGCCACACTGGTGCCGGAGTTAAAGTTGACGCCGTGCTTTCGCTCGAACTGGCTCAGCAGAATCGAGATCCGGCTTGGAGTGCAGATTGCGCTAGTGACATAAGCGCGGTCAAAGTAGATGCCGTCTTTGGCAAGCTGGTCGATGTTCGGCGTCTGAGTGATTTCGTTTCCATCGCATCCCATCATCCCGTAGGACTGATCGTCGGTAAGAACAAAAACGAAGTTGGGGCGATTCGAAGTTTGAGAAATCGCCGGCCCGGCATGGATCCCCCAACCAATGACGATAAGTGAGATCGCACAGAGAAGATGTCGATTGATCATGGTTGATGTTTGGTAGAGAGGATTGATCATGCACTGATTGAGCGTGGTGCAAGTCCACTGCAGCACGCGACGGGACACTGTCAGACACATAGCAATGGTTTGCATCCGTTTCACGACTGCACTGCGGGAGTCGTTCGTTCGCCGCTTGTGCGAATGCGGATGTACTGGTCTCGCATAGCTTTGACCCGTTCGGCTTGCTCGGGATCGTTGACCCAGTTTTGCTTTTCATCTTCTGCTGGGTTGTCATTCAAGTTGAACAGTGCAATCGGTTCGAACTTGGATACCTTGTGATCGCTTTGCAGGATCAGTTTCCAGCCATCTTTCCGGAACATGACTTCGTTCTTGCTGCCGGCCTGCATCATGATGTACTCGCGTTGCTTGAACTCGCCGTTTCCAGTCAACAGAGGCAGCAGGTTCAGTGAATCTTTGGCTTGATCAGCAGGTACTTTTACGTCAAGCAGCGAAGCCATCGTGGCCAGCACATCTTGGTTGATGACGGGTTCGTCGCTGACGCTGGCTGGTTTGATCTTGCCCGGCCAAACTGCGACAAACGGAACACGGTGTCCGCCTTCGTGCGCCGCGTTCTTGTAGCCTCGCCACTCGCCACTCGAATCGTGGCCGGCTTTGATCGACGCTCCTACACCCAGCCCACCGTTGTCCGAGGTGAAGATGATTAACGTATTGTCGTAGACATTGTTTGCTTTGAGCGATTTGACAATCCGAGCGACTTGTTGATCGAAGTCTCGTACGGTGTCCAGATGATTCGACGGAGTGGTTCCTGCGATCTTCAGACCATCAAATTCGGTGGTCGGTGTGTGCGGCAAATGAACGTGCGGACTCCAATAGCACAGAAAGAACGGATCTTTGCTGGCGTGATCATTGACGAAATCAACTGCTTTAGACGACAACAACTTGCCGATTTCACGAGCATCCCAGTTTGAATCGCCTGGCCCGGGGCCTTTGTCGGAAACGAACTTTGGATCGATCGCGGTTTTCTTGTCGAGGAAGATGATCTTGGAGTCATCTTTAAGCGGCAGCCAATTGCCGTTTTCGTACACGGTGTAGCTTGGTCCTTGGATTCCGCATGGCAACGTTAGGCTGTAGTCGAAACCGATCGACGGCGGACCGCCGCCAACCATCTTGGTCATATCGACAGTCGTGTTGGGGTCGTTGCGTTCTGATTTGCGATAGATTTCTCCCGTCGCTGAGTCTAGGAAGTCTCCGCCCAGGTGCCACTTTCCAACAAAGCCGGTCGCATAGCCCGCCGACTTGGCCACGCTGCCAAGTGTGGCTTCGCCTGGTTTGAACGGACTTTCACGGAACGAACCCCAAACGCCCCACGGAGCGTAGCTGCGGTAATTCATGTTGCCGCTCATCACGCAGTAACGTGTTGGCGAACAAAGGGCGGTCGCCGAATGGGCGTCAGTGAACCACATTCCATCTTTGGCCAGTGCGTCCATCGCCGGGGTGGGCACCAACGATTTTTTGGCTTGGAACTTTTTTTGATAGTAGTTCACATCGCCCAGCCCCAAGTCATCCGCCATGATCAGCACGATGTTGGGACGGTCGGTTGCCTGAGGTTCGTCTGCGAAACAGGGAACCGTCAAAGCAAAAAGGAAAACGCCGAAAACGTAAGTGAATTTGGTCATGGTTTTATAGTGTCATCGCTACGGGGCCGGCGCGGTTGGTTAATGTCATCTGCCATTTCAATGGCTATCGAGAAACGATCCAGATATTGCGAAATCGGTTGGGGTTGCCATGGTTTTGTAGATAGATCGGCCCTTCGGCGACTTCATCTCGCGGCCCACTTGGTCCGCCGCCGGTGCCTTCGGGCAGGCTAACGTGGTCATGAACTTTGACACCGTTATGGATCACGGAAATAACGGCATCGGCAGTCTTGACGCCGTCTTTGAAACGAGCTGCCCTGAAATCGATCTCCATGCTTTGCCAAGTCAGCGGCGGTAGACACATGTTTTGATCCGCCGAGCGAATTCCATAGATGCTTCCAGACCAAGTGTTGACCGGTTTAAGCATGTCGATGCCTTCCCATGCCTGGGGATCGTGATCGAGGCCGAACGTGTCCGAAATCTGAACCTCGTAGGCGCCTACTGCAAACACGCCGCTGTTCCCTCGATGCGGATGGCTGATCGGCGGTTGGGGTTTCAGCGGAATTTGAAACTCGAGGTACAAGGTAAAGTCGCGATACTTTTGCTTGGTCACTGCGCCTGCTTTCAAGACACCGTTTTCGATCTTTCCGTTATTCCAAGCATCGACGTTGGATCCGTCGAACAGCACGGTTGCATCCTCGGATGGCTTTTTGCCAACAACTGTTTCGCTGCGATCGATCTTGTTCCAACCCTGCAGTCGGGTCGCCATTCCATCAAGATTTTCCCACTGGTGGGCAATCGGGCTGTGATCCCAACCGGATCCCGGTAAGCCGCCTTGGTAGATCGACAGATAAAACTTGTCGCCCGATGGAGTGACTTGAACGGCTTGGCCGTCTTTCACGTACTCGCCGATGAAGTCAAATCCAGGAAACTCTTTTGCCGCAAGTTTTGCATCCGTCCAGACGTCCGCGTTTGGGTACTGAACGATCGCTGTTTCGACAGCGACCGTCGGACGGTCTTCTTGGACAATCGGCGTCGAAACAAAGGTTCCCCAGTGAGCCAAGTGCAGCGGGTTTTTGTACTCGAGCCAAACGTTTCGATAGAGCCTCGCGCCGGGATACCAACGCGAGGAAAGGTCTTCTGTTTTTAGCCGGACGGAAATGATGTTTTCTTTGCCGTATCGTAAGTGCTTGCTGATGTCGTACTGGAACTCTATATATCCGAACGGACGATTGCCCACGAACGTGCCGTTCACCCAAACGTGGGCGTTGTACATCGCGCCGTCAAAAGTGATTGCAGCGACTTTCCCCTTTGCGTATGCGGGCACTTGGAACGTCTTGCGATACCAACCTGTCCCATGAAACGGCAGCCCACCGCAGTGAGCGTTGTACTTCACATCGAATGGACCTTCGATCGCCCAATCGTGCGACAAGTTCAGCGACCGCCACACCGAGTCGTCAAAGTCAACTGCCTCGGCAACGTCTGCTTCGCCGTTATGGAACGTCCAGTCGGCGTTGAATGATGTTTCTTCGCCAACGCTTTCAGTCATCGCCTTTGCAGCATCACCGCGGACCGATCCGCCGGCGAACAGGCCAATTGCCGCGACAAGTGCCAAAGCAATCGTGCGGACGGTGTGGAGTTGACTTTTCATAGAGATCGCTTTCCAGCTTCGTTTCGAGACTGCATTTCAGTTATTCGTCATACTCCTGCTTTTCGGAGCATGAACACGTTTCACGCTTTGAGTTCGCCGTAACGTTGACGCTGGCCATTTACGGAACGCAGAACCAAGGTATTGCCAAGTCTCGTCGTCCTGAGTAACCGGATGTTTCGACAGCCTCTGCGGCGCCGAACTCTATAGGCTAGAGATGGTGAACTAAAGTAATCGCACGGGGGCGGTAAAACTGGAACAACTAATTTTAAGATTATCTGATTCTCGACATAAACCATGGTTTTCGTTGGTCATTCAGTCTTCCTGAAGGTGTCAGGGGAATGCCGGCAAGAAACGGCCGGAACCAAACGTCGCTAGCGGACGACACCTAGTCCTGAGAAATGGATAGAAGGGATCGATGGCGATCAGCCGTGTCTGTCAGAACAACGCCATTAAAGACGCGTCGACGAGGCTCGCGAACTTTCGTATCCGATGAGACGAGCGAACAGCAAGAAAAGAAGCTGAGCAAATGCATAGCAGGGTGGGCTCGTGTCGCTTCAAAAACAAGGCGTTGACGGCGAGCGATCGTTCATTGCGAATGTGTGGTGTAGCCCGAGCGGTTCATTCCTCGCCAGAGGCATGCTGCCGATCGGCATCTTTGCCAGTCCTGATGAGTCAGTACTTGGGGGCGTGTGAGAAGCCGGAGCTGCGAATACCGGAGCTATCGCAAGTCCGAATCAAATTGAATGGTTTGGGTCGGTAGGATTGCGTCGCTTTGGATGGAAATCTGTTGAAGATCCCTGTCGCTTGCTCCTGCGACGCTGCACTCGATCGTTTCGCCGGGCAGTAGCCCACGCAGTGAAGTCGTCGATCTCTTCTCGCCGGCGGCAAAGAACGCATCGCGGTAAATCGGTGCTACGCCATCGTTGGTGACATGCAACGTTAGATCGTCGCCTTTGATTTGTGCTGCAGAGACACGAAAGCGATAGCCGGTCGCCATGCTAGCGGACTTGATGCGCTCGGCGGGTTGGAATCGTGGCTGGTCGTTACCAATCATGTAGCTGATGTGGAACTGCTTGGCGGCTTCTTCAAAGGAAACGCCGTTGGGACCATCGGGGCGAAGTGCGTTTTTTTGGTCTTTGTTGTTGTAATAACTGAATTCACCGCCGCTAGGTTGTCGCTTCCAGCGGTTTGAATCCAAAGTCTTCCAGTTGACCGCGTTTTCTTTCGGGTGCGGTTTGCACAGAAATGAATCGTCGAAAACCCCGAACCGAAGCGACAGCAGGTCTGCGTTGTCTTCCAGCGGCGTGTAGTCCGAGTCTGCGGCATCGATGCTGATCGACCAGGGAAGGTTGTTGAATTGGCTGTCCATGTGTCGCAGGAATTTTGCCTGGTACTGTTTCGTTGGAAATGTTTTTCCCATTTCGTTCGGGCCGTCGTAGATGTGGAATTCGGCCCACAAGCCAAAGCCCGTTTGCAGAAACGCGATTCGCCGATCGTTGTCGTACCGTTTGGCAAACCGGGTGTAGAAGTCGAGCATGAAGTCTTGCAAGGCCTTGTTGCTCCAGTCGCAGAAGTGTGTCTTCTTTCGTTCACTGGTGCCGACCGTTTCGTCGTAGTCAGGTCGCTTTCGGATCACGTCGGGCACCGTGGTCTCTTTGCCGACGTAGCAAAAGTAGAACCTCAAAACAGCCTGATGATTTCGCGAGGCGATCTGGTCAAGAATTTCGTCGACTTTCGTAAAGTCATATTGGCCATCGGCGGATACAACTTCGTTGTATCCGCAGTACCGATACTCCAGTGCGATTGCTTCGGGGGACTTTGCAGCATTGGAATTGTCGGACCACAAAACAATTCCCGTCATCGGTTGGACTTGCGTGATTCGCGACTTCAGCGGAACCGGCCGAGGGTCTTGCCCTATTGAAGAACTAGCCAGCGTTGAAAGTGCGATGATGAGTGGCAAAAGTCTTGGTAATGGCATGGCTCGGGATCTCGGTCGTATGTCGTGTCGGAATGTCGCCCAATGAATTTAAGCGAAACGTAAAGGTCGGTTGAGAATCGGGGCGAAAGAGATATTCCTGGCATGAATCCTCTATAAACAAGCGAGTGAACATGTCGCATTTCATTGCGTTGGTGTCGCATTTCGTGCTCGCCTGATCGTTCTTGGCGAATATCTTATGATCTGAAGCCGCGTTTTGAGGTCGCCGGGGTGTCGCATTTCATTCTTGCGGGCGTCCGGGCAGTTTGTTCTGAGTTGTATTTAGTCCAGTCAAAAATCGCCTCAGACGAAGCGTGCGGGTACCTTTCAGTTGGGACGTCGTTGATGAGTTTCGGAAAGATTGCGTTGATGATGGGGCTGTTAAGTTCTTTGTTGTTGACTTGCAGTGGCGACTTGAATGCGACTGAGCCTGTCCTTGATGCGTCAGCAAAACCGAGTGCGTTTCCGGATTTTAGTTGGGACCGCGTGCCGCTGAATATTCACTTTGGAAAGCGTACGGTGGACGTGACCGATGGCGAGATCGAGTTTCTTGCCAGTCACAGTCGGTTCATTGTGCTCGAGAAAAGCCACGGTGCGCGCGTCCATGGAAGTACCGAAGCAGGCATTGCCGACACGGCGCGGCGAATTGTGGCGCGCAATCCCGATGCAAAGGTGTTGTTCTATTTGAATGCGATGATCAACTGGCCAGGCTACGAGGCGTTTGATTCTTATCGGCCTGAGTGGACATTGCGAAACGCAGCGGGCGAAACCGTCAAACACAATTCAGGTGTTTCGCGGCCGGATCCATCCAACGCCGAGTTTCGCGAGTGGTGGTCGGACGTCGTCGTGCAAGCGAATCGAAACGCGCCGCTTGCCGGTGTATTCATCGACGCCCTTCCCCAGGCGATTGCACCCGCGATGGCAAAGCAGGTCGGTGACGTCAAAGCACGCGCCGTCGTCGAAGGGCTCCGCGAGATGATTGCGATGACAAAACGCAAGCTTGGCCCCGAGAGTATTGTCTTGGTCAACGGTTTGCGAGCGACGGACTATCGCGAAATCCTTGACTGGGAAGGCATCGACGGCGTCATGGTCGAGCACTTCGATGCATTTAGGTCAACGTCGGCCGAAGACATCAAAGCCGATCTTGATTCAATTGAGCTAGCCGCGGAAAAAGGAAAGTTTGTCGTCATCAAGGGATGGCCTGGATTCAACTGGCTTGATCGCGAGATGATGAAACGTCCTCACGCCGAATTGCTCGAACTAGCCCGGCAGCGAATAACGTTTCCGCTGGCTTGTTTTCTGATCGGTGCCCAGTCTGGTACGCACTTCTGTTACTCGTGGGGCTACACCAACACCGATGGAATGCTCGACTCCTATTCCGAATTGGAACGTCCGCTCGGGCCGCCAAAGTCGGCCGCGCAGTGGAACGGCATGACCGCCACTCGCGATTTCGAGCATGCGTCGGTGTCGATCGATCTGTCGAATCAAAATGCTCACATCCAGTGGCACGTAGACTGAATGAACCAGTGCGCGATCCAGGACTGACCCGTCGCAGGAGTCAGGACGCCGCATCAGTTAGTATCTATATTTGAAAAGTTTGAATTCCTTTCTCTCAAAGTGATCCGAATATGAACACCCTTTCTTTGCAATCCGCATGGCTGTCCACCTTCATGGTGCTGTTGGGCTGTTTCGCAACTGCCCGTGCCGAAGACGCCCTGCCCAACATTGTTTTCATACTTGCTGACGATATGGGGTACGGCGACGTCCAGTGTTTGAATCCCGATAGAGGGAAGATCGCGACTCCGAAGATGGATCGTTTGGCCGAGCAAGGCATGACCTTCACCGACGCTCATACGACTTCGTCGGTCTGCACACCGACGCGATACGGCATCCTGACCGGTCGCTACAACTGGCGGACTCAGTTGCAGAAAAGCGTGTTGTACGGATTCGACAAGCCATTGATTGACGAGAGTCGAATGACGATCGCCGGCTTCCTCAAGAAACACGGATACAACACCGCCGCGATCGGAAAATGGCACTTGGGTTTAGACATGCCAACGATTGATGGCAAGCCGATCGAAGGAAACAATCCAGCCAACGTCGATTGGGACCAGCCAGTCAAGAATGGTCCGGTGACACGAGGATTCGATTACTACTTTGGCATTTCGGCGTCGTTGGACATGCCGCCATACATCTACATCGAAAACGATCGGTTCGTCGGCAAGGCGACTGCGACTAAAGCCTTCATGCGGAAAGGGCCAGCGGAACCCGACTTCGAGGCGATCGATGTGTTGCCCATGATTGGTAAGAAAGCAGCAGAGTTTATTGCCAAACAAGACGCGTCGAAGCCGTTCTTCGCTTACATCCCCTTCGCTTCGCCTCACACACCGATCTTGCCGTCCAAGCAATGGCAAGGGAAGAGTTCGCTTGGCAAGTACGGTGACTTCGTCATGCAGACCGACGCTGTCATTGGCGAGATTGTCGAAGCCATCGACAAAGCAGGATTCGCCGACAACACGCTCGTGATCGTGACCAGCGACAATGGATGTAGTAAAGCAGCGGGCATCAAAGAATTGGAAGCGATGGGGCATTTCCCGAGTGGCAACTTGCGAGGCTCGAAAGCCGACTTGTGGGACGGCGGGCATCGAGTGCCGTTCATTGTTCGCTGGCCTAGCGTGGTCAAGCCAGGTTCGACCAGCGATCAATTGATTTGCCAGGCGGACTTGATGGCAACCGCCGCCGACATCATCGGTGAACAAGTTCCCGATGGAGCTGGCGAAGACAGTGTTAGCTTCAAGCCGGCGCTCTCTGGCCAGCCGATCGTTTCGACACGTGCGGGGCTCGTTCACCATTCCATCAGCGGCCATTTTGCTTACCGCCAAGGCAAGTGGAAACTCTTGCTCGCCAAAGGTTCCGGTGGCTGGAGCAGTCCCAACGAGCGGCAAGCCAAGGACCGGGCCGAAGCACAACTCTATGACATGGAATCCGATCTAGGTGAAGCAAACAATCTCTACGCGTCCGAACCCGAAGTCGTTGAACGGTTGCTGCAGCAACTGACAGCGGATGTCGAAAGAGGTCGCAGCACCGACGGGCCAGCGTCCGCCAATGACGTCGAGCAAATCAATCTTTGGAAATCTCGATGAACCCGAAAATGAAAACTACTTTGAGACGGATAAGCCGAGTTGCTGCGATACTTGCGATTGGGCTAATGGCTGCACCGCTTATCGCGGCGAAACCAAAGCCGAATGTTGTCCTGATTTTGACCGATGATCTCGGATGGCAAGATGTGAAGTGCTATGACATCGATGAACCATCACCGATGGAAACGCCGAACATCGACGCGCTCGCCAAGAAAGGTGTCATGTTTTGGCAGGCCTATTCACCAGCGCCGACTTGTGCGCCGTCGCGATGTGCAATCATGAGCGGCAACCATCCGGCGCGTGCTCAGAAGACGCATGTCGTCGGTGGTGCGCCGCCATCGCCAAATAATCGACATTCTCGGATGATGGACCCTTGGTACAGCGGTCGGATGCCAGCGGGAGAACAAACGTTGGCAAAAACGATGACGGAAAATGGCTATTTCGCAGGCCACGTTGGCAAGTGGCATATGGCGATTGATCACAACTCGTTCCCACAACCCGAAGATCAGGGCTTTGATTTTACTCGCAGCGATCGCGGTGCCCACTCGGGACCTAAGGACCGTTTGACGGGATTTGCGACCGATGCCGAGGGTGATCCTTATCGATTGGATGCAAACGGGTTTCCGTATCATCAAAATAACGAAGATGCCCTGGCGTTCATTCGCGAGAACAAAGACAAGCCGTTCTTCCTTTACTACGCCACGTGGTTGGTTCATGCGCCCATCCATACGCGGTCGAAGGCACTGCTAGACAAGTACGCGGAACGGTTGGGTGTTGATCCAAGTGATACGTACACGAAGGACGTTCCCGGACAACAGAACCCGTTCTATTGTGCGATGGTCGAGATGCTTGACTACTACGTTGGACAGGTATTTGCGTACTTGGACGAAACCGATGATCCTCGCTGGCCAGGGCACAAGCTAAGCGAAAACACTTACATCATTTTCACTTCCGATAACGGCGGGATGGAAGGCGGTCCCAGCGAGCGTTATACCGACAATAATCCGCTGGACCGAGGGAAGATCTCTGCGAAAGAAGGCGGCACGCGTGTGCCGCTGATCATTGTCGGTCCCGGAATCGCAAAGGGAGTCCAGACAGATGTGCTGGCAAATGGGCTCGACTTTTACCCCACGATCCTATCACTGACAGGTTCGGCGGTTCCGCAGGGTAAGCATCTTGATGGATGCGACTTGTCGAATTTGTTGTTCGGCGACTCGGCTAATCCTGCGCTGGTCAAAGAAGCGGACGGGCAGGTTCGCGACACGATGACTTGGCACTTTCCGCACGGCGTCGCGTTGGAAAGCACGATTCGAGTGGGCGACTACAAGCTGATTCGGAACTACGACCATGTCAGCAACGCTTCAACGCCAGAGCTAGAGTTGTTCCAGTTGTACGCAACCAAGGATGGCAAACAGCAGCGAGTGGATATCGAAGAGGCCAAGAATCTCGCGTCCGCGATGCCCGAGAAGACTGAAGCGATGAATCGCGAATTGTCAAAACGTCTGACTGAGATGAAGGCAAGTTATCCCTACTACAACCCAAATTGTGACACGGATCTTCCGGGCAAAGAAAATGTTTGCACGGTAGTCTCGCACAAGAAGGAAGGGGACACCGTGACGTTCACCTACCAGGAAAACGGTGCGAAGGTGGTGCGTGCGGACTTGCTCTACACGCTCAACGGAGGCCAGCGGTACGAGGAGTGGTTTCGTAGCCCAGCGAGCCTGCTCGCTGGCATGACAGTGTCTGCCGAATTGCCCGAGGGGACAACGCACTTCATTTTAAACCTGGTCGATGAAAACCAATTTCTGCGCAGCTATCCTGAAATAAATAACGGCGGAAAGGCCAAGGCGTCAGCGAGTGCCCTGTCGGTAATTGACGGCGATGTCGTGATGGTTCCGGTCGCGGTGGAAACTACGCCAAGCCGATCGAGCAAGCCGTCGTCGTTTGTTGAAAAAGATACGAATAAAGACGAGCGGCTCTCGCGGGATGAGTACGTTGGTCACGGAACGGCTGGTTTCGACCGAAAAGACAAGGACAAGGACGGATTGTTAACCCCGAGCGAACATAGCCACCCATCATTCGCATTCGCCGATCAGGACAAGAACGAACAATTGACACGTGAGGAGTTTGCGTCAATTTTTGAACGTCAATTCGAGAGTCTCGACAAAGACAGCAGTGGGTTCGTCACTGCCGACGAACTGAGTCGTTAAATCGATTGATTCACTCCCACATCCACGAACAGTCATTTCAACAAATTCCTTCTACACCGAATTCCTAATGAAACCGATTTGCATTCTTGCCTTAATGCTTGTGCTCGCCCCGCTGGATGGGTTCGCCGGGACTCTGCCTGCGAAACCTAATATCATTGTGGTGATGCCCGATGATTTGCACTACGGCGACTATGGGTGCCTTGGTAATCCGGTTCTGCAGACGCCGTCGGTCGATGCGTTCATGAAGCAAAGCCTGCTGTTTACTCAGTTTCATGTCAGCCCAACTTGCTCGCCGTGCCGTGCCGCACTGATGAGTGGAAGACATGAATTCAAGAACGGTGTAACGCACACCATCCTTGAACGCGAACGGATGAGCTTGGACACGACCACGATGCCGCAAATGTTGAAGACGGCTGGCTACAAGACGGGGATTTTTGGCAAGTGGCACCTCGGAGACGAAGAAGCGTATCGCCCCGAGAGTCGTGGTTTTGATGAAGTTTATATCCACGGTGCCGGTGGCATCGGGCAAACTTTCCCCGGTTCTTGTGGTGATGCGCCCGACAATACCAATATTGATCCCACGCTTTGGCATAACGGAACATTTGTTAAAACCAAGGGATACTGCACGGACTTGTTTTTCGATCAATCAATCAAGTGGATGGATGCAAAACGAGAAGCGAAGCAGTCGTTCTTTGCTTACGTTTCGCTGAATGCTGCTCACGGACCGCACGTTGTGCCAGACGAATATTGCAAAAACTATGTCGGCAAGCCGAACATCAGTGAAGGTCTGGCAAAGTATTTGGGAATGGTCGAGAACATTGACACAAACTTCGGAAAGATGCTGGCGAAACTGAAGGAGTGGGACATCGAAGAAAACACGCTAGTTATCTATATCGGCACTGACAACGGTGGTGGAATCAGTCGAAGTCTTTTCAATGCTGGCTTGAACGGAGGCAAGAATTCGGTAACCCAAGGCGGTACGCTCTCGCCCACTTTCTTCCGTTGGCCTGCCGGTGGAATCCCAGCGGGTATGACATGCAACGCGCTCAGCGCCCACTTGGATCTGTTTCCCACTTTGGCGGAAATCACAGGCGCGACGATGACGGAAAAAATGCAAGAGCAAGCCGAAGGCCGCAGTCTGCTGCCGCTGCTAAAGGACCCCAGCGCCGATTGGGCTGACCGGACCTTGGTGCATCATACCGGACGTTGGAAGAATGGCGGCGTAGCCGATGCGAAGTACTCAAAAGCGGCGATTCAAAACTCGCGTTTTTCATTGGTCGAGAACAAGTCTCTCTACGACCTGAAGGCCGACCCTGGTGAAACGACGAACGTCATTGAAGATCATCCCGAAGTCGTGACTCAGTTGCGTGCCGCTTACGATAAGTGGTGGAATGACGTGCAACCATTGTTGGTCAATGAAGACGTGACCCCACCGACCATCAACCCTTTCCAAGAGTTGTACTACCAGCAATTTGGCGGCAGCCCAAGTGAAAGCGACCTAGCCAGGATGGCGGGCCGGTCATCGAAAGCCGCTCCAGCAAAATCCAGCGCCAACGAAGAACGAGCCGAGCGCAGGCGAAAAGCCAAAGCTGCAGCGAAAATTGGAAACTAATCAAGCTGTTTCTAACGCTGACTGCCGTTGTCGACGAAGCGAACTTCAGCGTGCTGATTGCAATTAGTTCAAACGTCCTTAGCATTTCATGTCCCCACCAAGGATCCGAGTCATGGCGTGGAAGCATCTCTGCCTAGCAGCAACCTGTTGGGCGTTTTTCGGGCCATCGGTGATCGAAGCCGTGGCAGTGCCACCTAACTTTGTCGTCATCTTCACGGATGATCAGGGCTATGCCGACGTCGGCTGTTTCGGGTCGCCCGACATTCGTACGCCGCGATTGGATGCGATGGCAGCGGATGGCATGAAGTTCACCAGTTTCTATGCGCAGCCCGTTTGCGGACCGTCACGCGCCGCGTTGATGACGGGCTGTTATCCCATGCGAGTTGCCGAGCGAGGCAATCAGAAGCAGGTCCACCCGATTCTTCACAGTGAAGAAGTCACCGTCGCGGAAGTGTTGAAATCGAAAGGTTACGCAACGGCTTGCTTCGGAAAATGGGATTTGGCCAAGCATGCTCAGGAGGGCTTCTTCACGGACTTGTTGCCCACGCGGCAAGGCTTTGACTATTTCTATGGGACGCCTACAAGTAACGACAGATATGCCAATCTTTATCGTAACGAAGAGCTGATCGAACCAAACACTCAGTTGGCGACTTTGACAAAGCGGTACACCGATGAAGCGATCGGTTTTATGCGCAAGAACCAATCGCAACCGTTTTTTGTCTACATCCCGCACTCCATGCCGCACACGCGGTTAGATGCTTCGCCGCCGTTCAAGGGCAACAGCAAACGTGGGTTGTACGGTGACGTCATCGAAGAAATCGATTTCAATGTGGGTCGCATTCTAGATGCGGTGAACGAGCTCGGTTTGGCGGACAACACTTACGTGATTTTCACAAGCGACAACGGTCCATGGTTGATAAAGAACGCGAGCCATGCCGATGGGCATTTGCCGAGCGACCACGGCGGTTCGGCAGGCCAACTGCGCAGTGGAAAGGTATCGACATTTGAAGGCGGGGTGCGAGTTCCCTGTATCGTCTGGGCGCCGGGCCGAGTTCCAGATGGGGCAACGTGCGATTCGATCGCAAGTACGCTCGACGTTTTGCCAACGCTGGCTGCCCTAGCTGGTGCGACAGTTCCGGCCGATCGTGTGATTGATGGCGAAGACATTCGGCATTTGATTCACGGTGAATTTGACAAGGCGAATGCGGACAAGGCGTTCTACTACTATCTGCGTGTTCAGCTGCAGGCCGTCCGGCAAGGCAAGTGGAAGCTGCATCTGGTTCGTGATAAAGAACCTATCGGCGCGGCGCCGTTCAGTAAGAACCGGCACATTGCAGCCGCCGATCGAATTGGTTTCGACGCTCCTTTCCTGGTGGATCTCGACCACGATATTGGTGAAACGACGAACGTCGCTGTTGAGTATCCGCAAATCACTCGGCGATTACTGGGTCTGGCCGAGGCGATGCGTTCGGACCTGGGGGACTTTGATCGAGTTGGCAAGAACATGCGATTCTTCGATTTGGATGGTCCGCGACCAACAAAGCCACCGGTCCCGTCGAAATAAGTGGTTCATGAGCGCTTTCTGGATTGCTAGATAAGCAGGAGTGCTGCCGCAAGCGTGTCGCATTTTAATGGCGAGGTGTCGCATTTGGTTCTCGGCATTTCGTCATCTTCTATTATTTTCATTGTAAGATTTTGGTTTGTTCGGCCGGCGGTTTGTCGCATTTTGTTTAGATGCAATGCCTGTCACATATCAAATCGTCTGGTTTCGCACCAGAATTTATGTTGCCCGTCAAATTCCCATGGATGCGTTCTCGCGATGAATCCGTGCAAGGAAAGTGTAAGAAGTATGGTTCTGAAGAAGCATGTCAGTTGTTTGCTCGCATTGATCGCGGTGGCATGGCTGTGTCCCGCTAGCGCCCAGGAAATGGAGAAGATGTGGGGCGAGCAGGTCATCAAGCTGCGCGCTGAAAACGCCGAACGCGGACAACTGTTCAGCGAAGGCAACTACGCGATGTTCATTCACTGGGGTCTGTACTCGCTGCTTGGAAACGAAGTCGACGGCAAGACTTACTACGGGATTGGCGAGTGGATCATGAATCCTCGCATGGCGGGAATTCCGGTTGAGGATTACAAGCAGCTTGCCGGCAAATTCAATCCCACCAACTTCGATGCCAAGGAAATCGCTCGCATCGCAAAAGATGCAGGAATGAAGTACATCGTGATCACCGCCAAGCACCACGACGGCTTTGCGATGTACGCATCCAAGGCAAACGCGTTCAACATCGTTGATGCGACGCCGTGGAACAAGGATCCGATGAAGGAACTCGCTGTGGCGTGCCGCGAAGCAGGGTTGGGATTCGGGTTCTACTATTCTCACAACCAAGACTGGACTTTTCCTGGCGGCGGCAACGGGCCCAAAACAGACGAAGATGGAAACCCCGCGACCTTCGATGACTATTTCGCAAAGAAGTGCTTGCCGCAAGTCAATGAAATCACTACCGAGTACGGACCGATCGAGCTGGTTTGGTTCGACACGCCGGGCAAGATGCCCAAACACTACGTTGAGCAACTCGTCGAACTCGTCCACAAGAATCAGCCGCGAGCGTTGGTTTCAGGTCGCGCTGGACATGGGCTGGGTGACTATCAAACGCTGGGCGACATGGAAGTGCCTCGCCATAACATCGAAGGCATGTGGGAGAGCGTCGATACCACGAACGACTCTTGGGCCTACGCTTGGTACGACGAGTACTGGAAATCGCCGAAAGAGATTTTGCATCGCTTGATCGCTTGTGTGGGACGCGGCGGAACGTACATGCTTAACATCGGCCCACGCGGCGATGGATCGGTTCCCGAGCGTGCTGTGAAGACGCTTACCGATGCGGGTGATTGGATTCGTCGTTATCCTCAGGTCGTTTACAACACGGATGCTTCGCCGTGGCAACACGCCTTGCCTTGGGGCGACGTGACTCGCAAGGGCAACTCGTTGTTTCTTTGTGTTTTCAATTGGCCAACATCTGGAAAACTGTATTTGCCGAACCTTAAAACAAAGATCAAATCGGCACAGTTGCACGGCAGCGATAAAGAACAACCGTTGACTTGGTCGCAAGAGGGCGATTGGACGGTGGTCACCGTTCCAGCGAAGGCCCCTGAGAAACTTGTTTCGGTGATTCAAGTGGATTTGGAGTCGGCACCCGAGGTGGATCCTGTTTGGGCGCTTGATCCCGATCACGAAACCGAAGTGCTCGCTGAGTTCGCAACCGTCGACAACGCCAAACAAGACCCCAAACGTTGGATGGAAAAGTTTGGCGAATGGAAGGGCATCGTTCACGTTCATGGTTTTGAAAGCGGCGGCAAGGCGTCGTGGGAAGTCGATGTGCACCAACCCGGTGACTACAACGTCTCACTCACCTACGCAGGCACTGGCCGGTTGGTCTGGAATGTTGCGATCGAAGGCGGCCAGGAAATTCAGAACCAACAGAACTCGTCGCACAACTATCAATCCTTTCCGATCGGATGGTTGAACTTTCCCAAGCCAGGTCGGTACACCGTGTCAGCGAAATGCGTCGATGGTGATGTCGCATCGGCAAGCTTGAAAACGATCAGCTTTGAACCGATGAACTAATGCATGAATTGGCGCGTGAATTAGCTCAAGTCTCTAGTCTGTGTCCACAATCACGAGTCTGGCTATTATGCGAAATGCGATCTTCGTTGTTTTGGCGATGTTCGGTTTCGGTCACGTCGTTTTAAATGCGGCTGAATCGAACACCTCGAAACCGAATATCGTTTTTATATTCGCGGATGATTGGGGATACGGAGACCTCGGAATTCACGGCAGTACGTTCTGCAAAACGCCGAACCTGGATCGCATGGCGAAAGAGGGGATCGATTTCACGAACTTTACGGTCAACAGCCCCGTTTGTTCGCCAAGTCGCGTTGCCCTGATGACGGGGCAGTTCCCGGCGCGGCAATGTGTTCATCAGCACTTCCAAAGCATTGGTGCACACATCAAAAGGG
Organism: Rubripirellula reticaptiva; assembly: GCF_007860175.1. Lineage (NCBI taxonomy): Bacteria > Pseudomonadati > Planctomycetota > Planctomycetia > Pirellulales > Pirellulaceae > Rubripirellula > Rubripirellula reticaptiva. The sequence continues at coordinate 745,010 of NZ_SJPX01000002.1, read as the reverse complement.
GAATGCCGGATTGGCTTGATCCCCAGGCCCCGATGCTGCCACGCATGTTGAAAGAGGCTGGCTACAAGACTGGTCACTTCGGTAAGTGGCACCTTGGCAGTGTCGCTGACTCGCCGTCCGAAGACGCCTACGGCTATGACCGGTTTGCGACATTCAATGGGTCGGGAAAGAACGAGATCAAGAAGGATGGTTTGGCATCGGTCGATCATGCCGTCGAGTTCATTCGTGAATTCAAAGACCAGCCGTTCTTTGTCAATTTGTGGCTTCATGAAGCGCACCTGGCGCATTACCCGTTGGAAAAGTTTCTCGAGCAGTTTAAGGATTTGGATGAACAGAAACGTGTCTATGCGTCTGTGATTGCCGAAGCGGATGAAGGCGTTGGGCGAGTGTTTGCGCTTCTGAAGGAATTGGGGCTCGATCAGAATACGCTCGTTGTCTTTTCAACCGATAACGGTCCCGAATTTACTCGTGGGGAAGACTCTAAAATTCACCTTGAGGGGGAAGAAGGTTTAGGCGGCTACTATTCGGTCGGGGAAACTGCTGGATTGAAAGGGCGAAAGCGAGCACTCTTCGCCGGTGGGATACGCGTTCCATTCATCGTTCGATGGCCAGGAGTGGTACCGCCAGGAAAGACCGACACAACTTCCGTGTTAACGGCTGTCGATCTTTTGCCAACTTTTCTAGAGGTTGCCAGCGTCGCGTTGCCGAATGATTTCGAACCCGACGGGCAAAGCGCGCTCTCGGCATTCAAGGGCGAGCCGTTGACGAGAACCAAGCCGATCTATTGGGAATGGAAGGGCGGCGATTCTCAGGATTATACCTGGCCTTCGCTCGGAATCCGTGACGGGAAATGGAAGCTGTTGGTAAACGAAGAGCAGAAGAAGATCGAATTGTACGATTTGGAAAATGACTGGGCAGAGAAGAAGGATGTCGCAGCCGACGTTCCGGACGTCGTCGGGCAACTCTCGCAAAAACTTGGTGCCTGGAAGGAATCTCTGCCAACTGCTCCGAGCGAAAACAGTGTGTCGAAAGCCAGAAAGAAAAGCTCGAAAAAGAAGACGCGATGACGTCTCTTGATGCATAAGTCGAGAATGCGAGAATGCGATTATGCGAGAAACTAATTCTGCTCGCTTGGAGCGTCGCGGCGCTGTGGCACGCGACTGAAGCACTGCGAGTCGTTTGCCGACGAGCTTGTTTTCGCGTTCAAATGTATCAACCAAAATCAGACAAACATCACTGAAATAAATTCAAACGGTTCACCATGAAAACTGCCTCCATCTTCGTTCTTGTTCTGCTTGCATTCGGCGGGAATGCCTTAAGTCAGGACAAGCCAAATGTCATCATCGTGATGCCTGACGATGTGAGCCATGGAGTGTTCACGTATTACAATCCCGATTCAACGTCGCAAACGCCTCACATCGACAAACTTGCCGAAACCAGTGTCCGGCTGACCGATTTTCATGTGTCACCGAGTTGTGCGCCGACACGCGCTGCAACGCTGACGGGGCGGTCCAACAGTGTCGCTGGAATCTGGCACACGATCGCGGGCCGAAGTCTGCTGCGAAATGATGAAATCTCGATCGCCGATGTTTTCGAGCACAATGGGTACGCCACCGGAATGGTTGGCAAATGGCACTTGGGGGACAATTATCCATTCAGACCAAAAGATCGAGGCTTCGAATACGTGGCCTGGACCAAAGGCGGCGGAGCCGGGCAGCAACCTGATTACTGGGGTAACATGCATCACTCGGCCCACTACTGGGTCAACGATGAGTTGGTCGAAATGACAGACGAAGACGACGGTCTGGAGGGAGCTTTTCTGACGAACTCGATGTTCAACCGCGCCTTCGAATTCATGGAAGACAAACAGAAAAAGAACAAGCCGTTCTTTTTGTACCTGCCAACCGCAGCGGCTCACAGCCCGTGGCCAGAAGCACCTAAAGACGCCCGAAGCGGACTCGGCAGTAAGCCGGCGACTGTGGAAAATATCGACAAGAATGTCGGGCGACTGATCAACTTTTTGGATGACAAAGCACTTGCCGACAATACGATTCTGATCTTTTTTACAGACAATGGAAGCGGCGAGTTTACTTACCGAGGCGGGAAGATTTCCTACTACGATGGAGGAACTCGAGTCCCCAGCTATGTTCGCTGGCCTGCCGGCGGACTCGGCGGCGAAGGACAGGGTAGAGACGTCAATGTTTTAACTGCTCACATGGATTGGTTGCCGACGTTGATGGACATGATCGGTTTAGACGATGTCCCCAATCGACCTGCCAAATTGAAATTGCACGGTCAAAGTTTTAAGCACTTCCTGGATACCGACACCAGCAATGATCCCGGGGCTAAGTTTAAGGACAGAAAAGTCACGATCTGTAATATGCGGAATGAGACCTTTGACAAGTACAAGCAGTTCTCTGTCAAAAAAGATGAATGGGACGGAGACACAATTGTCCATAAGTGGCGATTGACTCGCAAAGGTTCGAAGTCTGGCTGGGAACTCTGGGATGTGCTTGTCGACAAGGCGCAAACGCACAATATCGTTGACGATCCTGCGAACTTCAACATTTTGGCGGAACTGAAGCAGGCCTATGAAGACTTTTACCAACTGGTGGCTGAGCGAGAAGACGAATTCGCGCGGACCGTTATCGGCCATCCTGCCGAGCCCGTCACCCAATTGAATAGCCACGATTTTCACAAACAAGAGTTGTGGAATCACAAGATCGTAGCAGAGGGAGTGACCGGAAGCGGTTTTCTCGCTGTCGAGTTTGCCAAGCCCGGTGCCTACCACTTTGATCTTCGGCGTTGGCCGAAAGAAGTCGCAGACCAGTCAACGCTAACAACCGCTCCGGTTGGAAAAGTGTATGACGGCAAGAGCACTCCGAAAGCGATCGATGTCGCCAGCGCTCGGATCAAGATTTGGAATGGAGATGACGTCTATTTTGACGAAACGAAAAACGCCGAAGCGGCTGCGGATGGGGTTCCGTTCGTCGTCGAGAATCTTCCTGCTGGTCCGGCTTTCATCCAAACTTGGTTTTACAACTCTGCAGGTGATATGGTGGGAGCCGTGTATTACAACTATGCGCGGCCGATTCGATCCGCGAAGTGAAAAATGAATTGGGGGAATAGAGCATGAGCGTTTTGCCGACACGTACGCGAACTCGCTCTCCCGCAATTCGACTCTACCCACCTGCTTGCATTTACTCGCCTACGGTTTCAACATGTTTCTCGCGTCTCAACCGATAATCGTCCCGCATTGTTCTGGTCGGATAGCAACGCATGTTGACGACGGGCGGGTAAACCGTCTCGTTCGTCGGCTTGCGATGATCGTCGCAATTTGCTTTTCGCTCAATCACTCGGGTGCTGCGATGGCTGATGACGGCGCGAAGCCGCATGCCGTGATCGTTGTTGGCACGTTGCACTACTCGCCAGAACTGACAATGCCAGTCTTTGCGAAAGAGCTTGAGCGGTTCGGGTTTCGCACGACGATTGTGATGGGCGAGGGGAACCCCGAAAAGAAGACGGAAGATGTGTTGCCTGGAATCGAAGCACTCGCTGACGCCGATCTTGCAATCTTCTTCATGCGGTTTTTGCAGTTGCCGGACAAAGAGTGGCAGCCGATCGAAGACTATGTCAAATCCGGTAAACCAGTCATCGGCCTTCGCACAGCGAATCATTCGTTCAAGTATGCGAAGGATCATCCGCGATTTGAATGGAACGATGATTTTGGCAGACGTGTTTTAGGCACGCCATACATCGTGCATCAGACAAGCGAAACGAAAATTAGTGTGGTCGAGAAGTCGCTGGGTCATCCGATCATGTCAAACGTCACTCAAACGAATTGGATCTCACCGGGAACTCTCTATCTGACGCAATTTCAGGAAGGGTGCATTCCCTTGGTGACCGGGTCAGGAACCGGCAAAGTGCGGACGCTGAAGAAAGCGTTTGGCACGATCCAGGTCAAAGAGCACGAGTCGGACGTTGTTGCCTGGGTGTGGGGAAACGAATGGGGTGGCAAAGTCTTCGGAACTTCGTTCGGACATCCCGGTGATTTTGCTGAAGAGTCGTTTGTGCGAATGTTGGTAAACAGTGCTTGCTGGGCTATTGATCGGCCGTTGCCCACGGCAGATGAAAACGTCTCGACGTGGGAAATTCAACGTGTTGATAAGAAACCAAAGTAGTGGCAAACGAAATCTGATTCACCAAGGTTTAAGCAACGACGCGAACGATTTTCATCGAAAAGAGACTATGAAATACGCATCCATCGTTGCAATTCTGATCTGCAGCTTGGCCGTTTCCGTTGCCGCTGCTGAGTCACCTATTAAATCTGGCGACCGGATTGCAATCGTCGGCAACACATTTGCCGATCAACTGCGGATCCATGGTTACCTCGAGTCGGCGTTGTTGCAGCATGCCCACGGTGTCTCGATTCGAAATCTAGGTTGGGGTGGCGACATGCTGGCTGCGCGTGATCGCCCGACCAACTTTCCGTCCGAGGAATCGACACTTGGCGCCCACCGTACTGATGTGATCATCGCGTGTTTTGGAATGGGCGAGTCCTTTGGCGGAAAAGAATCGCTGGGCAAGTTCGAACAAGATTTAGAAGCGTTCATCTCCTCGCATGCTGGCAAGTCCTACAACGGTGAATCGGAAGTGCGTCTTGTGATCGTGTCCCCGATTGCCTGCGAAGACCTGGGCGGTCTGACGCCGAATCGAGACGCTCGCAACGAAGATTTGCTGGCGTACACTCAAGCCGCAAACAAAGTTGCGGCGAACGCGAAAGTGCCGTTCGTCAATCTGTTTGAAACGTCTCGCTATTTGATGGATGAACCCGTCGGTCCGAACTTGACCACTAACGGCATCCATTTGAATGGTTTTGGTTACTGGGCAATCAGCCATGGATTCGCGGATCAACTGTTGGCATCCGATCAATCGACCAGTCGCGAACCGTGGCGTTTATCGATTGATGCACAGGCAAAGCGGGGACAGGGATACGGTATCGAGATTTCTAAGTTGACGATCCATGCGTCCGAAGTTGCGTTTGAGGGAACCGAAACGCTCGCGCCCCGATTGCCTCCACCGACTGATCAACCCTTGCCGCCGCCCCTGGCTTTTCAGCGGGATACGCTCGTTGTGCAAAACCTAGCGACAGGTACGTACAAGCTGATGGTCGATGGAGAAAAAGTGGCGACCGCTACGGCAGACGATTGGCGGCATGGTGTCCCGATCGATTCTTCGCCTGCCCATCACGAGGCCGAGAAATTTCGCGAGGCCGTGAACGATAAAAATTTGCAGTTCACGTACAGTTGGAAAGCACTCAATCAGGTTCACATTGTCGGCGAACGAAGAACGTCGCCCAGTGGTCGAGCCTTGCCGAGCGAAGTGATCCAGTTCAATGAACTCGCCAACCAGAGAGACGAAGCGATTCAAAGCGGGGTCGAACTGAAAACACGCCAATGGCGACTCACTCGAATCGAGAACTGATTTCCGATCGATGACAAGCTTCATTTCAATGATCCGCCAACTCGCTCAGATCGCTAGGTCCACATCTATGTCGCCACGATTATTTCTTTGTCTTGTCAACGTCCTTGTGATTTTTACACGTTTAGTGTCTGCCCAAGACGCCACCGGCATCAAGAACCTGAAAGATGCAGACGTGGATTTGATGAACAATCATGATCCCGCGTCTGAACTTGAGAATTTCGATCTGTTAGATGGCTATCAAGCCAATCTGTTTGCTTCGGATCCGATGCTTGCCAATCCGGTGCACATGCACTGGGACGCGAAGGGGCGTCTTTGGGTTGCCTGTTCCTGGGCCTATCCGCAGTTAGAGCCCGGCGAAGTGGCCGATGACAAGATCATCATCTTGGAAGACACCGACAACGACGGCGCGGCGGACAAGTCGACCGTGTTCGCCGACGGACTCTACTTGCCAACGGGTATCGAGCTGGCGAGTGGTGGCTGCTATGTCGGGCAGTCACCCGATGTGTTCTTTTTGAAGGACACCGATGGTGATGACGTGGCTGATGTAAAGGAATTGGTGCTGACTGGTTTCGGGATCGAAGACAGCCACCATTCAATCAGTGCCTGGCGGCGAGGCCCCGGTGGCTGGATCTATTTTCAAGAGGGAATCTTTCTGCACGCACAAGTCGAAACGCAGTACGGAGTCTTGCGGAATTTTAACGGCGGCGTCTACCAGTTCAATCCTCGCACCCGAGACATACGGATGTTCTGTCGCGGCACCGGTGGCAACCCCTGGGGGCACGTCTTTGATCGATGGGGACAGTCTTTTATGGTAAACAACCCGCGCATTATGTATCTGTCACCGGCGAGTGGCAACAGCGGCGAGTCGGTTCAAATCAAGCCTTTGATTAGCACTGAAAAGCAGTGCGGTGGTGACTTTGCCACGGGCAGTCATGTCGGTGACGACATCCGTGGGCAGTTGCTGACGGGGCGCTTCAAAAGTCGCACCGTCGTTCGGTATGAATTCATTGAAGATGGTGCCGGTTTTCAAGCCAAAGTACTAGAGCCGTTGATCAGTTCTAAGCACCCTAACTTTCGACCGGTCGATGTGAAGACGGGGCCCGACGGCGCCGTCTATGTTGCCGATTGGTACAACTCGATCATCAACCATGCTCAGCATGATTTCCGCGACCCCCGTCGAGATCACGATCATGGACGTATCTGGCGAATCTCTCACAAAGATCGTCGGCTTGTTGAAAAGCCGAAGTTGGCTGGAATGACGATCGAGTTGCTCGTCGATCAACTTAAAAGTCCGGAAGACTGGACTCGCCACCAAGCACGTAAAGAACTGAGCGAACACGATCCCGACAAAGTGCTTGCGGCCGTTGAAGCTTGGGTTGAAACACTTTCTACCGAGGCGCCCGATTACGATCATCATCTGGTCGAGGCGATGTGGGCCTGCCAAAATGTGGAACGTGTCAGTGAGAAGATTCTGGTCGGCGTGCTTGATGCAAAAGACGGTCATGCACGTTCCGCCGGCGCTCGGGTGATTCGCTATTGGTACCGTGATTTGTCGGATCCGATAGGTATGATCGCGAAAGCGTCGAGTGACTCGTTCCCGCGGACGCGGATGGAAGCTGTGCTGTCGGCGGGATTCATTCCGCAAGCAGAAGCTCTTGTCGCTGCTCTGAATTCTCTGGATCATCCCGGCGATGCGGCTCTTGATGGCGCGTTGCCACAGACGATGGTCGCACTGGAAGACCATTGGCGTCCAGCGATGGAGGCAGGAATTTTAGTGTTCGCGAAACCGTCTCACCGGGCATACATCGAACAGAGGCTTGGACTCGGTTTGGATAAGACACTCGCGGATTTGCTAAAGGAAGATTCCCCCAGTTCCACGAGCATCGAGAACGTCCAAACTCAGTTGCTGAAGATCGGGACTGACAACGAGATTCATATGATCGTGACAGCCTTAACAAAAAAGAATGGAATCAAGTCGTTGGACACGGCGGTTGCCATGCTCGAAACGCTGCAGCGGATGGCCGCAGCGAAGTGGCCAAAGCAGATCAATCGCAGCATTCGTAGTTTGAAGACTCTGTTGGATAGCGAAGATGAGGCGATCGCCGTATTGGCGGCCAACAACCTTGGCGTCTGGCATGCTGCTAGCCGAGATGAACTGGTCGCACTGCAAGACGGTTCACGCAGTCCCGCGGTTCGACGGGCGATTGCGGTTGCGCTCGCAAAAACGAACCGCAAGGTCTATTCAGAACCGTTGACGAATCTATCCGCCGCAGGTGACTTGGAAACTCGATATGCAGCCGTCGTGGGGCTGATCCACGCCGATTTGGCCCGTAGCGCAGAGGTCGCTGCGACATTGCTTAGCGAAGACTTGGGGAAAGTCGATCCCGCGAAAGCAGACCCTGTCCCCGTCGTGCAAACCTTTCTGGCACAAAAAAATGGTGCGCAGGTTTTCAATGACTCGCTCGCCGGCATTGCAATCCATCCGACAGTCAAGATTCTTGTCAGCAAGTTCCACCGTGGAAGCGGATTGCTGCCGGACGATCTCGCCACGAAGTTTCAGCCACCGACGAGGTCCGGTTCGTTGACCGCCGAATTGCTGGCCGAGGACACGGACGCCTTGACAGCCGATGCAGAGAAGTTTGGTGATGCGGGGCGCGGCGAGTTGATCTATCGCCGCAAAGTTTTATCTTGCACTCAATGTCATGCGGCTGGATCAGCCGGTCCAGAGATCGGTCCCAACTTGGTCGCTGTGGGAGCTGCCGCCAAAACGAAGTATGTGGTGCAATCGATTCTGCAACCTAATGCTGCGATTGCGGAACACTACGAGACGAAAATGTTTTTGCTTGACAGCGGTCGAGTGCAAACGGGCATCGTGACCTTCCGAAATGAGAATGAAGTCGTCGTCCGTGACTCTGCACAGTTGGGCAAGGAAGTGCGGATGGCGGCAGATGAAATTGAAGAAGAGATTCCGGCGAAGTCATTGATGCCCGCAGGATTGCCCGACCAGTTGAACGATCGCGGCGAATTTCTTGATTTGGTCAAGTTCGTTTCGGCGCTAGGAAAACCGGGGGCCTACGCTAACGACGAAAGTCCGGTGATTCGCAAATGGCGGGTCGTTGCAGCTCTAGCCAGTTCAGATCAAGCAACGTCTCTTTCAGGCGGTGCAGCTCCGCCAGGTGATGATGCCGATTGGCTGGCTCGTTACAGCATGGTTAGTGGCGAGTTACCAGTCATCGACTTGCCAGACTCGGACTTGGTGTTTACGCGTGGATTCGTCAACGTACTAGTGGCTGGCGCAATTCGCTTGGCTCTGAATTCAAGCGAAGGGCTTGACCTTTGGGTCGACCAGCAACCTGTCAATGATCTAGCCGCTCCGATTCATCTGAATCGCGGACGCCACTCGATCACGTTTTCAATTGATCGAACGAATCGCGAAAGCGGGCTTCGTGTCGAGCTGGAAGCTGTTGACGAGAAAGCTAAGTTTCAGCCCGAAGGCGGACTTTGATGGAGCGTTTGTTCCATCCCATCGCTAGGCACGTGTCTTGCTAGAGTGCTGCGATGGTAGATGTTGAATGAGAGTTCTTTCCCATAACTAGATTGAAATTCGATGAAGACATTCTTAATTACGCTCAGCCTTTTCTTGTACATGCCACCGGCGGCGTTCTCGGCCGATGATTCCTCGAAACCCAATATTCTCGTCTTTGTCGCCGACGACATGGGATGGGGCGACTCTGCAACCTATGGCAACAAGCTGATCCAAACCCCGAACATGGATAAGCTCGCGTCGCAGGGGGTGAAGTTTATGCAGTGCTATTCAGCCTGTGGCGTGTGTTCGCCTTCGCGTTCCGCGATTCTGACCGGACGGACTCCGTATCGCAACGGCGTTTGGCGTCACCTGTCGGGAAACCACGAGGCGTATTTGCGGACTAGTGAAATCACCTATCCAAAGCTGTTGAAGGAAGTCGGGTACGAAACGTGCCATGTTGGAAAATGGCATCTCAATTCGCTACAGCAGTTCAATAAACCGGAATACCCTCAACCAGGAGAGCACGGATTTGACTACTGGATGTATACGCATAACAACGCTAGCCCGAGTCACAAGAATCCAGATAACTTCGTTCGCAACGGCATTCCGGTGGGTGAGACGCAGGGCTATTCCGCCCAGCTGCTTGCGGCGGAGGCAGCGCATTGGTTAGCCGAAGTTCATGATTCGTCTAAGCCATTCGCAATGTCGGTTTGGGTGCACGAACCGCATTCGCCGATCGCCACGGATTCGCGTTTTCAGTCGCTCTACGAAGGGCACAAGAATAGCGAATACATGGGGAACATTACTCAGATGGACAACGCACTAGGGATGGTCATGGACGCGTTGGATGCGCAAGGGGTCAGCGATAATACTCTGCTGTTCTTTACATCGGACAACGGTCCGGTTCCTAGTTTTGGCGGTGTGACTGGCGGATTGCGAGGTCACAAACGTAGCGACCATGAAGGCGGTATTCGCGTGCCGGGGCTGGCCCGTTGGCCAGGTAAAATCGAAGCGGGCTCGACCAGCGACGTCCCTGTGATTGGTACCGACGTTTTTGCCACGGTACTGGACATCGTTAGCATCCCGCTGCCTAATGATCGCACGATCGATGGCGTCAGCATGGTGCCCGCATTTGCAGGCAAGTCTGTCGAACGTAAGGTGCCGTTGTTCTGGCGTACGCACGTGTCTCCTGCTGATAATCGAGTGGCGCTGCGGATGGGCGATTGGAAAATCGTGGGCAACGATACGATGTCAGATTTTATGCTCTTCGAAATTCAACAGGACTGGAAAGAAGAAAATGACTTGGCTGCAACGATGCCTGAGAAGTTGAAAGAGATGAAAAGCCTTCTCTTCAAAACCTGGGCCGACATCGAAGCGGAAGGCCCCAGCGAGTGGTGGAAGAATGATCGCCAGAAACCATCCGCGGGCGCGAAATTGAATTACTAGCGAGAATGAACGTGGCAGTAACTTGTGTTAATGGCAGGCGTTGGTCGGAGCAGCGATTTCGAACCAACGCTTGCGGTACGGTGTCTAGGGGGAACGGCTGCCGAGCACCCGGTTTTCGATCGACGACAGCTGCATCGCTGCCACTGGTTTACTTTCGCTGCCACTGATCGTTGGGTTCGAGGGCAGTCCTTGCTCCTGAGTTGTTAAGCCAGCTTTTGGCTTTTTCGTCGCCGCGAAGGTAGGCGTCCCAGAACGCGGTGCTCAGCGCCGTGATCGCTTTGTGGTGATTGGGATTGCGAGCAGACGTTCGGCCACCTCGCTGATCCGCAAATGCTGCGTGTTCGGCGTCGTGGAGCACGAGTTCGTAGAAGTGGCCTGACGACGGCAGACCCTGGAAGACTTTTCGACGCGACTTTGCATCTAAGTTTCTTCCGAACCGAGCATCGTCTTTAGTTCCGGTCATCAGCATCCATGGAATGCTGACTTTGGAAAATGTGTTTTCATCGTGACCGTAGGTGGGAACGCTGGGGCTGAATGCGATTGCAGCGTCGATGCGTTGGTCCGTGTGTTTCTGGCCCTGGAATTTGTAGCTTTGGCCGCTGACGGCTTGCGTCGTGACCGCGCCAAAAGAGTGCCCGCTCATGCCGATTTTCGTCATGTCGAATCGGCCAGCATATTTGCCGTTGGTATTGTTTTGCTTTTCCAAATAGTCAAGCGTGGCTTTGACGTCGCTGTACCGGAACTGTGCATTGGCGGCGCTAGCAGCCAGCTGCAAGGTCTGCATCATTTTCAATCGCGGCGCGTTCTTGATAACTTCCACGTCGCTGCCAGCATGCTGCAGAGCGACAACGGTATAGCCACGGCCTGCCCAGTGTTTACCCAGATAGGTGCCACCTTCGCGTGATCCACCTAGCCCGTGGCTGAAAAGCAGCACTGGACTTGCGACGGTGGATTCTGGCAAGTAGATGCGAATCGGAACGTCGCGATCGTCGTAGGTAAATTGGTCGTCTTCGATTACGACTGCCCCCAATGAAACAGACGGGTCATAATCGAGCGTCTGGGCTGCCGCTGCAATGTCAATCAACATTGACAGCACGATGATCAAAATGCTGAATCGTTTCGCTTGGGCATGATCAATGTTCATGGTGGATCATATTCGAAATTTGCATGGAAGTTCGACTGGTTGTCGATTAAACAGTATCGATTGATCGACGGTATGGCGTTGACTTTCGATTCAGTTCGCCGCCAACCAGACGATCACTGGATCGATGCATGATACACTCGCATCGCCGTTTTGGATGGCAACGCTTTGTATGGCAGGGGCTTACCTGATTGCTACGATTCGACAAATGCTTTATTCGAAGGAAACGTGATGCGACAACTGCTCAGCTTGGTTCTTTTGCTATCCACTGTCACGTTGTCCGGCGTAGAGCCATCGGGAGTATGGAACCAATGGCGGGGACCGACACGCGATAGCCAGCTGCCAGGTGCCAAGTGGCCTGGCAAACTGCAAGAGAACTTGCAGCTCGTTTGGGAAAAGCCACTATCGCCCAGCTACAGCGGACCAGTTGTTTCGGATGGCTTGGTGTTCACTACCGAGACGATCGGGAAGCAAGACGAACGAGTCACCGCATTCAGGTTAAGCTCGGGTGAGGTTGCCTGGTCGGCTCAGTGGCCAGGATCAATGACGATCCCATTCTTCGCTGCCGCCAATGGTGACTGGATTCGAAGCACGCCTGCTTGCACGCAGTCACACTTGGTTGTGATGGGTATGCGAGACGTCTTGGTGTGTCTGAAACCTAAGACGGGTGAGGAAATCTGGCGAGTAAATTTTCCAGAGTCGATGAAGACGCCTATGCCTGCGTTCGGTGCTGTGTGTTCGCCACTGATTGATGATGACGCAGTTTATGTTCAGACAGGGGGGGGCGTTGTCAAGCTGAATCTTGATGACGGAAGTTTGGTTTGGAAAACGCTAGAAAACGGTGCGGACATGATGAGCAGTGGGGCTTTTTCGAGTCCTGTGATCGCAACAATCGCTGACGTACGTCAACTAGTAGTTCAAACACGGACTGAATTATGTGGTGTTGATCTGCAATCAGGGGAAGTTTTTTGGAAGGAACCGATTGAAGCATTTCGTGGTATGAACATTTTGACGCCACTTGTTTTTGGGAACCGAGTTTTTACCGCCGCTCATAGCGGCAAGTCTCAGCTTTTTGAAGTCACTCGAAGTGCTGAGAACGACTGGGGCGTGAACGAGTTGTGGTCACAGAATCTGCAAGGATACATGTCCTCGCCAGTGCTAATCGATGACACGATCTACTTGCACATGAAGAATCAGCGAGTAGCCGCGCTGGCGGTCGAGGACGGCACGAATCGATGGACAAGTTCGCCGTTCGGTAAGTACTGGAGCATGGTCAGCAATGGAGATGATATTCTTGCTCTGGACAGCTCTGGTGAATTGCGGCTGATCGATGTGGACGAGAGCCAGTTGAAGATCACCGACGAGGTCAAGGTTGCCGATGACTCGTGGGCGCACGTTGCTGTGCTTGATGGCCTGGTGATCGTGCGAGACTTAACCGCCCTAAAAGTCTACCGCTGGAAGTAGGCATTCCAAGAGTGTGTTGAATTTTGATTTGGACAATACTCAATGCTCAATACTCATCGGCGTGTGATTGCGTTCGGTACAAGCAATCGTTTTGCCGCATGAGGCTAGCGGTTCCTTGTTGCGTTAAGCCGAATCATGGTTGCCAATTCACCTAGGCTTTTCAGACTATTGCAAAAGCCGGTGTATTGCAGTTTCGATCGGATGTCGTCCACCAGCGCACGCCCGCCAATTAGCAGCGACACGTCTTCGCCGAGTCCGTCCGCAAGACGCAGTTCGTCGCTAACAAAGCTCACTTGATCTTCGATTGTCGAAACGCTAAGCCAGACCATTTTGGGACTGCAGTCGCGGGCCGCCTGAAGTAAACTGTCAATCGGCAGATTGCTGCCGAGGCTAGTTGCGTTCCAGCCGATTTCTCGAAGCGAAAGCTCGATCAGTGCGGTCGGTAACTGATACGGGTCGTGTGGTGGCGATCCACCGATTGCAACTGGAGCCGCCGCGGGAAGTCGGGGTAGCTCTGATCGGAGCTCGTTGATCAAGCGGATGCATATGTCGCAGCCACGTCGCTCTTGATAAGCATCAAGTTCGTCGCATTGCCACGCAACGCCAAAACCGTGCATAGCGTCGGTGATGAAATAATCTGCTGTCTGGCCGAGGCTTTCTCCTAAGGCGAGTCGGCTGCGTAGAACCCGCCGGCATGCGGCTTCGTCTCCCTTGGCAAGGAAGTTACGAAACGATTGCTGGTCGGGATCCTCGCCCCCAGGAATCGAAATTGTTTCGATCGATGGAACCTTCGCGAGTCCGAGAGCTTCGGGGGCCAGCAGGACTTGGTTGGTCGTCTGCAAGTAGTGCTGAAGACCGTCTAGCGTGATCCGGCGATGTCCTCCCACGGTGCGGATCGTTGGAATGGCCCCCTGATCGCACCATCGTTTCACCGAAGATTCGCTCGCCTGAAGAGCATCCGCCAATTGACGCGGCGAAAAATGAGGCTGTTGAGCTGCCATGGGATATCTTTGGTTTTGGACGTTTTGAACGTTATTAACTTAGCCTATCGTGGTTGAATGGCAAGGGTTTCGGCTTTTTAAGATTGACCAGCGGAACCCCTCGGGTGGTGAGGTCGATGCTGGAGGTGTTCGATAAATGTTGTGTTTTACCGTTTTTTTAGGTCTGTTAATTCTGAATGATCTGAAGTTTGGAAGAAATGTTCGCTTTGATGGTTGCGAATGGACGAGGAACACGTTAAACATTATGAACGTTTCAATCGTTCAAAACGTTCACTTTGTGGAATGGGATTATGGCTGCAGTCAAAGATCAAGCGGAAATCACGGTTTCGTCACACAGCCGTGGAACGCTCGCACGAGCGCCAAAATGGTTGGGAGCGTCGGAGCTTGCGGCGGCGATGGCAGTCGCCAACGAACGCATTCTCGATCGGAGGGATTCTTCCGCGTCCGTGTTGAAGAGAGCGACAAAGCACCGACTTGCCGAGCCGATCGAGTTCATCTCTAACGAACGCTTCGGTGATTCCGGTTTTGGCGACGAGCTGTTTGCTGAGCCGCTCGACTTGCAAGATCGAAACTCCGATTTGGGCGTGTCCCGAATTCGCAAAGCAAGTTTCGATTTGCCGATTCATCTAGGTCGCCTATGCGAGGCGCCGTTGCTGACACCCGAGCAAGAGCGAAGGCTGTTTTGCCGAATGAATTACTTGCGTCATCAGGCGGCGTACTATCAGAGCATGCTAAACCCGCAGCGCCCTTCGCGTGTACGTCTTGAGCTTGTTGATCGTTTGCTCGCGATGGCTGATTGGCACAGAGATCAAATTGTTGAGGCAAACTTGCGTCTCGTCTTTAGCATCGTGAAGAAGTTTGTAAATCAAACAAACTCGTTCGATGATCTTCTCAGCGACGGCATCATTGGAATGTTCCGTGCCGTCGACAAGTTCGACTTCGGTCGTGGATTCCGATTCAGCACCTACGCAACGCTTGTGATTCGACGTAATGCATATCGCTCAGTGATGGAGACGCAGGAAGAGCAGCAGCAAGCCATCGGTGGCCTGCAGGACATGGAAATCGAGGTTACCGATGAACGTCATATGTCGGCGTTCAGCGAGAAAAGATGGCATCTGTTGAGAAGTCGGCTCGCTGGGATGCTCAACTCTCTTGATCGGCGTGAGAAGTTCATCATTCGCGCTAGGTTTGCGCTGGGGTCTCACCGAAATATCAAAACGCTGCAAGCGATCGCAAATCGCCTCGGGATTTCGAAGGAGAGAGTGCGACAGCTTGAGCTTCGTGCTACCAATAAGCTGATCGAAATGGCTGATTCGGATTCTGCAGAAACATCGAGTTGAGTGAGTTTTGCGTTGCAAGATTTTCTGTCCGGGTTACCGATTTCTTCTCTTGTCAAAAACGCAGGCGACGCTTCAATCCCAAGTCGCTCGGCTACTGTCGTAACGAGCGAGGGTCAGTTTTTCACTTCAATGAAATGGTTCACTATGAAAGTTGCGTCGAATTTAGAGTTGATGAAAGTCGGGAAATGTTTTGCGCTCTCAATAGCTGCGTCTTTTGTGACTGTGAGTGCTGTTGTCTCTGCTGAGCCTGCGAGAAAAGACATTGTTGACACGACAGTCGAGTCCGGGTCTTTCACCACGCTCGCGGCCGCACTTGGTGCCGTCGACCTCGTCGAGGTGCTTAAAGGTGACGGTCCCTTCACTGTTTTTGCGCCGACGGACGAGGCGTTCTCTAAACTGCCGGCGGGAACGGTTGAGACTCTGCTGAGGCCGGAGAACAAACAAAAGCTGGTGGATATTCTGACCTACCACGTAATCCCTGGTGCAGTGCCAGCGAAGGAAGCGGTTAGGCTGAGTAACGCGACAACCTTGAACGGTCAGCGAGTGGATATTCAGTTCGCGGATGCGCGGCTTAAGATCGATGCAGCGAGCATCATCGACAGCGACATCTTGTGCAGCAACGGGGTCATTCACGTCATTGATCAAGTGATCTTGCCTTCGTCTGACGACATCCCGACCGCTGCCGGCAACGCTGGAGTTTTTACGACATTGCTCGCCGCTGCTGGCGCGGCTGGTCTTGTCGAAACGTTGGCGGGGCAAAGTCCGCTAACCATCTTTGCCCCTACGGACGCGGCATTCGCGAAACTTCCCCAAGGCACGGTCAGCTCGCTGCTCGAGCCGGAGAACAAGGCCAAGCTAGCTTCGATCTTGAAGTATCACGTTGTCGCTGGTCGGGTCTATTCGGATGGGGCTGTCGCGGCGGGTAAAGCGAGGACTTTGGAGGGTGGCAGCGTCCAAGTTGCGATCGTTGACGGAGTAGCGAGAGTCAACGATGCGAAATTGATCAGCACGGACATTGATGCCGTTAACGGTGTTATTCACGTGATCGATTCCGTGATGTTGCCGCCCGTGAAGGAGTCAGTTTCGATTAGTCCTCGTCGTATGATTGAGCTGGCGATTGGGCAAGGTGCGCCGTTGTACAATGGCGGAAACGTAAGCCAGTGTACCGCTGTGTATATGGAGACTGTCGGCAATTTGCTTTCGGGCCACTCGCAACAGATGAGTTCAACCACCAGGAACGTTTTGCAAACAGCATTATCCAACGCTCAGCATACTACCAACGCGGACCACCAAGCTTGGACACTGCGGCATGCATTGGATCACGCTTTTAACAGCATGGCGTACGTGCGTTAGTTCACGTTACAACGAGTTCGATTATTTGGCTGCGTTCCTCCCAGCCGGGTGACTGGTTTTTCTGGAATGCCGAGTTGGCTTGGTCATTGGATTGTTGCGGAGGGGCTTGCTACCGCAATACGGTTATGGTTCGATTCAAAAGTTGCGAGGCGTTTTGCCGTGGAAAATGATTGCGGCAAACAATCGCTAGGTCAAACTTCAGACATTTTTTTATGCGAATCGCAGTCGTCGGATCGGGCATCAGTGGGAATCTCGCTGCCCGCATTCTCTCCGCAAAACATGAAGTCGATCTGTACGAGTCGTCCTCGCATCTTGGTGGGCACGCTCATACGGTAGACGTGTCCGTTTACGATAGCGACATATCCGCCGATGTCGCCTTCATGGTTTTGAACCGTCGAACTTATCCTAACTTCTGCCGGATGCTTGAACTTTTGGGGGTCGGGACGCAAGAAAGTGACATGAGTTTGAGCATTCGTTGTTGGCGAACAGGACTCGAATACCAGGGAAGTTCTCTGAATGGTTTGTTTGCACAGAGACGCAACCTGGTTCGTCCGTCCTTTTACAGAATGCTTCGTGACATTACGCGATTCAATCGAAAGGCGATTGAGTTTTGCCAATCGAGTGACGATCGAACCTCGCTCGGAGAATTTCTCAATGGCATCGGCGTCGGAGTTGAGTTTCGTGAGCAGTACTTTGTGCCTATGTCGGCAGCGATCTGGTCAGCCGATCCTGCCTGCCTCTCCAGTTTTCCTGCTAGGTTCATTTTAGGTTTCTGTCGGAATCACGGTTTGCTACAATTGACCGATCGTCCTCAATGGTTGACCATCGCGAATCGTTCACGCAGCTACGTCGAACCGTTGATGCGTCCTCTGCGTGGCCGCGTTTTTTTGAATTCATCGGTACATGAAGTTCGTCGAGTTGAAGACGGAGTGCAACTGAGTTTGCCTGATCGAGACACCAAATACGATCACGTTATTTTGGCATCGCATGCTGATCAATCGTTGCAGTTACTCAAAGACGCGAGCGAAGATGAGCGAGAAGTGCTGGCTGGATTCTCTTACCAAGCCAACAAAGCGGTTCTGCATACCGACGAATCCGTTCTTCCGCGCCGACGTCATGCTTGGGCGAGTTGGAACTACCACATCCCACTGCAACCTAGTAATCGGGCCAGCGTCACTTATGACCTGAATCGGCTTCAAAGTCTTGGGCTGCCGGGTCCGCTTTGTTTAACACTTAATCCTCAGTGCAGCATTGACCCGAGCAAAATCGTGAGGCGGTTCGAATTCGAGCATCCCGTTTTTTCTCACGATTCGATCGCTTCTCAGCGAAATTTTTGCAGTATCAACGGCGTGAATCGTGTTAGCTTTTGCGGCGCGTACTGGGGTTATGGATTTCACGAAGATGGTGTCAACAGTGCCCTAGCTGTAACGCGTCGATTCGGGCTGGGCTTGGATGTGCTTTCAGATCCCGCGAATCAAGTCAAAGAAGTCGCTTCTCCGCTGGTTGGGGCCTAGCCTTGACGATGCACAGTTGCCTTTATCGCGGTCACGTTCGGCATCAACGATTGTCTCCAGCTCATCAATTCCAACACTCCACATCCTGGGCTTACCTAGACTTGGCAGAGGTCGCTGATGTCGTGCAAGCGAGTTGGTGTCTAAGCAACCGTCGTTTCGCGCCTGCTTCGTATCGGCGCGCCGATCACTTCGGCAATCCAGCCTTGCCAATGATCAATACTGTTTATGATTTCGTTAGAGAAAAGACAGGGCTGCGATTGGACGGTCCTGTCAGATTACTGACACAGTTGCGTCATTTTGGCGTCTACTTCAGTCCTATCAACGTTTTCTACTGTTTCGACCAGCACGAGTCGCTGGTCGCGCAGGTGGCAGAAGTTAGCAACACGCCATGGAATGAACGTCACGCTTACGTGCTTTGGGAGGGCAATCGGCGTCCCGGTTCTGCCGAACGTTATTCTCATGCCAAAGAATTTCATGTGTCACCGTTTATGGGGATGGATTCGCAGTACGAGTGGCGAATTGGCTCGCCCGGTGAAAAGTTGAATTTGTCGTTGGGATGTGATCGCCAAGGCGACCGGATCTTCCAAGCTGATTTGCAGTTGAATCGAATTGCGATGACTGACGGACAGCTCATTCGCGGCATGGTTCGGCGTCCCATTGCAGCTGCCCACATCATTAGCGCCATCTATTTTCAAGCTCTAAGACTTTGGATGAAGAAATGTCAGTTTTATCCCCATCCGCAAAGCGACCAAGAGAACCACGTGCAGAATACGCCGCCAGCGAAGGATCTGACCAATCTAAAAAATCGTCAGCAGGATTAATCAATCGCACCTTGCGTAAGGCGGTGTTGGCGAAGCTGCGAGATATTAAAGGTGGAAGGGTCACTGTCATCGATAGCGAGTCGACAAACACGTTTGGAGATCATGCGTCAGAACTGCATGTGACGATCCAAGTGCATGATCCCGTTTTCTATCGAGAGGTCGCGCTCGGCGGCAGCATCGCAGTCGGTGAATCGTATCGCGACGGTCACTGGACTTGTGATGATCTCGTCGCTTTGATCCGTGTTTTTGCACGAAACATGCAAGCCTCATCTGACTTAGGCGGGTGGGGAAATACGTTGCTTGACATTGGACGTAAAGTCGCTCATCGGTTTAACCGTAACACTCGTGTTGGAAGTCGCCGCAACATTGCTGCGCACTACGATCTCAGCAACGATTTTTATTCGTTGTTCTTGGACGAAACGATGACTTATTCTAGCGGCGTCTTTCCTGCGTCAGGCAGTTCACTGCGCGATGCGTCGATTGAAAAGTACGATCGGATCTGTCGAAAACTGAGGCTCGCCCCGAGTGATGAAGTGCTTGAGATTGGCACCGGCTGGGGCGGCTTCGCCGAACATGCAGTCCGTTACTATGGTTGCCGTGTAACGACAACTACGATTTCAAAACAGCAGCATGACTTTGCCAAGCAGCGGTTTGGAAAGTTGGGGATCGACGACAGAGTATCGCTGTTGATGTCCGACTATCGAGACCTTTCGGGCGAGTATGACAAGCTTGTGTCGATTGAAATGATCGAGGCCGTCGGGCATGAATACTACGACACTTTTTTCGCCAAGTGTTCGAGTTTGCTGAAGCCTGAAGGGCTGTTCGCACTGCAAGCGATCACCATTCCAGATCAACGCTATGATCGTTATCGGATTTCGGTCGATTTCATCCAAAAGTACATTTTTCCGGGTGGTTGCTTGCCTTCGCTGGGGGCACTGACTGGTGCTGTCGGTCGAGCGACTGATTTTCAATTTGCACATCTGGAGGACTTTGCACTGCACTACGCGCGAACCCTTCAGTGTTGGCGCGAAAACTTTCACGGAAATCTTGACTCGATTCGGGATCTTGGGATGACCGATCACTTCCTGAGGCTTTGGGATTATTACCTTTGCTATTGTGAAGGTGCGTTTCGTGAAAAGCAAATTGGCGTTTCTCAGATTCTGCTTCAGAAGCCTGGCAACCGATTAGAGCCGCGTTATCCATCGCTAGGGGCGATTCAATGAAGGGAATCTTGATGACCTTATGTTTCGTTGTGATCGCGTGCATGACTTGGGTCACTACTGTGGCATCACTCGACCGCAGCGTACTGAATGCCGGTACCGGTTTGTGGCCAGACCCTTGGTTTCTCGCAACTTTGCTAGATGCTTACTTCGGTTTCCTGACGTTCTTTGTTTGGGTTGCTTACAAGGAACCGAGCTGGCTCGCTCGTGGGGCTTGGTTGGTCGCGATCCTGATGTTTGGCAACTTCGCAATGTCTGGATATCTGCTATGGCAGTTATCCAAAATCGAGAAATTTTCTTGGGACGCACTTTTGCTGCGTCATGAGCCCGCCATTTGAATTACGTGGAAGTATCGAGGAATAGATGATGTCGATGATTCAATTAGCCGAGAAACGCTGGCTTCCCGATCCCGTGATTCGTTTTGGTATGCGAAAGTTGCTGCGTGAACGCCTCGAGCAGGAAAGGTTGCTCGCCGCCGGGCAATATGAACACGCTTTGGACGAATTTGCTGATCGGCAACGCCGAAGTGTGGTCACGATCGAGACTCACCGCGCCAACGAACAGCACTATGAGGTGCCAGCCGATTTCTTTGAGTTGGTTTTGGGCAAGCGATTGAAATACAGTTGCGGCTTGTGGGAAAAACCGACTGCGTCATTGGACGAGTCGGAGGAAGCGATGTTAAGGCTGACATGCGAACGTGCCGGTATTGAAAACGGAATGCGAGTCTTGGACCTCGGCTGTGGATGGGGGTCGCTCTCGCTTTGGATCGCAGAAAAGTATCCAGACTGCCAAATCACGTCGCTATCGAACTCGACCAGCCAGAAAGCGTTCATCGATCGGAAGTCCGAACAACGTCATTTTAATAACGTCAACGTTCTCACGGCTGACGTTGGCAGCTTTGATACCTCGGAACAATTCGACCGAATTGTCTCGGTAGAAATGTTTGAGCATGTTCGCAATCACGAAGACTTGCTTAGCCGGATCGCACGTTGGTTGGTCCCGAGTGGACTACTGTTTGTGCACATTTTCTGCCATCGAAACTTAGCCTACACTTTCGAAACCGAAGGCGAGCAGAACTGGATGGGACGCCACTTCTTCTCCGGTGGAATCATGCCGGCTGAGGATTTGTTTCTGCGTTACCAAAGGGACTTGTCCGTCAAGCAGCAGTGGTGGATTGACGGTCGGCAGTACGCAAGAACTTGTGAAGCATGGTTGTCGCGTTTGGATGCACGAGAGCCTGCGGTGAAGCAAGCTTTGATTGCGTCGAAGAGCGACGAGCTGCCGAAGGTTTTGGTTCAGCGCTGGCGGATGTTCTTCATGGCTTGCGCCGAATTGTTTAAGTACGACAATGGTAACCAGTGGGGTGTTGGACACTATCTGTTTGATGTGAAGCAGTTGCCGGGCCAATCGAGATGAGCGTAATTCAAATCTTGATAATCAATGCCGTGCTAGTTTCTATCGCGATGGTTGTGTTGTGGTTGGTCAGTTTGCGACTGAAGGACGCAAGCATTGTCGATATTTTCTGGGGACTCGGTTTTGTCCTGATCGCTTGGATGACCATGGCTGTAGCGACGCAAGATCTGCGTTCGATTCTGCTGGTCGCGATGACGACGATCTGGGGCGTTCGGCTAGCTGCCTACCTGGCGTGGCGAAATCATGGCAAAGGTGAGGACTCGCGTTACGCAGCTATGCGGGACCACCGCGGTGGTTCATTCTGGTGGGTGAGTCTGGTCACAGTCTTTGGTTTGCAGGGAGCCGTGATGTGGTTGATTTCGCTGCCTATTCAAGTTGGATCGTGCGAGACGGTTCCGATGTCTCTGCCGAATTATGCAGGGTTGATCGTTTGGGCGATTGGGTTCTTGTTTGAATCGGTTGGTGATTTCCAGTTGGCGAGATTCAAGTCCAAGGCTGAAAATAATGGCAAAGTGATGGACCGAGGCCTTTGGCGTTACACTCGGCACCCGAACTACTTTGGCAACTCACTGATCTGGTGGGGTATCTTTTGGGTGTCGGCTTCGTCTTCGACTCTTTGGCTAGCTATCAGCCCCATTCTGATGACGTTTCTGCTGCTGAAAGTCTCAGGCGTTGCGTTGTTGGAAAAGAGCCTTGCGAACCGTTCGGGTGAGTACCGTGACTACATCTGTCGGACCAGTGCGTTTTTCCCTTGGCCGCCTGCACGTAGGCATGGCAGTAAGCTCGTGTGATAACGCAGTCTGCAGCAGCCGCCGAGTGAATCGCTTGTCGCCGTTCTACACTGACGTAAAACATTCAAATCCTGTGAGTCAAGTATGCCCAGTAGTCGTCCGAAACAGAAAAGGTGCTTGGAGGTTGTCGGTGGGCGCCTGAGCTATGATGCAAGCTACGACATGCCTGGCTTGACAATGCAAATATGCAGTCGGCAGGCAAATCAGTGTAGGGAAGGCGGAGGCGAAGTTCACTTCGTTTCTTCATGTGCATCCGGACGGATTACGCGGATGATGATCGCCGACATCTGCGGCTCGGAAGAGACGTTTCGACGACTTTCTTGCGAGATGCGCGACGGGCTGATTCGCAACATCAATTCGATTTGGCAAAATAAGGTGGTTGAAAACGTTGGCCATCAGTTCCGTGAGTTTGCCAAGCAGGGTTGTTGTGGCACAGCAACCGTCGCGACCTATTTTGCTTCGACTCGAAGTTTCGTGATGTGCAACATTGGAAATCCTCCGCCGCTTGTTTTTCGCGCTCGCGAGCAGAAGTGGGAAGCCATTCACGGCGAAACTCGCCTCGTGACGCACGCCGGTGAGGAAGTTGATGGGTTGTACAGTGAAAGCGAGTATCGTCACATCCAAACCAAACTCGAACCGGATGATACGATCGTTCTCTACGGAAACGGGTTTGCTCAATCAGCGTTCCCAACTGGCGGAATCGTCGGTCACACTCGACTGATTGAGTCATTGCAGGACTCGCCGCACACGAACCCAGAGTCCAGGATTGCTCATTTGATCGGTTTGATCCAAGACAACAGTGCGACAGATGAGGAAAGCACGATCATTGTTTGCCGAGTCACCAACGTTGGCACTCGTTTGAGAGATAACTTGCTGGCACCACTACGGCTGTTTCAACGCCCAAGAGATTCAACAGCATTTGCGTAAACGAGGTTCAATCCCACTCGGTTGTGGTGCCTGCACCAAATCGTGAGCCCGGATACTGGCTCTTATGCGAATCGGGTGCGAGCTCCAAGAGGACGACATATAGAGATGACGAGAAATCGAATATTCTATCGGGCGTTTGTCGCTACTTTGATGTTGTTTTCGTTGTCGCTAAGTGCATCAGGTGATGATGCAATCGAACTGGCGTACGCGCCGGCTGCCGTTGCGAATCCGTTGAAAGGATTGGTTCCGTATGCGAGTGACACGAATGTGCATTTCCCGCATTCGATGGAATTTGGTTACGTCGGATTCTCCGACTTGGTGAAAGGCTATGACGAGTTCGATTGGCAGCCGATTGAACATCTCGTGAGCAGGATCGCGGGGCGAGGTCATCAGGCGGTGTTTCGAATCTATTTGGAGTATCCGGGAAAGACGGACATCATTCCAAAGTTTTTGCTTGATGATGGTCTGGAAGTTCACAAGTATCTCAATACGAACACTCAACCGTTCCCGCCCGCGAATATCGAGACGCCTGACTACGAGGATAAGAACCTTCGAAGGGCGCTGAGCAATTTCATTGCGGCGTTCGGAAAGAAATATGACGGCGATGCTCGGATAGGTTTCATTACCGCGGGGCTGTTGGGAACGTGGGGCGAATGGCACACATATCCCAAGGATGAACTGTTTGCTTCGAAGACCGTTCAGGCCGAAGTCATGGATTCCTATGCTGCTGCGTTCAGAATCACGCCGGTACTGCTGCGTTATCCGGCCGGTGAAAACACGTGGGGAAAAGCCTCGAACGCCTCTCGGCCGTTCGGCTATCACGACGACTCTTTTGCGTGGGCGACGATTGACACCGGCAAGAAGGAAGACAGTTGGTTCTACATGCCGGCCCTTCGGCAGGCTGGTTCTGGTGCGATCGAGAAATGGAAAACACATCCGATCGGCGGCGAGATTCGCCCCGAGGCTTGGGGCAAAGTGTTCGATGTAGATCCGGGTGACAAGCAGATTCAAGACTTTCGATACTGTGTCGACCAGACGCATGTTTCTTGGTTAATGGACACAGGCATGTTCGAAAAGAAGTCTGCCGCAGAACGGTTGCAGCGAGCAAAGGCTGAAGTTCGTCACATGGGCTATGAGTTCCATGTACCAGCGGTCAGTGTTGTCGTCGACAAGGACAGGCTTAACATCAATTTGAAGCTGGAAAACCGTGGTGTCGCTCCGTTTTACTATCCATGGAAAGCCGAGTACGGATTGATTGTTGAGGGAAATGTGATCAAGACGATTCAAGCAACTGGCGAAATCACTGGACTTTTGCCTGGCGATCCGGTGCGTCAATGGAGGGACACGTGGGATGTATCGGACGTTCCAGCCGGAAAATACACGCTCGCGCTGCGAGTTCCTAATGCGTTGCCTGGCGGCCTGCCGTTGCGATTTGCCAACGCAACCCAGGACCGCGACGTGGCTGGTTGGTTATCATTGATGAGAGTTGATCGCAGCAGTTCGCGATAAATTCATATTTCATTGGCCCCACGAATCCAAGTCCTTGCCACCATGCGTACCGCACTTCTCTTTCTGTGTTGCTTGATTCATGGCATCGCATCGGCAGACCGGCCGAATATCATTCTCGTCTTCGCAGATGATCTTGGCTGGAAAGACGTTAGCTATCAGGGCAGTCGCCTGTGCGAAACACCTGTGCTCGATGCGCTGGCAAAGGAAGGTATGGTTTTCTCCAGCGCCTACGCCTCGGCTGGTAATTGTGCGCCGAGCCGCGCGTGCCTGCTGTCCGGAAACTACACCCCGCGTCATCACGTCTATGCCGTCGGCAGCACGGATCGTGGAAACAAGACGCAGCACCGTCTGATTTCGGTGCCGAACAAAGGGGGGCTCGCCGCCGAAAATATCACGATGGCCGAAACGCTGAAGTCGGCGGGGTACAAAACAGGTCATGTTGGGAAATGGCATCTCGATGGACCGGGTGGCGCGAAACCATCGGTACAGGGTTTTGACCTGACTTTTGATTCGTTTGGTGATGGCGAACTCAAAGAGGGCTCGGAAGGAAACAAAGCCGGACCGCCCGACGATCCGAAAGGCGTTTTCACGCTGACTCGCAAGGCAATCGAATTCATCGAAGCGAATGAGGAAGGGCCCTTCTTCTGTTACCTCGCTCATCACGCGATTCATGGTCCACTGCAAGGCCGACCTGAGACTGTGGCGATGTTAAAAGCGAAATATCCCGACATTAGTAAAGGCGACCTTATGTACGCCGCATGCACGTATGACTTCGACGCGAGCGTCGGCATGCTGTTGGACAAACTGAAAGAACTGAAGCTTGATCAAAACACGCTTCTCGTTTTTACCAGTGACAACGGCGCCACTCAGCAGTCTTCGCAGGAACCTCTTCGGGGCAGCAAGGGCGGTTACTACGAAGGCGGCATTCGCGAGCCAATGATCGTGCGCTGGCCCGGTGTTACGAAGCCCGGCAGTGTTTGTGATGTGCCGGTCATCAACGTCGATCTGCTGCCGACCTTCCTAGCCGCCGCTGGTGCCTCGACCGAGAAGACGCTTGACGGGGAAAGCTTGTTGCCACTACTCAGTGGCGAAGGCGAACTGAAGCGTCAGGCCATTTTCTGGCACTTCCCCGGTTACCTGGATCGCCCGGTCATTCGCGGCCGCGAACTTGATGTCAGGACCGGTTTCCGCAGCCGTCCTGTCAGCGTTATTCGCAAGGGTGACTGGAAACTACATCTGTTTTTAGAAGAATGGCAACTTGACGGTGGCCGCGAGAAGCTCGCCACCAACCATGCTACTGAACTCTACAACCTAAAGGATGATATCGGCGAACGCACCGATCTCGCCACGTTGAACACCGCCAAGCGAGATGAACTGCTCGGTGACCTGCTCGATTGGCATCAATCGGTCCACGCAATCGTTCCTTCCGAACCGAATCCGAAATATGATCCGAACGCCAAGACAAAACGCAAGGGAAAGAAAAACTAGTCGCAAAGGCTTAGGGGGAATCAGCAAGCCCATTTGTTGATTCCACAGCTTCGTGGAGTAGGAGTGATGATGGACTTTAGGCGTGCGTTTCTGCTGCTTTTACTGGTGGCAATTCCGGTTAGCATTTTTGATGGGCATTATGTTTCGGGCCAGTCAGTTTCTGGTTCGCCTGTTTATGGTCAGCCTGTTTATGGTCAGCTAGCGCGGTGGATCGACGGCTACAAAGGAATCTGTTTTCACTCGGTTAGTACTTCGGCAATGGGACGAGCGGGCAACCATACCCGTCTTAGCGATCCACAGAATGCCGTCTATTACAGAACGATGATCGATCCAACATCGACCCGGTCGATCAGATGGTTGTTTGGGCAGCAGATGACGGATTGCATCGAACTCGTCATCTGTGCGACCGTGACGTGTCATTGGGCTTCCTCCTTGGAGCACTTTGGTAGGTGCTCCGGGGGGGGCGAATGCGTTCAAATCTGAACAGATCAGTTTGTTAAACAGTGCCTTAGTGAGAGTCCTCTCTACTTCGCCGACTCCAGCGGAAAGCGTGTCTGGCGACTGTCCTACCAAATAATAGGTGATGGGGCAGAGCCAGAGCTGATTACTCTTCGAGACGAGGCATCGCTAGATCGGATTAGATCGCCGGCAAAGTCGGAAGATTGAAGAGCGATCGGACACCGACCTTCAGGTCGGTTTGCCAGCCGAAATCGGTGAGTCTGTCTCAGAGAAAGACGACTTTCCCTACATGCCAAGGTCTGGGCGTGGTGAGTCCGTTTCAGACTGAAGAATCGCTTTTAATTGAGCAACCTTTTCGGGTTGGTGACTGGCGAGATCATTCCGTTCTTCGTTGTCTTGAAGGATGTCGTAAAGCTGGAAAACACCCTGATTTCGATTCGCTTCCACCAATTTCAGACCTTCGCGAGTGATCAAGGCACGGCTGCCCATCTGCGCGAAGTGGTTGTTGACGATGACGTAGTCGTGCTGTTGGTTTTGTGGCTGGCCTAGCAGCGTCGGCAGGTACGAGATTCCATCTTTCCCGGCTGGTGCTTGCCGGCCAACAAGTTCAGCGAGGGTTGCCAAAAAATCGTAGTGCGCGGCCAGCAAGTTTGTCTCGGCACCCGGGCTGATTTTTCCAGGCCAGCGTGCGATCAATGGGCACTGCATGCCGCCTTGGTAAGCACTGCGTTTTAGCCCGGCCCGACCATGAGCACCGTCGAAGACGTCGCCACACTCTGACGTTCGCCACTTCTTGTCGGCCAAGTTCGCGGGCTCGTTGATCGTCAGTCGTTGTTTCTTGTAATTGTCTTTGGGGCCGTAGTAGAGTTCGTGGCCGTTGTCCGATGCAAACAGGACGATCGTATTGTCGTCGATACCCAATGCCTTTAGTTCTGCCATGATCAGTCCAACATGATCGTCAAGCATCTTGACCATCGATGCGTACTTCTTTTCTGCCAGTGTCAAGGTTGGATGATTGGCAAAATCAGGATGCAGTTCCGGTATCGAGACCGGCCCATGCGGCAACTGGGTTGGATGATACAGAAAGAATGGTTCGTCTTTGTGGTTGCGCAAATACTTTAAAATTCCTTCGATAAAGACATTCTGGGAATAGGTTTCTCCGCCATAGCCAACGGGTTCATCGCCGCGTTCACTCGTCTTGCCACAGTCTGCCATCGTGTTTCCGGGCAACTCAAAACGGTCGCCGTTTCGCCACAAATAGGGTGGGTAAAAACCATGGCAACGTTGGTGGTCGTAGTAACCTTCGTAGAAGTCCCAGCCGAATCGTTTGACGCGTTCGTGCCAGGTTAGAAAGCCAATGTCAAGCTTGCCAAATTGTGCCGTTGCGTAACCTGCTTGCTGACCGATCTGGCCAAGAAACACTTCGTTGGTGGCGATTGGATGAGCGTTCGCCTTCAATTTGGCAAGCGCTTTTTGATACTCGTCCTCGGTGATATTGCCAGCGTCTCGGTAAATGGGCAGTCCCGCGCGGGTTTGCTCCCAACCACCAATGCGACCATCATGCATACCCGTCAATAGAGTCCAACGCGCCGGCGCACAGAATACACCGCCGTAGTAATTGTTGAACTTCATCCCCTCGCGAGCGAGCTTGTCAATGTTGGGCGTTGTGACAATCTGCTGGCCATAACATCCCAGCATTCCTGGACCCAGATCGTCCGCAAAAATGTAGATGACGTTAGGGCGTTGCTCGGCGATTGCGCCGAAAAGTGAGCTCGAAACAGTAAGGCTGAACAAGGCCAGGGTCAGCATTCTAAACATCAGCATCGGTACTTTCGGTACTAGGTTTATCGACGTCGGAAGTGATTGGTTTCCGTCAATGGCGGTCACCACAAGGCCCCCGTTGGAAACCAGTTTAGGCTCGCGGGTGATGCTTTGCGTGCTTGATGCGGCATTTCTGACAGCGCAAAACACTATTTCACGACAGGAGCCAAGTAGATGTCCTTGAACCGAACGGTGGTGTGGTCTCCTTGTAGATAGATCGGTCCGGAGGCGGCCGGGTTGGTGTAAATCGCACCGGCCGTTGGTCCGATGACCGGTTGGTTGTCGATCACCTTCGCTCCATTTAGAACAACGGTGACGTGGCGATCGACGAGCGTCAAATCATAGGTTTGCCAGTGTCCGCCAGGATTACCGGCATTGGTCGACGGAGCTATTCTGCCGAAGATCGCGCCGACGCCTTGTATCCCTTGCATCCGGCTGTCGCGGTCGACCACTTGAGCCTCGTACATGCCGCGCAGATAGATTCCGCTGTTTCGAGCTTCTTCGACGAGAAACTCGATGTGGAGCCAGAAGTCTTCAAATTCAGCTTCAGTTCTTAAATTGGCATAATCGCCCGTCGCGCTAAAGTCCGTCTTGGTTGTCGTATTGACCAGCATACCGTCGATTGCACTCCAGCCATTTGTCTTGTCGGATTCGTGAGTTCTCCAGCCCGACAAGTCTTTGCCATTGAACAGCGAAATCGGGTGGCCAAAATGGACCTTCGACAGGTCGGGAGCGACCGGAGGCATCGCGGGAATGTACTTGCCTGTGAATGGGGTGCGTTCTTCTGCGTTGCCTTTGCTGGGCGTGCGAATGATCACTCCGTCCAGCTTGCCGTTGGTTAAGCCAACATCCACCGTTTGGACCGCAGTGACCTCGCCATCTTTCGTTTTGCGTTTTGGTTCGAGCGAAAACTTGATGCGTCCATCGAAGACTTCGGTAACTTCGTAGGGACCATCGGGGCCGATGTAGACACGCATGTAAACGGAGCCGCGTCCTTCTTTTTCGACAATGCTCATCCAAGCTGGTTGTCCCGATTGAAGTTCAAGCGACCAATCGCCTAGAAGTTCTTGGGGCACCGACTGTGCGTGCAAGGACGATGTCCAAAACAAAGCCAGCACGGATAAAAATAAAAACGAGATTACGCAGCGTTGTGAGCTCATGGTCATTCCGTTTTCAAAAAATCGTACTCAGGCGAAACGCAGGTTCCGGCTGATGACTCGAAGACTAATTTCAGTGCCGCTTGGCTTTCCGGGTATCGTCCCTTGTCGTCGGTGGCGTCTTCCCACTGATCGAGGTGCTGACGATGTTCGCTCAGTATCTCTGCAAACTCGGGGTTCTTCGCCAAGTTGATTGTCTGATGCGGGTCGTTCTGTAAATCGTAGAGTTCGTCTGCTTGCCGATTGACTGCATCGTAGTATGACCGTTGCAGCGGGCTAAGTTTTCCCGATCCCAGCAATTCTCGTAGCGTTGTGAACGTGGCGTAGCCGTCGCGATATTGTGGCTGATAAAGCGCTCGGTCAGTCATGTAGTTTCGTGTGTATCGAAATCTCTGGGAACGCACGGTGCGAATTCGGTCGATCGCGTTGCCCATCCTGTCACGCGCCGAAATGACGTATTTGCGTGGCTGATAGTCGCTGGCGAATAGATCGGTTCCTTCCATGAATGAGGGAATTTCGATTCCCGCCAATCCGAGCGAACTCGTCGTGATGTCGATACCGCTGACAAGGTCGGATCGCGATGTTCCGTGTTGGGTTAACTTGTTGGTTCCGTTGGGCCAGTGAACGACGAGTGGGATTTTTGTCCCGTCCTCGAATAGAAACTGCTTGGCTCGCGGCAGAGGGCTGCCATGATCGGTGAAGAAGAACACGGCCGTGTTGTCCCACAACTTGTAAGCTTTGAGAGCTGCGATGATGGCTCCGACTTGAGCGTCGGTTTCGGCGATTTGTTCATAGTGTCTTGCGATTGCGTTGCGAAACACCGGGTGATCGGGATATTGCGGTGGCACCGTCACTTGATCTTCGCTGACACGGCTGTCGGCTGGGTACTTTGATCCCGTTTCGCCGCCAGTCTTACCACCTTTGAGTTGGATTTGGCCGAAAAACTTTTTGCCTTGAAGTTGTTCTAGCCACGAAGCGTCGAGTCCGAGCATGTGCGAATTCACCTGCTTGCGTGTAGGGCGATTGAACTCGGGCGAGTACATCTGGTCGCGGTCGCGGTCAAAGTTGTAATCGTCCTTGGCTTCGTTGAATGTCAAATAACCCGCTTTGCGAAACAGTTCCGCAACCGTGACGATGCCATCGGGCAGCGGCTTCTTGATCATCGTTCGATGATTGTGCAGTCCGTGGGTGGTTTGCATCGTTCCGGTGATCAAGGCTGAACGTGCTGCTGAACAGACCGGCGCTGGAATGTAGGCTCGCTGGAACAAGACACCGCCCGCAGCAAGGCTATCGATGTTAGGCGTGTTGGCAATCTTGTCGCCGTAGCATCCCATCCAGTCGCTCATGTCGTCGACATAGATCCACAGCACATTAGGACGCTCGGCTTGGACGCTCGATTGGCAAAAGAGTATCCACGACGCAGCGAACAACGTGGCGACATGGAACAATCGAAGACTTGGCATCGGAAGACTCGGGCGGGAGGATGATTGCAGAAAATGAAGTGCGTCGGTCGACGCCTCAGGATAAAGCAGCGAACGAGTGGCGTCGTCGAAATTGCGAAAAGTCCTTGGCAGCTCTTTTCGCCTTGTGCTTAGTTGCCCATATCGATTTCGAATCCTTCGCGATACGGACGGCTCATCATGCTGGCGGCCAATTCGTCGCCCGTGATGGTTTCGGATGCTTGGTCCCAGTGAATGGTGCGTCCCAAGCGGCAGCAGATACCAGCGAGGTGACACACATTGAGCATTTTCATGTGCGAGTGCACGTCCGAAATCGGAAGCGTCCGTTTTTCGATCGAGTCGATGAAGTTGGCCCAGTGAGCATCGCGGTCATTGCCCTGCATCGGCATGTTGCGATAGATCTTGGCTATCGAATCATCGGGCAGCGGTTTTGCGACCAGGTCTTCGATTGGCTTGCCAACCAACTTGCCACGATTGACAAAGATGCGACCAAGTTCACCTTCGAACAGGATGCCGTTATCAACATCGTGGCGAATGTTTATCACCACATCGTTACCGGCAAAGTTGACGTTCAAGTCAAATTCGCGAGCCGTGTTGTAGCGGTTTTTTTGAACCGCGACTCCGTCTTTAAAATCGACATCGTGCTTTGACTTTCCGCCAACGGACACAGGGTCATTGTTTTGGCCTGCGGCGGCGATTGCCAACATGGCGATGTCGATATGATGTGCACCCCAGTCCGTTAATTTGCCGCCCGAGTGTTCGTACCACCAACGAAAGTGCGTGTGCCCATTGGTGTAGTTTCTTGCAGAGTCTTTTTTCGGATCGGCCAAATAGCGAAATTCCGTTTTCGGAGTTGGCCCCAACCAGCGATCCCAGTCTAAGCCTTCCGAAACTTTCGCGACCGGGATCTCGGGGCTCCAACCGCCTGCGTCGATGCCAACGGTGATCTTCGACAATTTGCCAAGCCGTCCATCGGCAATGACGGCGAGAGCGTTGTTGAAAAAATTGAAGCTGCTGCGTTGTTGCGTTCCGACTTGCACCACTTTGCCGGTTTCCTGCTGGACCTTGCGAATCAACTTACCTTCGTCGATCGTAAGTGTTAGCGGTTTTTCACAGTACGCATCTTTGCCTGCGTACATCGCTTCGATCAAAATTTTTGTGTGCCAGTGATCGGGCGTTGAAATTTGTACGATGTCGATGTCTTCGCGCGTCAGCACATCGCGATAGTCCGCATGCAA
Organism: Rubripirellula reticaptiva; assembly: GCF_007860175.1. Lineage (NCBI taxonomy): Bacteria > Pseudomonadati > Planctomycetota > Planctomycetia > Pirellulales > Pirellulaceae > Rubripirellula > Rubripirellula reticaptiva. The sequence continues at coordinate 712,437 of NZ_SJPX01000002.1, read as the reverse complement.
GTCGGCCTTTCCATCGCACAGCAATTGGTTGCCATAGGCGAGGTGGTTTGAGTCCACATCGCAAAGGGCCACCAGATCAGCAAATTGTTTGCCGACCGGCGCTGTCCGTGTGCCATTGCCGCCGACGCCGATCAACGCGAAACCCAGGCGTTGGCTCTTCGATTGTGCGAGGGATCGTGACGCAGTGAAGGTGTAAGGAACCGAGGCGGCGACTACGGTGGCGCTGGCCTGAGCCAAGAATTTTCGGCGTGACGTGCTTGGCTTGACTGCGGGTTTCATGCGGAGGTTCCAGTGGGAGGTTCCAGTGGTCTGGGCAGATCGAGGGGAAGCGGAGGTGAGGCCGTGGAAAAGCGGTTGATACAGGTAATCGCTCGGCACGCCTAAAACTGGAGGTGTTTTTCTGCGGATTGTCGAAGATACTGAAAAACTTCACCTTTTGCGAAGAACCTGGTTCCAATAATCGCTTCTGTCGCGATTTCCTTCTGTGCCCATGACCGCGAGCCGACGCAAAATGACCATGAATGACGCTGAAACCGACGTAGCGAATGAAGAAGTGTTCATGCGTCTGTTTTTGCAATCAGAGCGTCGATTGCTGGGATTCATTCTCTCGATGGTGCCCAACATGGCTGACGCAGAAGATCTGCTGCAAGACACCTGCGCGACGATGTGGCGGAAGTATGACGAGTTCGAACCGGGGACCAATTTCGCCGCCTGGGGAATCGCGATCGCCCGCTACCAAGTGCTTCGGTATCACCGAAAAGTGCAGACGTCGAAAGTCGTTTTCAGCGAACCGATGTTGATGCAAATCGCTGAGGCGGCCGAAACACTGTCCTCGCAAGACGCTGCGAGAACCGAGGCACTTGAATCTTGTCTCGCCAAACTGCGTGAAAAAGATCGCGAGCTGATTCAGCTGAAATACTTTTCCGAAAAGACGACCAACGAAACCGCTCGACAAGTCGATCGTAGCATCGAATCGGTTTACAAGTCGCTCAGCCGTATCCGTGATCAATTGCTGGGATGCATTCGCCAATCCATTCGGGTTGCAGGAGAGATCGCTTGAATAAAAATGAACCAATCGACGGCGAACCAGAACGCAATGATCGGCTGAAAAAGCTGGTAGGGCGGCTATGCGATGATCAGCTCGCTGCGGATGAGATCCAAGAGCTTGAATCTTTGCTGAGCAACAATCCGGTTGCGGTACAGTACTACGTCGAGTCGGTTGACTTGCACACACGACTGCATCGCCGGCAGGGTGTTAGGGCTGCGGAAACCAAGGTGACGCCGCTTTCAATGTTGTCACATCAAGACCGATGGCGAGCTTTGCTTTGGATTGCGACGGCGGCCTGTATCAGTCTTGTGGTGGGCGCGGCGATGGGGACGCGTTTTTCGGATTCACGTCAGGTCGCTGCCAGCGGGATCGCATCGCAAGAGATCGCGACGCTTAGTTCAGCGAGCGGTTGTCGGTGGTCGGACCATGGGGGCGCGCGATACGAGGGCCAGCGACTCAGCAGCGGGACGCTTGAACTTGACGCAGGCATCGCGATGGTGCGTTTCGATAGCGACGTGACTTTGACAATCGAAGGTCCGGCTAAGCTCGACCTCGTATCGGTTAACCGGGCCAGTCTTCGAGTTGGCAAAGCTGTCTTTAGTGGCATGACCGACTTGGACTCTTTTACGTTAGAGACTCCCTATTCGACGATCTTGGACGAGGGGACTGAGTACGCGGTTTCGGTGAATTCGGCCGGCGATGTGACGGAGGTTCATGTCTTTGACGGTCGTGTGCAATGTGATTTCAAGGACGGGAACCAGTCTACGATTCAGGTGGACGCTGGTCAGGCTCGCCGGTTTGCCTCGCGAGGCAGCGACATATCGATTCCTTTTTCAGCGTCTGGGTTTGCTAGGAATCCTAAACCAGTGCCCGTGCCGAAGCAGGATGTCATCTTGTCTGAAAGCTTCGCTTACGAAACGCTTGGCGATCATCGCAGCGGTGGCAAAGGGTGGGCCAGCGACTGGCAACCTACTAGCGTCAACAATTCGGTGCCGCTTGATCGTCTTATCGCGGCGGATTCGATTTCGTGGCCAGGACGAATGAATCAGCCCGACGGAGGCTGTCTGCAGTTGTCCGGGAATGTGTCGCTCGGTCGCATGATGAAACAACCAATTCGGATGGATCGGAATGCAGCGTATTACCTGAGCTTTCTGGTGAGAAAAAGCAGAACGTCTGAAGTCGAGACTTCGCGCGGCTGGGGATTCCTAACGCTACGAAATCCCCAGGGAAACAAAATCGCGATTGGCCCGCTGTCACAGCGGGGAACACCCAAGTTGATTCACAACGGACGTACTGCGAATGCGTCGACAGCACTCGATTTTGATACCACCTATTTGTTCGTGGCCAAAGTGCTTGCTCAAAAACAAAGGCCTGACCAAGTCTTGGTACAAGTCTACCGTTCGAACGACACGGTTGATGCCGTCGAACCTTTGACTTGGACGCTGGCAACGCAGCCGATCTATGATGACAGCATCTTTGATCAGATTCGAGTCGTGTCGCGATCAAGTGAGACGGTTCAAATCGACGAGATCCGAGTCGGAAAAACTTGGGGATTGGTCACAGCCGATTACCAGCGTCCGACCGATCAAGCGAAATGACAGTCGATTTGAACAGTAGTGCAGCGTCTCGTTCGAGTACATTGAAACAAATCGATCGATGACGAACGGTTTCGTGGCACGACTTTTCGGAAGGGCGAGGCGAATGCGAGGCGATCCATGGTGTGATGCGTTCGGCATGTCGATCATCAACGGCAGCCATGAACTGTCGCCACTAAGGCGCCGGTTGGTGGGTTGCGTTCTCGCGGTCGCATTGGTTGCTGGGACTGCTTGCTCGGCGAAGGCTCAACAGGCACAGGCACAGGCACAGGCTCAACAGGCACAGGCTCAGCAGTGGTTAGCGAGGGCGGCAGAGTCTTCGGCGCAAATCGAGTCGCCATCGGCGATTTCCAATGCGGCCACATCGCTCGCACGAGTTCATGCTCGCCTAGGACAAGTCGACGCTGCTTTTGAAGCCGCCAAGCGAATCAGCAAGCCGCAGCTGAAACTGTATGCCTTGCGCGGAACCGTGCAGGCGGCAGTGGACAACGACCTAAGCACCGCAGCGATTGTCGATGAAGCAAAGCGGACGCTTGATGGCAACGATAATCCGTTCACTCAGTCGACCATGAAGACGCTGCTGCACGTTGCCGAAAGCAAAACAAAGACGGTCCCACGCGAGCAAGCAAACGCCACGCCACCACCAACGCTTGAGTCGCTAAGGAAAGCGTTTGACGAGGCCGCGGATCGGGACGCAAAGCTCGCGGCCTTTCAACCGCTTGCTGTGCAGTTGTTGCAGTCCAAGTCGTTTGACTCGTTAGAGAATTTGATCGAAAACGCGGTGGAAGCGGTCGAGCAAGAACCTCGCCCCGATGTGTCATCTAAATTCGGCACCTATGGCGATTTAGCAACGATCGCCAAAATACGTAGCAGGCAATTGCAGGCTGCGTTCATGTTGGCCGACGATGGTGAAGTCGCAGCCGCAATTCGGTATTTGAAAATTGTCGACCCCTTGATCGATGCGTTGCCTGATCAGGCAGCGCTAGTCAAGTGGGAATTGCAGAGTCTGCGGATACGGTTGTTGTTGAAGCTAAATCGAACCGATGTTGCGATCACCCAGCTCGATAAAGTTCAATCGCCACTGATAAGGTCGAGCGCCGCAGCAGCAATCGCAGCCCATGAAATTGAGGCGGGCGATTTTGAGGCTGGCCTTGAAATGGCCAAGCGGATTGGTGACGAGCCCGGATCCGGTGACGCGAATGGCGAAGTCGCAATTTCTCTGTTTGTGCACGGCGATCGCAAAGTCGCCGCAGAGTTCGTCAACCAGCTTGGCACGTCGGATCAAGCAATGAACACGTTCGTATCGCTCGCTCGGTTTTGGGTCGAGACTGGCAACTTCGAGCAACTCGAATCCGTCTTCGACGATTTGGAATCACCCGAAGCACGCACCCACTATGCAGTGGCTGCTGCTGAGTATCTAAAGCTAGATCGACCGCGTCACTAGAACATTTGTATCACGTGCGATCGCGACTACCAAACCAGCCCGGCGTCGCCGAGACGTTTCTTGGTTTCGTCCATCAGTGCGTCTTCATCGGCTTCGGTCGCCGCGACATAGGTGACACTAAATCGCAAGAATGCGCCGGCGTCATCCCAGGGTACCGTCACGATGCCGAACTGTTCAATCAGATGACGGGTTGCGTCTTCGCCGGCCGCAAATGTCTCGCCCGACTTGGTGCCCGTTGGCGACTTTGCGTACAAGAAGTACGTACCGCCGGGGACTTCGCATTCGAAGCCGCATTCTTTCAGCACGGCGACCAACTTGTTCATCCGGCGCAGGTATTTCGATCGAATTCGTTCGGGAATCGAATCATCATTCAGGGCTGCTGCTGCGGCTTTTTGAGTTGCGATGAATTGGCCGCTGTCCGAATTGTCTTTGATGTCCGAGAACGCCGAAACGATTCGTGGATGGCCGCAAACGAATCCCATTCGCCAACCGATCATGTCGTAGCCCTTGCTCATCGAGTGGACTTCGACACCAACGTCCATTGCGCCGGGCGTTTGCAGGAAGGACAGTGGTTTGCCGTCGAATGACAACAGAATGTGAGCGGCGTCTTGAACGACGACAAACTGCTTTTCTTTCGCCAGTGCGACGACCTTTTCATAAAATTCGGGCGTCGCCGTTTTTCCGGTCGGTGAATTCGGGTAGTTCAAGACGAGCAACTTCGTGCGACGGTAGATGTCGTCGGGAACGGCATCGAGGTCGGGCAAGAAATTGTTTTCGGCCAGCAATGGCAACTTGAATACTTCGCCGCCGTAGTAACGCGTATGGGTGCCGGCGACAGGATAGCCGGGCACGGTCATCATCGTGATGTCGCCCGGATTGATGAATGCGGCGGGCAACATCGCATAGGCGGGCTTGCTGCCGATGCAGTGGTTGACCTGAGTGGCCGGATCAAGTTCGACGCCGAAATTACGTTTCATGAAATCAGCAGCGGCCTGCTTGTATTCGATTACACCATTGTCGGCGTACCCGCGGTTTTCGGGTTTATCAATTTCAGCAGCCATGACCTGGCGAACTTTGGCGTCCGCCATCGAATCGTTCTCACCGATACCGAAGTCCAGCAATTGACGATCCGGATGATCGGCAAGCGCCTTTCGTTTGGCCCGTTTGATCTTTTCAAACTTATAGATTTCGGTGCCTTTCCCGTATCCGGCGCCGCCAATGCGGTCTGCGAACAGAGACTGGAAATAGGGGTCGGCGGAAGTCGAATCGGGCTTGGTCACAGCGGACATGGCAGAGTCGTTTAGCGGGGGTTTTGGTTGGATTGTCGGGCCACGATTATGGACGATCATGCGTGCGGGGCAAGGGTGAAGGCTTTTTAACCGCGGCGCGGCTACAATCCAGGGGCCGAGATCGTGCCGGCGCCACTTATCGTTGCTTTCCGTTTTAGCCTTCAAACTGTACACCCCTCTGGTCCATGTCATCTGAATCCGATTCCGACGAGCGCGATCCGATGCGGGCTCGATACGAGGAACTGGCCGAATTGGCCGGATCGCTCGCTCACGAGATTAAGAATCCGCTATCGGTGATTCATATGAACATCGACCTGCTAAGCGAGGACTTGTCCGAGATCGAGTCGCCGAGCAGTCGTCGTTGTCTCGATCGCGTCGACATTGTCCGTGGTCAATGCGAGCGGATGGAAGGATTGCTGCGGGACTTTCTGCGTTACACGCGATTGACAGACATCGATCTGGTATCGGGCAGCCTGAACGATCAGATTGAAAATGTGCTGCGAGCGTATCAGGCTCAAGCTGATGCCGATGATATCGACATTGAAAAGTATCTCGACGCTGACTTGCCGGCGATCAAACTGCACAGCGATTCGCTGCAGTCGGCGCTGATGAACTTGGTCAAGAATGCGTTGGAAGCGATGGATCGCGGCGGCCAGCTTTGGGCACGCACCTACACCACTCGCGGTGGCGTTGCGCTTGATTTGATCGACTCAGGCAGCGGTGTTGATGACAACACGGTAATGCACATGTTCGAACCGTTTTACAGCACTAAAGAGGGCGGCAGTGGTCTTGGGCTGCCAACGGCCCGCAAGATTATCGAAGCACACGGCGGCCGAATCAGCGTCCAAAGCGAAGTTGGACGCGGTACCAAATTCACGCTTCAGTTCCCCGTTCCAAAACGACTGGGGTAATCGCGTCTCGCTCTCTAAAGTGAGATGACTTGTTCTTCGCTGACAACGTCTGTGGCTTGTTCGCAGGCCGCCGTCATCTCGATGGTGACGGCCCAGCGACCTTCGGCGTCAGGTGCGACGATCCAGTGCGGCTGGACGCAAACGCTTTGATGCACCAGTTCGAAACCGGCCTCGCTTTGGCTGACCGTTTCGATGGGGAACGCCCAGATACCGCTCGGGCGATCAATTTGTAACGAAATGTCAATACCAAGCCAGCGGTCCGACAGGCTCAGTTCCCTTACTTTGTGCAGATCAAGCGACTCGCCGAGTTGGCCAAGTCGATTGCCATCCGCATCGGTAAAGTAGCGGTCGTCCGCACCCGACGGCAGACCCGCAAAGTTCATTTCGATACCGAAATGCAGTGCGCGGTCTTGAGGCAAATTTTCCAACAAATACGCGATCGACAGTCGGTCGCTGCCGGCGACCATCGTGACTGCTTTGGTGATCGTGATGGGAACGCCCCACGCATTGCCATCGCGGCGCATTTGGACTTGCACGCGATCGGCACCACGTCGCAGTTTCGTATCGAATGGCAGGTCAACGAAGTCGCCACGTTCAGGCGATTCGCCGCGAGCCACCGATTCCAGCGTCGCATCTTCGTCGTAAAAGTGGTCCATCAAACTCTTGCGAGCGTAGTTGTCGTACTGCAGGCGTTGATCAAGATCGGCTTGCTTGAAGACAACTCGGTCATGAATGCTTGCGCAAGCGTCGGCTCCGTCGCCAGCACCGGCCAACACTTTGCGGTGATAGCTTTCGGGACGCCGTTTCAGCGTTGCCAACAAGTTGTGATTGATGTCACGAACATCCAGTTCATACATGCGGCCACCGCGCCCCGGAGCAATCCAAGCGGCGAGGCGATTGTTGCTAAGCCGGACTTCTTGCAATCCGTCAAAGTCATAGTCATCGGCAGATGCCTGGACCGTGTTCGCATCCACGCCCGCCAGCCTATCGAGACGCGTGTCGGCTTCGATCAAATGGCTATAGATCGCGTTTCGCAAATGTGGCAGATAAACGCCACCGAACGCGCCGTGCCAGTAGGGGCAATTGCATTGTCCGCGGTAAAGATGGTCACGAATTTCGGCCAGTTCGCCACGGTCGGCACCCGCGGCATCCGCTTCGCAGACTCTGCGGCTGATGTCCATCATCCGCGCGTACATCTCGTTGGTTTCTTCGTACTTTGTCTTGAAGTTGCGCCAATATCCGCCACGAATAAACGCCTTCAAATCATTCCAACGCGGGTGGTCTGCCATCGCATGCGAAATGTCGTCAAATGATTCTTGCGATTCGACTGGCAGAGCCCACTCAGTCATTTCGCGATAGCTGCAATCGGGTAGGTACACCTTGCCGCGTGGTGGAGTCCGGCGAAGTGCTTCGCCCAAAGTTACCGTGTGCAACCAGTCGGCATTTTCAGTCAGGGCATCGAAGAACGATCGCAACCAACCCTGTTCGTAGACATGTGATTTTGTATCAGGCCACGTGCCAAACTTTTCGCCGTCATCGCCAAACGTCAACACGGCGCCGGGGCTGTCACTGGCTACTTTTCGGCAGTAGTCAATCGTCTCGGCGACCGGCCGAAACGGAATGGTGTAACGAAGTCGTTCTGATCCTGGGAAGATGCTTAGAACTCGGCCGTCATCTTCCGTCAGGAAGTGGCCGGTCAATTCTTCTTCGCTCAGCCCGGCAGCGCGGAAATGATAGTCGTCCAGCACGGTGTAGCGGATACCTGCATCCACGACATCGCTTGTCAGTGACGATTCCCAAACACGTTCGGGCATCCACATGCCGGTGGGCGAGACACCAAAATTGCGTTGCAACCATGCACTGTAGGTTTGGATTTGCCCGATACGGTCGCGAGGCGGCAACATCGGCATGATCGGTTCGTATTGCGGACCACCGACGATCTCAATTCTCCCTACGTCGACCAGCATTCGTACGCGGTCAAGGTAATCGGGGTGCCGGTCGGCCAACCACATCATCAGCGGGCCGGAGGTGTGCAGCGAAATCTGCAGTTGTTCGTAAGACTCGAACACGTCCAAAAACGGCAAATAGCTGTCCTGATAGGCCTGCTCAAACACTCCGTCGAAATTTCCGATCGGTTGATGATTGTGCAGGACAAGGCAGAGGTGAGCGTTGGCAGTCATGTGCGATGTATCGAGAGAGTTTGGATGTTTTTAAAGCAGCGGATGTCCGGTACTGACGAACACTTGCTGCGCTAACCATCATCCTTATCGGTCGCTACAACCGTCAAAGTCCACTTGATTTGTAAAGTCGAGCAGGACAAAGTTGCCAAGAAATTAGCTGAGTTTCACGACGGTGCCGTTTACTACCGCAACCGTTGCGTCAGCATTTGGCCGACTGTACGTGCCGAAGATGCAACGAGCGTGAATCGTAACGCCAAACTAGCAGCAGAATCTAGCGGCAGAATCTAGCGGCGCCGGGGGCTGTTGGCAGCGGCGCATTTGCGGAACATTGCTGCGGCCGCTTCGGGAAGAACCGGATTGATCATGCAACCGCTGCTCCATTCAAATCCAGCCACGTGCGACATCCGTGGAAAGATATCGATCGACCAATGGAATGAGTCGGATGGATCATTCACACCGGGCGGGCATGTGTTCAGACAATAGTTGTAAGCCGTGCCAGGGCGAATTTTTTCAAGCCAAGAAATCACGCGAAACACCATTCGTGAAACCGACTCGAGTGCTCGGTCATCAAGATTTTCGAAGTGCGATTGGTGTTCCAGGGTGGTGACCCGCACCATCATCGGCAATTGGCTGGCGAACGGGCAATAAGCGATCACGGTCTCGTCGCATGCGATCATTCGTTCTTTTGCTTTTCGCTCAGCGCGAATTACATCGCATCGCAAACAGCAACCGGTGGAAGCGCGATGGTGGCTCATGCGTTCAACGATCCTCTCGACGGGGCGAGGAATCTGATTGAGGGCGACAAGCTGGCTGTGCGAATGGGTCAGCGAAGCACCAGCGTCGTAGCCGACGTTCTTGAACACGTTGATGTATTGAATGCCTTCAATCGAACGATAATGTTTGATTCGATCTCGGTACGCCTGGAAAACCAGGTCGATTTCAGCAATGTCCAACTGTGTTAACGAATGAAAGTGGCGTGGCGATTCGATGATTACTTCATGCCCACCGGACACGCAACCACTTTGGAATAAGCCAGAATCACGCCGTCCCGCGCCTGAATCAAATGCTGTTTTGGAATCGCTTTGCAGATCGCCCACGGCCGGGTATTTGTTGGGCACCACTCGAACCGACCAGGGTTCTTCCTCTTCCTCGCAGCAGGTGACATTGCGAAACAGCCGCGCTGTTTCAGGAATGTGTCTAGCCCAAACTGCAGGGGGCGTGATTGCTTCGTTGCCTCGACAAAATGGGCACGCGACGTCTGTCTTGATCGTCGGAGCTTGATCGACAAATTCGTCGGGACGCTCGGTTCGCTGAGGAGCGAAGATCGTCCAATTACCCGAGTACGGGTCTAGCCGAGACTCCGATGAAGGATGTTGATTGGACAGGTCTGTGGCAGTAGGCGAAGGTTGAGCGGTCGATTGTTCATGCGCTGTCTCAAACATGTCCACCCTGCCATCGTCAGAATTTTGGGACGCTCTGACCCCCCTGCTGTGTCATCGCTAGCAGTCCCTCTGATCCCGATCGTACAACATTGGCTTGGCGTTTGTCGCCCAGAAAATGCGTGCCGACACCAATTTATTTGCCTACTTGGCGAGCTTGCGCTTTGGCGGAACTTTAAGGGCGATCGTTTCCGCGTAGAGCTGAACATATTCTTTCGCGCTCTTGGTCCAAGACCAATCCTGCATCATCCCGGTGGTCACAATTTGGGCCCATCCGTCCGGATGATGGAATCGCATTTCCAACGCGCGGCCAATCGCAGCATCGACTCCGTCGGGATCGTTCGTATAGATATAGAACCCAGTGGCCGTACGATCACCTAAGCTTGTTTCGGTGCAGTCCACGACTGTGTTGGCTAAGCCACCGGTGGGCGTTACGACGGGAACACTGCCATAACGCAGACTATACAGTTGGTTCAGACCACAGGGTTCATAAAGGCTTGGCATCACGAACATGTCGCTGCCCGCCTCAATCTGGTGCGCAAGTTCATCGCTAAATCCGATGTGCAGCGCGAATTGGTCCGGATAGGCAGATGCAAGTTCACGTAGCTCGCGTTCGTAGCGTGCATCGCCGCTTCCCAAGACAATCCACTGTGTCGGTCGGTTCTCCTGCAAGTGCCGGCGAATCACCGGTACGATCGAGTCCCACCCTTTCTGGCTGGCTAATCGTCCAATCAGTCCAATCATCGGCATATCTGGATTGACTTCCAGACCGAAACGTTCTTGTAGTGCTGTCTTGTTTTGCGTTTTTCCGAACTGCCAATTCTCGACGCCAAAGTTGGTCGTCAAATTGGGATCCGAAGACGGGTTCCAGATCGTTTCATCAATGCCATTGGTGATCCCAAAGACACGCTCGGACACGGATTCAAGTACTCCGTCGAGTCCGCAACCATGTTCGTCGGTGCGGATCTCTTCGGCATATTTGCTGCTAACGGTGGTGATCACGTCAGAGCTGATGATTCCTGTTTTTAGATAATTCAGGTGATTGTAAAATTCAAACTCGTCGTGATTGAAGTGACGCCAATTCAGCCCCGTCCAGGCGAACGATTCACGAGGGAAGTGCCCTTGGTAAGCCAGGTTGTGAATCGTCAAAACGCTCGACGCGTCACGAAGCGTTTCCGGTAAATTGGGATCGGCCTTCATGATTGCCGGTACCAGGCCCGTTTGCCAATCGTTGCAGTGAACGATGTCGACGGGCCAACCAATCCGGGCCATGGCCATGATCGACGCACGGCAAAAGAATGCGAAGCGTTCGTCGTTATCGCCATAGTCGCCAAGCGAGGTTCCGTAAAGCGCGTCGCGATCGAAGTACTGCGGTTGATCGATGAACCAAACTGGTGTCTCACCATCGGGAAGGGTGCTCTTCAACAAGCGACAGCCGACCAGTTTCTGTGGGCTCATCGGAACGGCGAAACTGATATCCGTCGATTGGATGGGAATTCCCGACCGTCGAATACTGCGAAACGCGGGCATGATCACAGCAGTACGGTTGCCCGATTCGGCCACCCGCATCGGCAGAGCGCCACACACGTCAGCAAGTCCACCCGTCTTGGCAAACGGCACAGCTTCAGTTGTCAGATAAACGATGTTCAACAAATCACCCGAAACTATCGAAAGTGCAAATTTAAAGCAAAACAGGACGCAACAAACTACTTCAACCGTGGCACAGATTAGACGCTGGTGCGACTCCTTCCAGAGTATTCGCGTGTCTGGGTGCTCAATTCGGTCACCTTAACCAATACAATCAAGCTAAACCGCAACGCTGATCGGCAGCCGAATATATTGGAATCCTAGGCCACGAAAGACTGTTTTTCTATGAGCTTGCCCAGTCAAATCCCAGTCAAATTGCCCCCAGAAGCAGAAGAGGCTTCCGTCGTTTAGAATGCGGCGGAAGTAATTAATGGCCTTGTTCACACCTTTTTGTTAGCTCTTGCGGCATGTCGATCGGACTGAGCGAATTTTGGACCCGGTTGGTGCGAGAAGGCATCTTGGATGCGGCTGGGTGTAAAAAATTGGCGACGGAATTTGCTGAGGCCCACCAGGGGACGCCGCCCAAGGTCGCCAATGAATTGGCCGATTTTATGGTTGCTGGCGGCCATTTGACCCTTTTTCAAAGCCAGTGTTTGGCCGCCGACCCACAAGGGGATTTGAGGTTGGGGGCATTCAGGGTACGGTCCAACCAACCGCCGTCACCGATGACTCGTTGGATCGAGGTCGAACGAATTGAAGCCGCAAGTGGCGGGCAGTCAGCCGATGGGCCGTCAGTGATCGGGCAACGCGGTTTTTTATTGCGAACCACATCGGGAAATCCCTGGCTGGACCTTCACGCCAAGGTCGTGCAGCCATCGCTACAGCCGATAGAGATTGAGCCGATCGGAGAATATCTGGGCGTCTTCAGTGCACTTTCTGTCGGCGTTGTCGCTCACCCCGGCGGACTGCTGGCCGATCAGTTGCCGGAACGAGCTAAATCCAAGCAAGCTAAATCCAAGCAAGCTAAATCCAAGCAAGCCCAATCCAAGCAAGCCAGCGAGGGGAATCCGCGACGTGCGTGCGAGTATGGAATCGTCTTATCGGATGCTCTGTCAGCGATGCATGCCCAGCAATTGATTCATGGCGGTGTGCGAGCAGACCGAGTTTGGATCGGTATCGATGGCAATCCGATTTTGTTGCGAGATCCGGCCGGACCGCCTGTGACTGGGTTGGGCGACACCACCACTCAGTGGTTGGACACGGCTGTGGACGTGTCGCTGTATATCGCTCCCGAGTTAGCGGCGACGTCGCCCGAGGCATCTGCTTGCACCGGAGCAAGCGACATCTACAGTCTCGGCTGCCTGTTGTTTCGAATTGCGTCAGGGCGATTTCCATTTCAAGCGGATTCAGTGGCTGAAACCCTGCGGCAACATCAGACCGAAACGCCGCCAGAATTGACCGAAGCGCTCGCCAAGGGTGAAACGGGGGATCCGATTTACCGTGTCTTGGCCTACGCATTGGCGAAAGATCCGGCGTCACGCTTCCTCAGTGTTGATCAGTTGTCGGCGGCGCTGCGAGCGATCTTGCCATCGTTGGAAACTGAATCGATCGAAACTGAATCGATTGCTGCGGTTGAAGAGAAGCCCGCCGAAGCCATGCCAGTCAAAACGTCGAACGCTGCGACGCCTGCCCAACCCGAATCGCGAAAAACGACTTCGAAAAAGTCAGCAGCCACAAAGATAGCTCCTGTAAAGGCAGCTACAACAAATTCGTCGCCGCAGGTAAAGCAGCCGGCAACGAAGACAAAGGACTCGAGATCGCCGGTGGTGGCGTCTTCGATCATTCGCCCCAAGAAACCTGCGGCGCCAAAGACGACGCCATCGCCAGTCGCAGACGAGCCTGCAACCGAATCGGCGCAGGTCGCTGCTGCTTCGCCCGAGACGCTATCGGACTTGCCGAGCAACGAATCGTCGTCAAGCAATCAGTCAGTTGATGAGGCTAAGGTCGGCAGCGCGGATCAAGTGGGGACTTCGTCAACCGGCGCAGTGGCAGCGGACGCTTCGGATGCCCCACCAGCACCCGCTGACACGTCGACTTCCCGGACACTCCGGCGACGACGCAAGAAAACGAATCGAGCTCCGATTGTATTGACGGCACTTTCCGTGGTGGTTTTGGCATTGTTCATCGCCTTGCTGGTCACCGATCCGACGCAGCCGGTCGCAAAGCGAAAGCAACGGCCACCCATTCCGGCGGTGATTCCAGCGGTTTCCAATCAGACGATCCCTACGGCAACGAAACCTTCAGCTTCGGATTTGGCGGGTCAAAGTCCTAAAACAAAATCACCCGCAATCGGTCAAGCTGCGACCAACTCACGGGCTGACGATGTCGCCTATCAAGTGGTTGACGACGATGGGTTGCTGTACGCACCGCCTTTCCCAGCAGGCCAAGCACCGGCTCCGCTGGGATTGCTACCGCCCGGTCCGGCCGCGATCGTGTCGGCTCGCTTGGCGTCGATCCTTTCGTCACAGACTGGCAAGCCCATCCTCGATGCTCTCTCGCCAGAAGTGACGGAATTGATTGACGCGGTGGTGCTTCGATCCAAGGTTCCGGTGGATTGGATCAGTCGCTGTTCGGTCGGTCTGTTCCCCGGAAAAGACGGCCATCCCGAGTGGTCGCTCGCGATCGAATTGGTGCAGCCCCAACCGCTCGGCGAGCTCACCGATCGATGGCAAGTCGGAGCATCGAAGACACGTGAGGGGGACACCGTTTATGCGAGCGATGCCATGGATGCGGATGCGTTCTTTTTGCTGGCGAGCGAGATTGAAAGTGGAATGATTTCCCGTTACGCCGTTGGGCCGCTGGACCGGATCAGTGAAGTGGCATCGATCGAAGGTGAATCGATTCCACTCGCTCGATCACTGCGAACGCTGTGGAATGGAACTAGCGATGAGGCCGACTTGGTTGCACTGGTGACGCCTAACTTCTTGTTTGCCGATGGACGATCGATTTTGAATTCATCGGTTCCCGAGTTGGTTCCGTCGCTGCGGTCAGTGTTGATTCCAAACCTGTCTGCGATGCTGATCACGGCCGATGCCGATGACGGGTTGGTCTTTGGCGAGCTGCGTGTTACGCCCAATGGCGGAATTAGCGAAGCCTCGCTGATGCGTGACATCAAGGACGCGATTGATGCTTGGCCGAAATGGGCTGATCAGTTTGTCATTGATGCGTCGCCGGATCCATCTTGGCGACTTCTGGCGTCGCGGTTACCGACGATGATGCGATTCGTCTCGGGTCAATTTCGTTATGGTATTTCTGACAACGTAATCGTTGCCAACACCTACTTGCCCGCCAGCGCGGTGTCGCAGGTGAGTCTGGCGACTCTGTTGGCAGCCAACACAACCGCATCTGCGGCCGCTGCTACAACCAAAATGGCATCAGCAAAGCCATTGACGGTTGCAGAAATGTTGGACCGAAAGATGTCGGTATCGTTTGACCAAGAATCGCTAGAATTTGCAATCGACGTGATCGTTGCCGAGTTTGTACGCACTCTACCCGAAGGGTCAACGCTGCCGCCGGTTCGGATCATTGGCGGGGATCTACAGAAAATGGGGATCACCCAGAACCAGCAAATCCGCGGCTTTGCGAAGACGGACCTTTCGTTGCGGACGGTACTGACGGACCTGGTTGTGGGGGCCAATCCGGACAAAACGGCAACCGGCCCCGATGATCCGAAGCAGGCTTTGATTTGGGTTGTGGCCGACGATCCAGCGAACCCGGGAAAGCAAGAAATCTTAGTGACGACGCGTCAAGCAGCCGAGAATCAATTTGATCTGCCGGTAGAATTTCAGCCAAAATAGCCAATTTGGCAACATGAATCACCTGGGGAGGTCTGAAATCATGCGTTACCAGGTTTCAGCATGAAAGCGTCTTTAAGATTCCCGAGCCTCAATTACACTCTCAGGGGAAACGTCCTCCGCTTTTTATATTGTTGAAAGAGTCTGATCCATGCGCGTGATAGTGACCGGTTCGAGTGGTTTGATTGGGTCTGCCGCGGTTCGTCACTGGGACGCATTAGGCGACGAAGTCATTGGGATCGACAATGACATGCGGGCGACATTCTTTGGTCCGGACGGCAGCACGCGATGGAACCAGTCGCGGTTGGAAGCTGAAACGAACAATTTCCGCACAGTGTCGCTGGACATTCGCGACCGAGATGGGATCCTTGATCTGTTCAAGAACGAAAAGCCGGACCTAATCATCCACTGTGCCGCCCAACCGTCGCATGACAAAGCGGCCGATATTCCGTTTCTTGATTTCGAGGTCAACGCAAACGGGACCCTGAACTTGTTGGAAGCCACTCGGCAGTTTGCGCCCGAAGCGGCGTTTTGCCATATGAGTACGAACAAGGTCTATGGCGATGCACCGAACGAGTTGCCTCTGTCGGAGTTAGAAACCCGGTGGGAATATGCCGATAAAAAGGACTTTCATGGCATCGATGAATCGTGCCGAATCGACCAAACCATGCACTCGTTGTTTGGCGCGTCGAAGACTGCTGCTGACGTGCTGGCACAAGAGTATGGTAAGTACTTTGGATTAAAGACTGGCGTTTTCCGCGGCGGTTGCTTGACCGGTGCCAGCCATAGCGGTGTCGAACTGCACGGTTTTCTTAGTTATCTGGTTCACGTTGCCGTCGCCGGCAAGCCGTACACCATCTTCGGCTATAAGGGCAAGCAGGTTCGCGACCAGATCGAATGTAGCGACGTCGTTAAGGCGTTCGAAGCATTCGCCAAAAATCCGCGACCAGGTGAGGTCTACAACATTGGTGGTGGACGCGACAATGCGGCCAGCGTTTTGGAATGTATTGCGTTAATCGAAGAAATTGGCGGTTACAAAATCGACTTTAAGCTCGGTGATGACAACCGCAAAGGCGATCACATCTGCTACATCAGTGACCTACGCAAGCTAAAACGAGACTATCCCGAATGGGACATCCGTGTGTCGCTAAAAGATATTCTGGCGCAAATGATTGCGTCAGAAGAAGCTAAATTCGCTGCTAAGGCGTAGGTCCAGCCTCGTCTGCAATTGCCTACGAGATTCTTTGTGACCCCGTAAGCCGTTCGCGATCCGCAATTTCTGTGGCTTGTCAAATCGCCCGGTGAGTCTTTCGAACGTGGGAGACTCGTCCCCTTCTTTCGCTGCGGGTGATGCTCGCTGGCAAATCGGCTGTTTCCATCCGCGTCGCCGTGGTAACCCGGCCGGAAATGCGTCCGAGCACGCTGTTTCCACCAGACTTTGATCTGACGGTGCCCTTACCAACTCTGTTGCGAGTCAAATCGACAAAGGTGGGGGCCGCAGTTCGGGTTATTCGGACCATTCAGGTTAGCAGACCTGGAATCCTACGGAGGGGGGGGAATCTAGATTTAGCGACCAGACGCGTCACCAACTGCGTCCTAGCTTCTATTGGATACCCGACCGTGCCCCCTCACACGACAGCAAGACAGTACCGCGAAATGTTCGTCACCGACTTAATCCCGATCAGTGTTTCTACACTGCTGCCGACTGAGGTAGTGGGGTTGGATCTGTTCCGACAGGAAACGGAATCAGAGCATTGCAAGTTGTACCGTGCCGCCGACTATCCGCTGACCTTGGATGACTTATCGAGGCTAAAGCACCGTGGCGTGACGCGGTTGTTCATTAACAAAGCTTCGCGTTCGGTTTACCAATCATATTTACGCAAAGTAGCGACGACTTCGGGGCCTGATGCCTTCCCGCTGACTGCTCGAGTTGGCGCACTGAACGAAGTAGTGCGTGATGTTCTGGAATCGGCTTTTAAAAGAGACGATGTGACCGAGACCGTTAACGCGGCTGAAAAACTTGGTTCTCTGGCCACAGAACTTATCACTCAAGATGAGTTTACCGTTAGCGACTTGTTCCAAGTGCTTCACCACGATTACGCGACATTCACCCACTCGGCAAACGTTGCGTTCTATTCTGGGTTGCTAGCCAATGAACTTGGCTATTCAAAAGAGGACGTCGAGAAAATCACAACCGGCGGACTTCTTCACGATTTGGGCAAGCTGGAAATTGGTGAGCACATCTTGTGCAAACCTGGCAAATTGAATGATGATGAATTTCGGATAATTCGTTTGCATCCGACATTGGGATTTAAAAAGCTGGCACATCGTGATGACCTGAATGAAGGTCAGTTGATGATGGCCTATCAGCACCACGAACGACTCGATGGCAAGGGGTATCCCGTCGGATGCGTATCCGATGACATTCACCCGTGGGCGAAAATATGTGCTGTGGTCGACGTCTTTGAAGCGCTTACCAGTCAGCGTCCGTACCGAACACCAATGACGCGTAGCAAAGCAATTGCGCTGCTGCAGCGAGATAGCGGCACCCACTTTGATTCGGAGGTACTTGCATGTTGGAAATCGATTATCCAACGCAATTTGGCGAGTTGATCCAGTCAACGGACTGCGACATTGAGTTGCCAGTCGAGTGGACCGACTTTTTCGAGGAGCGTGGTGAGATTACGGCCTATGCCGAAGATGCTCGCAACAACCGGCGACTGCGAATTCGCACATACGGACTAATGTGGTTCGAACGAACACTGCCGTTCTGTAAACGATCGACCGATCCGGTCGTGGTTTACACGCGAGACTTTTCGCGAATCGGCGCTGGAATCTTGGTTCCCTTTCAAGTTTTTCCCGAAGAACAATTGCGATTGATTCTGCCGACCTTCTGGGTCCAGCTTCATGTCGTCCGAGCCCGACGTATCACCAGTAAGTGCTATGAAATCGGTACAAAGTTGATGGGACGACATGATCCAGGGCCGGAAGCATTTGATTTTCAAAACGCCTTTAATGCAGTGCAATAGCGTCGCGGCTTTCAATCACGAGAGGCTTTTTGCCGACGCTGATTCGACGTTGGGAACTGCGTTGAGCGAAGCGATCAGTTTGCTGGCGTCGAAGTCTTCGTGCGGTTGGCAATGATAGACAAGTTCTAAGGATCCACCGCGGCGGGCCGTTTCGGCACTGATCAGTACGTAGGATTCAGTCATCCGATCTAGTTCTGCTTCCCAGCCGCCAACGGTGTGCAAACCGACTCTGAGATTTAGCCGCCAGGTGTTTTTCTTGCTCGCCAATTTTTCGGTATTGGTCTTGTCGATACTGGGATTGAAAACGCCGAAGAGCCGAGTTGCCAGGGAGACCGTGATCAAGCCAATGCCGGATACCCAGTATTGGCCTGCGCCAACTGCCATGCCGACAACAACCGCGGCAAGAACGAAAGCGACGTCGCGAGTTTCGGGCACGGCCGTGCGAAATCGGACGATCGAGAGAGCACCAACCAGACTAAACGCACGAGCGATATTGTCGCCGATGATTTGAGTTGCCATCGCAATCAGGATGCTCATCAGGATCAGCGTCAGCGAGAGCGTATCGCGAGTTCCCGGAGGACGATTTCCGCGACCGATCATCGCGATGATCCATCCGCAAGCCCAGGCGGCGACCAAGCGAATCACGAGCGTCGAAATCGCGGGGTCAACATCCGTGGGCAAGCTATTGAGCCATTCAGGCATCCGCCGTTTCCTCGACCATGGCCTGGGATAGGATTCCCGCGTGAACATCCGTGATGACGAATCGAAGACGCGGGATGTTTGCAACTGCCGTTCGATATTTCGAAAAGCCGGTCGCGGGAATCGCAAAAGTCCGCAGCAACTCTTTGAAGAGGTGCGGCATCTGGTTGTGAAATTTCAATTCTAAAATCTCGTCGCTGGTGATTGCCATTCGTTTCGCATGATTCGCTACGTCCGAAGTCGATGCGACATTCCAGCCGTCAATTGGACTGGCTTGCAGTTGGCTGTCGATCGTCAATCGCAGGCTTTCGCCACCAAGTATGGACGTGCGTGCGAAACGGCGGTAGTGAACTTGAACGGTGGGTTGCAGTTGACGTTGGACGACCCGATCCGAAAACCAATCGCCGCACCAAGCGGTTTGGTCCGACAAATCGGTTAGTCGAGATTCCACTTCTTGTTCGCTAGTTGCCGTTCGATTTTTCTTGACCACGTTGGCTTTCTTACGTTTGGTTTCGACCCATAGCGTTGAATCGTCGCCGTAGCGACGGATGCGATGTTTCGCTTTGCCAAAATCGCTTGATCGATGGAAAATGTCCAACTCGGCGGTGTCCAGATACAGCGTGTTGACGTCGTAGCTGTCACCAAGTGCGTCGTTACAGTGTCCATCGACGCCAAGGTGTTCGCGTGCCCATTGGCGAACCTCAAGCGAGAGTTTGGCATCAAGCACGTATTTCAACTCGATGCGTTTGTCGTGGATTTGGTTGTCCGTCATTTTGTTTTCTCTAGCAAAAATTTACGACGTCCATCGGCAAATTCCTTCAAGTTCATGCTGCCGTGACCGCCACGAAATTGCTGGGTATGTTCGGCAGGGGCTTCGTCGGTCTTAGGTCGGGTTGCCGCGACAAACGCTTCATAGGTACCGAGCTTTCGCGTTTCAGTCTTGATCGCTTCGTCAATGAGCGCGGTCTGGGATTCGATGAACGGTCCAATGTTGTTCCAGTCGAGTGATGTTTCGGCAATCTTGCGAATGTTTGCAAGATACTTTTCACGGTACGCAGGCACAGCTAGCAATTTGCTGCGAAGCGGTTTGCTGGCGTCGTCGAGTCCGATCAGTGGATCGAGTTCCAATGGCGAGGAAGCGGCGATGCTGCGAGCACGATCGCCGAAGTTTTCACGTCCTCGTTCTTCACGTCCTCGTTCTTCACGTCCTCGTTCTTCACGACCTCGATCTTCACGACCTCGATCGCCAGGTCGTCGTTCATCAGGCCGTCTTTCGCCGAGCCCACGACTACCTGGTTCACCGCGTCCATCTGGACCACCGCGAAAACCTCCGCCTGGGCCACCAGGTCCACCGGGACCGCCCGGGCCACCACCTGCACCACGAAACGCCTCGTTCATATCGTGGGCGATGAAGTGAAACTTGTCGTTTTCGTCCAAGAAGATGTTGAAGTCGCTGGCGCGGACCCAATATCCATCGGAGTTTATCAGTGCGTTGTCGAGTGCCAAGAACCACAGCAACTCGTCGACATCGGCAATCGGTTCGAGTGCCGCAGGCAATGCGTCGGGCGGTGTTTGATCCAGCACGCGACAGAATTCGATCATTTTAGCCGTCGCCTTCTTTCCGCCTGACTTTTGTTCGTAGGGATGCCCATACTTGTCGGGATCTTCACCGCGATAGTCCATTCCACCACCGCCACGAGGTGAGCCGCTGACTTTCCATCTTGCCCCTTCGTCGGACTGGTAGTTCTCTTTCAAGAATTCTTTGTTGAACTGTTGCACGTTTGAGTAGACGCCCCAGTTCTCGCCATTGATGACGACACGAACAAAGTTCGCTTTCATGACCGGCATATACTGGCTAGCGATGTGCGAATACAAAACGCTGCTCATCATCGACTCGTCGCTTGACCCGTTAAGCAAGTTCAGCGTCTTGTATCCGAGCAAACGTTGGTCCTTGTCCGCCATGTCCATCGAGACATTGAGTGACCGTTTGTATCCCGCGGGGACCATGCCGTAGGACGACGCACCCCGGAAGTGAATTCCGACGTTAGGGTACGTATTGCCGTCAACGGTCAGAGTTGCAGCGACATCGATATCGCTGCCGTGAAAGGCTTCGAGTTCTTTCTCCCATTCGGGATTGTCGAAGTCGATGAAGATGGTTCGTAGGACGCTGGTGTCATAGAGGTCGGCTTGCAAAGGTTTGACAGACGATTTTTCGACCTTCATGCCTTCGGTTGCTTCGGGGCGACCACGTCCCATTCCCGGAGGTCCACCGCCACCTGGGCCTCCGCCACCTGGGCCTCCGCGACCTGGCCCACCAAATCTACCGCGGTCGGGGTTGTTAGGTCCCTCGCCGTCACGCGCTGGTCGATCACCATCGGGTGGGGCAAAACCTTTTCCGCCCCGTCCGCTACCAGGCCCTCCGCCGGGTCCGCCGAAACCTCGCTGCGGCGCAGGGTTTTCATTCAAGTACGCGAGTGCTTGTTTTCGTTCGTCGACTTGAAGCCAGCCATTTTTGTCAGCATCGAATTGCTCCAGCAGTTCACGGTCAGGCCCTCCCGGCGGTCCCCCGGGGCCTCCTGGCCCAAATCCCGGCGGCCCAAATCCTGGCGGGCCAAACTCCGGTGGCTGAGCTCCAACAGTCAAAAGCAGTGCAAAACACAAAGGAACAAGACTCGCGAAGATCTTTGTCCGAGTGGAGAATGACCGCTGAAACATGTGGGAAACTCTGGGTGCAATGGTGATCGAAACAGAGTGCCAATGGCTCTCTCTGATTCAATGGTTGCCAGCAAGATCGTAATCCGCCGCAGAGAAACGCCAGAATGCAGAGAAAAAGAACGCGGGGGAATTTTGCGCGATCGTTCTCGCAAGTTCGCTGAACGCAGCAGCAAAAATATCAGGACTTAGAGGCCCCGTGGCGACGCAATTTGTTCTGCGCAATGAAGAAGGAGCGAAGGCTCAGACGAGCCGCGTCGCATCGATAGGAAACGTTGCTCGATAGGAACGTTGCGATGCGGTGTGCATGCCGGTTCCCGAATCCTCGCTGGCTTCACGCCAGCCTTAGATCGACTGAATCCACCAACTGACTTTTTTGCTGAACTCCATCACCTCACATCCAACAATTCGTTCAAAGTCCTTGATGCGATCGGCGCGTGGGTAGTCGCGGAACGCTGGACGTGACGCAGTCGTGTTTAATAGATTCGCAAACTTTGGGCTTTCTCGTTCGGCAAGGTAGAACATCATTGCCCAAGCGACGTGATAGGCTTCGCTGACTTGATTTGGGTTTTCAAACATTGTGTTGTCACTGATCAGTTGCATCACCGATTGAGCGAACCGGTGGTCGTCGCGACCACTGTAAGTTTGTTTGATGAATCCGACACTCTCTTGGTTGATGCGATCGTTCAAGCGAGTTGACGAACGTGCGTTGGTCATTCCGGCTGGTTCGAACATCTGACCGATACCTTCGCTGATCCAGCGAGGCGTTTCGGACAGGCGGCTGTGGACGCCCGAGTTGTAGGCGGATTGGTGTGCCGCTTCGTGCCGCACGGTCGCCGCTGTTTGTTCTCGGTTGCCGCCTTCATGAGTCATCACTCGATTGCTTTCGCCCGAGTACAGCCCGGCGACTCGTCTGACCTCGATATCGAGCTTGTTGAACTCGCGGTACATCGCGTTTTCATCCGGCAGCACGATTGCAACCATCGGGAACCGTCCTTCTCGCACGTTGACACCCCGCTTGGTCATGTAGTCGGTGAAGCCGCGGTGCGATTGCTCGAACAGGGTCGGCCAACGGTTGCCGCGGCCTTCGGGCTGGACGACGAGGAAGTTCTTGGTGGCGAGCACTTCAAAGCCATGCCGGAATTCGGCTCGCAGCTCGTTGCGAAGTTCGGTCACACTGATCGGTTCGTAGGGTTGGTTGGTTTGACGAATCTGCGAGGACGAAGATTTGGGGTTGAGCGAATGCATCCAGCCATCGCGGCCTAGGATCACCGTTTCGTGAGCCAGTTTCAGGAGCGGCAATCCCATTTGCGTTTTCCCGAGTGCTGAGAATTCAACCATCGCGGGCGATTGGGCCGTGGCACAGTTGCGCCCGGTCAATGTGGCCAGGAGCAGCACAGTGGTCGTTATCAAGGTTGATAGGCGAGCGGGAATCATCAAGCAATCCAGGAAGAATGTCGTAACGCAGAATGGCCGAACGAGATCGGTGGCGGATTGCTGTGCAATGTCGAGTTCAGCACGTTGTCCAGCAACGATAAAACGCGGCCAGACAGACTTGCCACATCGAAGGCTAGGTTAGAATTACGATCGCCCCCCGACCGTCCCTGCCCGATGACACGCAAATCACGTTTTTCGTTTGGACGAACGCGAAGGAATATTCGAATGATGCGGAATGTAACGACGAAGCGACTGAACGGGAGACTTCGCACGATACGAGGACTTGTGGTTGCGGCATCGCTGTTGGCTGGTCCGTCAGTGGTTAGTTCGGCGGTCATTGCCTACGGTCAGGAAGTTGCCGGTCAGCAAGCCGTTGACTTGAAGTCCGATGTGCTGCAGTGGGTCGATGAACTGGATGCCGATAGTTTGTCAAAACGCAAAGCAGCTGAGCGGGCTCTTATCGATGCGGGGCCAGCGGCGCTGGAGTTTCTTCCGAAATCGAAGCCGGGAATCTCAATTGAGGCGGTCGAGCGGCTTTCGCGAGTTCGTAAAACCTTGATGCAACAGCGGACGGAAAGTGAAACGGAATCCGATGCCATTCGCGTGATGCTTGATGATGTCTCGACGCTGGGTGATGCCTTGGAAGCGATCAGCCGGGACAGCGGTGTCGAGTTTGATCACGACGCCGATGTTTCGCTGGCAATCGATCCTGTCGCTACCCCGCTTTCATTCTGGCACGCGGTCGACCTTGTGCTTGACCAGGCGAACCTAGACATCAACTTCTATGCCGGTGACGAATCGACACTGAAATTAGTGTCTCGCGATCCCGAGCGACCGTCGCGAGTCGATTCGGCAGCTTACGCTGGTGTTTACCGAATCGAACCAACGGCGGTGACGTCGCGGCGCAGCTTGAACAATCCGACGCTTTCGGGGCTAAACATCAGCATCGAGATTGCCTGGCAACCGCGAGTAACACCGATTGGATTGACGCTGCCGATTGCTCAGTTGTCGGGCGAACTTGATGACGGCGAAAAGCTAAAGCCACAAGAATCGGGCGAGACCATTGATGTGGCGACGAACAGCGACATCGCATTCAGCGAGTTCTTTTTGCCAATGCAGTTGCCAGCCGGGCAACCAGGCAAAATTGAATCGCTGTCCGGCTTGATTCGGGCGTTATTACCGGGGAAAAAGCAAACGTTCGAGATGCCGCTTTCGAATGTAGGCGAAAAGACGCTGATTGATTCGATGACCGTGGAAATTGAATCGCTGCGTCCCAACGGGCCGCTGCATGAAGTGCGCGTTGGCATTGAATTGAAAGACGCTGATCGATCGCTGGAAAGTCACCGTCACTGGATTTTCGAGAACGAGGTTCACGTGCTTCGCAAAGATGGATCGCGGGCCGACCACTTGGGTTACGAGGTCTATCGACAGACGGCCGCCGGTGTCGGGATTGGATATTTGTTCGATCTTGGCGATACCGCTGGCGAATCGAAATTGATTTATCGTTCGCCTACCGCGGTGGTTCCGAGCGAAGTTTCGTTTGTGATTCAGGACATCTTGCTGCCATGAAAATACAGAGTTTCCTGCTTGCCGCCGCTGTTTGCGTTTCACTGGCGGGCGAAACGGTTGCTCAAGACACTGCCCAGCAGATTGTCGGGGGCGTTGCCAAAGACGACATCGAGCCAGGTGACCCTTACGCTGCGGTGCAAGGCGAGGCGATTTACGTGGGCGAGATCAATTTGGTTTTGACTCAGCGGATCAGTGCACGTGATCTTGTCCGCGTGGGTGAAGACGTCAAACGTGCAACGGCGCTGTTGTTGGTTCGTCGGCACCTGGCGATGAACGCACTGATGAAGTTAGGCGGTAAATCGTTGGCAGATAGCCTCGATCGACGAGTCCAGAGTTATTCCAGCGAAGCCAAGCAGCGTGGAACAAGTATCGACGAACTGGCCAAGGCACGGCAATCGACGAGCGAGGCCATGATCGCCGACATTCGTTGGTCGTCGGCGTGGGCACAGTATTTGAAAAGCAAAATGACGCCCGATAATCTGCAGCGTTATTTCGAGGCTCACCGTGACGAGTACGGCGGCGGTCAGTTCCAAGACTTGGCTGACCAGTCAAAGCTTCGCCGCGATGCGGCCGATGCTTTGTTTGAGAATTTGGTTGCCAGCGAATCGGAAACCAAGGTGACTTGGTTTGTCGATTCGTTGCACCAACAGGATCGCTAATTGCCGCTGGTCACTAAGGCAGAATCGTGTTGCCTTTTTGATCTCCGTCGATGCGTTCTTTGTACATTTCGGAAATGTCGGTTGGCAGACGCGGGCGTCCCTTCATCGGTTCCGGTGGGAAGTCGTCGCCGCGGACTGCGGATCCCAAGGGAGTCGTCAGCGTATCGTCGATCGCCTTCAAGTAGCTTTGCAGCTTCCAAGCCGGGATGACTGTGATGCCCAGTTCGTTGGCTTGATCCTTCACACGAGCGATCGCCCGAAGTGCGGCTTCGTTGCGAGGGTCGTCTGAAGCTGTTTCGGATAATTCAGGGTCTTTGCCGATCACCATGAATCGAACGCTAGCGTCAAGCTTGCCAGTGACCGAACCCGATGGGGATACTTCGGCGGCAACTTCGGCGCCTGCTGCTTTGATTTGTCCTTTGATCGCATCGTTGTCGGGGCGACCGTCGCCGTCGATATCGATTTCACCGGCAAGTGCAATCTTGACGCGGCGTCCAGGTGCCCAGAATGGCGAATAGACTTTGTCGCCTGGGATGATGGGGTTCTTGATTTCAGGAGTCGCAATCACGCGTGCCAGCGCTAAGTGAGGCCCTTGGATCTGGGTAATCTGAATGGTTGCTTTGACTTTGGCGTCCTTCAATCGAATGTCGTCAGCGTCAATGACGCCAAAGGTCACGTTGGGACGCAGCGCGTCGGCCGAACCCAAGTTGATCGTGCAGACATTCCCACCTCGAACGACGTATCGAACTTCGCCCTGGGTGGTTTCGAACTGGTCGTTGCGAAGCCGATTGAGTTGAGTCTTTTGCGTGTCGATTGTTCCGAGCAGACGTTCGTTGTCATCCGTTAGCTTCTTGGCTTCGGCCCCAGCACGTGAGCGGAACTTGCCAAAGTCTTGAACAGTTTCGTTGAGTTTGTCTCGAGTGTTTTCTTTTTCCAGGTTCATGCGAGCGCGGTCTTCGTCGAATGCGACTTCGAGGGTGGCAGCCTTTTTGTTGGCTTCGTCTGCCTTTTGCTCGGCCAATTGCTTCGAGTTCTGCGCGATCGCGATTTCGGCTTCCGCATCGGTGCGAATTTTGGTCGCTTCGCCGCGAGCGTTAGCGTACTGCTCGTTTCGGTCGCGAATAGCGTTAACCAAGTACTCGGGCAGTCGAGGGTAGCTGCGATCTTGTGGTTCGACTTCGCTGCCGAAGTACGACATGTCTTTGATGTACTGTTCTTCGATCGCTTGCATGACGGGATCGTCCGAAGCGCTCTCTCGCATCTTGTCGATCTGGTCCTGGGTGAACTGCTCTTGCCCGAGCATGGCTTTGAACCGACTGATTTGGTTCTCCATGTTCTGGTTGGTCGAGGAGATCGTCTGCATCCTGGCATTGGTCGTTTCGGCCTCTTGGGCCAGAAAATTACCACTGCGCCAAAAGAAGAAGTTCAGTGCCACCGAGAGCACCAAGAAGATCATGCAGGCAATCAAGCTGCCTCGGATAACGGAATCGTCGCGAGCCACCATAGTCGTTTCGTGCGTTTTGGAAGCGAAAGAAGCGGGGAAGAGTTGGGTGCGGTGATCGGAAAACTTTCGAGCCGCCACTACACCCTATTTAATCGATACGTTTATTCTACCGCCCGAAGAACATAATTAGGGTTTGAGTTGCTCAATTGGAGCTCATTTGGCGATTCTGGTCCCCTAAACCGCGCGATCATGCCGAGATCGCCGGTTGACCGACCCCTGGAAAGGTCTTTGGCGGACGCCGATACGGACCGATTTCGGTCGGTCTGGCCCCAGTTTGGTCCGTCGTTAGCCCGAATCCGGGGCGGTTTGGGGGACGTTTAGGAATCGTACGGCGATCATTTTCGGATTTCATTCTCCCTCTAGGAGAGTCGGACGCCGTCGTGGCCGGAGAGGGTTTTGCATTCGGCCCTCCCCCGGTCGCGATGGCGTCCGACCCTTTCGAAAGCGGGAGGGTGAATTTGAGCTCGTGGCTGCTGGAGTAATTTCCAGGCAGGTCCTTCAGCCCCAGATCCGTCCGGGTTGGGCGATTGACGAGGCACCCCTGAGCCACCCTCGACCCGGATCGGAGGTGAACGCTTGATCAAACTGTCAAGAACCGAAACCTTTGTCTTGTTTCGTGGTTATTATAGGCGGGAAGTGGTAGCGAAATCCTGTCTTTGGATTTCCGTTCATCGCTGCCCGCCAAGTCTCCCCTCCCACAAAGCTCGGAAGCCACCGATCAGCCATGCGAAGCCGAATTTCCCGCTCCCGCCGTCTGAGTTCCCGCTCAATCAACGCCACTAGCCGTCGAAACCACAGTCTCAAGAACGCTGGTTTTACCCTTCTTGAACTGCTGCTCGTGCTGGCCATTTTGGTCGTGATTGGCGGCATCGTGACTGTCAATATTGGCGGTGCATCGACGGAAGCGAAGGTCAATGCGACAAAAACTCAGCTCAACGGTCTGAAAAACAATATCCAGATGTTTCAGATCCGGATGAACACGCTGCCCGAAACGCTCGAGGCCCTTCGCGATGGACCGAGTGACGCGGCCAAAAAAGCCAAATGGGTCGCTCCGATCATCAACGAAATCCCCACCGATGCGTGGGAAAACAGTCTCGTTTACACCGTCAACGGCAATACCTACGAAATCCGCAGTGGTGGAGTTGACGGACAAGCCAATACCGAAGACGACATCATCGTTGAAGGGTCGTAGCTTCCGTGAGGTCCGTCGCCGTCAGATCTCGCATCGCCTTCACCCTGCTTGAATTGCTGCTGACGCTATCCGTGTTGGCAGCAATCGCGTCGGTCGTGATTCCTCAAGTCGGCCTGTTGATGGGTGATCGGCGACTTGTTCGTGCTGCCGAACAGTGGCGCGTCGAGATGACGCGCAGCCGCGTTGATGCGATGCGTCAGGGCCGTGTGTTGATGGTCCAAGGAATGGTCGAGGGAAACTCGTTTCGAATCAAGCCGTACTTTTCGACTAGCGATGCCACCGAGGCGATTGACCAAACCGGATCACAATCGGCGCTACTTTCGGGGGCCGATCAAGGCAACGCTGTGTCGCTTGATGTCGATTCCGAAGCCGAAGAAGTGATTGAGTTGCCCGAGGGGATTTCGGTGGTTTCCGTTGGTGTTGTTTCAGCAGCTCGGGCATCTGAGATCGAACAAATGACGCTTGCCGATCAATCGTCCGGGTGGAGTCGTCCGATCCTGTTCTATCCCGATGGTTCCACCAGCACCGCCTCGATTGTAATGTCGGGTGGCGACGTTGGACGCATTGTAGTCAAGCTTCGCGGAATCACTGGCGACGTCACGATCAGTGAGGTGTTGCCGTGATCAAGTCGCGTCGCGGCGGATTTTCGCTGCTTGAAATTTTGCTTGCTCTGGCCATTCTTGGCGGTGCGATGGCAATGTTAAGTCAAATTGCCGAAACCGGCACGTCCGCGGCAAGAGAGGCACGCGATTTGTCGGTCGCGCGGCTAATGTGCCAATCAAAATTGTCGGAAACGTTGCTCGATGTGGCATCCGGCATTTCGCCGCAAACAGTGCTAACGACACCGCTTGCATCGTTTGATTCCGGTTCGATGACGTCGTTCAACTACAGCCTTGAAGTCCAACCAGGTCAAATGGACGGACTGTTGATTTTGCGAATCACCGTGGTGGCCGAGAGTCCGAACGGCGGGCCGCCGCTGGCGACTTACTCGCTGACGCGATGGATCGTGGATCCGACCTTGGGATTGGAAGCGGCCGAGGCGGAAGCCGAAGCACTCAAGGCGCTCGAGTCCGAGGAGGCTGCACTGTGATCGTCCTGATTGGTAGTTTCATGTTGTTACGCCGGAGAACGAAGTCAACTCTTCGTTCTGGCTTTACCCTGCTGGAGATTCTGCTGACGTTGGCGATGTCGGTGGTGTTGATGATTTTGGTCGGCGGTGCGATTCAGTTTTACGCTCGCGACATGAATGTGCGTGACATGGATATCCGCCAAACTCAATTGGCGGCTGCCGTCATGCAAATGATCGAAGACGATCTGCGGGCAACGTTGCACACCGTGCCTGCCGATATGGCGGGATTGGAGTCGTTGTTGGCGGCTTCGGGCGGTGGCGAGTCGGCAGCAGCCGGCGATGGTGAAGACTTGTCGGCTGCGGGGATCGATTCAGCTGTCGATGACTCAGCCGCTGTTGGAACGGAGGCCGTTGACGCGTCGTCGATGGATCTGTCTGCGGGTTCAGCAGTGCTGCAGACGCCTGGTTTGATCGGAAACCAATCACAAATACAAATTGATCTCAGCCGTTTGCCGCGTCTGGAAGAGTACGTCGCAATGCTGGATGGGACGACTTCGGACATCGAAGACGTACCAAGCGACTTGAAAACCGTCGCTTATTTCGTTCAGCCTGCCGGAATTACTGGTGGCGTCCAAGATGCGCTGGCGACGATCAACGAAGATCAGTCATTGGCCGAAGCGGTTGATGATGGCAGCTCCGAAAATGAAAGCGGTGGATTGGTCCGCCGGTCGCTTGACCGCGCAGCAACCTTGCACGCCGCTTCAACGGGCGCGTTGACGTTGCTGAATCAAACGGGCGAATTGCTGGCCCCCGAGGTCTTGTCGATTCAGTTCGAGTATTGGGACGGGATCACTTGGCAACTGATGTGGAGCAGCGATGAATACGGTGAACTTCCGCTGGCGGTCAAAGTCGAGCTGGCGATGTCGGATCCAACCGCGCTGCTAGCCGATGGCTCGGGCTTGGATCCTGATGCGATTCGCACATTTTCGCACATCGTGCGTCTGCCGCTGGCTCGTCCGATCGACACGACTGAAGAAGACGTTGCGGGGGTAGCACTGTGAATTACCACCCTTTCGATGTTCGCAAATTGGATGAACGAGGATCGCAGCCAAACGTCGTGGCGCGTAGACGGAAACCTCGCCAAGGTTTCTTTCTGGTGCTGGTTTTGATCGTGGTCGCGGTCGCGACGATGGCGGTGTATTCGTTCACCGAGTTGATGTTGGCGTATGACGATTCGGCCTACCTGGCCGGCGATTTGGTTCAGGCTCGCGTGAACGTCGAATCGGCGACTGAGTCGGTGCGTTTAATTTTGGCGCAGCCACCTGACACTCGAATCGACTTTGGCGGCGTCTACAACAACCCGCAGCTTTTTCAAGCAGTCAATGTTTCCGGTGGAATTGATGGTTCGCTGCCGTCGAATTTTTCGATTTTGGCGCCCGATCTGACCGAAATGGGGACTCTTGGCGGGATTCGATTTGGGCTACAGAACGAGTCTGCCCGTTTGAATTTGAATGCGTTGGTAGTGTTGGAGGAAAACGGTGGCGGATTAGTCTCGGCGGTCGCTGCGGCTAGCGATGAAACCGCGGACGCTGATTTGCAATCCGATAACATTGCAGTTTCATTGTTGATGTCGCTCCCTGGGATGACCGAAGACGTGGCCGAAGCAATATTGGACTGGATCGACGAAGACGAAGATGTTCGTCCGTTCGGTGCTGAAACGGAATATTACGAAACGTTGCCGACGCCCTACTCGGCTGCCAATGGACCGCTGCACAGTGTCGAAGAATTGCTGCTGGTTCGCGGTGTGACGCCGTCATTGTTGTTTGGTGCAGATGTCAATCGAAATGGCGTGATTGATCCTGATGAACAGCAGCGGTTCGGTGTCAGCATTGACACCTCGGGTTCGCTCGGTTGGGCGGCCTATTTGACCGTGCATGGATCCGAAGCTAACCGACGGCGTAATGGCGACCCACGAGTCGATGTCAACCAAGATGATTTGGAAGCTCTGTATGACGAGTTACTCGATGCGTTAGGCGACGAGACCTATGCGAGCTTCATTGTTGCTTTCCGGATCGCGGGGCAATCAACTTCGCTGACCTCGGCCGTCGCTGCGGCAACCGGTGGCAACACGGGTGGAAACCAGGCCCAAACGGCTCAGTCGGGCGGTGCTTGGTCAGTTGATTTGTTGGATCAGATGGACCTGACCGGTGGTGGCGGAACGTCTTTGACGCAGATTTTAGACCTTGTCGATGCGACGGTCACGGTAGGGGACGGCGACCAAGCCCGCTCGTACACGTCGCCTTTTTCGAGCGATCCGATTTCAGCTTCGGTGGCGATGCCAATTTTGATGGACGCTTTGTCGACTCAAGATGTCGACGCGATGCCGGGACGGATTAATCTGAATGAATGTCCGGCTGAGTTGTTGTATGGAATACCGCTGCTCAGCGAAGAAGCGGTGCAGGCGATTTTGGAAACTCGCCAAGCCGAATCAGACGATCTAAACCGCAATTTTGAATCCTGGTTGATGGTCGAGGGATTGTTGACGCTCGACGAACTGAGACAAGTGACGCCGCTGTTGACCTGTGGCGGTGACGTTTATCGAGGACAAATCGTGGGGTACTTCGAAGGCAGTGGCGCGGCGGCGCGAGTCGAAGTGATCGTCGATGCGACCACGGTCAATCCAAAGATAGTTTCCTGGCGCGATCTCAGCCATTTGGGCAGAGGTTTCGATCAATCGGTACTCGGTCTGCGAAGCGTGACCGAACAGCAATAGAATTAACCTCAAAGAAGAAACCGATGCCAAAAAAGATAGCCCTCGATTGGGACGAAGTCGAACTGAGAATGGTCGCTGGCCAAGTCTCGGGTGGACGCGTGAAAGTGACGGACGTCGCTGTTATTCCATTGAAGGACACGTCCGCGGTTGAGGCACTGCGCAGTGCCGTCAGTTCGCATGGACTCGTTGGGATGGAGGCTTTGGTCGCGATCGGACGTGGCTACGCGGAACTGCGTGAATTGCAGTTGCCGCCTGTGCCGGATGAAGAACTTCCTGACATGGTTCGGTTTCAAGCGATCCGCAGTTTCGCATCGGCCGGTGACAGCGCAACGGTCGATTTTTTGGTCACCCACCGCAAGGATACCGGTGTCGAAATGATCGCCGCTGCGATTGGACCAGCGAAACTGAACGAAGTTCGTAAGACTTGCGAAGCTAGCGGGATTACGGCAAGTCGGGTCTCGCTAAGACCACTGGCAGCATCGGCACTCTATCTGATTCAGCCAAAAGCGTCGGCCGAGGGTAATATCGTTCTGATCGACTTGTTGGCCGGTGACGCTGAAATTGTGGTGGCCCGCCAGGGACGCGTGATCTTTGTTCGAACGGTCCGAATGCCAACGGATCCGGCGACCCGGCCTCGGGCGCTTGCAGGAGAACTGCGCCGCAGTTTGGTGGCATGTGGCATCTCCGGGACGCCCGAGAAGGTAGTCCTGTGGGGACGGGCGTCGGTGCACGCAGATGATCAAGTCATGCTAGCCGAAGCATCGAAATGTCCGGTCGAGGTGATCGATCCATTCGAATTGGTCGATGTTGATGCCAAGCTAAAGAGTGAGCTTCCCGATCACGTTGGTCGGTTGGCGCCGTTGGTTGGTTTGTTGGCTGCGGACGAAGCCCACTCCGACCGATTGATCGACTTTTTGAATCCGCGTAAGCGCATCGAGGTGGAACCGAACCGTTTGCGTTCGGCTGCCATGGTCGCCGTGCCGGCTGTGCTAGCAATTGTGGGCGGGTACTTCTTGTATCGGAATCTTGGAAAGATGGATGCCGAGATTGCTGAACTGAAGACTGCAAATGCAGCGATGAAGCCGGCGGTCGACGCGGCGACCGATAGCATCAATCGAACCGAAATCGTCGACAAATTTTTGGATGGCGACGTCAATTGGTTAGAAGAGATGCGACGGTTAGCGGTGGCAATGCCACCGGCGGACAAGATGATTGTTCGCGGGCTGACGGGTACCACTGAGCCACGACGTGGTGGTGGGAAATTGGTCGTGACGGCGGCAGTGACTGAACCGATCGTGATGGACGAATTTGAACAATCGCTGCGTGATTCGACACACAGTGTTGTTGGTGATGGCGTGAACGAATCGAAGAGCAAAGATGCTTATCGGTATGGGATTAACGAAACGATCACGATCGAAGCGGAAGCGGTTCGTAATGTTCGCTATCAGAAGATTCTGGAAACAATGATGGCGGAGACCTCAGCTCGAGCGGAAGGAGCTGCTGCCCCACCGAATGAAGAAGCGAAAGAACCGCCAGTTGACAGTGCCTTGGCTTCGCCATCTGAGACAGAAGCTAAATCTGAAACAGAAGCCGAATCTGAAAAAGAAGTTGAAACCGAATCCGACGCCGACGCTGCGAAATCGGAGGTGCAAGCATGACTCAACGTGAACGCTTTTTAGCAATTTTGGTAGGCGGTCTGTTGATCGCTGGTGGTATCTGGTGGGGCTTCGGAAATTACCGCTCGGCCGTTAAGAAACGGACCAACGAGATTACGCGTCTGCAACAAGAGCAGCAGCGGTTGACCGAACAGCAGTTACAAGGTGAATACGCAAATCGCCAGATGGGCGAGTACATGGTGCGTTCGTTGCCTGGCAATTTAGAAATCGCGCAAGGCCTATATCAACAGTGGCTGATCAGCATCGTCCAGCAGAACGATGTTAGCGGCTACAGCGTCGACCCACTTGGGCCTCGTCCAGTCGGTGGCCTGTACCAACAAATGTCATTTCGAGTGCTCGGCTCGGCGGACATCCCCAAAACGATTAGCTTGCTTCATTCGTTTTATGCAAAAGACTACCTGCATCGCATTCGCGATTTGTCGGTGCGGCCAGCCAAGACAGGTGGCTTTACCGTCGAGATGACGGTGGATGCGATCGCGCTGATGTCGGCGCCGGATCAACTGCCCGAGCGAAATGATCCGTCTTGGCGAGTTGACGATGAATTTGTGGTTTATCGC
Organism: Rubripirellula reticaptiva; assembly: GCF_007860175.1. NCBI lineage: Bacteria > Pseudomonadati > Planctomycetota > Planctomycetia > Pirellulales > Pirellulaceae > Rubripirellula > Rubripirellula reticaptiva. The sequence continues at coordinate 678,274 of NZ_SJPX01000002.1, read as the reverse complement.
GACACGATCATGAACCGTAATCTATTTCAACCGCCGAATCAGCCGCCAAGCTATGCGGGCAGCCCTACGATTGAAGCGATCATCGGACGCAACACGCCGGCACCACTGGCATTTAAGGATGCCGAAGGGAATACGTTGACGTACGAATTGATTGACGGCCCTACAGAACTCGTTTCGTTGAACGCGACTTCTGGAACACTGCAAATCAATAGTCCGGAAAAGCAAGAGTTTCCGATTACCGTCATGGTCACCGATAACGGTTACCCAGCGAGAACGACGGAGCAGAGACTGACTGTCAAAGTCGTCGATCCGCCACCGCCACCGTCGCCTGAACCGGAAAAGCCAAAGTTTGATGACGCAACGCAAACCGTTCTGACGGGTTTGGTAAAAGGTCGTGGCGATTGGGAGGCCTGGATGCACGTCCGGACCCGAGATAAGACGTTGAAGCTGCGTGTCGGTGACAAGTTTGAAATCGGGACGCTGAAGGGCGAAGTCGTTGAGGTGACACGTCGCTATGCTGTCTTAGAGATCGACGGACGACGTTTCAATTTGGAACAGTCTGGTAACCTAAGCGAAGCCGCCAAAGCAGCAGAAGAAGATTGACAACGACCAACGCCGCAGCCCCGTCAACCATTCGATGCGATCAGCTTTCGATCGAGTATTCTGGCGGGGTGAGGGCGGTTGAGGATGTCACGATTTCAGCGGTTGCTGGCGAAATCTTAGCTCTGGTTGGACCGAGCGGATGCGGGAAAACAACTTTGCTGCGTTTGATGGCAGGGCTAGAGTCACCGACGTCTGGGCAAGTGACTTTGAGACCGCCCGCGTCAGGCGTTCATGGCGAAATCGCTTTTGTGTTCCAGCAGCCGACATTGTTGCCGTGGCGAACGGCTCTTGAAAATGTTACGTTGCCACTGGAATTGATTTCACGTGGCAGTCGTGCTGATCGCCGCGCCGCTGCGACGGACTTGTTAGCACGAGTTGGATTGTCGGATGCCATGCATCGCTTTCCCAACCAATTGTCAGGCGGAATGAAGATGCGCGTTTCGATCGCGCGAGCTCTGGTGACTGGGCCAAGTGTATTGTTGCTCGACGAGCCCTTTGCGGCGCTCGATGATATGCTGCGGACACAGCTGGGCGAGTTGCTGTTGCAGTTGTGGGACGAACGACGATTTACCGCAGTGATGGTGACTCACAATATTGGCGAGTCGATTGTATTGTCGCACCGAATCGCTGTCATGCGTGCCGGACGTGTGATCGAAACGCTTGACAGCCCTTTGCCCTTCCCACGATCCGATGACGTTCGAAGTGCGCCCGAGTTCGCTCGGTTCTATGGCAAGATCAGCGCGTCATTGCGAGGCAATGCATGATTGATCGCCGTCGCAAATGGGATATCCGTGAAGTCGCGATGAGTGCGAGTCTGGTGTCGCTGGTCGCGGTCGCCGGGATTGGCGTTTGGTATACTGTGGTTGCATGGTTCGAACTTCCCAAAGCGCTACTGCCGACGCCTGGTCAGTGTTTTGATGCCGCGATTGATCATTATGACGCATTAGTGCGGGGCACCCTTTCGACGGGTATCGCAGCGATCGCGGGTTTGTTTTCGGCGGTCGTGCTAGGATCGTTGATTTCGATCGCATTCAGTCTTTCTCGTAGTATCCGGCTGGCATTTTTTCCGTATGTGGTTTTGTTGCAGACGGTGCCGATCGTCGCCGTAGCGCCGTTGTTGATCATCTGGAGCGGTTACACGTTTCGCACCGTCGTGATCGTGACCGTGATTGTTTGTTTGTTCCCGATCGTAAATAGCGTCACGTCCGGGTTGATGTCGATTGATCGAGACGCGTCAGATTTATTTCGCTTGTACGGTGCAAGCCGAACGAAGCGGCTTTGCAAACTGCAAATTCCATCAGCCATCCGGTACTTGATGGTGGGGACAAAGACTAGCAGCGGGTTGGCCGTCATTGGTGCAATTGTCGCGGAGTTCTTTGTCGGTAACGGAACAAGTTATGACGGGCTAGGCACTTTGATGACGGGTTGGCAGGCGCTGACCAAGACCGACGCATTGATCGCAGCTCTGTTTGCTTCGGCGATGTTGGGATTGGCATTGTTTGGCGCGGTGCAGCTGGTGTCTGCAACCGTGTTGAGGCGTTGGACGTCTACTACGCCGGTTCGCTAGACCGATTCCGTTGTCGCCGGTTTCGGACTCATCTGCGATCGGCCATTATAGGGTGTCAGTGTTTGGCGTCAGAGTTGGACGAAGTTTTCTCGAGCGAAGCGAATCTGTGATGTTGGTAAGCCGAAGCCTAACGAGCCTTGTCGGTCTGTTCTTAGTCGTTGCGATTGGTTGCAGCCGATCGAAGGACACTGTGTCGGAGATTACTAGTACTGAGGGTGGTACGCCGATTCCGCGGGTTGCCGTGCAATTGAACTGGTATCCCGAGGCCGAGCATGGCGGCGTCTATCAAGCTTTCGCGGACGGTACTTACGCAGCGGCAGGTCTTGACGTTGATATTCGGCCGGGTGGGCGAGCCACACCGGTGGCCCCCGAGTTAGAACTTGGTCGCGTGCAATTCGCGATGGCAAACGCAGATGACGTCGTTGTTTTTCGCCGTGAAGGCATGGATATCGTCGCAGTCATGGCGGTCATGCAGATGAGTCCACGTTGCATTTTGGTACGTGAAGACAGCGGTGTGAAGGACTTTGCGGGGCTGGCTGGCATGACGCTGCAGCGCCAGGCGGGGCGTTCGTTTCTTGAATTCATGCGATCCAAAGGCATCTTAGATCAAGTCACCGAAGTTCCTTATCACGGCAGTGTGTCGTCGCTGGTCGCGGATCCAAAGATCGCGGTCCAGGCCTACTCTTTCGCCGAACCACTGTTGGCTCGTCAGCAAGGTGTCGAGGTGCGAACGCTTATGGTCAGCGATTTGGGGTGGAATCCTTATAGCAGCGTGTTGATCACGTCCGGAAAACTGATCCGCGAAAACCCCGAGCAAGTGCGAACTTTCGTGCAGGCAACCCAGCAAGGTTGGAAGAACTACATCTCGGATTCGGCCGTTGGAAATGCCGCAATCCTCGCTGCCAACAAGCACGGCATGACAAGCGCCGCCCTTCAATTCGGTAGCAGGGAACTGGTGCCTCTGGCGCTTCCAAACGAAATGAGCATCGACGAGATCGGCACCATGTCTCAGTCCCGATGGGCGACTCTAGTCAAGCAGATGGAAGATCTGGATCCTGGTTCGGCCGGAAAAGTGAAACCCAGTGAATGCTTCACGGACGAATTCTTGACACGCTAGCTTCGCCGCCGAACTATCGCGGAAGTTGCCGAGCCGAGTAGTGGATGAAAAATTGTGCGTTGGCAATTTGGGGGACAAATGCACGTGACTTTTTCCGTTTAACCCGAACAATCGGCACGCTCTCGTGCAGCCGCAATGAAAGCGGTTGTAAAACGACGTCGATACGAGGGGTTGCAACCTAGGTTTTTAAGAGCGGGAAGCACTTGATCAAATTGGGGTTTGGATTTGTTAGTGCTTGCCCGAAAACCAGATACACCCTTAGGAAGCAGGCTTGCACGCCATGACGACGACTACTCCCCTTGCGCTCGAAGACGTCTTCCACACTGAAGTCCTGCCCGCGTTGCCGCATAGCGCGATCGGGTTACTCCAGCTTTCGCAGAATGCAGATTGTGGCCCCGCCGATTTTGCCAAGCCAATCGAAGCCGACCCTGGCTTGATGGGGCAGGTTTTGAAATTCGTGAACTCGAGCTACTTTGGATTTAGCCGCGAGATCATGAGTGTGCAGCAAGCGTTGACGTTGGTAGGTACGCGAGCCATCACCAACTTTGCACTTTGGAATGCTGTCTTCAGCGTGATTCCAAACCCAACGTTTGGACCGTTCGACTTGAAGTCGCTTTGGCAAGACTCGCTACGCCGCGCATTGTTCGCCCGGATGGTTGGACGATCGCTAAAGCTAGCGTCTGCCGAAGACCTGTTTGCCGGTGCGTTGTTGCAAGACATGGCGATTCCGCTGTTGTTGAAAGAACTGCCCGCCCAGTACGAATCACTGGTTACTCGTCGCGCTGCCGAAGGTCGTCGATTGAGCGGCTTGGAAAAGGAAATGTTTGGTTGGGATCATGCCGACGCCGCCGCCATGTTGGCATCCCGCTGGAATTTGCCTGATGATTTTGTCGACTTGATCGCTCAGCACACACGTCTGGATGAACTGCTTGCCGCTGGCAAGAGCCAGCAAGGTCCAGCTTGCGTTGCTCTCGCATCGTTGCTGCCGTCGTGCTGTGATGACAATTGGCAAGAACAAAATGAGTTCGTGGCGGGCTTCAAGCAATTGACTGGCCAAACGGATGCACAACTCGCTGAACTGTTCGATACCGTGGATCAAGCGACCGCAGACTTTGCACCGCTGTTGAAGTTGCCAGTGCCCAAGAAAACGCTCGCCGAGTACATGGCCGAGTAGCCGAGCACTCGGACGGGTTACGCCCGACGTCGCCACTCAGGCCGCAATCCGCGGTTTGGGACGGCTGAACAGCTTCGTTTTACAGAAGTCCCCAGCCTGCTTTTTTCTCATGGGCGTAGGCTTCGAAGCGACGTTGCTCGATGGCGTCGCGAGCACCTTGCATGACGCGTTGGTAGTACGTCAAGTTGTGGATCGATAATAGAATCGGTCCCAACATTTCGCCGGCAACGAATAGATGTCGCAGGTAACCTCGGCTATGACGGCACGCCACGCATGGACAGTGCTCTTCGATGGGACGCGTGTCCTCTTTGTGGATGGCGTTGCGAAGTTTCAGCTGTCCTTCGTCAGTGAAGGCCAGCCCGTTTCGTCCGTTTCGCGTTGGCATCACGCAGTCGAACAGATCGATTCCCCGAGCGACGCTTTCGATCAGATCAATTGGCTTGCCAACACCCATCAGGTACCGCGGTTTGTCTTCGGGAAGTGCTGGGCAGGTTGCGGCGGTGATTCGGTACATTTCCGACGGAGCCTCTCCGACGCTCAATCCGCCCACTGCGTATCCGTCGAAATTCATCGACGAAAGTTCGCTTGCACACTGGACTCTTAGTTCGACATCCAGTCCACCTTGAACGATCGCAAACTTGGCCTGGTCGTCACGCGTGGCGGCTTCGAGGCAGCGTTTGGCCCAGCGAATCGATCGGGCCATTGCGTCTTCGACAACACCGGGCTGAGCCGGCAATGCGACCACGTGATCAAGCACCATAGCCACATCGCTGCCGAGTGACTCTTGGATCTCGATCGAGTGTTCAGGAGTCAGCCGAATTTCGGCGCCATCAATGTGGCTGCGAAAAGTGGCGGCTTCTTCGGTGACCTTGTTGATCGCGCCGAGCGAAAAGATTTGAAATCCGCCGCTGTCGGTCAGAATCGGCCCGTCCCAGCGTGACATTCCGTGCAGCCCGCCGAGCCGCCGAACCGTCTCGTGACCTGGCCGGAGTGCCAGGTGGTAAGTATTGCCGAGGATCATGTGGGCGCCGGTCGCTTTGACCTGATCGATCGTGACGCCCTTGACCGTGCCCTGGGTACCAACAGGCATGAAGCCTGGTGTTTGGACCGGACCGTGAGGAGTCAAAAAAACACCGCGACGCGCCGAAGTGGTCGCGTCGCGGTGTGAGAGTTCAAATTGAAACTGGCTCATGAAAATATTGGGCGATCAGTCCCCACGCATTTTCAATCCGAGATCCGTCAGTTTCTCGCGGACTTCGTTCAAGCTTGTCACACCGAAGTTTTTGCACTCCAACATGTCGTCGCCAGTCTTGCGGATCAGTTCGCCGATCGAATTGATCTGCAAACGCGCCATGCACTTGCGAGCACGTACCGACAGGTTCAGATCGGAAATCGGACGATCGTGCAATGCTTGCTCGTCAGCCGACATGTGGCTGGTGTCGACCGGCGGATCGTTGCTCTTCTTTTCGTGAGCAAACTGACCGAGGCTCAAGCCCTTGCTCGTCAACATTTCACGAATTTCGAACAAGCTGGTTTCACCAAAGTTCTTGCTGCTAAGCAGTTCGGCTTCGCTGGTTCGTGTCAGGTCGCCGATCGTATCGATGCCCATCTTCTGTAGACAGTTACGACTTCGAACGCTTAGTTCAAAGTTCGTCACTGGCATGTTCAGAATTTGTGCCAAGCGATCGTTGCGGCGTTGGGCTTCTTCGTCATAAAGCATATTGCCGGTTGCGGCCGCATCCTTCATGTAGAGCTGTGCCTGAGGATGATCGGGGTAGCAATCCAGAATCCGCTTGTAGCAAAGCTGGGCTTTGTCGAACTTGTTGTTGTCTTCGTAGATCAAGCCTAAGTTAATCAGTGCGCCGACACCCGTTGGGAATGTCTTGGCAGCTCGCTCGTACAGGGCCAAGCTTTCTTGGTCATTGCCCATGCGGTCGTTTTCAAGCGCCAAACCGAACAGGGCACCGGCATGGTTCTCGTCGGTGTTGACGGCACGCTGGTAAAGCGCAAGGGCCTCTTCCATGCGCCCGCCAACCGCGGCAACGGTGGCGGCGCGTTGGTACATGTAATCAGCTGTTTGTTCGGCTGGGCCGAAGATATTATCCAGAATCGCCAACGCATCGTTGACTCGGCCTGCATACCGGTGGCACTCGGCAACGCCGATTTTGCACTGGTCTTCGTTGTAGCCTGATTTTTGTGACAATTCGTAAGCTGAGATCGCAGCTTCGTATTGGCCGAGTTCGAATTGGCAACGAGCTTGATAGAATAACGCCATCGCACCGCCATCGGCCGACTGCAAAGTCGAAAGCGATTCGCGGAACTTGCCTAACAAGAATTCGCAAACGCCCTTCTTTGTCATGCCGGCGGGGCTGAGCGCTTCATCGTCTTCCATCTCGTTAACCGCGTCACGCAACTCGCCAAAGTGGCCGTAGTTTTCAGCGATCGCAGTCCGGATCTTCCCCACGTCGGCGGGGCCGAACGAGTTGTTGGAAAGAACCATGTCCTTTAGGTCGAGAACGTCGAGATCGGTTTCACTCATCGACACAAGTCTCCTGCCCTCCGCGGGGGGCGTCAAAAGCATGGGAATGGGAGCATGAGGCGTTGGTGCGGTCCGCGGCCACATGCGGCAACCGGGATCGCAAACCACGCAGTGCGATCCCAGTGCCGATTCATCAATCAGTTTCAATCCGACCGCTGGCGGAACCACAGGGGTTCCGGATCGCGAAAAAGCCAGTGATGAGATTCGAACTCATAACCTACGCATTACGAATGCGTTGCTCTGCCAATTGAAGCTACACTGGCGATCGAAAAAGACTGATTCAGGCGTATTTAGGTGACACTACGTTCGATCGGACGGGATCCGATTTCAACGAGCGTGCCAAATGTCCTCGCCAAGCAGAAAAATACGTTATTTAAGTAAATATCGTCAAGAGGCGGACTGCCGACCGGCAGGAAAAAGAGACTAAGAAGCCCGCACGGTCGGTAAAAATGCGTCCATCAGGGGGGGTTATTTGCCTGCGCCCGACATGATCTTCGCGCTTTTGATGGTGACGGTTTCAACTGGCACGTCTTCCAACAAGCCCCGTCCGCCTGGTGCGGGCACCGAACGAGTGGGTTTTGCTTCGATCTTGTCGACGACTTCTTTGCCGTCGAAGACCTTTCCAAAAACTGCGTACCCGTAACCTTCGGTCGTTGGGCTGCGGTGATCCAGGAAACCATTCTTCTTGCCGGTATTGATGAAAAACTGGCTTGTGGCGCTATGCGGATCGCCTGTTCGGGCCATGGCGACGGTGTACTCGTCGTTCTTTAGGCCGTTGGCACCCTCGTTCTTGATCGGTGGTTTGGTAGGTTTTTCCTGCATTGAAGCATCGAATCCGCCACCTTGAATCATGAATTCAGGGATCACGCGGTGGAAGATCGTTCCATCGAAATGTCCGCTTTTGACATAATCCAAAAAGTTAGCGACGGTTTTTGGCGCCTTTTCTTGATCCAGTTCCAAAATGATCGAGCCTTCGGACGTATCCAGTTCGACCAAAATTGGGTCGGCGGCGGCCGCCAGCGAAGAAAACAAGCACGCGGACGCAACAGCCAAAGCGGCCGAGTAACGGGAAATTCGTTGAAGCATTGGGAGGGGATTCCAGAGTTCGGGCAGCCAGATTTCCGGCAGGTGGGGCAGTGAATTACGATGCGCTGAATTCGATGCATCGATAATTCATTTATAATCGATACAAAATTTGCTCCGCAAAGGCAAGTCAACCAGATCCTGAGACAAGATGTTCAGGAGCTTCCTGATGCGGTTCCCTCTCTCAATTGGACTAAGGCATTGATGAGATACGTTTTCCAACTTGCGGTTTCCGTTTGCTTTGGTTTGTTGTTCGTCCAGTCGGCCAGTGCCGACAAACCAAACATCATTTACGTGATGGCCGACGATCTCGGGTACGGCGACTTGGGTTGCTACGGCCAAGAAGTCATCCAGACGCCTCGGTTGGATCAGATGGCGGCCGAGGGTCTGAAGTTCACCGACTTCTATGCAGGCAACACGGTCTGTGCTCCCAGCCGATGTGTTTTGATCACAGGGAAACACATGGGGCACGCTCACGTTCGAGGCAATGCGAGCGGCGGCAAAGACGGATCCATGTTGGTTCAGTCACTACGCGGAGAAGACGTCACCGTGGCTGAGGTCTTGAAGACGGCTGGTTACACCAATGGCTTGATCGGCAAATGGGGGCTTGGTGAATTCGACAGCCCTGGCTTTCCGATGAATCAAGGCTTCGACCGCATGTATGGGTATTTGAACCAAGTACATGCCCACAACTACTATCCCGAGTTCATCTGGGATGACCGAACCAAGAAGCCGCTTCGCAATGTCGTCAAACGAAACGACTCGAGTTATGGCGGATTCACCGGTGGCTACGCCACCAAGCGTGTCGATTACACACACGATTTGTTCGCCGCCGAATCATTGAAGTTTGTCCGCGAGAACAAGGACGGTCCGTTCTTTTTGTATCTGTCGCTAACGGCTCCGCATGCGAACAATGAAGCATCAAAAATGACCGGGAATGGTGCCGAGGTACCAGACTTTGGAATCTATGCGGATCGCGATTGGCCGGACCAGGACAAAGGTCAAGCCGCGATGATCACGCGAATGGATAGTGATGTCGGGCGTTTGCTGGATTTGTTGGGCGAACTTGGGATTGCAAAGGACACTTTCGTGTTCTTTACGTCGGACAACGGGCCTCACAACGAGTCGAACCACAATTTGGATCGCTTCAATCCTTCGGGACCACTGCGGGGGACCAAGCGAGCACTCTATGAAGGCGGAATCCGAGTGCCTGGCATTGCGTGGTGGCCAGGCACGATCAAGCCGGGTTCAACAACGGATCATATTGCCTACTTCGGCGACTGGATGGCGACGGTTGCTGAACTGGCGGGCGCCGATGTTCCCGATGGCATCGACAGCGTTAGTTTCGCGCCGACGCTGTTGGGCAACAAAGATAATCAATCGCAGCACGAGTATCTGTACTGGGAGTTCTATGAACAGGGCAGCCGCCAAGCGGTACGTTTCGGTGATTGGAAAGCCATCCGGCAACCGATGATCACCGGCAAAGTCGAGCTTTACCATTTGGCTGATGACATCGGCGAACGAAACAACCTCGCTGGTGCGCATCCTGACTTGGTGAAGAAGGCAGCCGCAATGATGGACGAAGCTCATACGCCGCATCCAAGTTGGCAAGTCCGCGGCAAATCGAATTGATTGGGTGCCGGTCACGTCGCGGTAGACGCTGCGCGGGTTGCCGGAACAAAAGACGGTAGCCTGAAAAAAGGTGACTGGAGCCAATAAAGAGAAACGCGAAGGCGCCGAGCGATGCCTCGATGAGATTGCGTTAGCGACGGCCTTTTCTGATCATCGCGAAGCGCTGTCTTTATTCTTGAGATTGCCGTTGGCAAGTTGGCGAATTGGCGGTGTCGATGACGAAAATCATCGGCAGCATCACGGTTCGTGCAGCGAGCAACTTAATTGCTTTGGAAATCGTCGGGCGGCGGGGGGCTTCGGTACTGCCCGGCCGCGTGCAGTGGATTTGCCAAGTTACACAGCCACTTCTGGCTGCTCTGCCTTTCTTTGTTTCCTTGGCAGAAATATTGACGGCAGATGATTAACGACAGACAACATTTTCGTGTTCGTTGTCTATCTCTTACAGATCCAGTCGGTCTTCTCAGCTGCCGATTGCTCAGCTTCTCAATATTGAGGCAGCGGTGCACAAAAAGTGGGAGGCGGAATGTGTGAGAAAATACGCCATGCGTATTTAGGTACCTTCCGAGACTTTAGTGGTTGCCTTCGCAACTCTTGTTACCGTTTTTCCGGTATTCCTCGGATTGGCATCGCACTTGCTTCGTCCCGAACCGAGTTTTGAATTTCGGAATCCCATCAACGTTAACAGGTTTGCGCTTTTATGAGAGCTCTCAATCAACACGGCTACGAGAAGGAGACGTTTGACGTCATTGATCCAAAGCTGTCGCTAAATCAGCAAGTCTGTCAGGAGTCCGATCGGAAAGCTTTTACGCTCGTTGAGTTGCTTGTCGTCATCGCCATTATTGGTGTCCTTGTCGGCCTGCTCTTGCCCGCAGTCCAAGCCGCGCGGGAAGCGGCGCGACGGATGAGCTGCAGCAATAATTTCAAGCAGATTGGTTTAGCGTTGCATAACTACCACTCTGCGTACAACCAGGCTCCACGACACGCTGGGGGGACTCACGGACCAAGTCGTCGGGAATTTGCCCCTGGATGGACAGCCGGACAGATGTCAGCGTTGGTTGGGCTGTTGCCATTTTTTGAGCAGCAGTCTACCTGGGAACAAGTTGCCAACCCTTACCAAGTACCCGCCGGCCAACCAGGAGCTGGAAATATCTATTCGCCAATGGGACCCTATCCGGGACGAGTATTTAGCCGGCTCGTTGCTTCAGATGCCGGCCCTTATGATCCGTGGGAATCGGACATCCCAACACTTCGATGCCCCAGTGATCCTGGAGTAGGACTTCCCGCAATGGGAAGGACAAATTACGGGGTAAGTCTCGGTGATTCCGCCGATAGCACCGCCGCTCAATTGCGTGGCAACACTACAGGTAACATTGTTTCATCGGCAGCGGCTCAGACATCGAATGCTAGTAACCGAGGCTTCTTCAAAGTTCAACTGGACAGCAAATTTCGAGATGTCACGGACGGCCTTTCTAATACCTTCGCGATGGGTGAGTTGGTCACGGACATTGGAGACGGCGATAAGCGGACAGCCGGTGTGGACGGCACCATCAACATTCGGGCACCGGGAGGCGCATTAGGGTGTCAGAGTTTTGTAAACATTGAGCGACCTTTATTTTGGAATGCCACCGTGACCCTGCAAGGAGCAATTGATAACCGCCGTGGCTATCGATGGGCGTGGAGCCTTCCGCTTCACTCTGGTGTCTTCACGATTCTCCCTCCCAACCGCGAACTATGTTTCGACAGCTTCGCGGGTTCCGATGCCATTTGCCCACCGAGTAGTCGCCACCCGGGTGGAGCTCACATGTTGATGGGGGATGGAGCGGTCAAATTCTTTACGGATTCAGTGGAAGCGGGCAATCCGTCGGGGCGCGCGATGGTTTCAACTAAGGCGGCTAACACCGACCCCTTGTCTGTTGCCGGCGCTGCCAGCCCATTCGGGCTTTGGGGCTCGCTTGGAACTCGGGCCTCTAGAGAAGTGATCAGCGAGCAGTTTTGATCTTGTTGATTGATAATATTCTAAACGTGCTCGACTTTCGGGCGAACACGTTTTTCTAACGGTTGTCTTTCGTCACCGATACTTGTTCATTTCAAAAAACTGTTACCGATTCCCTTTTTTAAGCGATGCTTCCATGCAAATCAGAGTGTATTCGTTGTATGTCGGGATGCTATTGGCCGTTACCGTTTTGGGCTGCTCGAAGACTGAGCCCGAAAAAGCTTTCAGCACTTCAGATGTTGAACAATTGCTCCTAGATCACCCTGAACTAAGTGAGCCGCGTGAAGGGTCTGAAGAGTAATGAAGGAGTCGGGCCGAAACTACTGTACCGATTAGGTTACACGGCATCTAAGTCATAATGGACTGGATTGGTGTGCCTTCACTTCGTTTAAGTGGGCGCCCGATCGGAGTGTCGAGTTCTTCGTCATAAGCGACGCCTAGAACGGCAAGGATTGTCGCGTGCAAGTCGGCAACGGTGACAGGATCCGAAACGTCCGCGAGCGGCTTTTCGGAATCAAGTTTAGGGTCCGGTGCCGTCGCGCCATGCACGTGACCACGGCGGATGCCGCAGCCGGCAAGCAGCGTGGAAAATCCGTGCGGCCAGTGGTCGCGACCTTCGGCCGGGTTATGAGTCGGCGTGCGGCCAAACTCTCCACCGCAAACCACCAGCGTCGAATCGAGCAAGTCGCGATCTTCCAGTCGCTGTAAAAATGCCGCCAGCGCTGGGTCAAGCTTCTCGCACGCAGATGCTTGTAACGTGTGATTGGTAATGTGTGAGTCCCAACCACCGAGAGTGACTTCCACGCAGCGAGCACCCACTTCGATCAATCGCGATGCAGCTAAGCATCCGCGTCCAAACGGTGTGTCGCCGAATGCATCGCGAATGGCTTTGGGTTCCGTTGTGACGTCGAACGCACCCAACTGTTCGCTTGACATCATTCGCAGTGCCGAGTCGGTCGCCGTTTGGTGCAGCGTTCGCTGGGTTTCAAGTTTCTGCAGTCGTCCGCGACGAAACTCTTTTTCGACCACGTCGTACAAATCACTGACGCGGCGTTCGAATCGATCTTCGTCGACACGGCGCGTGATGTCGGGCACCGGGCCCGCGGGATCGTTGATCTTGAACGCGTCGAAGGCCGCACCAAGATAGCCGCCCCGCCCTGGCGATTGGCCGGGCAGAATCGAGATGTGCCGCGGAATGTCGGCTCCTGATTCGTCGGCATGGCATAGCACGGCACCGATCGACGGGTGACGCAGAGTTGGGTCGAGCCGGTATCCGTTCTTGATATTGTAGACGGCGCGAGCGTGGTCGCCTTCCTTGCCCGTGACGCTGCGGACCAGTGATGTCAGGTGCATCATCTCGGCGGTTCGCGGCAGCAGATCGGAAATTTGAATGCCAGGAATCGTGGTGTCGATGGCTTTGACGTCACCGCCGATCTTAGTACCGACGTGCGGATCGAATGTTTCCAACTGGCTAGGCGCGCCCTCGCACCAAATCAGAATCACGTTTCGCGGCTTGGCGGAATCGGTCAATCCTTGTTCGTCGGCGCGGGCAAGTGAGCGAGCGATCGAGGACAGCATCAAAGCACCACCGCCGGCGCCCAGCAGGGTCCGTCGCGACAAGTGTGCGGCCGGATCACAGAGATCGATCATCGTTGTGCCTTAGGTTTCGGTTGTTGCTTTTCAGATCAGTAATCTCAAATCAGTCATATCAGCTCAGTGATTCCAGGCCAGTTCGCTGCTATTGAGAAGTACCCACATCATGTCTTCGATCGCCTTCCCGGTCTTCTTTGTTTCCGTGATGCGATTGACGAAGTGCGTTTTTTCTTCGTCCGTCGGGTATCGATTCAGCACGCAAAGGTAGACCGTCTCGACAATGGATGGATCGTCGGCTGCAAACATGCGAGCGTGGGCCGTTGTATTGAGCACCGGATTGTCTTCGGTTAGCTCTCGCAATTTTTTACCGTTCATCATCAGCAAACGCTGGGTGATCGTGACCGAGTCGGTCGAAAATTCGTCTTCGCCGATGTCACCGTAACGCTCGACGAATTCGTTGTTGCCGGTGAACGATGTCAGTTGCAGAATCAGCGATGACTCGCGATCGGTGCTCTTGATGCGCGCGGCTTGGATCATCGATCCGGCGACTTGTTCGGGACGCAGTCGCACGAGCGGGAAAACCGCACCGGCCGACTCCATCGCTTCGGTCACGTCGAAATCGGCGCGGCTGTCGACATTGAAGGCTCCGGAAAGGGCAATCAATCGAATCAGTCGTCGTAAATCGAAATCATTTTCGACGAAGTCGTCAGCTAGCCATTCGAGCATTGGATTGCTCTTTGAACCGAGCGGTAAATTGTCGACGGCTTCGCCGGCCGGTCGTCCGTACATCAATGCCCACACATGACTGACCGCGGCGCGAGCGGCTTGGCGGTTTTGGGGATTGGTGATCCAAGAGGCAAGTCGGTTTCTTGCGTTTCCTTCGCTAGGCAGCAGTTCAGGCAGATACGGTACGGCTGGTTGAACGTCGGTCTCTTCATCGGCGTCGAGGTATTTGTATTGATAGTCGGCTTCGCCACTCTTGACGCCTTGCAGCCCGTTGCTCTTGGCCGATGTAAAGAACGCAGCGAGTTGATGAAAGTCGGTCTGCTGTCCTTCGCGAGGGTTTTGGGCGTCGCCCAGACTAACGTTGCCGAGAAAATCGTTGTGGCACTGCAGGCAATCAATTCGCAATCCGAGGAACGCACGTGAAGTGCGCGCGGCCAAGCGAACCGGATCGGGTGAGTTGTCGTTGCTATCGTAGGTCGACGTCAGAAAATTCACTTCTGGCCGGTCCGTCCACAAGCCTTCGGCCATGATCAAGTGTTTGACCAAGTCATCGTAGCGAACATCCGAAGCAAATTGCTCGGTCAACCAAATGCGAAAACGTCGCCGACGATAGACGATGAATTGGCCCTCGTCAGTGCCAACTAAGAACCGCGTCCAGCGTTCACCCCAGTAATGGTGAAACCGCGAATCGTTCAGCAAGTTTTCAAGGTGTTTCTGGCAGCGGGCTAATTCGGGAATCCGCTGAAGATCACGGATTTCTTCCAGCGACATGCCGCTGCCCACTAGCGCTAGCGAAACGCGCCGGCAGACGGTCAGCCAGTCAGCCGGTTGAGCTGGTTTTAGCCCAGACTCGGTTAATGATTCGAGCCAAACTTGGTCGAGTTGAGATAGCGACTCGGCCAGCTTTTGGGGCTGAGCTTGGATTTGGGGCTCGTCCAGGGACGCTCCGACGCTCGTGTTCACGGCAGAGAGTGCTTGCGACGCTGGATCCACGGACGTTGGTTCCAAGGACGTCGGCTCGGATAGCCCAGCAACTAAATAGCCAAACGCCAGTAACACTAAAAGCCCGAACCATCCCCAACGAATGGCGGACGACATCAGGCTTTTGAAGCGAGGCATGGTAGGTGCAAATGGTTCGAGATCGAGAAGTCCGTCGTTATCAATTCGTCGGCGGCTGCTCTATCTTGGCACATTTGCTGACAAAAATCACATCTTGATTCGTATCAGTTCGTTGCCGGCACCTATTCGGTGCGGTCGGTGACTTCCAGTAGGTGGTAGCCAAAGTCGGTTTTGACGGGGCCTTGGACTTCGCCAACATTGCCGCCAAAAACAGCCGCGTCAAATTCGGGGACCATTTGGCCAGGACCAAAACTGCCCAGTGCGCCGCCGTCTGCGCCCGATGGACACGAAGAATGCAGGGCAGCGAGATCTGCGAAATCAGCACCCTCAGCAATCTGTTGTTTCAGGTCCAAACATTCTTTTTCGGATGACACCAAAATGTGTCGTGCGCTAGCGGTTGGCATGGGGAAGATCCTTACTTTTTAAGTTTGACCAAGGTTATTTTGACAAATTACGAAGCACGGTCGGCAGGATGCCGCCGTTTTGATAGTACTGCATTTCAACGGGAGTATCGATTCGCACGACGCAAGGGAATGACTTCACGCTGCCGTCGGCGCTGGTTGCCGTAACGTTGATCGTTGATCGTGGTTGCAGGTCGTTCGACAAATCCGGAATGTCGATCGTTTCTTCGCCGGTCAAACCGAGTGATTGCCACGTAGCGCCGTCGGCAAATTCCAATGGCAAAACGCCCATGCCGACCAAGTTGCTGCGGTGGATTCTTTCATAGCTAGCGGTGATGACCGCTTTGACTCCTAGCAACATCGTGCCTTTGGCGGCCCAGTCACGGCTGCTGCCGGTGCCGTATTCGGCACCTGCTAACACAACAAGCGGTGTGCCTTCGGCTTGATATTTCATCGACGCGTCGTAGATGCTCATCACTTCGTCGGTCGGCAAGTAGCGTGTGACGCCACCTTCGGTGCCCGGTGCTAACTGGTTGCGAATTCGAATGTTGGCGAATGTTCCGCGAACCATCACGCGATCGTTCCCGCGGCGTGAACCAAAGCTGTTGAAGTCACGGATCTCGATCATTTTTTCTCGCAGGAACTGTCCGGCAGGTCCATCCGATGCGATCGCACCGGCTGGCGAGATATGGTCTGTGGTCACTGAATCGCCTAGCAGTGCTAACACCTTGGCGCCGCGAATCGGTTGGATGTCGGGCACGTCTTGTCCCGTGACCGCATCCAGAAACGGTGGGTGTTGGATGTAAGTGCTGGCGTCGTTCCAGGGATAGATCGCGCCGGTGGCAACGTCGATCGCATTCCAGAGATCGTTGCCTTGGACCGCAGCAGCGTATTCGCTGGTAAACATTTCCGGCTGAATCGACGAAGCGATCGTATCGCGAATTTCATCCGACGTTGGCCAGATGTCTTTCAAGTAAACGTCGTTTCCGTCGCTTCCTTTGCCGATCGGTTCGGTGACCAAGTCGATGTCCGTGGTTCCGGCCAAAGCGTACGCAACGACTAGCGGTGGGCTGGCCAAGTAGTTCGCTTTGGTCAGCGGATTGACGCGGCCTTCGAAGTTACGATTGCCCGACAACACTGCCGACGCGACCAGGTCACTGGTCTTAATCGCATTGGCAATGGGGGTCGGCAGCGGACCGCTGTTTCCAATGCAAGTCGTGCAGCCATAGCCGACAGTTTGGAAACCGAGCTTGTTCAACGACTCCGTCACGCCCGCCTTGTTCAGGTATTCGGTGACGACGCGCGAACCAGGTGCTAGCGACGTCTTGACGTGCGACGGAACGGTCAAGCCTTTGGCGACGGCCTTCTTGGCCAACAATCCGGCACCGATCATCACCGACGGATTGGACGTGTTGGTGCATGACGTGATCGCGGCGATGACAACGGCACCGTGAGTGATCTGGCTGCTGTGCCCGTTGTCTTTGACGTCAGCGACTTTTCCCAGTTCGCTCTTGTCCAGTCCGAAGCCCGATTTGCCGACCGGTGCAGTCAACGAATCGTTGAACGCTTGCTTCATGTGGGTTAACGCGATTCGGTCTTGCGGACGTTTTGGTCCTGCCATCGACGGTTCGATCGTGCCAAGATCCAACGATACCGTCTTAGTGTAGTTAAGTTTCGGACCGTCGTCGGTTCGGAACAGGCCCTGTTCCTTGCAGTAGCTTTCGACCAATTTGACGTTTTCTTCGGTGCGTCCGGTTTGGCGCAGGTATTCCAGCGTCACGTTGTCGACAGGGAAGAAGCCCATCGTCGCGCCGTATTCGGGCGCCATGTTGGCGATTGTCGCACGGTCGGCGACGCTCATCTTGTTCATGCCGGTGCCGAAGAATTCGACGAACTTTCCGACCACGCCTTCGGCGCGAAGGACTTCGACGACTCTTAGCACCATGTCAGTCGCGGTCGTGCCAGTTGGCAATGCGCCGGTCAGTTCGAAACCGATGACTTCGGGCATCAGCATGTAGAGCGGTTGGCCAAGCATGTTGGCTTCGGCTTCGATGCCGCCGACGCCCCAGCCCAAGACGCCAAGTCCGTTGATCATGGTGGTGTGGCTGTCGGTGCCGACCAAAGTATCGGGTAGAGCAACGGGACCGTCGGGTGTGTCTTGCAACGCAACGACGCGAGCCAGGTATTCCAAGTTGACTTGGTGGACGATGCCGACGTTGGGTGGAACGACCGAGAAGTTATCGAATGCTTGTTGGCCCCAACGCAGAAACTCGTAACGTTCTAGGTTTCGTTGGAACTCGATCTCGACGTTTTTGGAAAGCGCCGAATCGCTGCCGAAGAAATCGACTTGGACGCTGTGGTCGATCACCAAGTCGACTGGGATCAGCGGATTGATTTTTTCGGGGTCGCCACCGATTCGCTGCATCGCCGAACGCATCGCAGCCAAGTCGACGACGGCGGGGACGCCAGTGAAGTCTTGGAGGACCACTCGATAGGGTTTGAATGGGACTTCTTGCTTGGCCGGCGCCGCAGCATTCCAGGCGGCCAAGTTCTTGACGTCTTCTTCGGTGACCGAAAAGCCATCGCAATTGCGAAGCACGGCTTCTAGCAGAACGCGGATCGAGAATGGCAATTTGCTGATCTCGCCCAATCCCGCCTCTTCAAGCTTGCTGAGGCGATAGATCGTGGCGGTGCCGCTGCCGGTGTCGAATGTGTCTCGAACGCCAAATGGATCAAACGTCACGGTGTTGTCTCTCACGAAGGGAATGCTGCGTAAATCGCAGCGATAGTTTAACAATCGCGGCTCTGGCTGTCTGCCGGCCAGCCCGGCAGGTTGGCGTAATGGCGTGGGTTCTCGCCGTTCACGCCTGTGACAGTCCTGCAATTGGCAAATGTCAAGATAGAGAGACTTTGCCGGTCCTTTCGGTTCTCTTGGTCGTTCGGGTTCTGCGACGTCGATACCTTCTATCAGATGTAACGAAAAATCGTTTTCGACGACCAATAAGCCGAGTTGAGATATGCCCTTTCATCGTTCTACCAAACGCCGTGCTCTCGCCCTCATCGTTGCCGGTGGACTGTTCTTGGCTTCACCTGTCTCCGTATTCGCCGGTGACTTGGACTGTGGCTGCGAGGCATCCTGCGACATGATGCCGCTGTTTGAGCCAACTTGCGGTGGCGAGGTGAGTTGCGGTCTCGAAGGCGGGTGTGATTCGCCGACATGCGACTGCCGCCCCAAAAAATTCTCGCTACCGAAATTGAAGATGCCTCGCATCAACGTGAAAAAGACAATCGCCTTCAAGGCGCTCGATTCAGTTGCCGGCGGTATCGAGAAGGTCCTAGGGCTGGATAAATGCAACTCAGGCTGCAGCGACATGACGTGCGACGACGGTTGCGACACGGCCATGATGGGCGAGTTGGTCGTTCCGATGCCGCCCCAAATGCATACCTACGCCGAACCGATGCATATGCATTCTCTTTCGTCGCCGATCAAATCGATGCCTACCAACATGGCTCCAAACAACATGACGCCGATGAGTGCTGCACCAATGCATGCACCAGCTCCGCCGATGTCCGAACCGACCGTGGTCCAGCCGCGAGCTGTCGAAACCTGGAGTCAACCGACGCCGGCTACGGAACCGCGTACTCAGATGCGGATGGGAGAACCGACAATCAATTCAGGTACCGTGATCGAAACCCAACCAAGAACCCAACCAAGAACCCAGCCACGTGCGACGCCGATGACCGAGTCACGTGAATCGGCTCCTCGGGTTGCTCCTCGTGCTGGATCAATCCCACAGCCGGAATCACCGGCCGTGCCGGCGCCAGTGATTCCCGACGACAAAGAAGACTCGCTGTTCGACTCGCTCTCCGATCCATTCGGCAACGACGAGGTCCACGTGCGCCGCTACCAACCTGTTCGTCCGAGCAGCTACGAAGCCGAAAGCGGCACTGAATCGCGTCCCGAACTTTCACGCAGCTCTCATACGTCCAGCCGCCGGGTTCGCAGCAGCCGATAGTGGCTTCGGTAGGCATCGACCATCGCGGGAAGCGAAAAATCGTTTCGCATTCTCGCGCGGTTGATTTCGCCAACCTGATTCGCTCTCGCGGCATCGGTCAAAAACGCGTTGGCTAGATTCGCCATCGCCGGGCCGTCACCGATGTCGAAGGTTTGCTTCTGCCAATCGTGTGACAGCAGTTCCGCGGATCCTTCGGCGCGACTGCAAACGACCGGTCGCCCGGCCGCCATCGCTTCCATGGCAACGTTTGGCATACCTTCGTATCGGCTGGGCAAGATCAGGACACGGCAAGCCCGCATTAGCGGTGCCACATCGGATTGCCACGGCATCCGTTGGACTCGATCGCTGCCGATTTCTTCGCACCAACGGTCGATCGCATCGCGGTCCGGGCCGTCGCCAACAATCAACAGTTTTCGATTCGTTCGCGCCGGTGCAATCGCCGAAATCTGTTGCTGTAAAAGATCAATGCCCTTTTGCGGATGAAGACGTCCGACGAATAACGCCGCCGCCGTCTCGGCGGGCCATCCCAGCGTGGTCCAGTCAAAGGGATTGCCGGTCGAAAATCGTGAAACATCGACACCATTGGGGATCACGATCGACTTGTCGGTTGGGCACCGCAGTCGTTTCGCTGCAAACGACTGAACGGCCTCGCTGACGCACGTCACCGAAGTCATTCGCTTGATTGCAGAACGTTCAATCGGGCAGCGGATTGGGTTAGCATCGGCGACTCGAAGACCACCGACTCGGATCGGGATGTCGGCCGAAACGGCCGCCCAGGTGCCGATCACGTTGGCGTGAAACAAAAATGTTTGGCAAACATCGGCTGGTGATGAAAGCATCCAGTCTTGCAGCCGGCGCTTGGCCGATGGGAACTGCCAAATCGAATCTGCCCGTCCAGACTCGACTTCGATGCCGGCGGCTTGCAATCGATCGACCAGCAGCGACTGTTGACCGCCAGGCAGCGAACCGATCGAAAACACTCGCACTTCGTCACCTGCGACTGTCATCGCTGTCGCTAGTTCCGTCAGGCAGCGTTCGGCCCCGCCGACGAACAGTTCGGTGATGACAAAATCAATTTTCATAGTTCCATCGTTAATGAAGTTCATTGAATTGGCAATCAGGCTGCCGACGGGGGTGATTGCTCTCGTTAATTAGCTTCAGCGGTAATTTATGGCGCTTTGTGGCAGTCTGGTCTCGGGCGATTGCCGTCACGCTAGGGATCACGATCGCTGCATTCGTTGCAATGGGGCGCCCGGGATCACGGAATAGTGTGGCTCGAGCGGATTACCGACGCGCAAGAAAACCTTTTGACCGATGCTTTCAACGGATGACGCGTGTTTGTGTTATCCGGTCAGAAAACTTTCCTGCGAGAACGACGATGAACGTGACAACCTTCACGATCGAATCCGTCCATGGTGTCAAGCAAGTTCTTAGTTTCGAGAACTTCACCGTCGGGCCACAGCCCCAGCGGACAATGGCTCAGCCGACAACGACTCAGCCGACCGCAACCGCGACACCGACTCAAACTGCGACAACGGCAACCGAGCCACGCCGCTAACGAGTCAGTTGAAGAATTGGGATCGAACCTTTGCTGGCCAGAATCAACTGACCAGCTGCGCCGAACGTTCGCCCATCGCCGTCCGCCGATCCCTTTTTTCGGCGCCGTCTTGTTACCGCTACAGCTTTGCTTTGTCGAAGCCACCGGACGCTTCGAATAGTGTCAGGGCTTGCACCGTTTCACGAACATCGTGGACACGGATAACGTTCGCACCCGCAGCAGCAACCGCCAAAGTGACGCCAAGCGTCCCGGCCGTCAGGTCCGCCGCATCATCACCAAGCATTTTGCGAATGAAACCTTTTCGCGAGTGACCAATCAGGATCGGGCATCCGAGGTCAGTGAATCGTCGAGTCGCTTTAAGCAGGGTCAAATTATGCTCGTGCGTTTTCCCGAATCCAATTCCGGGGTCCAGGCATACTCGGTCGATCGAAATTCCGGCCGCTAAACAAAGGTCTCGGCGTGCCATCAAGTAGGCGTGAATTTCGTCGACGACATTCTCGTAAGTTGGCGCGTCTTGCATCGTTTGCGGATTACCTTGCATGTGCATCACGCAAACGCCAACACCACTTTGGACCGCCACGCCGACCATCGCCGGATCACCGTCAAAACCTGTGACATCGTTGATGATTTCAGCGCCGGCTTGGACGGCCGCCGCAGCAACTGCCGACTTGCTGGTGTCGATGCTGATTGGAATTGCGATCTTTCCGGCGAGTGATTCGATCACCGGCATGACGCGATCAAGTTCCTCTTCGACGTCCACCACATCGCTGTACGGCCGAGTGCTTTCGCCACCGATGTCGATGATGTCAGCACCATCGTTTTGCATCGCAATCGCGGTCGCCACGGCAACCTCGGCATCGCGATGTTTGCCGCCATCGGAAAAGCTGTCGGGCGTGACGTTTACGATTCCCATCACGAGGGGGCGACGGGAAAGGGGCAACTGTCGGCGGCCAAGATTCCAGACTTGTGGCTGCGAGGCAACGTCACGAAACATCGGCTACCACCGCATTTCCATTTGCGAAACGATCCGCGATGCCAAGTCTTCGATCGCGATTTGCATGGCTGAATCAACCGATTGCCCGGCTTCGGGAACGAATCGCGAATCTTGACCAAAGCTGATTGCAAACTCGCCATTGGGCGTGACCGCATTCTGCATCAACAACTCACCACCGCGGCCGGTCCAAGTTGCGCGAACCGAAATCGCCGCATCGAGTGCCCGCGGATCGTCGGTTCCGGTTTCGGTTAGCACGCGTTTCGATTCGTTAACGACTCGGCATACCAACGTGCTGTCCGCGTTAGGGTCGCCGGTGACTTTGTAGGGCGTGCGATCTTCGATCTCTCGAACAATCGCTTCGGTCAAACGCACGCCTAGGTCATGTCGAAAGGTATCGTTTCGGACGATGGGGACATGAACGGTGCGAATTCCGGGACGAAACAGCGAAGCGGACCCGAATCGATAGGCAGCGCATCCGCTCGCCCCGACGACACAGGAAATCATCACCATCAAACCGGCCAACCGATTGTTCGCGATCATCGATAAATGGATCCCGATGGGGCCGATGAATCTGTTTCGACCGGCAGATCCATCTTCAATGGATTCTTGGGCCGCGACTCGGGGAAGATCGTCGTCAACCATGAAAGTCTTTGTGTTGGGACGGCCGGTAGTTTTTCGATCTTCGTCAATCGTTGTCGTGCAATTTCAGCTTGCGGTGTGTCGCCGTACTTTTCCAAAAGCTCGTGATAGTAGATTGCGGCTGCACGGTACTCTTTTCGTTTTTCGCGGAAGCTGGCCTTCTGTGTCAGCGTCTCGGCGCGGTGGAACGCAATCGTATTGGCCGCTCGCGCGACCATCTCGCCGTGTTCGGTTCCGTTTAATTTTTCGGGGTAACGAGCCCGCGTTTGTTGCACCAGCTTTTCGGCTTCATCAAGAATCAATCCGCTGTATTTGGGGCCAGCATAGATTTCGAGTTTGCACTGGATGCCCAACATGTGGGCCAAGAACAGGTGCTCGCTGTCCGAGAATGTTTCTCGCAGGTCGGTCAGGAACTCGTCAGCGTCTTCGAATTTATTTTGACGGATGTACTCTGCGGCCGCCGCCATGGTTGCATCATCGGCTAGCCGACCCGTCGGGTCGTCGTACCGGATTTGGTCGAGCACTCGAATCGCGTGACCATCGGTGTCCATTCGTGGACGCGACGAGTCGGTCAAGTTGAGCGGGAACCAACTGCCCTCGTTGGCCTTGTCTGTTTCGATCCAATATCGGCTGACCGAAAACAACCGTGCAGCGACTCGGTCGTTGTGTCGATTGCGCGGGAATTCCTTTTGCAGTTTTTCGTAGGTGTCGGTTGCCTGGGTCAGTTGGTCAGCAAAGAAATAGCTTTCTGCACGCATGAACATCGAGTCTTGTTCGAGCGCCGATCCTGGGGCTGATTCGCCAGCTTTCTTGAACTGCTTGGCGGCTTTGGCGAAGGTTGCTTTTCGTTGGTCGGTGGGCTGCGAGCTTGCCAACTTAAAAAGCCGGTCACCCTCTTTGTAAAACTGCTTTGCTCGGACTTGGTCTTCTTGTTCGCGACCGGTCAAGAAGTTCGTAACCGATTTGGTCGTCTGTTTTGTTTTTTCAGTTAGCGATCCGTCCGCTCGAACCACTTCGTTGGTGGTGCCCGGAATATCTTCGCCCGAGACTTGCATGATTGGATTGATGGTTTCAGCGGCGTAAAGTTCCGATGAATCGTCGCGCATTCCAAGCGGGTTCCTCAGCGCCGCGCACCCACTGAAATGGGTGGCTGCGAATGCCAAAAGCGTCGCCGCGGCCAATTGATTTTGGATCGCGCGAGGTTTTTTGTTTGAGTTCGCCGACATCGTGTTCCTATCCATGTTTTGATCCGTTCGCATCCTGCGATCATTTCTCGGTCAGCGGTCAGTCGGATTTTCGACCGTCGAAACGATCTTTGTGGGCGTGGCGATCTTAGCGGGCAAAAAAGCCTGCATTCGTGGCACGTTCCCTACCACCGTTTGAATGTATCGGTTCATCAGGGCGCGAAGCTCGCTATAAAGATGGCTTGCAACTTGGGTTGGCAAATGGGTCGCTTCGGCTTGCAGTCGACGTAGTTCGTCAATGCCATGACCTGTAATTGAAATGGTTTGTTGTTGGCGAGGCCGGCAACGGTTGCACACAATTCCGCCGGCCGACAGCGAAAAAGCGATCCGAGCGACCGAGTCCACGATTCCGCCGCAATCCGTGCAGCGATCGGTGCCAGGCGAGTGCCCGAGCAACCGCAGCGCCTGAGCATCAAAAAACAGCAGCGTCGAAGCGACATCGCCGCTGCCGTCGATCTGGTTAAGTGATTGGATGGCCAAGTCATAGACTTCGGGGTGAGGATCGTGTTCATCGGTCAATAAACGCAGCATTTCCGCAACGTGGTAGCCTGCGTAGGTCCGCTCGAGTGATTTTTCGCCACCGCGAAACCGTCGGTGCAGTTTGGCTTCGGTCAATAAATCGAGCGAATCGGAAGACTTCCTTAGAACGACTACACGACAGACGGCCAACAGGTCAAGCGCGCCTTCGAAAGGCCCCTTCGGCCGGCGGGCTCCCTTGGCAAGTGCAGAGATGCGGCCAAAGTCCCGCGTCAACAGTGACACAATCAAACTTGTCTCGCTGAATTCGATCGTTCGCAATACGATCGCCGTGGATTGCTCGGCCGACAAAGGTGATTTCTCTTCGGATTTGAAACGTGGGCCAGAGGGATTAAGACGGTTCTACAACTCGCCCATTTCGCCCAGCGTCGCCAGCAATTCGCTCATTTCTGCGGCTGCATGGGAGTCGCCTTGCGCCCGAGCTTGGTCGATTCCGTCACGCAGGTTGGTACGAGCTTGCTCGATTTCGTCGATATCCACCAACAATTGTGCGGACATGAAGAACGCTTGGATCATCGGTGGGTCGTTTTTCATCAGTTCGTTAAAGATCGCCAAACTCTTGGCGTTTGCGCCTTCGCTGCGCAGTTCCATGGCCAGCGAGTACCGCAAAAAACTATCGGTCGGGTCATCCGCCAACATGGCTTCGATTTTTTCGCGGCGGTTCATGATCGGTCTTTCGTTGCACTGGAAATTGGTCGAGCTGGGAAACGGTTGCTGGGAAGCTTGGATTGCGAAGCGGGTTCACGATCGTTTTAGGTCAGTTTCACGCTGTTTGCCATCCGACGTTCGATTGATCGATGCCGGCGAAATCGGAATAATCGTCAAAACGGGGTCAATTGGCGCCAGCTAGCAGGCCGATGAAAGGATGACCAGATACCGTTTTCCGCCAACGTTTGAGATTGACGCATGGACCGCGTAAACCGTCGATTCCTTGTTCTTCCAACAATGATCGCCATCCCTGCCCTGCTGTTGATGATTTCACTTACCCACGGTGCATCGCCAAATGATGCCGTTGGAAGTGCTGACTCACCCGGCAAAAACGTGAAATTGGCAGTGGCGCAATCCACCGCTGGCGGAAACCTAGGACAAGTCCAACAAGTTGCCGGCAAACAGCTGCAGCGCGGTGACACGCGTCCGGGACTACTGGGACGTTTGGCGGGCGGCAGTAGCAATAGCTCGCAAGCGACCAAGCCGAATACGCAGTCCAGTCAATCTCCGCAACCTCGCGGGTTGCTAGATACATTGTTCTCGCGAGAATCCAGCACAAAGACGTCGGCCGCACCTGCTCCAACTCAAAACCAAGCGGATGTGAACTGGGACGGCATTCCGTTTCACAAAGCCAGCCCTGGCAGCGTCGCAAAAGCACCGGCACCGATTCGTGATCCCAAATCAGCGCCAGCCAGCACGGCGACACGAGTCATCCGCGGCACCGCGACTCGGTCAGTTCCGACACAGGCACGAACGGTTTCGAGTCGTAAGGGCGATGCACCTACCATGGAATCCGCACCTACGGTTGCTCGCCGGTCGACCGCGAATCCCGCGATTCCAAAACCACCCGCCGAAACTGCGATCACATCGACGAATGACTCGCTGTCCGGCGATTCCAGCAGCCGTCGAAGCGGCCGACGCGACGTTGAAACTTATACCGCTCCCGCACCAACTCGCCGAGCTCTGCAATCCACGGCTACGGCTACGTCGTCACTGGTAAACGATGACAGTGTTGTCGACTTGGTGCCTCGCGTAAGCCGCAAGGCAATTCCTGCGACCGAAACAAAGCCAGACGCTGCGAAAACAATCGCCAAAACAACGACTACCGCTGCAACACCGGCTCCGGCGGCTGCTCCAATTGCGAAGCCTGAAGCTGCAGAACCTGCTGTCGCGAAAACACCGATTGTTGAAAAAACAGAAGTTGCAAAGACAGAGATTGCAATGCCAGCACCTAAGTCGGTTGCGGTCACACCGTCGGCAACCCTGAGTGCCCCTACGGCAGTGCCAACTCCGTCTTATACAACGCCTGTTGATCCTGCCACCACGCCGGTTCCGCCATCGCCTGCGGCGACCGTTCCTAGCCAACCGTACATGGCCTCCAGTCCTGTCGAAGCGATGGCACCTGTCCCGATGGCAACGATTCCTGCTGCGACGGTTTCCCATCGCGCTGGACCACCGGTTACCGCATTCGCGCCCCCAGCACCAGCGTCGACCAGCATTGGCATGCCAGCAACCAGCTATGGCACCCGAAGCACAGCGATTGGATCCGGCGTTGCGAACGACAATTTCGGTTCGGCTCAAATGACTCGTCCCTACGTAAGCCCGCCAAGCCAAACTGCTGGATCGAATCTGTCGGCGCCGAGCAGTTCGACGCCAACGTTTCAAACTGCTCGCGCGACACCCGATCCATTCGACGACCCTTATGGTCGTCGTGATGGCCGATTGAACACGACCACGCCGAGCTACGGTGCCCGTGCTTTGGCTCCGGCGACTGCCGCCGCGACCAGCGTGCCAATGCACGCGATCGATGGATATCAAGCCAATGCACCCGAGCAAAATCTAGCTGCCGATGACGACCAGTTCAACCGATCGAACACAGACGTTCGCAATCAAATGCGTTCGGCAGTGTCGCAAGGTTCGACTGCACTTGGTGCGGGGATGGCATCATCGGAATTGCCAGGGATCCGAGTGGTCACCCGTGGGCCCAAGGAAGTCACGATTCGTCAAACCAACGAATACGAGATTCGCGTTGAAAATCGTGGTGCGATTGACGCCGAAGGGTTAATCGTGCGAGCGATGATTCCGGACTGGGCCGAAGTTCGCGGTCAAAACGTGACTCACGGCGAAGTCGAAAGCCAAGGCGAAGGAACCGTCGAGCGATTGGTTTGGACGATCCAACAGTTGCCAGCCGGTACGTCAGAAACACTGTTCGTTCGCTTGAACGCAGCTCGCAGCGGTACTCACGATGTCGACGTCGACTGGACACTGATGCCGCAAAAGAGTGTCGCTCAAATCAACGTGCATGAGCCACGACTGGACCTGACGATCGAAGGTCCTCAAGAAGTCGTTTACGGCGAATCGCAAACCTACAAAGTCCGCGTACTGAACCCCGGTGACGGAGTGGCTCCGAACGTGGTGTTCACGCTGTCACCAAACTCGGCGACGCCGCAAACTCAGCGAATCGGAGACATCCCAGCCGGCAAGGAAGCTCAGTTCGATGTCGAGCTGACCGCACAAGACTTGGGTGACTTGAAGATTCACGGTTTGGCGATGGGCGACTTGGACTTGCGTGCGGAAGCCGCGAAGACAATTCGCGTCTCGGCTGCCCAAATCGAAGCGGTGCTTAACGGTCCAGAACTGAAGTACCAAAACACCGAAGCGATGTACAACTTGCAGCTGCAAAACGTGGGATCGGCAACGACTCAGAATGTCGTCGCAACTCTGCGTCTGCCAGCCGGTGCGAAATACTTGGGTGGTATCGAAGGTGCTCAGCTGCGGGCCAATACGCTGCGATGGGAAATCGCGACCTTGGCACCCGGTGCCCAACGAGATTACCAGTTCCGCTGTAACATGACCGCGACTGGCGAACACGTCTTCGCATTTGATTGCAAGGGAACCGCCGCCGGATTCGCGGATGTGGCTCTGACGACTCGAGTCGAATCGATCTCGGACTTGGTGCTAACGATCAATGACCCAATCGCGCCAGCTCCGATTGGCACCGAAGTGACGTACGAAGTCATCGTTCGCAACCGTGGCAGCCGCGAAGCCAAAGACGTCAAGGCGTTGGCCCAGTTCAGCCACGGTATCGAACCGAAACGTGTCGAAGGTCAAAGCGGTGAAATCGTCACCGGGCAAGTTCTGTTCGACTCGATCCCTCGGATCGCAGCCGGTGAAGAAATTCGCATGAAAATCATTGCGATCGCCGACCGTGCCGGTCATCACCGCTTCCGTACCGAAGTGCGATCGGGTGACACAGTGCTCGTCGCCGAAGAGGCCACTCATTACATGAGCCCTCAATCGGATCGCGTCAGCCGCCGAAGCAGCGACAACAAGCAAATTCGCTAACGCAACTTCTCGAGGGAAAGAACAAGTAGGCCAGGATTCGTTGGAGCGTCCTGGCCTACGTTCGTATCGGGGCGATACTGATTGAACTGCGGCGACTCGCCAGACTAGGTTCCTGTCTTGGTCAAAGACATCAAATATTCGACCACATCGACCAAACCTTGTTGGTCCATCGTGTGATGAAGGTTGTCTGGCATGATTGATTTTTCTGCCTTCTTCAGCACTTCGATGTCGTCTTGCTTGATCTTTCGATCAATCGCGTCGACCGTCCGGATCGTGACTTCTTGAGGCGTTTCCGAAATCAGCAATCCGTTGAAAACCTGTCCCCCGGCGGTCAACAGATTATACGTCTCGTAGTTATGGCTGATGCCCGCGCTCGGTGCCAAGATCGACGTGAACATCGCTTCACGCGAAAGCTTGCTGCCGATTTCTGACAAGTCCGGGCCGACTGATTTTCCAACCTGCTTTACGATATGGCAGTTCGCACAGGTTCCGACACCGCGGAACAGCTTCATGCCGTTTTCGACGTCGCCACGCATGGTTGCCAATTGGTCAATCGGCGCTAGCGGCTTGGAGTCTTTCTGAGTGATCTGCGGCAGACACTCCGCCGCTTGTTTGCGAATCGACTCGTCCTCGCTGCGAGCAAGCAAACCACCGGCTAACAGTCGTGTGTCGGCGGGCAGTTTTCCTTCGGTGGCTAGCGAAATCAATCGACCTTGGCCGTCTTTGCTGCGCGACAATCCGACAACGGCTTCCTTGCGGACGTCGAACGCACGATCAGTGCTTGCCGCAGTATCGGACAGCATGTTCATCGCCCGGCCATTGCCCAGCAAGCCCAGCACGCGAGCGACGTTGGAAGCTTCGGCAACCGATTCCGATGCCAGCGATTTTCGCAGCACCATCGGTCCGTTCTCTGTTTCGCCCAGCATCGCCGCCGCTTCGACTTTGGTCGAATCATCAACGTCGCTATTCAGCAATTCAAGCAAGCTGTCCTGCATGCCGGCCGGATTGAAACGCTTGACCAAATCCAAGTAAGCGACCGTGCCGCGAGTGCGTTTTAGTTGCCGTTCGATGGCCGATTTGGCTCGCGAGTCAGCATCTACGTCGAAGTTGTTCATCCGCTCAATTGCACGAACGATGATCGCGTCGTCACGGTCCGATCCCGATTGCAGAGCAAGCAGGCTTTTCATTGCCGCCGTCCGAGTCGCCGCGTCGTGGTATTCGAGACTACGGAAGAAACGGTCAGTCGCCGCCAATTCCATCGATGGATCAGCAATCAATTTGGCCATCAAACCTGCTGCCTTAGGTGCACGTGTGCGCCAAATGATGTCTTGTGCGGCGGGCGAGTTCCAGTCGTCGCCAATACCATCAAGCCAAGCATCAAAGCACTCGGCCGATCGAAGTTCGCTGCCGATACCGAGGGCTTCCAAGTACCATCGGTCCGAGCCGTCGTACTGCATCGCCAGCTTTGCCCAAGTCGCAGGCATCGCTGCGGATTCGTCGTAGCGAAGCGAGGTTGCCAGTTCTCGGCGAACCGCTGCCGACGGATCGGAAATAACCGACGCGCAAGCCGCTGATGGTGTCAGTTTTAATTCTTTGGCCAACCGAATCGCCGTGATGCGAATGTCAGCGTTGGAATGTTCCAGTGCTTTTTGAACGTACTTGGCACCGACGCCATCGATACGACCGAGCAACCACAACGCCCGTGCTGCGATGCGCGGGTTGGGGTCTTGGTACAGTTCGTGTAAGTCGGCTTCGGCGGCACTGCCCATGGAAAGAAGAGCTTGATAGGCCTTGTAGCGGACCGCTAAGTTGGGATTGCGAAGGGCCGAGCAAGCACCGGCGACGGTGGAATAATCAAACTTTGGCGTTTGATAGGTTGAGCCCGGCGGAGCGATCCGGAACAAGCGCCCTCGGTTGGTGTCGCCTTGTGCGTGTCCGCCGACACCTGGGTCGTACCAGTCGGTGACGAACAGCGAACCGTCGGGGGCAACACACACATCGGCAGGGCGAAACCATTTGTCCGTTGTGCCGGTGACCAAGGGTTCGATCGTAGCCGAATAGCCGGCACCGTCGGCAGTGGTCGGGTAGGCGCGAACGACGTTCGGACCCGGATCGCAGTGAATGATTTGATCCCAAAAACGTTTGGGCAGTAGTCTGCCTTCGTAAACACAGATTCCCGATGGCGAACCGGCGCCAGTCTGCAACATGTTGGGTACGACACCCGGATCATTCAAGTGCCAGTGACGAAACGGGATCTCTTGTTCAATGTTCATCCGGTCGTCCCGCCACCCGGCGCCGGTCAATTCATCGCGGTAACCATAGTTGCCCTGCTCCATGACAAAGTTGATGCGGACGCCTTGGTTGCCGTCGTCATCATTGTCGCTTTGCCATAGCGTGCCGAACGAATCGACGGTGGTTTCCCAGTTGTTACGAAAGTTGTGGGCTAGGACTTCAAAGTTTGACCCGTCCAGGTCACATCGGAACGGCATCCCACCGAACAGAGGTTTGCCATCGTCGACGACCGGACGACCGTGGATGTCGACGACGGTTTGACCGTTTGCGTCCTTGACTTGTTGGCCTGTGTTGCCAAAGTTCCAGTACAATTTTCCATCGGGGCCCGCAAAGAACGAGTGAGCCGAGTGGTCATGCTGGGGCATTCCGGTTTCGGTGAACATCGCTTCTTTGCGATCCGGAATGTCGTCACCATCTTCGTCGATGAATCGCCAAATCGTTGGCGATGCCGACACGATGACTTCGTTGCCGTGGGGGCCACCGAGCACACAAATGCCCATTGCCGAGTCGATGTCGCGACCTTGGTAAAACGTCTTGGATGAATCCATCACGCCGTCGCCGGTCGTGTCTTCCAAAATCAAGATGCGGTCGCCTTCGGGGCGGGCCCCGTTGTTTTTGCGATAGTTCATCACGTCACAGACCCACACTCGACCACGGTCATCGATGTCCAGGTTCGTCAGGCTGCGCAAGACGGGTTCGCTGGCCGACAACGTGACTTCCAGACCTTCGGCAATTTCTAAACCATCGAGCGCGAACGCAGGCTCATGTTGGTTTTTTTGCGATGCGGTGGCCGCACCCGCCATTTCGGGGGCCGCGTCGGCGTACACGACGAATTTGACGCTGGATTCTTTGCCGCCTTGTTGGCTGCTGCCGCCTGTGTCGAGCGCGCCGGTCGCCGTGAATGAATCGAATTCGCCCGACAACTGGTAGTGGATGACGCTATTGGCGTGTACCCCGATCGCAGTCGAGCCGACGGCTTCGCCTTCGACCGACCACGGCAGCCCTACGCAGTTGGCGGCTTTCTTTACTTTACCGAAACCCGTCGCAGCGGATTTCCATTCCATGTTGGTTAGCAGTTCGGTGCTGTCGCCGCGGCGCAGTTGCGGATCGATCCAGTCCGCCCAGTCACAGCTGTATCCGTCGCCACCATCGGTAACGACCAAGTACAAGTCTTTGACGCCTTTGACGGAAGTTTCAATTTCGACTCGGTCACCAGGCGTTTCGCTGGTGACGAGTGGTGACTCAAAAAGGATACGCGGTTTGGGGCCACCGGAACGGCCAACTTTGCGATTGCTTTTCTTCGATAAGTTGCTTGCTGCGTCGAGCTTGAATTCTTCTTTGATCTTGTCAGAGTTGAAGTTTTTAGGGCGATCGTAATCTTGGTTTTCTAGCAGCTCGTCAATTGAAACCGGCTGCCCCATTGATGAACCGGTTTTGGCAATGTCTTCACCCGCGGTCCAGCGAATGGCGTTGACGACAAGTCGTCGCAAATCGTCGTGACCCCAGTTCCAATGAAAGTGGCCACCGGATAAGCCAAACGCGCGGCCGCCGGCGGGCCGGTCATAGGTCCACGCGACCGTTTGCTTTTCACCCGCAGCAACGCTCTTGCGTACCGAGGGGTTGCCGCTGTGTTCGCCATCGGCCCGGCGCATGGTGTCCTCGGGAGCGACCGCGGCCAAAATGGGCGTCACGTGTCCGTCCTGGTTAAAACGTAAATGGAAATACCATTCGTCGTTGGTCGCAAACGGCGCCACACCGCGACTGACCGGGTGCTCGGGCAACGACTTGAAGTCGCCGATCCAGTGCGGGTTGACACTGTAGTTAATTTCGAAGTGACCGCCCAACAGATCTACCATCGCGTCACCGGGCGGACCAGGAACCATCTCGACCGCATAGTGCAGACAAACCAAGCCGCAGCCAGCGTTCATCTTGTCGCGGATCGCATCCAGGTGCTCGATGGCGACGTGACGGCCACCGCCATCGGAATAGATGACGATCGTATCTGCTTTTTCAATCAGCGAAGCGTCCTCGGGCCAGCCTCGAACGACGGTCGTCTCGACATCATCGCTGCTAGCCTTGATCGACTCTTCCAAAATCTTCAGGCCGGCGTAATGCTCGTGTGCTCCGTAACCGTGCGACGGCCGACCGGCGACCATCAGGATGTGTTTCGGTTCAGCGGCAGTGGCCAGAGAGCTAAGAAAAGTAACGGTTGCAGCAGCGAAAAAGCAGATCGCCAGACAGGAACGAGTACGCATTAGGGTGGTTTCTCGCAAGAGAGGTGGGAGCCGTTGCCACGGGGAGTCGGTTTTCGATTGTACACCGTCTCGCTGACGAGTTGGCAATTCTCTTCACGAACCTATGGTTCGATAGTGGACCAAATCGCCGTGAACCCGCAAATCTCATTTCGCGATCAACGCGACACGGCGAAACCGTCGCCTACTCGGCGAGCTTGAGAAGTTTGCGGTAGACATCGGCTGTCCCGCCCGCCATTGCTAGGTCTGAAAACTTTTCGGCATGGGTCTGGAATGCTGATTCGGCCATGCGATGCCATTCGTGTTTGCCGGTTACCAGTTCTTCGATCGCGTCAGCCAAGCTGCCCGCATCACGCGGTTCTGCTAATAGTCCTTCGACTCCGTGAGTCACCGCTTCGGGCGTCCCTTCGACTCGGGTGGCGATGACTGGGACGGCCGCCGCCATGGCTTCTAGCACGACCATCGGCAGGCCTTCGCCATAGAGGCTCGGCAGTACCATCGCATCAAGTTTTGCGAGAGCCTCGGGCACGTTCGATGTGAAACCAATCGGTTCGACCCGGTCGCGGATCTCCAGTGCATTGATTTGAGACTGGATGCCGGCTTCGTATTCGGGCGTCTCATACGGGCCGATAACTCTTAGCACCACGTCGTGATCACGTTTCTTCAGTAGGGCTAACGCATCGATCGCGATTTCGAGTCCTTTTCGCGGACGCATCAGCGCGACCATGCCGATGGTCCAGCGACCGTTGGGCGTTGGGTAAACCGAGCGTTCAGGTCTGACAGCGGGGACACCGTTGTGGACGATCGTTACTCGATCTTCGGAAACGCCTTGTCGGATGCAGTCCATCCGAAGGCTTTCAGACACGGTGACCAGATGCGAACACGTGCGCAGGGCTTGGCGTTCAATCCATGCGTTGATGTGGTTGGTGACTGCCCGCGACGAATCACGTGCGGCTGGCGAGTGAACATGATAAATCCACGGCAGCCCCGTCATCTTTGCCGCGATCGAGGTGATCATCGCGGTACGAGGGGTATGAGCGTGAAGCACGTCGTAGCCGTAGGTCTTGGCCAAGTCACGGACTTTGGCGGCAGCTCGCAAATCGAAGCGGTGCGACATCGCCGCGTCATGGCCGGTCCCCCAAACGTTTTGGGGATCTTCCAACATCGACGCAAATTTGCCCGGCTTGACGCACGCAAAATCCGCGGCGACCCCAAACTTTGGCAAGCAACGGCCAAGATGAGACTGGACGCGTTCGGCACCCGAAAAATGTTCGCCATTGACGATGTGCAGCACTTTCAGATCGATCGCCGGCGCGACTGCTGGCACGACAACGGGCGTCGACGTGACAGGCGTCAGTGCGATCGGGGCCAGCGTCAGTGAGTCAACAGACGCTGTTTGAATGGGTGAAAGCATGGATAGCAGATCGGTAAAGCGGAAAAAGTCGGATTGCCATGGATGCAGATGCCTCTCACGGCCTACCGCAACTGTGGGTCTCGGTGGCTAGGTCTGCAGCCTGGAAATTGCTTTGAATCCGGTCCGATCAGCGAGTCCGGGCTGGGGTTGACGGTCGTGCCGGTTATTTGGCTTTCGTCCGTGCCTACTTTTCTGGCCTAGGCTGGGCTAGATTGAGGGCCGAAACTGTTGATCTGCATCTTTTTCCCCCAATCAAAAGCGACTGACGTTGAAAGCCAATTTTGTCCTGTTGCCCGGTGATGGCATCGGCCCCGAAATCGTCCAACAAGCTCGTCTGGTCCTGGAATCTGTGGCCAAACTTTTCGGTCACGAGTTCTCGTTCGCTTCGCACATGATCGGTGGTATCGCCATCGATACCTGTGGTGATCCGTTGCCGCCCGAAACGATTGAAGCCTGCCGTGCCGCCGATGCAATTCTGCTTGGCGCCGTCGGCGGTCCGAAATGGGATGACCCGTCGGCCAAGACCCGTCCCGAAGCGGGTTTGTTGAAGATCCGTAAAGAACTCGGCCTGTTTGCCAATTTGCGGCCAATCAAGCTGTTCAAAGAACTCGTGGATGCCTCGCCGCTGAAGCGTGAAATCATCGAAGGCACCGACATCCTGTTCCTGCGTGAACTGACAGGCGGGATCTACTTTGGCCCATCCGGACGAACCGGCAGCGGCGACACCGAATCGGCGTTCCAGTCAATGGTCTACAGCGTCCCCGAAGTCGAGCGAATCGTGCGATTGGCTGCCAAGGCTGCCCAAGGTCGCAGTGGCCGATTGACCAGCGTTGACAAAGCGAACGTTTTGGAACCGAGCCGGCTATGGCGGCAAGTGGCCGCTCGCGTGATGGCCGAAGAATTCCCGGATGTTCAGTACGATGTCGTGCTCGTTGATTCGATGGCAATGCACCTGATCAACCGGCCCAAGGACTTTGACGTCGTCGTCACAGGCAACATGTTCGGTGACATTCTGACCGATGAAGCGTCGATGTTGCCCGGTTCGCTGGGCATGCTGCCAAGCGCATCGCTGGGCGACGGTGGCCCGGGACTTTACGAACCGATTCACGGTTCTGCACCCGACATCGCCGGCAAGAGTATCGCCAATCCGCTAGCCACGATTCTGGCCGCCGCAATGATGCTGCGACACTCGCTCGACATGCAGCCTGAAGCCGACGCGATCGAAGCGGCTGTGGGACGCGTCCTTGCCGACGGCCTGCGAACGATGGATATCGCCCGTGGTGCCGACTCGATTGGAACCGAAGCGATGGGGGCCGCTGTGATCGAGCGGCTGAGCGTTTAACAATGCTGTCCTTGCTGGCCCAGGCGACGGCGGTAGCCACGACGCAGTCATCCCTAACGCAGTCATCCCTAACACAGTCATCCCTAACACAGTCATCCCAGTGGAGTGATCCGCGGATCTACATCCTATTGGCTGTGATCCTGGGGACGCTGGGGATCTCGACAATCGTCGGCGTGATCATGTCGCGACGCGAAAAAATCGGGATCGAGTCTGCGATCGTGCGCCGATTCAATCACAAGCTACGAGTTTGGTGGATGATGGTCGTCATCTTTACCTTTGGCTTGTTGCTTGGTCGGATCGGCGTGGTCGTGTTGTTTGGGCTGGTGTCGTTTTGGGCGCTGCGCGAGTTCATCACGATGACTCCGACCCGGCGTGGCGATCACCGGACGCTGTTCTGGGTGTTCTTCATCTTCACGCCACTGCAATACGTGCTGATTGCGTTGGGCAGTTCGCCGCCGGGATCAATGGGCGGGCACAACGGAACCGACTACTACGATTTCTACAGCATCATGATTCCCGTCTATGCAAGCCTGTTCATTCCGGCACGAGCCGCGATTGCCGGCGACTATAAACGGTTCCTTGAACGCAGCGCGAAAATCCAATGGGGGCTGCTGATTTGCGTGTATTCGCTCAGCTATGCACCGGCAATTTTAGATTTGAATTTGAAGCAAACCGCCGGGAACCTTTGGCAAGGAAGTACCGTCAGCGTGCTCATCTTTTTTGTCCTGATTGCACAGCTTGCCTCGGTCTTTGAACGTGCCTGGGGCAAGATTGCCGGGCGCCACGTGATTGCCGAAAAAATCAATGCTTCCCGAACCTGGGAAGGGTTTGTCGGGTCCATGGTAACCACCGGTTTAGTGGCAGCCTTGCTGTTCTGGGCGACTCCGTTTTATCCCTGGGAAGCCGGTATCGTCGGCGCCGTCGTGACGGTCATGGCAAGTGCCGGGACGATGACGATGAGCGCGATCAAACGCGACCGCGGCGTCACTGACACGGGCACCTTGGTTCAAGGACATGCGGGCGTCTTGGACCAGATTGACAACATTTGTTTTGCCGCGCCGGTGTTTTATCACCTGACTCGCTTCTTTTGGTCTGCGTGACTTTTCAATGACGAAACTGAACCTCTTTGACACTCACGCGCACTTGAATTCAGAAACGTTTCTGGAAAACGTGAACGAAGTCATTGATCGAGCACGCAGCGCTGGCGTTGGCGGCATCGCCGTCATCGGCATTGATGTCGCAACCAGCCGACGAGCCTGCGATCTGGCGGCGCAGTTCCCCGGTTACTTGCATGCTGTTGTCGGGATTCAACCGAACTCGGTTGCGGAAGCCGGCGAAGGTGACTTTGCAGTGATCGAAGAACTTGCCGCCCGCCCCGGCGTCTGCGGGATCGGTGAAACGGGGCTCGATTGTTACTGGGACGACACGCCGATCGCCGACCAACACGACTATTTTGATCGACATCTTCAACTTTGCCGTGACACCAAGTTGCCGATGGTGATTCACATGCGTGAAAGTGGCGATCTGATCTTTGAACAACTCGCACGGCAATCCGCTGTGCCGCCAGGCATCATGCATTCGTTCACCGGATCGATGCAGCTAGCCAGCCAGTTTTTAGATCTTGGTTTGCACATCAGTTTCGCTGGAATGGTGACGTTCAAAAAGAGTGACGAGCTGCGCGATGTGGCTCGGCAGATTCCCGAAGACCGTTTGCTGGTTGAAACGGATTCTCCGTACCTCAGCCCAGAACCGCTGCGAGGCAAGCGTCCCAACGAGCCAGCTCGCGTGGAACATACGTTAAAGTGCTTGGCCGATGTTCGCGGCGTCACTGCCGAAAGACTGGCCAATGTCACAAGCGAAAACGCTAGGCGACTGTTTCAGTTGAGCTCTTAGATCGATTAGACGCTGACGGACCTGGGTCACGCCGCGATCCAACAAACAGCACCCTGCCACGATGTGTCGGGGCTACGAATCCTCCTAACCATCACCGATTCCATGCGAGTACTTTCCGGCATTCAGCCGACCGGCCGTCCCCATTGGGGCAACTTCTTTGGTGCGATTCGCCAATACATCGACCTGCAAGAAGAGAACGACGGCTTCTACTTCATCGCCGACCTTCACGCCCTGACCACGGTACGCGATCCAGCCCGGCTGCGCGGATACGTGATTGATGCGGCGCTGGATCTGTTGGCGCTCGGGCTTGACCCTGCCAAAGCGACGATGTTTGTCCAGTCGCATGTGCCCGAAGTCAGCGAACTGAACTGGATTCTGTTGTCGGGGGCACCAATGGGGTTGCTCGAACGCTGCCATGCCTACAAGGAAAAGAAGGCCAAAGGGTTGGTTGCCGATGCTGGTTTGTTCACGTACCCGGTGCTGATGTCGGCTGACATTTTGGCTTACGACTCGCAAATCGTTCCGGTGGGTGAAGACCAAGTCCAGCACATCGAAGTCTGCCGCGACCTGGCCGGCCGTTTCAATCACTCGTTTGGTGAAACGTTCGTGCTGCCTAAAGCCAAAACGCTCGAAAACGGTGCGAAAGTGCCTGGCACCGACGGGCAAAAGATGAGCAAGAGTTACGACAATACGCTGCCGCTGTTCTGTGACGACAAGCTTGACACGGTCAAGAAGATCAGCAAGCAAATCATGCGGATCACGACGGATAGCCGAGCGATGGAAGACGCCAAGGATCCCGAAGGCGACCATCTGTACGATCTCTATCGTCTGTTCGCATCGGATGCCGAAGTCGAAGCGATGGCCGCCATGTATCGCCGAGGCGGTTTCGGTTACGGCGAAGTCAAAAAGGCGATCGCCGAAGCCAGTGAAGCGTATTTCGGCCCGGCTCGCGAGAAACGGGCGGACCTTGAAAAGAACCTCGATTACGTTCACGAGGCGCTGCGAGCAGGCGCCGAACGGGCTCGGACGGTTGCCGCCGAAGTTTTGTCGCGTGCCCAGACAGCATGTGGGCTAAGATAAATTCATGGCAATTCTCGGCACCGGAACGGAGATCGTTGAGTGCGTTCGCATCGGCAAGATGATCGAAACGCACGGCGAGCAATTTCTAGAACGCGTCTACACTGCCGACGAAATCGAGTACTGCATCGGGGCCGCCAACTCGACCCAAAACTTCGCTCGGCGCTGGGCGGCAAAAGAGGCTGCCATGAAGGCGATGCGATGCCGAAACCAAGGCGTCCGCTGGACCGACATCGAAGTCGCCGTCCACCCGCGCGAAGGCGCCGTCATCCTGTTATCAGGAATGGCCGCCGAGTGGGCCGACCAAGTTGGCATCGAAAAACTGCATGTCTCACTAGGTGCCTGCCGGACTCACGCCACCGCCTATGTCTTGGCCACCGATGAACTGGAATAGCGGGTAAGTAGTGGGGCAGTTTGCGCCTCCGCCATCAGCGGCCCCAATTTGCCGTTCGAAATCAGATCCTGCCAAATTGGTCTGCCAGACGTCCATCGAACTAGGCGTCTTTGCCGTAAGCTGTTTAATAGAAAGAACTTGCAGCTGAAAGATTGCGTCTGGCACACCGATTGCTCTTTAGCGACTCCACGCGGATGCTGCTGCCAAAGGTGCGCATCCTCGCATGAACAAAACACTCACATCCCTTCAGCATCATCCAAGAAAAGGTACCACGGAGATGGCAACAGCCACGAAAAACAAGTCGAATATCCGTCTACAACCGATGGGCGAGCGAATCGTCATTCAACGTGTTGAGAGCGAAGAAACCACCGCTGGCGGTATCGTGCTGCCCGATTCGGCTCGCGAAAAGCCAGCCCGCGGCACTGTCGTCGCAATCGGTAGCGGCAAATTGCTGGATGACGGCACCCGTGCGGAAAGCCAGTTGAAGAATGGCGACAAGGTCCTGTTCA
Source organism: Rubripirellula reticaptiva (assembly GCF_007860175.1). Lineage (NCBI taxonomy): Bacteria > Pseudomonadati > Planctomycetota > Planctomycetia > Pirellulales > Pirellulaceae > Rubripirellula > Rubripirellula reticaptiva. The sequence continues at coordinate 638,513 of NZ_SJPX01000002.1, read as the reverse complement.
GCAGCTATGCCGGCGAAACAGTCGAAATCGACGACGTCGAATACCTGCTGATGCGTGAAGACGACGTCTTGGCGGTTGTCGAGTAAGTCGCTGGTTTTAGCGATCGCGTCATCACATTTCTCCATCAAACTATTTAGCAAGAATCACTACCTATGCCAAAAATCATTGCATTCGACCAGGAAGCACGCGAAGCGATTCGCCGCGGTGTTTCAAAACTGGCACGTACCGTCAAGGTCACGCTGGGGCCAAAAGGCCGTAACGTCATCTTGCAAAAGAGCTTCGGAAGCCCAACCGTCACCAAGGACGGCGTCACCGTTGCCAAGGAAATTGAGCTCGACGACGTTTTTGAAAACATGGGTGCCCGTATGGTCCGCGAAGTCGCGTCGAAGACCAGCGATGTCGCTGGTGACGGCACGACGACCGCTACCGTGATGGCCGAAGCCGTTTTCAACGAAGGCCTTAAGGCAGTCGTTGCGGGCGTCAACCCAATCCAAATGAAAGCTGGTATCGAAGCCGCTGTGGCCGACATTACCGACAAGCTTCACAAGATGGCGACCAAGGTCAAAGACAAAGAGGCGATGGCGAACGTTGCCACAATCGCAGCTAACAACGATCGCGAAATCGGTGACTTGTTGGCCGACGCGATGAGCAAGGTTGGCAAGGACGGCGTCATCACCGTCGATGAAGGCAAGAGCCTAAAGACCGAACAAGAGTGGGTCGAAGGCATGCAGTTCGATCGCGGCTATTTGTCGCCGTACTTCGTCACCGATTCAGCAGCAATGTCGGTCGTGCTCGAAGACGCCTACATCCTTGTCTTTGAAAAGAAGATCAGCAACATCAAAGACATGGTGCCGCTGTTGGAAAAGGTTGTTCAGCAAGGCAAGCCATTGTTGATCATCGCCGAAGATGTCGACGGTGAAGCCCTTGCAACTTTGGTCATCAATCGCCTGCGTGGCACCTTCACCGTTTGTGCGGTCAAGGCACCTGGTTATGGCGATCGTCGCAAAGCGATGATGGAAGACATTGCAATTCTGACCGGCGGTCAAGCGATTTTCGAAGCTCTCGGAACGAAGCTCGAAACGGTCGACTTGCCGATGCTCGGTCGTGCCAAAAAGATCATGGTCGACAAGGACAACACGACCATCATCGAAGGTGGCGGTAAGAGCGCTGACATCAAGGCGCGTATCGACCAAATCCGTCGCGAAATCGAAAACAGCTCCAGCGATTACGATCGCGAAAAGCTGGAAGAGCGACTCGCAAAGTTGGCCGGTGGCGTTGCCAAGGTCAATGTCGGTGCTGCGACCGAAAGCGAAATGAAAGAGAAAAAGGCTCGTGTCGAAGACGCTCTGCACGCAACGCGTGCGGCAGTCGAAGAAGGCATTTTGCCGGGTGGTGGAGTCGCGTTGTTGCGTGCTTCTGCAGCCGTCAAGCATGCCGAAAACATGACCGAAGATCAAATCGTTGGCTACAACATCGTCATCCGTGCCTGTCGCGCACCGTTGACCATGATCGCCGAAAACGCCGGTCAAGACGGTGGAATTGTTTGCGAGAAAGTGTTGGCCGGAAAGGGCAACGATGGCTACAACGCTTTGACCGACGTCTACGAAGACATGGTCAAGGCTGGTGTCATCGACCCAACGAAGGTCACGCGAACAGCTCTCAGCAACGCCGCCAGCGTTGCAACGTTGCTGTTGACCAGCGATGCATTGGTCGCCGAAAAGCCTGCCGGCAAGAAGGCTGGCACCGGTGGCGACCACGACATGTACTAAGCAAAGACTTTGCTAGTAATGAACGAAAAACGGCCGACAAAAGTCGGCCGTTTTTTTTGTGCAGTTATGCAGGCGAAAGCTGGTCGCCGGTCTGTCGACTACCCTGACCGAGTAAAACTCACTGAGCCGAATCAGCGTCAGCGGTTTCGGTTTCCGTTGTTTCTAGCTCAGCTTCTGCTGTTTCCGCTTCCGCATCACTTGTTTCTGCTTCGCCGTCTGTGGACTCGTTAGCTTCCGAAACCTCTTCGGCAGGATCTGAGATCTCTTTCTTGGATGCTTCGAGATGCATTTCTGCGATTTCGTCATCGCCAATCTGCTCGTAGCATTCGGCTAATGAAAGGTGAGCGTTCTTGGCCAAGCTTGGAACCGAAACGGCACGCTCGAGATCCGGAATTGCTTCTTTGAAGCGTTTCAATCGGAATAGGATCTGACCACGTGTCTCGTAGAAGTGCGGGGTCGCGTTGATGGTCTGCAGGATCGCTTGATCCGATATCTTCAGGGCTCGCTCCAAGTTATCTTCGCTCTGCATTGAAAGAGCGACGGCCAGGTTGTTCAGGATCGCTCCGCTTTGTGGCAACTCCTTGGCGGCCAGCGAGAGCGACGTTTGAGCTCGATCGACCTCACCTTCCATCAAAGCCGCTGTTCCGCGGATAAAGTGAGCGATTCCAGGCGAGCTGCCGCTAACCAATGCGTTCCGAACGGCCGCGATTTGTTCGTCGTCGTCGTTAAGAGTGGCTAAAACTTTGTCGGCAACCAGTGTTAAAACACGTGGGTTTTGAGGTGCAAACACGAGAGCAACCTGCAACATTTTCAGTACACGAAGTCGTTCTTTTTCAGTGGTCGTTGACGCTTTTTCGATTTCGCCGACCCACATCACGATACAGTCACCCATCTTCGCCGAAAGGATGCGTTTGTCTTCCTCCTTGGTTGCGCGACTGATGCCTGCCTCGAGCGTACGGACAGCCTCGGCATAGCGATTCAAGAACATCTGGTTCTGCGAAACCGCTACCACCAAGCCGACATTGTTGGGCTCTTCCTCAAACAACCTTTCAACGGATTCAAGCGTTCGGCGTGCTAGTCGGTCCGCAAGTGCGTCGTTCCCCTGTTCTCTTGCCAATACAGCTGCTTGCAGTCCCCGCATGGGCTGTGTCCGTGACAGATCGTCCAGCAATGGAATTGCTTTTGAGTAATCCTTTGATGCAATCAGGTATTCAGCATAGACCTGTTTGATCGCGATTTCGTTCGGGGCCTCTTTGTGGACCATCGCCAACAATTGCCCAAACTCGGTCTTGTCATCGTCGGAAAACGTCGACCAATCTTTGTTCAAGAACTTGTTGAATAGCAGCCATCGCGCCGCTGGGTCGTGGCGTTTGCTCTTCACCAGCAATCGCATTAGGTCGATCGCGGTTTCTTTTTCGTCTTGAGCGTATTTGGCGAGCCCCAGTCGAAATAGCAATTGTGGGTCGTCGGGTGTCTTGCGAATCTTTCGGTTTAGGACCAATTCGGCGGTCCCAAAGTCGTCGCGTTCAAACGCCGAGATCAATTGTCGGTCCAGCAATCGGCCTCGCCAATCCGAACTTTCCGAATTGGCGGCGATGGCGCAGATGGCCAATAGGCCAAGAACGGCAACCGCCAAAGCAGCCTTGGGAAGATCGCGTACCGGCAACGATAGAAACCAGTTCGATGTGAATTGGCTTGCCCACCGCATCCACTTCACTGGATTCAAATATTCGGTCATGGCGTTATCTCGTTGGGAAACGTGGTCTCGATGCTGTCGATTTCGATGTCGATCTTGTCGGGAATTCCGACCTGATTTTTGCTTGATTTCAAAGCGTCGGAAAGGGTGCTGCGATACTTGACGAACGCAAGTCGCAGTTCCAGCAGGTCAGACGATGATAGGCGGTCTTTCGATATTACCCACATCTGAATCATCGCAACCGCCGTCTCGCGATTGCCAAAGCCCATTCTGCGTTTGAGTCGCTTCAGCAATGATTCGAATCCGGTCGGCGCTTCACCGATCTTGCCATGCTCATCGACCGATGAAAAGAACAGGTAGCTTTGCAGTAGTTCAGGCTCTTGCTGGCGAAGGCGCGCGTAAATGAACGGCTTTGAAAGTGCGTCTTTATCGGATTCAATTCCATCTTCGGTTGCAGCAACGGTATCTCGGTCAAGCACTTCCCAGCCCAGTTGACGATATCCATTGGACAGCTCCCACCACCCAACCAATGGCTGAGTGATTTGAATCTTTAGTTGTGCATCGCCGAATGTGCCTTCCCACGAATCGCTTCGCAGTTCAGGACCATTGTTTTGTTCCGTCATCGTGAGCGAATGCGATTCGATCTTTGCGGCCTGAATCTTGACTGCGTTAAAGAAATTTTCGTCCGGTGCAAGGAGTACCTTGGTTGCTACTAGTTTGTCGTCCGATACGATTGGCGATCGAAACACTTGGACGACCGAAAGCAGTGCAAGCAGTGCGCCAATTCCAACCAGGCCCATCCACGCTGTGCTGGCAATCGGGACAGCCTCATCACGGCCTTCACGTGATCGATATTGTGACATTTCTTCGAATGCTCGGTTCTCGTTCATGTACGAAAGCTTATTGAAGCCTTGAACGATCGGGTTCACGTTTGCGTCTTGGTTGGGTTCAACGAAGTGAAAAAACGCTGTGATTAGGTGGTGAAACGAGTAGAGAATTGCAATCGCTGCGATTCCAGCGGTGGCCGCGGCCGCGATCGGCAACCAGCTAACCGCTTCGTCGATTTCGAGTGATTCAATTGCGAATATGTGAAAGGTGACTCGCGATGCATTGACCAAAATGGTGGTAGCCAGTGCCGCAATCGCGTAGGCCGGTAACAGCCATAGACTGACGCGTTTCCAAGCCATCAAACTGCACGCGATGAAAAAGAGGCAGAAGATCGACAGGAATCCGCCATTGACTTCGCTGGCAAGGACTTCAAGTTCGAAAAGCTGGATCACACTGCCGTCGATTGCGTGAGGGATTTCTAGGAAATCCAAAAAGATACTCGCAATCCATGTCGTTTTACGGTGTGCCCAGTTCACGATTAGGTCGTCGATTTGGAACGGTGGCACCAGAATCGAAATCAGCGGTGCGGTTAAATATGCCAGACTTCGACGCAATCTTCCACGCACACTGCGAAGAAACGATCCTGCAATGCAGACGAAACCAAAGGCCGAAAACCATGGATAAGAAAGCAGCACGGCCATCAAAACCGCCAGTAAGCCGATTCCGATCGGAAGCCAGTCTGCTTTCTTCTTGGGTCGACCAACGGGGCTGTCGGCTCTCGACCGATACAGTAGTCCAACCAACAAAAATGCCAGCGGTATGTAGGCGAGCGGCGCCGTGCGAACTGAGGCCCAGAGGTAGACCAGCAACAGTGGCAACGTTGGAATCAAACAAACGATCCAAAGCCGGATGCCTGATGAGTTTGTAAGCCAGCTGTCCTTGTCGCCGGGGTTGTTCAGCTCATCAAGTTGTCGAGAAATTCTCGCCAGCGATTCATCCGAGTTCATTCGTTCGAGCAAAGTTGGAGGTGTTGAGCCGAAGTAAGCCACTATTTGGCCCGTACAAAAGATCCATCATAACTGAGGGATGGTAACGAAGGGCTGATCGCCGGGGGCGAGGCGGTGGTTCGCTGAGTCGACAGCTCAGCGGCGAAGTCTTGCAAATCGTTGCTAGAGGAACCGCCGGAACAGGCCAAGATCCAAACTAGTGACACAGAGTGTGGGCTTACTGGTTTGATCGCTTGTAGAAGCTGATGTCATTAGGAATCTTGGCTTTCTAATCAGTAAGATCCTTCAGCGTTGATTCCCCCAACGTTGACGGAGTTGCCGCTTGGGCAGATGTGGCCTTCGCTGACGTTGCTTTGGCTTGCGGCTTCGATCCCCTGCCGGAGATGATCAAGGGCTGCGAAGGCTTGTGCGACTTTCCGGATTTACCGGCTCGATAATAGCGACTGGTGTGTCGACCGTATCGGTAATATCCGTATCCACGGTATCCGTCGCTCGCGCCGGCTTCGTCAGAGTTGTTGATCACAATGCCCAAAATCCGTGCACTCACCGAACGTAGGATGTTGATTGATTCGCGAGCGTTGTGCCGACTCTTGCGCCGAATCCGCAAGGCAACCACGACTCCGTCCACCATGCTAGCCGTGATGCTTGGGTCAGTGACCACCAGCAATGGTGGAGTGTCCAGCAAGATGTAGTCATACTTCTCGCGAAGCATTTCCATCATGTTGCTCATCTCTGGCAACGTCAAAGCTTCTGCTGGGTTTGCTGGGATCGCACCGCTTGGCATCACGAACAAGTTGCGAAGCGGCGTCACATGACAAGCGTCAAGTGCATCGCACTCGCAGTTCAGGACATCGGTCAAACCTTTCTGGTCCGCCATGTCGAAGTTGTCCGTCAATTGTGGACGCCGAAGGTCACAGTCGATCACAAGCGTTCGCTTACCACTTTGCGCGATCGAGCAAGCCAGGTTGCCGGCGATCGTACTCTTGCCATCACCCGGCAGCGGACTGGTCACTTGAATGACTCGGCCGCCCGGTGACTTTTCAGCCGAACCCCATGATCCGCTGCCTGTCAATTCAAAGAAGACTGACGTTCGGCAGCTCCGGATCGCTTCCGCCGGAATCGACGCCGGCATATGGACGACCGCCAGAGATTGGTCGAATTTCTCGTACGGATTTATATCGCCCTTCACACTCTTCTTCACCTTGCCTTTGAAGAATGGAATGTGGGTCAGGACAGGAACCCCCAAAATGTCGGCGATTTCGTCTGGGTCGCGGAATGTGTTGGCGTTCTTTTCCAACAGGATCGCAAGACCGCATCCCAACAGAATGCCAAGGATGCTGCCAGCACCGACGGTTTTGATCAAACTCGGACCGACCTTGTATGCCAGCGATGGTGCCGTTAGCTCGACGACTCGCGTACCGCGTTCGTCTTCAACCAGATTGACTCGAGCCATTTGTTCTTCGAGCTGATTCAGTAATTCGCGAGTACGCTCGATTTCGCGAAGTTGAGCTTGGTTTTCTTGTTCGAACTGAGCCAATTTCGCGGCTTCGGTTCGCTCGTCTTCGATTTGCGAGTCAAGTTCTTTGACCTGAGATGTCAGCAGTGCCACTTGTGCTTTCGATGCCAAGACGACGGCGTTGACTGCTTCAATGGCTCGCTCGCGTGGATCCGCCAGCGACTCACTCATCAACGTCATCACGCGAGTGGTTTTCTCTTCGACCAATCGTTGCAACTCGCTACGCATCGTTTCGAGCTGCGAGTCGAGTACCTTGACCGAAGGGTGACTGGGGCCGTATTCCGATTCGAATTTGTTGCGTTCGATCATCAACGGTACCAACTCTTGCGCCAAATTGTTCTTCGCCAGTTCAGCGTCACCCTGTTGCAGGTCTTCCAGGCGGCCTTGTGAGTTGGGCATCGTGAAGCTCTTGCCCAGCAGTTCGCCGATGATGTTCAAACCCAGCAGCGGGTCCGATTTAGATTCCCGAATGATCGACTCGATCGCGGCAACTTCGACCGCCTTCTCTCGTAGTTTCTCGGTCACTTCACTGCGGCGACCCACCAAAAACAATTGGCGTTCACGGTGCGGATTGATTGCGATGCCTTGGGAGTCCCATGCCAATGGCGCATCGCGTCGAAATTCGCGATAGCGAGATTCGAGATCAAGCATCTTCGGGTGCAGCTGTTCCATCCCCTTGGCGATCAGATTGATCAGGTCGCCGCGATTGCTTTTGTAATTTTCGTTGTAGTAATCTTGCAGTGATTCGCTAAACGACTGCACGACTGGTTGGCAAAGCTCTTCGACGTCACTTTCGAAATGCAACAATGCCACCACCGACTGCGCTGTTCGAAGATCGTCAACCTCCGGTTCCAGTTCAAGCGAATTTAAAGCGATGTCGTTGAACATCGCCTGATGGCTTTCGAATTCGCTTTGAAACGGTCGCATACGCGGATTCGCGAACGTCGCAGCAAGCACACGATCGCTGAAAAGTTGAGATTCAACGATATCCAAGCCTGGTACGCCACCGATCACCTCGCCACTCATCGATTCTAGCATCGCTTTGTTGTCAGACTCGATCATCAAACGAGTTGTGCTGCGATAGGTTTCCGGCAACTGCAGGTAAATCAGCAATCCGCAAACTGCGCCAACGATGACCGGCAGGGCGACCGCCCAGCGGTAACGCCACACTGCATCGGCAATGTTGACCGCTTGGTTCTCAGTTTGAGCCGAGGCGGTTAATCCTTGGTTCGGATCAGAAAACCGAGGTTCGGTAAGCTGTTGAGCTTTCATCCGGATGATTCTGCTAGATGGAATTCGTGTGGCTTGATGAGAGAGGCTCTTAGTCTAACGTCATGCCTTCAAAAACAAGCTCGAAATTCTGCCCCGGCTCTTCGACGGCGCGATTTCAAAGTCGCTTTCCGCTATAACCGTTACTAAGTGATCAAAGCGAATTGGGTTTCCTCGGCAGCCTAGCGATTTAGCTTTGACATTTTGCGATCAGCGTGGGCTCGTTCGAGTTGTCCAACGATAGGATGCGGTCCTAGTTTATCGCGAGCCTGGATCAAATTTTTAAACGACTCGTCAATTTTGTTGTTGTGAAACTGCCAAGCAGATTGGGCGAGTTGGCAGTAGGCGAGTCCACTGGAATCTTGAGCATCCGGATCGATCAGTGCCTCAATGATCTGGCTCCAAATTGCGGCTTCACGATCATCCCTGGTTGAGATTGCTTGGTCGTTTGAGATCGAGACATTGGCCGGGGGGGCCACGACGCTATATCGCCAAAGTGCAACGAAAGCGACGCGGGTCGGAAGATCCGATTGTAGCATCTCGGCGGTTTCGGCTATTTCGATCTGTTTTTCCGTGTCGGCGTCCATCCCGGCCGCGATCATCGCGGACACCAAGCTCGCCGGCTGGCTAGGAATTGCCATCGCGGAATCGGTTGCTGAAGCAAACCTTGACGCGATCGAGGGCTCCACATTGGGGCTTTCCGTTTTCGAACGCAGTCTTGCAATCGTGTAAAGCATTGAACAGGTTTCGTCGCCCCCTGCGTCCATTGCGATCGCTAGGCTTAGTCCGTCCGACATGGATGCTCCCTCGGATGCCTCCGAAGACGCACGCCCTTTCGAAACCATCAAGCGGCAAATGAACTTGGCAGTCCATCGCCTGATGAATGAAACTTCACTCGACGATAGTGCGTCTTGTCGCCCCGCTCGACGGATCAACTCGTTAGCCCGCGACCAGTTCTCTTGCAGGCAACATGCTGCCAAGCCGGGCAACCAATCTACCAGATGAGTTGATGTGTTCAATTTGGAATCACTGATGATTGATTCGGTGTAAAGCGATGCCAACGCATCGGAAAAGTCGTCGTGGTTCGAGACTTCGTCTTCCGGCGGATCTTGAGGTTGTGTGGGATCTAGTTGAGATCGAAGTGCCAACGCGATGGTGTCGAGCAACCGATTCCCGACGTCGTTCTCGTCTGTAAGTGACGATCGCAGTTCCGTTAGCTCGAGGACTGCACGATCGATGGATTGCTGGTTGGCAATCAAGGGAGAATCATTAGGTGCGTCATCCCATGCCGATTCAAAAAGTAGGATTCCTGATAGCAACGCAGCGCGGCGGCGCGTTAGTCGTGACCGTTTTTGGAAATCTTGATCTTTCGAGCCTGAGTCTGCAGAACGTCGATGATCATCGGCCTGCAAGATGACTGAGTCGAGGAGCTCGCGATACTCGTTGATCTGTGTTTGATCCAACGACGAGTTCGCTAAGGCGTCTTCGATGCGGCGTAGGTTGGCGTCGCTGCTGTAGATCGAATTTGATCGAAGCACCTTCTCGGCCATCTCTTGCGAATCACGCAAGTATCCGCCAATGCGCTGCGCTGCGTCTTCAAGAAGTGCGGGATCGGACCAGTCATCCGGCGATTGAACAAGCCGGCTAAGTCGATGAGCGTGGGCACGCAGAAACTCTGAACGCTGCCACTGGCGACTCGGGTCAATCGAATACCGATACAGACGTCGTGATAAAACATCGACGCGCGATCCTAGCGTAAAAAACACATCAGGGTCGCGATCAGCAGCAGGGATGGCAAGTTGCTGTTCGTAGTCTGCCTCCGCAGCGTCATGCAGAGCCTCGTACTTGGCCGGCAGTCTGGCTTGACGCCACCATCCGCCGTAAAGCAAAACGGCGGCAACCAAAGCTGCAAAAGCCATGGTCGCCAACGCATACCTCAGGTCTCGTTTGTCTTCTATTGCTGACGCATTGGAAGGCAGCGTGACGTTTGCGTTTGCGTTTGCGGTGTCGTGTTCCGTCATGGGGGGAGAATGCATCGCGTTAGTTTTCGGGTTCACCGCTGCGAGAGTGACTCGACAAACGTTTTTTCGATCTCTTTTGCGGTATGCCGACGAATCTTGACCATCGCGTCGACAGCATTTTGTTTGTCGGCTTCATTGATCGGTTGCGGCTGAGCCATCCAGTACTGCAGCATTAACGTTTGGGCACTCCCCGACGTTTCGGCAAAGTCATCCATGATCAACGGATAGACGGGCGCCAAAATGCGAGCATACGGCGAATGACCAGGCGTCCGCGGAAGTTTTCCGTTCGAGTTGACGCCCGAGAAAACCAAACAGCCGTGCACGCCGTTGTCCGACAGGAAATCGGCAACGACCACAGGTTCCTGTTCGCCGGCAACCGAGACGGCATTGCGAGCTGTCATGGTCCAGTTTTGAACCTTGTAGCAAATCGTCAACTCGTGCCACCCCATGTACGGCTGGCTCAAAACGAATTGACCAGATTGCGACCCGATGCCACAACGCCACACGTCCGAATTCATTCCGTGTCTTGCGTTGCGATCGCCGTGAGAGTCTCGATTGACTTCGTGCGATACAACGCGAACGGGGGCACCTGCTCCGCTAAGGAAACTGGGGGACGGTTCATAGAGGACCTGGTTGGTTGCCACCACGGGACGCACATCCGTTTCACTCAACGCATACTGAGTGATCATCGCAAGTCCGCACAACACGATAATCGCAACAGGTACCACTTGGCCAATTCGCATCCCGCGTAACCCGTGCCCGATTGAAAATTCTGACTCGGCATTTGCCTGGACCAAGCCTTCCGTGTCGGTCGTGGTCGCACTTTGCTGGGTCCGTGTCGCAAAAGGCAATAATCCGATCAAATGGTCAAATGACACCAGCATCCCGGCCGCGATCGCTAGACAGAGATAGCCGATCAATTCATGTCGAAGCCCTGTTGTGATATCGACGCGAAACCATTCTTCGGCAATCGCGATCGAAGTGACTCGAATCACGTTTCCGGCAATCGCAAACAGAAACGCAATCCCAAGGTAAAGCGGCGTCAGTATCAATGATCGGCGTTGATAGACTAGCACCACCAGCGCCAAAAAGCAGATCGTGAACAATGACTGCACACCGCTGCAGGCTTCTGCCACAAACAAGTTTTTCGAAACGAGTTCGATTGTGTTTGTCGACTGATTGTGCAAAACGCCAACTACATCCAGCAAGATGCTGGACAAGTCAGTGGTTATCAATTGCAGTCGATTCATCACGGTGTACGTGGCCAGCAATGGGGCACGCAAGAACATGACCATCGGTACTGCAAGATACAGCAGTGATCGACCGTCCCTTGCTCGTTGCGACCCTAAAAACGCTGCGGTCAAAAAGATGAAAGCGATCGCGCCCAACCAGCTCGACTGCAACATCGCGGCAGGAACCAAGAAACAAATCGCGGCCAGAATGGCAAGATGTGCCCCAAGGCCCGTCGGTAAGTAGACGCGACGATCGAATCGTAGGTAGGCCAACCCGAACACCGCAATCAGCAGGAACGGGAAGTACTGGTACAAATCTTGATTCCACATTGCCGCGCAATACTTGATCAAGAACGGTAGCACGCCGAAAAAAATGACACTCCAAAATAGCACCGGCGTTTGAACACGTGAATCAAGTGAGAACCTCGCGCGATCTGAATTGCCATTGCGTGCTGTCGCTGGAACAGCCATGGCATGTTTTGGATTGCTGGCGGTCGTCACTGAGTTACGTTCCTGATCCACCAGCGGACTTCTGTTCTGTGCGTGAGCGGATTCGCTTCGCCGGGTTGCCCGCGACAATGTCCTCGCTGGCCACATCTTTAAACACGACAGATCTTGCCCCCACAACGGCGCCGCGTCCAATCGTGACACCCGGGCCAATGAATGCCGACGCGCACACCCACGACTCAGGTTCGATGCGAATTGGCGAGGCAACAAGTGGCAGATCTACTTGGCGGTAATCATGTGTTGCTGCACATAGCTCAACATTTTGCGAGACCATCACGTGCTCGCCGCAGTCGATCGAAGCTACGCAGTAGACGTCCACTCGGGGGCCAATCACACAATGCGCCGCAAGCGTCAGATTGCGAGGCAAGAAGATTGATGCAGAGTTGTAGATTCGAACGTTTTCGCCAATTGTCGCGCCATAGCACCGCAGCAGAAACCGTCGCCATCGGAATGCGATTCTTGGGGATGGGCGAAAAAAGATCAGCCATGTGATGCCCCAGGCCGATCTTTCCAATCGGTTCCAGATTGAAAGATTGCTGTGAAACCGGTCGAGTCGTTGAATCTCTTTCTGGCCGATGTTTTCAAACGACATGCGTTTGGCTCTCTACATTGCAGGGCTGCTTTGCAAGAGGTGAGTTGGTTAGGCGGCAAAGCAGCTCCAATTGCTGATAAGCAATTTTGTCAACCGTGTAATTTGCTCTAATAAAGTCAGCAGCTTCTGACGACCACTTGGAGACTTTGTCTGGCTTCAAATTCGCTGCGGTCATCAAGGCGTTCTTAATGCTATCGATATCTGGTGATGCACTGATCGTAAGTGCTTTTGCTTCGGGGAAATTGCAGCCATCTGAAATGATCGGGATGCAACCACGTCCCATGGCTTCGACAACCGAGGAAGGAAAGCCTTCGCTGTGAGAGGGGAGAACGAAAAAGTCGGACGATTCAAGTAGGCCGAATTTCTTATCGCCGAAGATCGCACCGGGGACTACGACATTGTCCGTCTGCGTAGTTCGAATGCACTCAGTAATCCTGTCCAGTTCGCCCTCATCAGGTCCGGCGACGACAAGCTCAACGTTTGGGTTGTTCTTCAAAGGCGACTGACAGAACGCCATGACCAATTCCGCGACCGCTTTCTTCTTGTGTAACCGGCTCAAGAAAACGAAACGTACGGTCTCGTGTGGCTTTCGCTGAACAACCGGTGATCGATCAATTCCATTCGGAATCATCGTTACGTTCTTTTGCTTCAACAGAATTTTAAGATTCCGTTGCTCGGGGCGACTAACCGCCCGTATGACATCGCAAGTTTCTATCATGCGTTTTTCGAAACAACGGAAGTAGATTGCTTTGCGGATCCATTTTTGACCAAGACTCCACGGTTCAAGCATTCCGTGTGGCGTAAAGATCCAGGGAAGACCAAGTTGCTTGGCATGCGCGGCCCAACGCGTCGGTTCACGCCACAAACCGTGGCTGATCACGACGACGGGCAAGTCTCCCGTCACCCGTTGATTCAGCAGTTTTCTAAATTGCCCAGCCGAAGACACTTCTTCAAATGCGTCCACTTGATCGTGGAATACTTCAGGAATGACAGTGTTGCGATCTCGCGGGAACCATAGTTCAGACTCAATCCCAGCCAGGCTTTTCAGCGTCGGTGCGGTCGCGATCGCAGCATTCCAGATCCCAAAATTGATCTGGCGGCGTGAGTCGACAAGGTTGATGACGCGAAGCACTAACGGTTCACTCTTGTGAGCTTGATGCGGCTTGTTTGATTGACTGCCTCAATCATTTTAGTCGCCATCGTGGATAGGTTGATTTCTTCGCTAGCGATTCGCAGAGATTCTACTGCCTTCTGTGTTGTTCCGGGACGGTCTGCTGCAGCTGATTCAATCGCATTCGCGATCATGGACGCATCATTGGGTGGTACTTGCCACCCGTTGGTTGGACGGACCAGATCGGTTTCTGTTCCGTCCGCTTGCGAAACAATGACCGGCAATCCAAAAGCCATTGCCTGTTGAATCGCCAGTCCACCAAGTCCAGGCAGGACGAACAGATGTGCTTGACGGGCAACCGTTTCAAGCTGGCTGCCTTCGAGATGGCCTGGGAAGAAAGCCGCAACATCTAGCCGCTTCGCATGAGCCTGGAGTGCTTCGCGGTGCGAGCCATCGCCAACCATTACGACTTGAATCAGCAGACCACGCTCTTTCAATTGGTGCGCTGCGTCAATCAGTAACTCTAAGTTCTTGTTCGCGATCAAACGCCCAATTGTGAGCACTGTGAATGGAGTCGCCGCCATTGACTCGCATCGTTCTCTAAGTGCGTCTGCACCCAATGAAGGCGTGTCGGAAGTCGCGTTGTGTGCCACAAATACGCAGTCGGGGGATATCCCAAATCCATCGCAGTATTGTTGTTTCGCAACGGATCCATAAGCAATCAAAGCATCGAATTGCCGCAGTGTCCTCGCGCGACGCCAATTGCGAAGGTTGGCGTAGCCATGCCCGAAGAAGTTCGTAGTGCCCAATCCCCAACCTAGAATCGGGCATTCGTTATCACGACTCCAGCGTTTTAAAAGTCCTGTGTCCACGAATCGAGGATTCGCTTCGGTAATGATCGCATCGGCTGATACGCTCTTGAGCGTCTTCTTTAATCCTGACTGCCAATAGACCAGAGTCACACCTTTGCCGAGCGATCTGCCTTGCAAGCGAATCCAATCGCCGTTGACAAGTTGATCGGTTTCAATCATCGAATCTTCAGTGGGAAGTTTTGATGTGACGACCACCAAGCGCCGACACATTTTTCCAATGCGTTCAAAGAGAGGGACTCGATAGGACGGCAAGCTTCGCTGTCGTATAAGCAACGTGCCATCAAAAAATGGATCGCTCATCGCAGGCGACTCCTGTGGACAAAGGAGAATTCGTCGCCCAGTTCACTGACGTGAAATAGCTGATAGCCCACCGACTGCAGAAGTCCAACGGATCGTTTCGTGGTCGCGATCCCCGATCGATTGATTCGATGGTGAAATTCTACCAACAATTGCCCCGGTCTGATCAGAGTCTTGATGAGGTCGTCGATTACCCCAATTTCACTGCCTTCGATGTCCATCTTCAAGACATCGATGTGGGCATCGTTTTGTTCCCGCATGATTGTTTCTACTCTCTGCACGGGAACTTGCACACTGCTTTGGATTCTCGAAGTCTGCTGTTCTGAACACGAAACACTGCCTTCGACTATAGGCAAATACATCGTGATGGTACCGTCTTGTCCGGCAACCCCAATGGGATGAAAGAAGAATTTTGGCGGGAGCGATTGTTGTGAAATCCATTCTTTGCAAATCGGTGTCGGATCGAAAGCCTGCACTTTGCAATGAAACAATTCGATCATTGCTAGGTCGAACGAAATGTCTTGTCCAACCCCAAAGGAATAAATAATCGAGTCAGCATTGATGAGTGATGGGATTACCGGCCAACCGCCATAAACGGAACCCAGGTATTTTGCCTCGCCAACCTTTTCAATCGACGGGCGAAATCCACCCATTCGAAATGTGAATTCACGACGCGCAACTCGCAACAGTGACTTAATCATCGTGCTGCATCTCCACTCGTCGCAGTGTTCGCTAGCCGCGCGCGTCTCGTACCACCCATCCGTTTCGGAAGGTTCACCACATCATCGTGCTTGTAGAGATGTGCAGTGCTACAAGCGAGCGCAATCGATATTCCGTGACACAAGAAGAAGGGCGATCCCAAGAAACTACCCTGTTTGAGCGACAACAATGCATCAAAGAAAAACATCGTGAAGAGCGTTCCGATCAACAGTCGTGTCGACGGGTCGATAGACGTTGATTTCAAGAATGCCAGTCCGCGATTGGTGACGCCTACGACAAACATCACAAGCAGCGCAAATCCAACGAGTCCTAATTCTGCCAAGACTTCGGGCGGCACGCAGTGCGGATAGAAGCCAACGATTCTGAAAGAACTACTTGACCCAAGTCCGCCTATCCAGGTGAAAGGCCCGCCCGACGCCCAGACTTCGAGTAACCGAATGACCATTTGAAATCGTCCTTCACGCGCACCGTTGATGCTAACCCAGCGCCAACGCGCGGACAGGTCGTAGTGGTCAATCGCCCAGATCGCAGCTCCACAAAAAATCGCGATCGTCAACAGTGGCATAATGGTTGAACGCCGGACTGCAAGTCTTGCGGTCAGTGGCAGCATCAAGAGCGTCGAAACCACAAGGGCGACCATTTGGCCACGCGAACCACTTCTAACCACCGTCCACAGAGCCAAAGCAACGATGGCCAACTTCAGCAGCAGTAAGGCTTTGTTCGTGCGATCGTTGTAGACAGAAAATCCTGTGCAAATTGCAACGATTCCGGCGTACGATGCGGTCGCAAGAGGATTACCTTCAACGTTGACACCGCCCACTCTCGTCAAAATCACTCCCCGCGACCCAATCTTGCTAAACAGCAGCCCGAGCAGGACGAGTCCACCAAAATAGATTGTGACGTTGATGGCATCCTTGATGGCCCGGGGATTCTGGGCCAGGAAGGGACAGACAAGGACGAAAGCAAATAGGTACGGCGCCATCAGCCTTAGCTGTTCTTCGGTGTCTTTTGGACTGATTGTCCAGAGTGATGACGCTACAGCCAGAGATAGCAGTCCAATCACACACAGGTGAGGTGGCTGAAACCGAAAATGGCGAAGCTCGCCGCGCGGGTAGGCAAAAAGGATTGCGAGTATCGCGAGCAGAGTTAACCCAATGTTGATTAATGAGCCACGTTGCAAGAGGAAGGCGTTCCCTTGCTGGACCAACTGCTCCCACGCGTACATGGACCACATCAATCCTAACGCATAACCCATTCTTTCCTTGGACTTGTAGGCCAGGAAAATAGCGATTGCGATCGTAATGTAGGTGATCAGTTGTAACAAAAGAGTGTTTCGCTAACTCAGTTCATGTTCGGTCGATGAGGTCGGTCGTCGAGGCCGCTTGGGTGTAGTGAGCTCAGACTTGCGAGTCGGACGCAGGGAATTTGATCGTTGGTAGCGTGTTGAGACCATGTCGTTCACCCAGAAATGCAGTCCAGTGTGCTAGGTAGTTGTCTCGTGTGTGGAATTGATTGAAGCTTTTGCGAATTGAACTCGTAGCGATGGAGTCATCACCCGATTGAAGGCTCGATATTAATGAATCAGCAAAGGTTTCGACGTCGTTAACGTCGCATGTGCGAGCAAGATCAAACTGTTTGCTCGCCCAGCCAATCCAGCCCCAATCCGACGCAACGATGTTGCATCCGGCACGGGATGCTCGAATTAAAATGCTTGCCGAACCAAGGTGTTTGGGATAAGGAACACATACAAGGTCCGCGATTGCAAAAAGACAATCAAACTCGGCTGAACTAACGTAGCGGTCCGAGAGAACCAGTTTTTCGGATTGTAGGAGGTCGCCACAATATTCTTTGAAATACTGCGACATGGTTGCCGTTTGCTTGCCGATAAGCAGAAGTCGTGTATCTGGAATGTTGGCCATTCGAAATGCTGCGACTAATTCCCGGATTCCCTTGCGTTCCTGGACGGTACCAGGACAAGTGATGTATCGAGTGTCCGCCGGGACGCCAAGAATCTGGCATGCGTCAATTCGCCCGGCGACTGCAAGCGGTTCGATTGCTTCAGGCATCAGTTTGGCGTCGGGCGCACGGCCCGAATTATCGAAAAATCGACGCCATGAGAGCGGGTCTAGAAAATGGAATCGATCAAACGGGCACCTTGCGATCAAACGCTCTGCTAGCAAGTCTTTGGTTCGTCCGCCAACGCTCGGTGCCAGGTAGGCCGCGTTGATTCGCATTAATAGTCCTTCAATAGCACGCTGAGGATCGCGGCGAATCTTCGCGAAGGGTTGGCCGAGTTGACGGGCTAGGATATCACTGCAGGTACAAAAAACATGATCCCAACTGCTGTCGTTGATGACGCTTAAGAAAGAGTCGGCTTCTCGGTGAATCCCTTCCCGCGTTGCATAGAATATCCATTGAACATGGTTGCGAATTCCACCCAGGTGAACTTCGAACTCTGACATTTGTTCCCCCACGTCGGGTACAGCAACCGTAACTTCAATTCCAAGTCGCAGCAACTCGTCACACAGCAATCGAACGTAGTACGCGCGATGGCCTGTAAGTGCCGATTCGAATACAAGCGCGTGAATCACGATCCTAAGAACCGTTCGTGTATCCATAAGGCGTCTGTCTGCAATGCTCTGCCTTTGGGATCACGATAGACTGGGTAAATATTTGACAAGGCAAAATGGAATTGTGTCGTTAGCGTCTTGTTCAAGTCCCAGAGTGTGCTTTGTCCTTTGTACATTGGCCCCAGTTGGGCTTCGCCATAGAACCCAATCACTCGACTAGCGAATGCTCGTTCGCCACCTTCAATCAGCATACCCTCAGCGCCCTGAACATCGCTTTTGATTAAGATGTCGCCCTCGGGAAAATACTCGTCTAGCCAATCATCGAGGCGTTTAGTTTGCACCTCGGTTGCCTGAAGATGTCGCGTGTAGTCCGACAGCAGTGTCTCGTTTCCAATGTCGTTTTCAAGTAATGAATTGGTTTGCTCATTGGCGTTCAGGTTGAAAGCCGCCATTCCATTTTGGTTTGACAAAGCAATGCAGTGAATGGAGATGCTTGAATCGCCAGCGAAACGACGGGATAGCCTTTCGAACGTTTCAGGTGATGGCTCAAAACCAAAAATCGGTAACTGGGTGAATTCGCGGAATCGGGCAATCGTTTCGCCTAAATGGCTGCCAATGTCCAGGACCGCAACCGGCTTGCCGAGTTTAAGAACGTTACTCAGGTCGGATGATGCATCCGCAGCGCCGGCTATTTTTTTAAGCTTTCTTCCAGCCCACCGTACCACGGGTTTCGTAAGAGAACTGGATAAGAGTATGCGGTGGATTTTTTGCATGAAAATGTTGTTTTCGTGTTTGCCGATTCGAAGAATAGATGCCCAAACTGGTTGTCAATTGAGTTGGGCGTTCGAATTAAAATAGGGGCAGGTCTCGCGGGCCGTCATAAAATAGTCGGAAGTGCAACGCTTGCTTTAGTGGGAGACTGTTTCGATGCATTCGGCACTGCAAAGATTTTGGCTTTGTTGACAACACTGGCCGGTCAATGGTTGGCTGTCTTTCCGGGACGATCTGGGGTGTTCGTGTAGACGGATTTTATTCTGCAGTTCGGTCGTGCATGGAGCAAATGTGATAGACCGTTTCAAAGAAATTCTTGCGATTCGTGAACAGCCAACGAATTGTCTCTCGGTGACGTTTTCTCGCGAGTTGTCGATGGTCGTTTGACTTTGATGCACCCAAATGTAGAACATAGATAGCTAGTGCGCTTACCCAAGCTCGAATCCAAAGATAGAATGCGCTGCGATAGCCTTCTTTCACTCTTCGATAGATTTGTAGGATCGGCAACATTTGGCCGAATCCAACGTACAGTTGCTCTAGATAAGTAAGCGAAAGACGCGCTTCTGAAATGCGATGATCAAACGTCAGGGACGGAAGAAAGTATCGTTCGCCAGGAGATAGGATTGACAGCCATTCTTGAATTTCTCCGTCACCGCCTGAACTAAGTTGTTGGCCTGAACGATCCGACAGTTGATGTTCAAAACCAGATGCGTACGCATCGCGAAGGTATTCCGTCCTAATCGCCATTCCCGCGCCGTACAGATATCGATTCCCTATAGGGCCTGGCTCCGAAGCCTGTGGACCGCACGCGTAGGCGGACTGGAAACTGGCAAACCAATGAGGTAGATCAATGGCCGAAACTGCTGTACCTGTCCCACCGACAACATTCACGTCGTTGTTTTGCTTAAGGAAATTGTAGGCGGACTCAACGTAGCTAGGGCACAAGTGGTTATCGTCGTCGCAAAATATTAAGTATTGGTATTTCGCTGCGAAGACACCCGCCTTACGAGCATTGCTGAGTCCAGGTGTTGGCTCCGCAACGATACGAAGTCGATCGGTGTTGCCGAAACTCGACGCAAACTCACTTGCAATTTTGGTCGTTGTATCTGTCGATGCATTGTCGACGATCACCACTTCCCACTCGAGATCGTCCGATGTCGTTTGCAACTTCAAATGCTGCAGGGTATCCGGAAGTACGGATTCGCTGTTGAAGCAACAGACGACAACCGAAATTCCGTTAGCGAGCAATGAAAGAGACTCGTTTAAGTTTTCGCAGGATCGACCCAGCAAGGCTCTTGGCTAACTGCTGCGTCGAACGGTGGTCGCGGTACAGTCGTACAACCTCGTCGAGGCACTCAGGCGTGACACGATGAATGATTCGTGGTTCTGAGCCCGCTAAATCTGGGTCCCGCCGACATAAAAAAATGTTCTGGCGATACCACCAATGGATTTCTTCTTCTGGAACCAAGTAGTCTCGCAAGCAATCAAAACAGGCAAATCCCATCGCATTGAACTTCGATTGCCAGTAGCTAGGTGGTTGGCAGTTGATGTGATGGTCGCCTGGTTGGTAGGGAATCGCCGCAGAAAAGGCAATTGTGTCGGCATGATTGGTCAAGCTTTGAATAAGCACCTCCGACGCAGCGTCGGGCAGATGTTCCGCAACCTCTAAGCAGATGCACAGTTCAAACGTTTGCTTTAGGTCAAATGGCAAACGCAGATCAACAACCTCAAAACATCCCTTCCCGAGTGTTTCAATCGCATCGGATGTCTCGATTCCGTCGACACCCCAGACGTGATTCGCGCCTAGCGATTTAGCCGCCTTCGCCCACTCGGCCGTCCCCGTACCAACGTCAAGCACCGATGCCGGTTCGACGCCAATCCTTTCGATGATGATCCGATACGCTAACTCTGCTGATGAATACGAATGTAGATTCTTTGAATGGGTGTAGGCGTATGGTTTGATTTCAGACTGCATTGCTTTGACTTGCCTCATCTTCGTTAAACGCTTCGGGAAGCCCAAGTCTCGGCCAGGCCTTGGAATTTAATGGCACCATCGACATGCATTGGTTTTGATCAAATGATAAGCTGGAAAGATCGAGTATCGGTCGGTCTCCATAGAACGATGCAAAGTAGGCAAAGCTGGAGAAAGTTGAAATGATCAGGTTGCACCGACTGAGACAGAATAGATCTTCAGTGGGTGATCCACCTGAAAAATGAACGTCCATGCCCTCGAAGATATCGGAGGCAAGTGTCTCATCAGAGCAAATTAGGAACTTCACGGCTTTATTGCTTCGGGCTTGCTGGATCTGACGCATGGCAGTCGCGTAGACCGTTGGCGGAAAGTAGAACCTCCCGTCTAGCCACCAGCGGTAGTCTCCCTGCCGAACGTGGACCCCGATTACTTCACACTCGGCATCACCAACGCCTTCACCCCGAACTTGCGAAATCGTTGCGTCGATGGTCTTTGCCAGGCTCTGTTGTGGGGCCAATTGTTGTCGGCATTCGTCTTTCGTTGATCGGCTCTTGCAGTCGGCATCAAAATACAGCCCCAACAGAATCAACATCCGGCAACCCGACGCTCCGATGGCAGTTTCAATTTCTTGAGCGCTGAACGCGAGACGCTGATTCGAACGGTCGACGCTTACAAGCATGTCGGAACAGTCCAAGATCTGTTTGGGGAGGTCCTGATCGCGGAAGTGGCAATTGCGGATGATGAAGCAAGCTAGCCGCACTCGCCAGTCAACTTTCGACCGCCGTTCAGGAGGATAAACGTATAGCGCACAATCATCGAAGGCAGCGAACGACTTTCGATGTTCCACAAAACCAGCGTCGATTAAGACGGCGCCCATCTGATTTGCTATCGAAATCAGATTGCAGATTCTTGTGACTCGATTTGCAAGTCTTCCGTAGTTGTCGGCAATCAGCAGTATTGGACGGTCCTTTGCTAACGCACTTCGTTCAAGGCATTGCAGCGCCCAGGCAAACCGCAGTCGGCATGCCACGCGAGCTATCGATCGCAACCGAATCATCAGCCAGCCGATTCGCTTTTTAAGCCATGTCATGCGGGGGATTACTTAGCCGATATCCGATGATCGATTCGAAGTGTCTGGCCGTTTGAATTCATAGCAACCGGTCCCAACTTCATCGCGATGGCCTTCTACGAAATCGTTGCCATAGATGTAACGAGATTGAACCATTTCCAGTTCTGAAAAAAGCCGCAGCACGGTCGCCTCAGAGAAAACACGGTGCGCGTTAAAGTATAAAAAGTCCCGCTTACCGACTGGTACTGAGATGAATAGTCGTCCGCCCGGTGCCAATACTCGAACCAATTCGTTGGCCGCCTTTATCGATCCGGCTGGGTCAATCGGGTCACCGTATCGACCAAGTCCAATGTGTTCAACAACGCAAATGCTGGAGACTGATTCCTGGCTTTGGTTCGCAAAGGGGAGTTCGACAATGGAGCCTTCGACAAACTTGAGACTGTCAAGCGATACCGATAGCGGTCTGATGTCGACCATCACCGTTGGTACAACTTTTGAAAGGAGTGCGACCAGCTTGTGATGGGAGCCAATGTCAACGTGTTGCGATGGTTTTGTCGCCAAGATTCGCTCGAAGGCCCAGGCATCTTGATGATAGTAAACGGGATCAATCTGAGTTTGGTCGGTCCAGTCCGTGATAATCGGGAAGTGAACAATATCTTCACTGCCCCCCATCGCTATGTACTTTCGCTTGTCGGACCAGTATCTCGTCCAGTCGCGAAGTCGGTTTCGACAAATCGCCTGATAAACCGACTTGGTGCTCCACTTAAGGCTCTTCAGTGCTTCATTGATTTTGATGAGAATGTCCCCTAGATCCGAAAAACTTGGTTTTCATAGTTGAGGAATGGGAATGCCCACCCTCGCATGGCAATTAACATCGCCTGACGAGTTTTGGAAAATAGTAGATCAACAATAACTGTCGTTACGAGGAACGAAATCAGCGAAGCGTAGACGGCACCAAATTCGGCGTGACTCGGTATGAACTTTAGGTTTAGAAGAATGTTGAGGACTGTGCCAATCAAAACCGTCAGCATCGAGTATTGAAGGATGTTGGCGTTTACCAGGAAGGATCCACGTATGATCCCAAGGCACGTTAGGAAGATTCGCATCGACATGACGGACAGCAGTACCGCGGCACCTGAGTATTGGTCGCCAAAGGTAAGCAACACGAGCTTTGCACCAATGAAATAGACGATCGTTACAATTGCGACACAAAGTATCGAAGCCAGCCGATTGGCCTGATGAAATCCTATCCAAAAACTGTTTTGATCTGACTTGAAGCGACGCGAGAGACTTGGCAAGAAGCTTGCTAGGATCGCCAAGGGCGCGAACGTCATGACGGTGGTCATCTTGAGCGCGACGCTGTATTGGGCAACCGAATCGAGCCCCTTCATTTCGCCAAGCATAATCTGATCGCTGTAGGCTTGAATCAGAATGCCGAATCCCGAAAGTGTCTGTGGCCAAGAATCGTGTAGCAGTGACTTTGCTGTTTTTCGGACAAGCGACCATCTTGCGTCCGTTATTTCGTTTGATCTGTAAATCCAATAGACGATCAATCCACCAAGAGCTTGTTGGGCTGCGATAAGCGATACGAAATATCCGGTGCTAAGTCGCTGCTGTACGCCAATCGCAACCATTGCCATGTACAGGATGGCAAGCGTCGCGTTGATTCGCTGGGGTACTGCGGATCGAAGGTGACTCGCGTAGTGAATGCTAGCAGAAGAAAACGGTACTCCGAAGAGTCCGAGAGACATAATCACCAGGATGTACGCGCGGCCTTCAATCGCTTGCGGTGTCATAAAGAGTGCAAAGGCCACGATTGCCGGAATCGTAATTGCCGCTGCAGTCAATCGAATGGCCATTGATGACGTGATGACCTGTGGGGACGAGTCAGGTTCTTGCGAGATCTCTCGGCAGGCGACTTCATCGATACCGAGGCTGACAAAAATCCGCAGCATCGCAACAATCGAAGCTGCGTAGCCGATGGCACCTATTTCCGTGACATCCAAATACCTGGCTGCCATCACACTTGCAACAAATGCTGTGATATTTGAAAGCACGCCGCATCCGAATATCCACCCGCTATTCTTCAGGGCTTTGCGGAGCATTGGAAAGCGCGCGAAAATTGGGCTAATCCATCCCGTCGTTTTTGACTCCGTACTCATCGTGACTATCGGCCGGCGCTATAGGTGGGAAGACTAGGTTCAAGCATCGGCCGGAATACGTAGCGTGATGTTGCGAACGAAATTGTCGGTGTCTTCAAAGTGCGCGACTCGCAGCAGCCAGTGCACGGCTGACAAGGCTGCGTGGTTTCGTCGCTTCTTTCCACTGGTTCGTGTTGGCATTTTGCTGAAAGTCTCGGTAAGGCTGGCTCTCGCTTGCCGGCAAAATTACAAACACGTCATTGACGCAGCTGCAATCCCAGTTTGGTGGGATTGCACCTACCAGATCCTGGAGGTTGGGCCATTTCGTTCGCTGGTGGGGGAGTGGTGGTGGCGAGAGAAATAGTCTCGCATCGTCGATCAGAATGGCGGAATTGCGTCTCGAATTAAAGATGATCTTTAGTTCGTCTAGGATTGGGCATTCATCTTCTTCGCCATACGTTGCTCCACCGCTCCAGTGAGCGTCAAGCCAGAAAAGTAGGTTGTCATGCTTCGCGACAATTTCAGGCAGGTGCTGCCTCGTATCACCCAGACGGGCGTCAATGTTGGAATAGTCGGCAAGAGTAATCGAGGTTGAGTCGTATATCGATTTCGAATTCTCGATCGTGATCACTTGATCAAAGACGTTCGACATGCGAATGCTGGTGCCACCTTTGTAGGTTCCGCCTTCGACAAATACTTTGAGCCCCATTCGGTCTTTGAGATATGTCACGATATTTTGGGGAACACCAAAGTTAACGGTACCCATAACTGGCTCTCATATATTTGCGTAAGATCAGACGTGTCATGGCGTTCTCTAGAGCTTAGTTGCTGATCGGTTTAACGCTTGGTTCCAAGTTGAGCTCCAGATCAGCCATTTGTTTGATGACGTTATCGAAACGCAGGTCACTGGGATCGATTTGGCGGCCTTTGCGAGCTTCCTGAAGAGCTTCGCTCCGTTTTCCCAATTCGCGAAGTGCTGAGACTAGGTCGAGTCGAAGATTGGCGTTGGTCGGTTTGATGGCGATCGCCTTGGCGAAGTACCGAGCGGCTTCGTCGATTCTATTGACTCGCAACAGCGCGCGGGCGGAGAGTGCAAGGCAGTTGGACTTTTCGTCGGTGCTCTCACAGTCGTCGCACTGCAGCTTGCTCTGGAGTGTTTCAAGCAAAGGGTAAGCAGATGCGTTTTGACTGGCCAGGATTTCGCTTGTGGCGATACGCATAATCGCAGGTGTGTCGGGCAGAGCGGCTAGAAGGTCTACTTGTTTGTACTTGGATAGTTGCTGCATCACATTGGATGTCCAGCCTGGTGAGTTCAATAGTGAACGCTTCCAATACTCAGCCGCTAGATCGTTCATGCGACTTTGGGCGGCCAGTGCGGCGACGTCGCGAAGTTGATACGGATGCCCACGATGCAATTGACCGAGTTGTGTCAACAGGTGGCGGGTGACGGATGTTTCAGCGTCTGTGTCACCGGCCGGTTTCGCGGGCGTGAAAGCTGGTGTCATTGCGAAGTCTAAGGCAATCAGTCGCCCTCGGATTTCCGGATCAAGCGGCAAACGAGCGAGAGATTGAAGGTACAGGTTGACTGCTTCGCGATATCCCGAAGCGATACCTGTGGGGGAGGAGGATTCGACCGTCGGTGGAAGTCCGTCGATGTATTGCGACGCATTGTGACCTAGCAGGCGACGGTACGTTGGCGAAGTCGCTACGTACATCTCATTCGCCTGTTGAACAGTAGCGGGATCTTGCTCCTCGACTTCTTCGAGTCTTGCTAGACGATGATTGATCTGTCCGAGCGTCTTGATTTGCGAGACGAGCATTGGCTCGGTCGTATTTTGGGCCTGCAAACGAATTCCTTCGAGCATTGCAGTGTCCCCTTGTCCGGCTGCCAACTGCATTTCCGTCGTTCGGATCGCTGTTGAAACCGCTGCGTCGTTTAGAAGTCGGGGAATAGATGTCGCAGTGAGTGTCAGCGCGACTAATGCAACGACTGGCGAAACGATGGATGCGAGTCGAGCCAGTTTTTCACTGTTCACGATTCTGGACCAAGTGGACGGTCGTTCGAGATCTTCTTCGAGCGTGAAGAGTTCTTCGGTTTCGCTGGAACGCGAAACCATTGCGGCCATCAGCATTACAAAAAGAATCAGGTTGGCTGGAACGATCAAACCAAAATCAAAAAACTGTGAAAACACGACCGCAGTTATGCAATACCAGCCGGTTATACGAACGCCGTGGTCAAGTGCATCATGTGTTAATGAGATGGTTGTTAGGCACCAAATTAAGACTGCCAACAGCAAAAACGCCATCGTGATGCCAACAATTCCCTGTTCCACGAACAGTTCTAGCCACAAGTTGTCAGCGTGCAGAAACCAGTTTTTTGGCGTCTCGGTTTGGTAGGGCAGGTAAGCGTAGGCGTACGTGGATAGGCCAGATCCAGTAGGTAGATGGGAAATTGCCGCTTCCCAGCCTTCAGGCCAGTGTTGTAGGCGACCGTCCGTGGCTAGCGTTTTCGAGTTCGTCGACAATAGTTCCAAGCGTTTGATGGACTCGAGGTTCAGCTTCAATGGAATCAGCAAAATGGCCGTTGCGATGCCGATGACTGCCATGGCTACAGGGATGGTTGATAGGCCTTTGCGGCGTCGCATCCATCCAAACGAGACCGTCGTTGCAATAACCGCCGCTCCCAATCCACCACGGGAACCGCAAACCAAAAGTCCGGCCAAACACAGCACCGCACAAACGACACCGACGGCTGAATCGCGATCGCTTGCCAATGCGAACAATTCGCCGATCTCGAATTCATCGCCGTCGATTTCTTGGCCGGTAAGCGCGGACAGTCGCCATCCCAATAGGCCGAGGCTAGCGGCGAGACCAAGGTTTAGCGTTAAGGCAGCGTTGTTGCGGTTGACGAAGCTGGCAAAGTTAGCGTTCCCCGCTTCGCTGAAGTACTTGGCGATGGCCAGATCGGGAAGCGTCAGCGATGTGATTCCGAGGACTGAAATCAAGGCTCCGGTTATCGCGACGGCGCTCAGGAGTCCAATCAACCGCGAACGCGTATTGAAGACGCGTAGCGATGTCCAAGCGAGAAGCACCATGACGCTAAACAGTGCGACGGCATGGTTGGAATCGTCGGGGGCGATTGAGATCGGATAAGACGACGGTAATTGCTCGGCTGGCAGGATCGGACTTATCCAATCCGTGTAGGCCACTTTTGAGGCAGGGCTAAGCAAGCCGACGATTGACGGTGACAAGCGAATAGTTTGGAACGCTGAGAATCCCAGCCACAGCACCAACGGAACCATCACTAACATGTGCCGCGGTCGGTGATACGAAGACCAAGTGGTAATTGTTGGCAACGAAAACGCGAATGCAGCGGCAATCACGAGACCAGCCACGCATTGGGTCCACCACAACACTCCGCCAAAATCCAATGCGACCGCTATTGGCAAAATTGCCAATAGCAACACCGAGATGGCAGTGCTAAATGCTGCGAAATGACGAAGGAATATCATGCGGGCGAGCGAGATTTCATCGTGAGCGATTGGGATGCGAGCGGATGCTCTGCCGAGCGATGTACCTTAGCCATTATTCGATCGGGGGGGCAGAGTCTCTGTTGGTCGACGAGTCGCAATGTGTCTTGGTCCAAGTGCGTCCTGTTGGCGCGGACTTCGTCCACTTGGGTGACCGTTCGAAACGGAAACTCAGGCGGCGAAACTGATGTTTTGGCGACGAAACGTCCCGTTTGCGGCCATTGGCATTGGGGACTGAGACAAAAGGGCAGTTCGTCGATCATTCTCAGATGGACGGACCCGATATGATTTGATGAGTTTACGAACCGGTTGATCGGAAAGTTCCCATACCCAGAACTCGCTCTTGGGATCAGAATGACCCGCCGAACATTCGAATGCAAAGAACATTCCTGCCCATATCGTCCTGTTCAAAAGTAGACGATGTAATACTGGTCGTAAGCGGGGTAACCCCTATAAGTATAACGTCAGGGGCACAATTTCGGGGTTTCTAAAACTGGGCGGTCTGGGGTGCCTCGGTGGTTCGGATCAGCAGGGGGCGTCGCCAGAGTCTTGTTTCCACGGTGATGCTGGTGGCCCAGATATCAGCATCGGGTTTGGGCGAAAAATGAGTTTTGACACCACTACGATTTCGCAAGCAAGTGAACGTCGTGTTCGACCATCGCCTTTACAATTCCAGCAAGCTGGGTTGTTGGTTTCCAGCCGAGTTCGGTGGCGGCCCGACTGGCGTCGCCGACAAGATTGCTGACTTCGGCGGGGCGCACGTACCGAGGGTCGGCCTGATAGTGATCTTGCCAATTCAGTCCAACGCTTTCGAAGGCTGCAGCTAAGAAGTCCTCAACGCTGTGCGTGATACCCGTTGCCAGCACGTAGTCTTGGGGCGAGTCTTGGTTGAGCATACGCCACATCGCGTCCACATAGTCGGGGGCGAATCCCCAGTCACGACGTCCGTCGAGGCTGCCCATGCGCAGTTTGTCTTCCAAGCCGAGCGAGATCGCTGCGGCGGCGCGAGTGATCTTTCGAGTCACAAATGACTCGCCACGGCGAGGCGATTCGTGGTTGTAACAAATCGCGTTGACGGCGAATAAGCCGAATGAATCACGGTAAACACGCGTCATTTGCGTCGCGAACGTCTTTGCTACACCGTAGGGCGAGATTGGTCGCATCGCCGTCATCTCGTTTTGGGGGCCGGAGTCGGGACGACCGAATATCTCGCTGCTGCTGATGTGCAAGAACTTTGGTTGCTTGGCAAGATCGCGGATGATCTCGAGCAGTTTGAGTGTGCCCATCGCTGTGAACTGGCACGTTGATTCGGGGATGTCAAAGCTAGCCCCGACGTGGCTTTGGCCCGCCAAATGATAAAGTTTGTCGGGTTGCGTTTTGTTGAGGATTCGCCGAATCGTGGTTACGTCATCTAGGTCGGCGTAGTGCAAAAACAGCCGCTCGCCGTAGATTTTTTTGTCATGAAAAAGCGGGTCCAGGCGAAGCCGCGTCGTCGAGCTGTTGCGGCGGACGAGCCCATGAACGGTATAGCCTTTCTGCAACAGAAGTTCAGCGAGATAGGAACCGTCTTGGCCGGTGATGCCGGTAATTAGCGCAAACTTCATGATGCGTTTCGGGTTTTGCGAGCGACGGCTAGTTGGTTTCGGACTGGTTTAGCAGTTGGGCGAGCATATCGCCGAACTGCTTTGTCACGACAGGTCGGTCGAAACGCTCGACTGCTATTTGCCGGGCACGTTTTCCAGCTGATTCGCGGTAGGCCGGGTCCATCGCGGCCTTCGAAACGGCCACTGCAATGGAGTCGGATCTTCGCGGTGGGCACGTCCAGCCCAGTTGGTTCTGCTGGACCGTTTCACACAAGTCGGTGTTTGAGTCGGCGATCGCAAGGACTGGCCGGCCGGCGGCCAAGATGCCATACAGTTTGCTAGGGCAGAGGCAGCCGGTGATTTCTGCATGCATCGAGACTAAGTGAACGTCAGCCGCTGACAGGCTGTCGCTCAAGGTTTCTCGCGGTTGGTAGGGCAAGAAACGCACTCGATCGTTCCCGAATGCCGCTGCTTTTTCTTCAAGCGATTGTTTCGCAGCGCCATCGCCGACCAGCACTAGCACTGCTTCGGCGGGCCAGTTTCGATCCTCTGTTGCATCGATTAGCACGTCCAAACGCTGAGTTAGTCCCATGTTGCCGCTGTGCATGACGACAAGTTTATCCGTCAACTTGTTGACACGACGAAACTGCGTTGACTCGGTTGAAATTGGTTGGATTGACTGACAGTCGGACCAGTTCGGGATGACCCTCATCTTGGACTGTTCAATCGACCAGGGCGGTGAAGTTAGTCGGCGCTGCATGCAGGAGC
The DNA here is from genome assembly GCF_007860175.1 of Rubripirellula reticaptiva. Classification (NCBI taxonomy): domain Bacteria; kingdom Pseudomonadati; phylum Planctomycetota; class Planctomycetia; order Pirellulales; family Pirellulaceae; genus Rubripirellula; species Rubripirellula reticaptiva. The sequence goes on along the minus strand of NZ_SJPX01000002.1, from coordinate 608,672 downwards.
CAAGCACCACGACGCGGTCGGCATGGTCGTAGGCTGCTTTTAATCGAAACCGGATTTGGCGAGTTAGCCATCCGGAGCGAACCTTGCCAATGGCTTCTGCGACGTCCGGATAAATGTCTTGCAGATAGCAAACTAGTTTCGCACCGTTTCGCCGGACATAGCTGGACGCCACGACCGGCAGCAGGAAGGGGTCGGTTTCGCAGATTACCGCATGCGGCTTTAGGTTGGTGCGTTTAAGGTACTTCGATGCTGATCGCGAGAATGAAACCAGGTTTATGATCCGCCCAGCGGGAACTCGTTTGGCGAAGTGAGTGTGAGTGAGGCGGTGGATTGTAATTCCGTCACGGACCTCGATCCCTGATCGCTTGAAGTCCATGGTGGTCGGTGAATTTGGGGCTCCGCAAACGATATGGACGTCAAAACGTTTCGTTAGATCCTGACAAAGGTCCGTCAGCAGCTGTCCAGTGGCCTCGGAATCCGGCCAATAGCAGCGGTTGATGAAGACGATGGTCGGCTTGGACGTCACAGAGTTGCCGGCATAGAGAAGGTGGAACGGAGCGAGAAGCCAAGCTGATTTGACCCTTCGCCGAATCGCTTTCATCCAATGATGATCGGCCAGGGGGCGATCGCAATCAAGTGGTTATCGCTTTCCTGGTCTAGCGGCTGAAACAGTTCTGGTTCTTTCGAATATTCATTATTACCGTCAAAGCCGCGTCCAAGTTCGACGGGTAAGACTTAGGGGACTGTCAGGGGGCATGGAGTGAGCGTGATTCCGGTTGCGAGGAGATAGACTTGGGCAGTTTGAACAACTTTGTGAGCAAACGGTTTTCATGTCGGTGTTTGCTGATCAAGATTAGAAGGGGGGTGGACGTGCCCGCCCTTTTTGCGTCCTCATCTTCCATATTCGTATTCTCGAAATTCGCAGCTCAATGAGACTTACCAAATCGCTGCGACGGCTGAAATCTATGGTGAGTCGGCTTGGGGGACCAGAGTTGTCCGGATGGGCAGCCACCGGATTGGCCTGTCTGATGATTGCGCTGCCTGCGGTTGTCGTTTGGGATTACGGCGGCGTTTTGCCATGGAGCCAGATGATGGTTTGCTGGGCTGTGGTCGTGATCACGGTGTTGGCGTTTCCCTTGTTTTTTATTCGCGGTCGCAGCTATCACCGAATTCAGTTAGCGATGCCGTTGCTTGCGTTAGCTGTGGTTGCGTTGGGGCTGTTTCAGTCGCTGCCAATTCCAGCGAATATCAGCAGCCGTTTGGCGCCGGGCACGCATGCTGCGTACCGAGATTGGGTTCCCGATCAGATCCGCACCGAAGCTGGGTTAATCGAAGCTAGGTTGATCGAAGCTGGACAGATCGAAGATGCAGCGGCACAGTCCAAGACACTCGATCGTTTGAATGTCGATGACTTCGGTATCGATCGGCATCCCACGACGCTTAGTCAAGTTAACACGTTGCGGGCGATGATTCCTTTTGCATTATCCGCTGTGATGATGTTCATTGCGGTTTTCGCCGTTCGTGATCGCCGCGCGTTGAAGTTGGTGTTGGTGATCGCAGCTGTGTCCGGGACCAGCGTTACATTGTGGGGATTGTTGGGGGTTAGTTCCCCTGCACCGCCGCCGAGTGCCGGTGCATGGGCTGTTCCGGTGAGTGCGGTTCGTCCGTCTAGCTTCGGACCGTTCGTCAATCGCAATAATGCGGGTGGATTTTTAAATCTAACCTTGGCCGCGACCGTTGGATTGCTGGTATGGACAGTTCGCAAATCGAGTAAGAAATCGATCATCGACCCACAATATGTTCTGCCTCCGAGCAATGCTTTGGAGCGAGTGGCTGGAGCGTTGCAGTCGATGGTCCGAGATCTCGACGGTCCTTCGATCTTGGCTCTTTTTGCTGCGGTCGTCCAGGTTGTTGGGATCGCGGCAAGCCAGTCGCGCGGAGCGTTAGTTGCCGCCGCAGCGGGTGGTGTCATCGTTACGCTTCAGCTTGTGCGGCGTCAACGGGCGATCAATCCCGCGATGGTGGCAGCAGTCGTGTTTGTTTTGATAGCTGCACGCTGGGCGCTCGTTTATTTGGGGCTAGATGGAGCGGTCGGCGAACGCGTTGATTCTATCTTTACTCTGTCCGAAGGCTCTCAGGTCGGCCGGTTGGAACTTGTCGCCGACGGACTTCGGTCGGCAATGCATTACTTGCCACTGGGGTCTGGTTTAGGGACGTATCAATTCGCGACGTTGCCATATCAGCAAGCCAGTGCTGGTACGAGCGCGACGTTGAACGCAGACTCGATGCCGGTGGAATGGCTGGTCGAAGGCGGCGCAGTGATTTTCGTTATCATCGCGATCGCGATTGTCGTGATGTTCAAAGGACTGGCGATGATGGCGTTGCATCGCCGCAGTCACTTGGCGTCGCTGACTGCGATGGGATGGTTCTTGCTAACGTCTCAAGTAGTGGCGTGTTGTTTTGACTTCGGTATTCTGTTGCCCGCGAACTATTTGACGGCTGCCGTCTTGGTTGGCGCTTTCTTTGGCATGTTGCCTCTAAAGGGGCCAGAGTCGTCGAAGGCGCGAACGGTTGGAGGAATGAAATCACGCATTGAAAGTGCTGTAGCCGAGCCTCGCACGGTTGTTGTGCCGCTCTCGATCGCTTTCGTTTTAATCGCTGTCTTGTGGACGGTGACGAAGACGTCGACGGATCAAGCGAACGATAGTTTTGCCAATTTCGAGATCAAGCAATGGTTTCAGGCTCAGCGGATCCGAGGAGAACGTTTGTCTTCGTTGCCGCGCATTACTTCCGACACATCGGCAGGGGCGACGTCGGATCCCCAGCGGCAGTTCCTGGCAAGCCTCTATCTGTTGGCCAACCAAGAGATGGCGACTGAGTATTCTGGCGTCAAGACGGTGGTCCGATCCGAAGCTGAACTGTTGGATGCGTCGACGCAGATCGAATTGAAAAACGATCCGCGGATCAATGTTCGTCGCTTGATGTCGGTTGGAGGCGACCCCGCGAACTTTGATGCCAAAAGCGACGATTCGGCTTTCTTGGTTGCTGGGCAAGATCCCGCGGCGATTCGAGACGCTAGGCAGTCCGCGGTGCTAGCGATGATTCATTGTCCACTGCATCCGTTCGTGCGCGTGCCGCTGATCAAGACAGACTTTGTCCAGATGGCTGAGCGCACCGACGCGAGCAACGCGGAACTAACGACCAAGTTGTTGAATGATCTGGTCAGACTGCAGTCGGGAAACCCGCGAGTGATTGAACAAGCGATTCGGTTGGCTTATGTATTTCCCGGTCCTGAATCTATGGGGCCAATGGTCGAGCGTTTGTTGGAGCTAAAGCCCGAACGATTCAATTCCGTTTGGCCTTTGATTCGTGATTGCGAATCCGAAACGATGATCGAGGCGATGATCCCGGAAACGCTTGATTCGATATTTCAGGTTGCAGAGAACCCGAGAGTTCCGGAATCGATTCGTGGTCGGATGTGGGCCAAGGCTGGCCGAATGCTTGCTGATCCGTCCTTGGGCGGGGCTGGGGGGGGGATGCGGCAGGACGAAGTGGCGTATGCCATGTCTCGAATTGCTATTGCAGACGGACGGACCAGTGACGCAATCGATGAGCTCGAAAATGCTGTGCGTCTGTCGCCTGCCAACTTGCAGTATCGCAACCATTTGATTCGCCTGTTGATTGCTGAGCAAAGAACGGACGAGGCGATCAAGCATCTCAAACGGGCAATTTTGCAACAACCGGTGGATGCGTCGCTGCAGAAAATGTTGAAGCAAGTCACGAAACAGTAAGTACCTGGAAGCAACGCCCGTTTACTTAGGCCGAGCAATGGCAGGGCTTAGCGATATCTTGGAACCGGTGCCCTGCAATTGACGCTTGTGGGCCTAGGGATGAAGATGGGGACGTTGTGCTCCCTTGGCTATCGCCCCATGTCTAGCTCTCCCGCCGTGCCGACTTATGACTTCACGAAACACTAGCTGTGCTCCAGGCCGCTCCCGCGGTCATTGTTCCTTGCGATTCGCGTTCGCCGTTCTGATTCTTGGGGCCGCGCAAGTGACGACAGCGGTTCGACGCTGCGATGCGGAGCAACTTGAATCAGCAAAGCCGAACATCGTTTTTGTTTTTGCTGATGATCAGTGCTTTGAAACGCTCGGTGAACTGAATAATCCGGAAGTCAAAACGCCGAACTTGGATAAGCTGGTGCGGCGCGGTACCACGTTCACGCACGCTTACAATATGGGATCGTGGAGCGGCGCTGTTTGCGTTGCCAGTCGCACGATGCTGAATTCGGGACGATCGGTTTGGAACGCGAACGCGATCTATAACCAATCCGAAGCCGAACGACAGGCAGGACGATGGTGGAGCGAGCACATGAAGTCGGCCGGATACCGGACCTACATGACTGGCAAGTGGCATTGCAAAGCCAACGCTTCGAAAGCATTTGATGTGGCACTGGATATCCGAGCCGGAATGCCGAAAGATACGAAAACGGGATACAGTCGTCCGGCCGCTGATGGCACTGATCCCTGGTCACCATCGGATCCAAAGTTTGGTGGCTATTGGGAAGGCGGCACGCACTGGAGCGAAGTGGTCGCAAACCACTCCAGCGATTTTCTGAAAGAAGCGTCGTTGCGTAACGAGCCGTTCTTCATGTACTTGGCATTCAATGCACCGCATGATCCGCGGCAATCGCCTCAGGAGTACGTGGACATGTACCCGGTGGATTCGATTAAAACGCCGGTTAACTTTCTGCCCAAATATCCGCACGCCGACTTGATCGGATGTGGCCCTGGGCTGCGTGATGAAAAGCTTGCCCCGTTTCCTCGGACGCCCACCGAAGTCAAAGTCCATCGGCAAGAGTACTACGCAATCATCACTCACATGGACGTGATGATCGGTCGGATTTTGGACGCAATCGAAGCGACCGGTAAAGCGGACAATACGTGGATCTTTTTCACCGCGGACCACGGCTTGGCGGTTGGGCAACATGGTTTGATGGGCAAGCAGAACCTTTATGATCACAGCGTGCGGGTGCCAATGATGGTTGTTGGCCCTGGGGTCGAAGCAGGACGGAAAATCGACGAGCCGGTCTATCTGCAGGACATCATGCCGACGACTCTTGATTTGGCAGGCGTTCAAAAGCCGGAACATGTTGATTTCAATAGCCTGATGCCCATGTTGGAAGGCCAGCCGAGTCCTTACGAAAACATTTATGGATCCTATCTGGACAAGCAACGTAGTATTCGGACCAAGACGCACAAGTTGATCGCGTACCCAAATGCGAACGTGTTGAGGCTGTATAACGTCGAGGAAGATCCGAAAGAAATGAACGATTTGGCGGACGACCCGAAGTCAAAGCCATTGATTCAGGAAATGTTTGCGCAGTTGCAAGACCTGCAGCGAGAATTGAACGACGACGTTGATTTGACGTCGATGAAGCCCTAGTTCTTAGGTTTCGCTCGATCTGCCCTGTTGCTGTCACCCCCCAGTCGTTGCCGATAACCCCATCCGGCCCTCCCGCCGCTTACAGCAACCACCACTTGCCCACCTAAATTTCCTCTGATGCAACCTTTTGATATTCAAAATCGCACTCGCTTTATCTTTGGCGAGGGGACGATCAGTCGGTTGGGAGAATTGGCGGCACAGTATCGTCCTGCGTGCGTCATGGTGGTCAGTGATCGCGGTATCATGGAAGCGGGCCATGATGGGGCGGCCATCTCGTCTTTGAAAGCTGCGGGGCTGCGCGTTGAGTCGTTTCATGACTTTGCTGAAAATCCGACGTCTTCGATGGTCGAAGCCGGAGTGCGCCGGGCGGCGGAAGTGAAACCTGATTTGTTGGTTGGACTTGGCGGCGGTAGCAGCATGGACTGTTGCAAGGGGATCAACTTTGTTTATTCCTGTGGTGGAACGATTCACGACTATCAAGGCGTTGGCAAAGCAACTTGCGATTTGCTGCCGATGATTGCCATTCCGACGACCTCAGGCACTGGCAGCGAATCTCAGTCATTTGCTTTGATCAGCGATGCGGAAACTCATGTCAAAATGCCTTGCGGCGATGCTCGGGCAGCTTTTCGGATCGCCATTTTGGATCCGGCTTTGACGATGACGCAGCCGCCACGCGTAACCGCGCTGACCGGTATCGATGCGTTATCGCATGCGATCGAAACGTATGTCACCAAGCGACGCAATCCGATGTCGGTGACATACAGTCGTCGTGCATTTGGAATGTTGGCTGCCAGTTTTTCGCGAGTGCTTGCCGAACCGGGCGACATCGAGGCACGGGGGCAAATGCAGTTAGGAGCGTGCTTTGCCGGCATGGCGATTGAAACCTCGATGCTTGGTGCGGCGCACGCGACGGCTAACCCGCTGACCGCTCGTCACTCGATCACGCATGGTCAAGCCGTTGGGATGATGTTGCCATCGGTGATTCGGATGAACGGAGCGACGCACGCGAACTGGTATGGCGAGTTGATGCGAGAGGTTGATCCAAGTGTGTCGGATGGTGAGGCGCCCGGACGTCTTGCGTCTCTCGTGACCCGCTGGCTTCGCGAAGCCGGATTGGCGACATCGCTGGAAGAACTGTCGATTGCAGAGTCTTCGATTGAGGTGATGGCCGAAGACGCACTGAAACAATGGACGGGCACCTTCAATCCTTTGCCGCTCGATGCACAGCGAAGCCTCGACTTGTACCGGTCAGTCGCGAGAAAACCGGCCGGCTAGCGTGGCCGACACTAGTCTGTCGAGGGCTACTTGTACGGATGTTTGCGGTGGCGATCGGGATAGTTCACAATGGAACGGCGTCCACTAAGTCCTTTCATCCTGAGCTTTCCATCATGCCAGACTTTCCAGCCAGCGATTCGGGCATCCAGGTGAGTCAGTCGCCGAAGGAGTCGCACGGTGGCCGTCAAGGAAAGTGGGAAGCCGTGCTGCCAGAGGAGCTGGATCGAGTTTCAATCGAAGAGCCAGTTGCCAATCAGCCTGTTGTTGACGAGCCGGTCTCGGTCTCGGCGACCGAAAAAACTTCGGTTGTGGACGAGTCCGTCACGCCACCGCCAGTGGTTGTCGAGACCGCGAAATCCGTCGTCGCTGAAACGACTGAAACGACTGAAACGACAAACAAGCCAAAGCTCGAACTAAAGCGACGTCAGTACCTCGAGCACCACCTGAAATCGAACCCTGCCGATCTGGACGCGTTTTTAGAGTTGGCGAAGATTTATCGCGCTGAAAATCGGCCGGTCGAGGCACGGAGAGTGCTACAGCAGGCGATCCAGATTTTTCCTGATGAGCACGAGTTGCACTGGGAGTTGGAAGAGGCCACGTTGTCCCGTTCAATCCAGCAGCTTCGCGAAGTGGCCGAGCTGGACAGTCGGTTGAAGACCACGGAAACCGACCACGAACTTACGCGTTGTCAGCAAGATTGGGCACTACGACGCATCGAAGTTTGCCAAGCTCGCCTAAGCCGCGATCCGTCGCTAGTAAATCTGAGAATCACCCTAGCCGAGGCTCGCTACGATTCGGGGGACTATCAGGACGCAATCGAGGAGCTCGATCCCGTTTTAGACAATGATGAATTGTCGCCGTCCGCCTATTTGATTCGTGGCAAGTGTTTGTTGGCGCTTGGGAAGGATCTTGATGCGATGGTGGCGCTGCGAGCGTGTGCTTTGCGGCGGGCGGTTGTGGCGCCGGTTCGATTGCGAGTGATTGCCCTGCGGTTGTTGTGCGAGACTGCCGATCGGCTTGGCGTTTCGTTGACACTCGCTAGTTACCAAGCCAGTTTACAGCAAGCCGAACAAGAGCTTGCGAAACAAACGACGATGGGCGCTTAACCGCCACTCGCTCTTATTTGCCCCCAACCCGAGACATTACTATGGCTCAAGCCGTCGTCGACCCTGACCAACTGCGCCAATTCGCAGCCCAGCTTCATCGGTTTGCCGAAGAGATGAAGCAGCGTTCGACGGGACTAGCGTCACAGATGAATCAGTTGGAACAGACCTGGCGTGACGAACAGCAACGTAAGTTTTCCGATGAATTCACAACGCAGTTGCGGCAGTTGGCTCGCTTGATTCAAACCACTGAAGAGCACGTTCCGTACTTGATGCGCAAGGCGGAGCAGATCGACGCGTATTTGGGACGCTAGTCAAATGGCCAGTAGTAAGGTACGCAGCATCGAATCGCTGGAACATTTTCACGACGGACTCCTTCGCCTGTCTGGCGATTGGGACGATGCGTTGCAGGAAGTGCGCATGATGGTTCATCGTGCGGAAGAGTATTTTTCGCAGGATCGCCCCAAGTATTGGCGGCACCAAGCTGAGTTGGCAAGTCGCGAATTGAACGAGTCGAAGGACAGTTTGGCGATGAAACGCTCGGCGGCTCGGGCCGAAGATCGGCCAGCGGCGACCGAGGCCTTTGCTCGGGTACAGAAGTGCGAGCGTCGAGTTCGTTTTTGCGAAGCGAAGGTCCGGGAGGCCAAGGCGTGGTCGATACAGATTTCGCAGGTGTGCAATGAAGTTCTCGGCCCCCTTGCCGACGTCGCACAGCACTGCGAGGTTGGGTTGCCGACCGCTGCGACGGAATTGCGTGGTTTAATTGAACAATTAAAGGCGTATGCCGAACGAGACTGATGATTGTTTGTGACTGAAACCGGCGCGTCATCGGAACTTGACGCTGTTCGC